>UQPF01000014.1 GCA_900542905.1 uncultured Collinsella sp.
CATCTCCACCGTTCCTTCAACTGGGAAAACGGCGCCCCCGGACCCCAGGAGGGGCCGCGGGGGCGTTCAGCTAACTGCGGGAATGGCCTATTTGCTCAATGTGTTCGGCTGAGATCGGAAATCAACCCTTCTAATCAGGTGGCCCGAATGCTGAGCATTTCGTTTGCCGACTACGACTGTGCCCAACGGGTGCGGTCGCTTCTGGGGGAGCTTGGCGTCGGGTTCGATGTGATCGAAAAGCCAATCGATCGTACGAAAAGCGCTGATGCTCGTGGTGCAGCGTGACAAATTGCGGCCCGCGCGAAAAAAGTTTGAGATTTTGCTTGACTCTAATGAACTAAAGTGGTTTTATATGTCTTGCGCTGCGGCGTTACCTCAGCTGGATAGAGGGTCTGACTACGAATCAGAACGTCATAGGTTCGAATCCTATACGCCGCACCAATTGAAATCGAAAGCCTCCGGCAACGGGGGCTTTTCTTTTATGCCACCGCTGCATGGATTCGAACCTCGGTCGAGGCGCGGGCGTCAAGAAAACGCGGAGCGTTTTTAGCGAGCGGGCGAGGACGCCGGCAGGCGGGCGAAGCCGGTGCGGATCCGCGCAGCGGATGCGCGGAATCCTATACGCCGCACCAATTGAACTTGAAGCCTCCGGCAACGGGGGCTTTTCTTTTACGCCGGCACCGCACGGATTCGAACCTCGGTCGAGGCGCGAGCATCTTAATCATCACTTCGTAAAATTTTTCCAAATTGTCGCTTGACCCATCGAGGGGTCACGTGCATAATAATCCGTGCGTTGCGGCGTTACCTCAGCTGGATAGAGGGTCTGACTACGAATCAGAACGTCATAGGTTCGAATCCTATACGCCGCACCAATTGATTTTAAAGCTCCCGGCAACGGGAGCTTTTCTTATATCGCGATGCGTCGAAGATCGCATCAAGTGGTCTAAATGAGTAAAAATCAAATTCAATAACTTTTTTCGAAAAATGCTTGACCTTTATTCAGTCGATGTGCATAATAATCAACAAGTCGCGGCGTTACCTCAGCTGGATAGAGGGTCTGACTACGAATCAGAACGTCATAGGTTCGAATCCTATACGCCGCACCATTTGAGATTAAAGCTCCCGGCAACGGGGGCTTTTCTTTTACGTAAACACTGCATGGATTCGAACCTCGGTCGAGGCGCGGGCGTAAAGAAAACGCGGAGCGTTTTTAGCCCGCGGGCGAGCGCGCCGGCAGGCGGGCGAAGCCGGTGCGGATCCGCGCAGCGGATGCGCGGAATCCTATATGACGCACCATTTGAGATTAAAGCTCCCGGCCACGGGGGGGGGGCTTTCTTTTGCGCTAGCTTGAGTGCTTTTGTCCAAAGGGACGATTTCCTGTCGACTCGTGTAAGATTCCGAGTAGGTGTCGCGGCCCATCCGCGACCACTTCTTCTCTCAACGACCGATCAGGGTGATACTTCGTGGCAGAGCGTCCGACATACAAGCTCAGGTTTCTCGATCCCAAGAAGCGCTTTCCGGCGATGCCCGAGCAGCCTGCGGGACGCTCATATGGCGTGGTCTGGAAACTCTTTGGCGAGGATCAGCTTGAATCTTGTTATGTCGTCGAATTCGTTGGCAAAAGTCATGTGTCGCTTTTGGGCTACGTAAGCGTTTCGGGTGAGGTGTACAAGGTGGACCGCCCCGTCAGCGAGGCTCCGCTGCCCAACGATCCCGACATGGAACTGGTCCTTGACGAGTCGGATTCCAGTATTGGTGAGATTATGGTAAGGGAAGCCAACGGTGCAATGCGCGCGTGTGCGCAAACTGCCGGCTCTCCCGAAGGCCCCATGCGCGAGCAGTCCGACCACGAGACATGGAATTCGACCCGCGCCCTTCCTTACGGCGAGTTCATGGCCTCGATGTTCTTGCGCTACGTGATATTTGCCAACTCCGAAAGCGCTATTGTGAACACGGCGGACGCCGGCGGACTCGACGAGGGTATGCAAAACGTTGTCGACAAGATCAAGCTCGTAAAGTTGCCCGAGCCGGTCGAGGTGTTTTTGGGCTTTAACACGGCACCGCTCCCCGATGCTATCGAGACGCTGCTCTACCGCGTTGACCATGCCGAGAATCCGAGCGGTATCGAGCGCTATGCCGCCGCCCTTATGAGCGAAATTGACTTGCCCCGCCTGCGCACCATCGCTGCCAAGTCCGAGATGAGCCTGGCTCGCATTGATCGCTCAAAGATTTTCTATCTCAATTTTGATCGTAGCCTGCTGGACCAGGACGAGATTGACATGCTGCTTGCAATAGAGTGCCGTCTCAACCGCCTCTCCGGCATCCTTGAGCGCATCGGGGCCGGATTGGTCCCTGCGGCATCCTCGCCGAGCCTTGAGGGCTGCGCGCTCTTTGATGCGTGGCATATCGCCAAGACGACCAACGATGTTCCCCGACTGCTCGATACGGCCTCGAGCGATAACCCGTGGGCCAAGCCGGGAACGGTTTCGTGCCAACCGGGCGGCGAGTGGGACGTGCGCACCCGTTTTGCGCGAATCGTTGAGGCGCTCAACGTGGTCACGCGGCTCGACTATACCTATCGGGCAAACGTTGCCGAGGGGATTATGCTCGTTCGGTTTGGGCAGTCTGTCGTTGATGCCATGCCGCAACGTGAATACGACGCTCAGGATGACGCCTGGCGCGAGCTGGACGAGGACACGCGGGCGATCTGGGCCGCGGAGCACGATGCGCGCGTGGCACTCACGCTTGCGGCAGCGTGTTTTGCCGCGGGCACCTGCATCACGCGCTGCTATGTGCAGATTGCTGCTACCGACAGTGAGCAGGGCGAGCGCGTTGTCGCAACGTATTTCTTTGGGCGTGCGGCCTATCTGGCCGATTGCGTGCCTGTCGCCAAGGATCTTGAGAGCATGGACATGGACGATATGCCGTGCAAGCGTGTGCTTGAGGCGTATGAGTCAACCGCTCCGGAGACGATTGAGCCTGCGGAGGTTCATGCTCGTCCGCGTGATGACCATCGCACGCTGCCGCCGGCGCTGCGCGATCTGCTGCTTGCCGATACGGCTGACGAGTTGGAGGTCATGGAAGAGGACGACGACCCATACGTGGCCCGTGTTGTTGAATTGCGCGAGCAGGCAATAGTCGACCGTACAGGTGCTTTTGAAGGCTTTTCCCGTCTTGTCGAGGAGTTGGAGGCTAAGTGCGCCGTCGCCGAGCTTTTGGCGACAGGTCCGGTTCAAACGCAGTTTTGCGATAACCAGCTGGTGCGCATGGTGCTACCGGTGTTGGAAGAAGACCGCTCTGTGCGAATCCTTCGTGCGCCCGATGCGCTGTACTTTGCCCAGCACGAGATCTGCAGTTTTTACGCCGAGCAAGAGGACTTTGAACGAGCACTGCCCGAGGTGCGCCATCTTTACGATCTGGCGCGCTCGTCCATGCAGTCGCACTTTGCGCTCATCAACGTGCTCGCGCGTCTGGAGCGCTTTGACGAGATTATCGAGGTGGCGCGCCACGGCCTACGTATTGCCAGCGATCGTTCTGCAATCGGCTACCTGTTCTATCGCTTGGCGTTTGCCTATTGGAATTGCGATCAGCTCGACCTGGCGCTGGCTTGTTACCGTCTGGTGCCGCGAGGCGAGGAGTCGGGCAGCAGCGCGCTGGAAGAAATGCAGAGCCTTATGAACGAGATGGGCGTCAGCGAGCCTCCGACGTTCGAGGAAGCGGTCGAGACCATCCGCAGGGCTGGACTCGAATTGCCGCCCGTGCCCGCGGTGGCCAACCAGCTTGCGGATGCCGCCGTGCAGCTGGTCGATAACGGCTTCTTTTTCCTGGCGCGCGGTTGCATCTTCCAAATGTGGCGTACCATGGGCAACGACGAGCTCGGCTCCCTCAACCGCTCGCTTGGGTAGGCGAAGCTTTCAAGAAGGAAAGGCTGCTAGGCAATTAGAAAATTTCCTCTTGCCCATCCTTGGCTGTTTGGTTACTATAGAACGGCTGTTACGGAGAGCTGACCGAGAGGCCGAAGGTGCTCGCCTGCTAAGCGAGTATGCCCCAAAAGGGCATCTGGGGTTCGAATCCCCAGCTCTCCGCCAGTATGACTTGAAAGAAGGGTCCCATTTGGGGCCCTTTTTTGTGCGGAGAAAGGAGGCTGGGGATTCGAACCCGAGAGGGCACGGGCGTTAAGCAAACGCGAAAGCGTTTGTAGCCCGTGGGCGAAAAGCCGCCAGGCTTTGAAGCCGGAGGGCATGCGCAGCATGCCCGGACATCCCCAGCTCTCCGCCAGTACGAATTTGAAGAAGGGTCCCATTTGGGGCCCTTTTTATTATCAAGAATGGCGGCTGGGGATTCGAACCCTCAAAAAAGAGGCATCATTTCGGACGCCTCCTTTCAGCGGACTTATTATTCTTGCGCACTACACCTCGGGCGCCTTGGCGACGGTCTCGCTTTCTGCTGTGAGCGGGCGGTTGTCGATGCGACGGCCCAAGCGATCAAGCTTCACAAGGAGCCATTCAATGGGATTCGGCCCTGCGCCTTCCTCGTCGGCAACTAGGTCCATGACGGCGATCTTGGTGCCGTCCTGCTTGAGCGTGACGCTGCCCACCTTGTCGCCCACATGCACCGTGCCCGAAAGATCGTCGTAGCTAACCTTTTCGGTCACCTCGCCGGCAAGGGAAAACACGGTCGCTTGCGCCGTGGGGTCGGCGAGCGTGGCGTCGATCGTCTTATCCGTCCAGTCGGTTTGACCGATGCGCGCCATAAGCGGGTTGCCGTTGGCGGTCTTTTCCTGCGTGTTGGCGATCGCGACCGTCACCTTGTGACCGTAGTACCAATTGGCAAGGGTTGCGGTATCGGTAAAGCGCTGGTCGGTGGTGGTGGAGTTCAAAACGACGGTGTAGATCTCGTCGCCATCGCGGTTGTAGGCGCTCGTGAAGCAATAGCCTGCATCGTCGGTAGTGCCGGTCTTGCCACCGATGTTGCCATCTTGGCCCAGCAAATAGTTATGCGTGTCCATGGAATGCGAATGGTCGGTGCCGTCGGCGCCCGTGACCTCGATCCAGGAATCCTCGCTCGCTACGACCTCGCGGATCGTGTCGTTTTTCATGGCCTCCTGCATCATCAGCGCTACGTCGTGTGCGGTTGAGTACATATCGCCAGCCCACTCATCAAAGTCCAGGCCATGCGGGTTTTCAAAAAGCGTACCGGTGCAGCCGAGCTTCTTAGCGCGCTCGTTCATGGCCTTCACAAATGTGGCCTCGGCGTCTTTGGTCTTAGGGTCGATCTTCTTGCCCACATATTCGGCGAGCACGATGGCGGCGTCGTTGCCCGAGGGAATCATCAGGCCGCGCAGCGCCTGCTCCACGGTAAGCTCGTCGCCTTCGAGCAAGCCGGCGGTCGAATTACCCACGGTGGCCGCGGTGTTGCTTACCGTGACCTTCTCGTCTATCTTGCAATTCTCGACGGTTAGGATTGCGGTCATGACCTTGGTGATCGAGGCGATTTTGACCTGCTCATCGGCGCCGCGCCCATAGTAGACGGTGCCGTCTTTGCCCATGACGAGCGCATTGGTCGCATCGATATCGGGCAGATTATCGGCCGTGATGCCGCGCGCATCGGCGGTTTTGCCGCAGACATTGTCGGTCGTGAGCACTTGGGCGCCGGCGACGGTGGGCACGCCAGCGGCAAGGGCGATAGCGCAGACAAAGCCGGCGGCAAGCTGGGCTGAGCGCTTTGCAAAAGAGGTGAGGGACTTCACAGATTTCGCTTTCGACGGGATGGTCTCTTCTGGAACTAGAGTATATCGTTTGCCGGTGTCGGCGATCATCGCGTGCGTGCGTGGCCCACATCCGCGCCCGAACGGGCACAAGGGTGCTTAAGGCCGACTTAATTACCCACGCTTGTTGTGTGTGGCATGCGCCCCCCTCGGGCATAATGGAGCGCGAGAGGAGCACGCATGAACGAGCGCATTTTGGTAGTTGATGACGAAAAGGCCATCGCCGACTTGGTTGGTATCTACCTTACAAAAGAAGGCTTTGATGTACAGGTCGCCTATAGCGGGGCCGACGCTGCCAAGGCAATCTTGGAGCAGGAGTTCGATCTGGCGCTGCTGGATGTCATGCTGCCCGATATCGATGGGTTTGAGCTGCTGCGTACGATCCGTTCCAGCCATACCTATCCCGTGATCATGCTGACGGCGCGCGATGCCCAGCAAGACAAGATCGGGGGCCTTTCGCTTGGCGCGGACGATTACGTGGTTAAGCCGTTCCGTCCGCTGGAGCTCATCGCGCGCGTGCACGCTCAGCTTCGCCGCTACACCAGCTACGGTAGCCGTGCACAGGCGGCCGAGTCGCCGACCATTCAGCTCGACGGCTTGGAGATCAACCGCGATGCTCGTTCCGTGACAGTGGACGGTTCACCGGTACGCCTCACACCCACCGAGTATTCAATCTTGCTGTATCTGGTCGAGCATCGCGGCAGCGTGGTGGCCGTGGAGGACCTGTTCCGCGCGGTGTGGAGCGAGGATTTTATGCCCGGCTCCAACAATACGGTGATGGTGCATATTCGCCACTTGCGCGAAAAGATCGGCGACGACGCACAAAAGCCACGCTTTATCAAAAACGTCTGGGGCGTCGGCTACATCATCGAATAACGCTTTTCGCTTGTGAGGATCTTGATATGACAAAAGACGATAGGCAAGCGTTCGAGGTGCCCGATCGGCTCTTTGAATACGTGAGGTCGGTCGTCGACAACCGCGCGCTTGCAACGGTGCTGCTCTTTTTGCTGAGCCTGCTGCTGATTGGCATCGACAACATCGTCGGAATCTTGGCGGTGCTGCTTGTCGGCTTTTTGCTGATCGATCGATTTGAGATCGTGTGCCGCTGCGTGGTGATTGGCGGCGCCGCGTGGGCCATGACGTTGGCGATTGGCGCCATGGCGCTCGGCGGCATCGAAGGGCCGGTGCTGTTCGATGCCGGCTTTGTATTCAACATGCTTGGCTTTGTGCTGGCGCTTGCCGCGTGCGTGCTGTTCTTGTGTGGCCGCGCCCTGTACTACCAGGGCTACGAGCAGGGCGAGCAGCATGCCGATTGTGTGCTGGCCGCTCGTATTCAAGATCGCCTGATCGATCACCCCGACACCTGGGATAACATCGACGGCGACTTCTTGGAGGTCGAGGGCGCCCTTAACCGCGTGCGTGACCGTGAGCGCAAGGTGCAGCAAGCTCTGCGTGACGAGTCGCATCGCAAGGACGATTTGGTCACGTACTTGGCACATGACCTACGCACCCCGCTTGCCAGTGTGGTGGGCTATCTTTCGCTGCTGCAAGAGGCTCCCGAGCTGCCGGTTGAGCAACGTGCGCACTTTACGGGCGTGGCGCTCGACAAGGCGCACCGGCTCGATACGCTCATCGAAGAGTTCTTCGATATCACGCGCTTTGACTTCCACGATATCGTGCTCACGCGCGGCTATGTTGATCTGGGGTTGCTGCTGGCTCAGGTGACTGACGAGTTCTATCCCATCCTCAACGAGCAGCATAAGGAAGTCCAAGTTGATATTCGCGAGGACCTGACGGTGCTCGTGGATGGCGACAAAATGGCTCGCGTGTTCAACAACATCATGAAAAACGCTATTGCCTATAGCTATGAGGGCTCGACCATCACGATCGAGGCCAGACGCCGGGACGGCGGTGGCGTGCGCGTGCGCTTTATCAATCAGGGCGATCCCATCCCTGAGGCAAAGCTCAAGGTGATCTTTGAGAAGTTCTATCGCCTGGATGCGGCGCGTGCGACCAATCGCGGCGGCGCTGGACTGGGGCTTGCCATCGCCAAGGAGATCGTATGCGCGCACGGCGGTACCGTTGCATGTGAATCGACGCCCGAACACACGATATTCACCATCGAGCTGCCCGCCGCATAGCCAGTGTGCCCTTACAAACACTTGACAATGCGCTCACGTGCATATGAGCCGCGATTCCTACTATCGATACTGCTGAATTGATATCGATGTGGAGGTATGCGGTATGACGGCTGCTGCGGCTGTGGAGCCCACGGAGCTTGAAGAACTCATGAAAGCGCAGGCCGAGGCCGCGCACGAGCGCGAGGTTGGGGATGCGACTCGCCCCACGGCAGAGGATCTTGCCGCCTCGCCGACGCGAATCGATGTTGAGGGCCTCGACCTGTTCTATGGCGACCATCATGCGCTCAAGGACGTGAATATCAAGATCCGCGACAAGCAGATCACCTCATTTATCGGGCCTTCGGGCTGCGGAAAGTCCACGTTGCTGCGCTGCTTTAACCGCATGAACGACGGCATCAAGGATTGCCGTATCGAGGGCAAGATTGCGCTCGATGGTCAAGATATCCTGGGCGATTACGACATCTGCCGTTTGCGCCAGCGCGTGGGCATGGTGTTCCAGCGCCCCAACCCGTTTCCCATGAGCATCTACGACAACGTCGCGTATGGTCCGCGCGGTATGGGCGTGCGCGACCGCGTCGTGCTCGACGAGCTGGTCGAAGACTCCCTGCGACGCGCCGCCCTGTGGGACGAGGTCAAGGACAAGCTCAAGGAATCGGGTCTGGGTCTTTCGGGCGGCCAGCAGCAGCGTCTGTGCATCGCCCGTGCGCTGGCCGTGCAGCCCGACATTCTGCTGATGGACGAACCGACCTCGGCGCTCGACCCCGTGTCGACGTTGGTGGTGGAGCAGCTTGCCAGCGAGCTCAAGGAGACTTGCACGCTGGTGGTCGTTACACACAATATGCAGCAGGCGGCGCGCATATCCGATTCCGTCGCGTTCTTTTTGCTGGGCGAGCTGGTGGAGCATGCGCCCACTGCCCAGCTCTTCAAAAACCCGATCGATCCGCGCACGGCGGATTATTTGACGGGCCGTTTTGGCTGATACCATCTAGTACAGGCACCTTTAGGGTTAAGATGCGGTCATGCCGGCCGCAAAGGGGTTCAACATGATCTATTACGTCGAGGACGATGACAACATCAGGGATCTGACGGTCTATGCGCTGCGCAAGCAGGGAATCGAGGCCGAGGGCTTTTCGTGCGACGGCGAGTTTAAGGCCGCCGTGGCGCGACGGGTACCCGATGCCGTGCTGCTCGACATCATGCTGCCCGATACCGATGGTTTGGCGATTATGCGCCGCCTGCGCGCCGACCGCCTGACGGCGACGGTGCCCATCATGATGCTTACCGCCAAGGACACCGAGCTCGACAAGGTGATGGCGCTCGATGGCGGTGCCGACGATTACCTGACTAAACCCTTCTCGCTCATGGAGCTCGCCAGCCGCTGCCGCGCACTGCTGCGTCGCGGCGGCATGGTCAAACAGGCAAGCGATGTGCTCAGCGTGGGCGACATTGTGCTCTCGCCCAGCCATCGCGAGGTGACCGTTGCCGGCGAGTCGCTTAAGCTCACCCTGCGCGAGTTCGACCTGCTCGAGTACCTCATGCGCAAGCCCGGCGTGGTCTTTACCCGCGAGTCGTTGCTGCAGAGCGTGTGGGGCTGGGACTTCGACGGCGGTTCGCGCACCGTTGACGTGCACGTGCAGACGCTTCGCCAAAAACTGGGCGAGCATGCCGGCGCCATCGAGACCGTGCGCGGCGTGGGCTACCGCTTGGCCGAGCCTTCTGCCGGTGATGGTACCGAAGGTGACGACACCGCGGCCACCGCATCGGAGGAGTAACCCGTGGTCTTCGCCCCCCAGGGAAAACATACGCTGTCGCACCGCGTTTTTGTGACGATCTTTGTCTGCGCCATGGCGGTTATCGTGGCGTTTACGGTGCTGGGTGCGTTCTTTGTGCAAAACACCTTGGCGGATGCCACGAGTGCCAACCTGGCGCAGGAAACCGAGCTCATTGCTGCCGCCCTCGACGAGCAGCAGGAGCCCATCCCGTTCTTGCGTAGCCTCGATCGCGAGGACTTGCGCATCACGCTGATTAACAAGGATGGATCAGTTGCCTACGACAACGAGGCGTCGCCTTCCACACTGCCCAACCATGGCGATCGCCCCGAGGTCATCGAGGCCTTTGAGAGTGGTTTGGGTTCCGCGGAGCGCGCAAGCTCTACGCTCGACGAGATTATGCTGTATCGCGCCGTCGCCCTTGATAACGGCCAGGTTGTCCGCTTGGCGCAGGCCCAGCCTGGCGTTGCGGCGATTTTGCTGTCGATGGTGGCGCCGATGCTGCTTATCGCAGCAGCGGGTGCGGTACTCTCGTTTTTCATGGCGCGCCGCGAGTCCCGTGCCATCATCGCGCCGTTGCAAGAGGTGGATTTGGACCACCCACGCCGTAGCTATGAGCACGCCTATGCCGAGATGGTCCCCATGCTTGAGCGTATCGAGTCGCAGCGCCAGGAACTCAAGCGCCAAATGGCGGTGCTAGCGGACAACGACCGTATGCGCCGCGAGTTCACGGCGAATATCACCCACGAGCTCAAGACGCCGCTTACGGCGATTTCGGGCTATGCCGAGCTCATCGCAAACGGCATGGTCGAGGGCGAGGACGACCTGCGCAACTTTGGCGGTCGCATCTATCGTGAGGCGGGCCGCTTGGCAGCGCTTGTCAACGACATCCTTACGCTGTCTAACTTGGACGAGGCCGAGCGTGCAACTGAGGGCGAGGCGGTGCCCATTGGGTCCACGGAGCCTATTGAGCTCTCGCGTGCCATCTACGCGGTTGAGCAGCGTCTTGAACAGGTCGCCCGTCAGGCGAATGTGACGATAAGTCATGAGACCAAGCCTGTGGTCATCGAGGGCGTGTCGCGCTTGATTGACGAGCTCATCTATAATCTGGCAAGCAACGCCATCCGCTACAATCGACCCGGCGGTACGGTTACGCTGCAGTGCGGCACCAACGACGAAGGCCATCCGTTCCTTGCGGTCGCCGACACGGGAATCGGTATCGCGCCTGAAGAACAGGGCAAGGTATTTGAGCGGTTCTATCGCGTGGACAAGAGTAGGTCCAAGGCGCGCGGCGGAACCGGTCTGGGGCTTGCCATTGTCAAGCATGCGGCCCTGTATCATCACGCCACGCTCGATCTGTCGAGCGAGTTGGGCGTGGGAACCACCATTACGGTGACGTTTCCCATACAGCAGGACGAGCCATTCGCATAGCGATACAACATAGGTATTGATGTAGACGCCGCATTTGACTTTCGGGTGCGGCGTTGTTGTGCAATTTTACGATTGCTTCCGACATTTTTACAGGAGAGCCTGTTTCTTATGTATAGAGTTTGGTCTCGGTAAAAAGATGCGATAACATACGGACAGTTTTGTCAATCCGAACTGGGGAAATGAAAGGCAAGCTGCATGACCCTTCTCGAACTGTTCCAGCTGCTCAAAAAGCACCTTAAGCTGGTCATCACCCTTCCGGTGGTCTGCGCGATCGCCATGGGCATCGTGTCCTTCGCCGCGATGGACAACACCTACACCGCGACGACGAGCATGTACATTCTCGCCAAGACCGACGATAGCGGCCAGATGAGCTACAACGATCTCTCGGCGAGCCAGATGCTTTCCAACGATATCGCCACGCTGCTGGATAGCGATAGCGTTAAGAGCGGCGCCGCCAAGGAACTGGGCCTCACCGATCTGGATGACTACAAGGTGTCTGTTTCCTCCGAGACCACTACGCGTGTCATTACGCTTTCGGTTACCGGCACCGATGCCAAGGAGACGGCTGAGGTCGCAAAGGCCATAGCTAGCTCGGTGAGTACGGTCGCTCAGAACGTCGGCGCTGCCCAGAGCATCAACGTTATCGACGAGGCTAAGACCCCCGAAGCCCCCAGCGGCCCCAAGCGCACGCTGTATATTGCCGTCGCGTTCCTCGCCGGTATCTTTATCGCAGTTGCCTATGTCGTTTTGGCAGACATGCTCAATACCCGCATCCGCGGTGCCGAAGAGGCGGAAGAGCTCCTGGGCATTCCCGTTGTTGGCCGAATTCCGGCTATGAAAGGTGGTAAATAGGCATGGCTAAGGCAAAGAACACCGATAAGCTCGTTGTACAGAATGCCGCCAAGACCCTTCTGGCCAACATCCGCTTTGCGAGCGTGGACGACCCCATTCGCACCATCACCGTTACCTCCTCGATTCCCAACGAGGGCAAGTCTACGGTTTCCATTAACCTTGCTCAGGCAATCGCCACGAGCGGCAAGTCCGTGCTCCTGGTTGAGGCCGATATGCGCCGCAGGTCCCTTTCCGATATGCTCGGCGTTCGTTCGCGCGGCGGACTCTATGCGGTCCTTTCCGAGCAGATCTCCATTGACCAGGCAATTGTCGAGACGGGTCAGAAGAACTTCTACTTCCTCGATGCTGAGCCGCATATTCCCAATCCTGCCGACATCATCGTCTCTCACCGCTTTGCCAAGCTGGTAAAGGCACTGTCCGCCAAGTTCCAGTACGTCATCTTTGATGCTCCCCCGGTCGGCACTTTCATCGATGCTGCCGAGATCGCAAGTCTGACCGACGGTGCGCTTTTTGTCGTGCGTGAGGATTTCACCAAGCGCGAGGAGGCGCTCAACGCCATCGGTCAGCTTAAGAAGTCCGAGAAGGTCAAGCTCATCGGTACCGTTATGAACTACTGCGAGACCGAGACCAGCGAGTACTACTACTCCTACTACACCAAGGACGGTAAGAAGGTGAAGAAGGGCTCCGACGATCAGGGGACTTCCAAAAAGGGCATCTTCACCAACCGAGCAAACGTTTAGTTGATTAAGGCTGACCTATGCGTGACATTCATTGCCATATCTTGCCGGGTGTAGACGACGGCGCCGCCGATCTCGATGAGAGCTTGGCGATGCTCGAGGCTGCCAAGCGGGCCGGTGTAACCAGAATCGTTTGCACTCCTCACTGCCGTGATCCCTATTTTGATTACGACAAGATGTGGGATGCCTTTGAGCTGCTGCGTGATAACGCTGACGGTTTTCCGCTCCAGATGGGCTTCGAGGTCAACCATCGAAAGCTTGTTGAGCTTGGTATCGATGCTGCGGAGCACTTGCATTTCGATGGAACCAACGAGTTTCTGCTCGAGCTTTCGACGCATGCCGATGCGTATGCGTTTAGAGAGTACGAGAACACGATTTACGATTTGCAGTGCCGTGGTTACCAGGTGATTATCGCTCATCCTGAGCGCTATCGTGCGGTTCAAAAGGATGTAAGCGTGGCGGAGCGCCTGGTCGATATGGGCTGCAAGCTGCAGGCTTCGGCGGACTTTATTGCCGGCGGTCGCTTTGGTCGCGAGAAAAAGCCGGCACAGCGCCTGTTCGATCAGAACCTGTACAGCTTCATCGCGAGCGATGCCCATAACGTGGGTCATTACGACTGCCTGGCGAAGGCTCGCGCGAAGTTTAGCGTGCGTGGAGCCCATTTTCGCTAAAATCTGTCCCTAACGTTCGCATTGAATGAAGGGGCAGCCATGGATATCCAACTTAAGACGGGATGCTTTGATGACGCGGCGCTGGTGCGCCGCGTCGTTTTTATGGACGAGCAGGGCTACGAGAATGAGTTCGACGCTATCGACGAGGATCCGAACTGCATTCATGTGACGCTCTATGCAGACGGCGAGCTTGCCGGTTGCTCGCGCGTGTTTCCCGAAGAGCTTGAGCGCGTGGCTGACGCAGAGGCCCCGGTGTTGCCGGCATGCGACATGGACGAAGGCGTTGCGGCGGGGGAGACCTACATTATGGGGCGCGTCGCCGTGCTGCCGGCTATGCGTCGTCGCGGACTGGCGAGTGCGATCGTCGAGGCCAGTGCTTCGTGTGCACGCGATGCCGGCGCTAAGCTTATTAAGCTGCATGCGCAGGAATACGTGTTGCCGCTCTATGCAAAGGCGGGCTACACGCAAATCGCCCCGGTAGATTACGAAGACGAGGGCCAGCCCCATGTCTGGATGGCCAAGCGCGTAGATGGCAGATAGGGACGTTCCTTTTCTGCCGGCAGTTGGGGACGCTCCTTGGCAATTGGCGCATCGGAGCGCTTAGACATACAGTTTTTCGATTCCGTATGTATATATGCGCGCTAATGGGTTATAAAATCTAAGTCTGAACATAGCAGGTCTGCGATTCGGCTCGGGCGACCGGGCCGTTTTTGCGGACGGGGGTAGCGCGAAAGGACTGCACATGCGTCAATTTAAGACCGAGAGCAAAAAACTGCTCGACCTCATGATCAACTCCATCTACACCAATAAGGAAATCTTCCTGCGCGAGCTTATCTCTAACGCGAGCGACGCCGTCGACAAGCTCAACTTTAAGAGTCTGCAGGACCCGAGCGTCAAGATCGACCAGGGCGACCTGGCCATTCGCGTCTCCTTTGATAAAGACGCCCGCACCATTACCATCTCGGATAACGGCATTGGCATGACCGCCGAGGAGCTCGAGCGCAACCTAGGCACTATCGCTCATTCCGGCTCCGAGGAGTTTAAGACCGAGAACGCCGAGCAGCAGGGTTCGGATGTCGACATCATCGGCCAGTTTGGCGTGGGCTTCTACTCGGCTTTTATGGTCGCCAGCCATGTGAAGGTCGTCAGCCGCGCCTACGGCGAGGATGTCGCCCATGTGTGGGAATCCGACGGTCTTGAGGGCTACACCATCGAGGACGGCGAGCGCGCCGAGCACGGTTCCGATGTCATCCTGACGCTGCGCGAGAACGAGAAGCTCGACGCCGACGGCGAGGCCGAGACCTACGATCGCTTCCTGACCGAGTGGGGCCTCAAGAGCCTGATTCAGCAGTACAGCAACTATGTGCGCTACCCGATTCAGATGATGGTGTCCAAGAGCCGCCAGAAACCCAAGCCCGAGGACGCCGGCGACGATTACAAGCCCGAGTACGAGGACTACCAGGAGCTTGAGACCGTCAACTCCATGACGCCGATCTGGAAAAAGCGCAGCTCCGATGTCGAGCAGAAGGACTACGACGAGTTCTACAAGTCTACGTTCCACGACTTTGACGATCCCGCGCGCACCATCAGCTTCCACGCCGAGGGTACGCTCGAGTACGACGCACTGCTGTTTGTGCCAGGTCGCGCGCCGTTCGATCTGTACAGCAAAGATTACGAGAAGGGCCTGTCGCTCTACAGCTCCAACGTCCTGATTATGGAGAAGTGCGACGACCTGCTGCCCGACTACTACAACTTTGTCCGCGGCGTCGTGGATTCCGCCGACGTGTCGCTCAACATCTCGCGCGAGACGCTGCAGCAGAACCGTCAGCTCAAGGCCATCGCCAAGCGTGTGGAAAAGAAGATTACCGCCGACCTTGAGGATATGCGCGACAACGACCGCGAGGCCTACGAGAAGTTCTTTGAGAACTTTGGCCGCGGCCTCAAGTACGGCATCTACTCGAGTTATGGCATGAAGGCCGATGAGCTCGCCGATCTGTTGCTGTTCTGGTCTGCCAAGGAACAGAAGATGATTACCCTGGCCGAGTATGCCAAGGGCATGCCCGAGGATCAGAAGGCCATCTACTACGCCGCCGGCGACTCGCGTGAGCGCTTGGCCAAGATGCCCGTGGTAAAGGGCGTGCTCGACCGCGGCTATGACGTGCTGCTTCTGACGCAGGACGTGGATGAGTTCACCTTCCAGGCCATGCGTGAGTACGTTGCCGCCGATATGCCCAAGGTCTACGAGGACGATGCTGCCCGCGAGGCTGCCGAGAAGGCTGTGGCCGACGGTGCCGAGCCCGAGGTCGAGGATCGTCATCTAGAGCTCAAGAACGTTGCGACTGGTGATCTTGATCTGGCGACCGAGGACGAGAAGAAGGAGGCCGAGGACGCCACCAAGGAAAACGAGGACCTCTTTAGCGCTATGAAGGAGGCGCTCGGTGACAAGGTCGAGAAAGTTGCCGTCTCCGCGCGCCTGACCGATGCCCCCGCTTGCATCACCACCGAGGGCCCGCTTTCGCTTGAGATGGAGAAGGTGCTCCAGAAGGGACCCGAGGGCGCGCCCGACGGTATGCCCAAGAGCCAGCGCGTGCTCGAGCTCAACGCCAAGCACCCGGTCTTTGCCAAGCTCGTCGCTGCTCAGAAGGCGGGCGACACTGACAAGATCAAGCAGTACTCAGGCTTGCTCTACGATCAGGCCCTGCTGGTCGAGGGCATCCTCCCCGAGGACCCCGTGGCCTTCGCGGCGGCTGTTTGCAACTTGATGTAGTTAGGTAGTTACGCGGTTCTACGAACCGCGTAACGGCTCGACGCTGCCCTCAGTTCCGCCGTTCTAACGAACGGCGGACCAGTCGACGCTGCGCGGGCGCCAGAGCGACAACTTGTCATTCAAAGAGGACGGCATGACCAGAAGGTCTATGCCGTCCTCTTTTCATGCCAATTTGTTCGCTCTGGCGCCCGCTCGCTGGCATTGCCAAAACATCGACGTTGCCGTGGTCCTAAGTAGTCATTGGGGACGTTTTTGTTTGACTAGTCGTTTAAGAACGTCCCCGATGACTATTTGAATTGCTAATTTGTGCGGGTTGTGGTTTTGTGACCTGCTGAAATTTAGGATACTGTACATCTGTACGTTAACTCATCTTCGTAGTATATTGCTACCCGCAAAACTCAGTACCATTGTGCCGCGAGGCACTAAAGCGCCTACGTACAATGGTTGTCGATAGTACGATTCGATTTAACGACAGGATGGATGGTCCAAGCGTGAGTCTCGGCAGCAAACTATCCAATGCAAAGGTGTCCTTTGCGATCTTTAAGCGCGACATTAAGCGACTGCTTGTGAACCCCGTCGCCTTGGTGGTTACCCTTGGCGTGTGCGTTATTCCCTCGCTGTATGCCTGGTACAACATCGTGGCCAACTGGGATCCGTACGGAAATACCCAGGGTATCAAGATTGCCATCGCCAACAACGATCGGGGCACCCAAAACGACTTGGTGGGCGAGCTCAACGCGGGCGATCAGGTTGTCGATCAGCTCAAGGAGAACGATCAGCTGGGCTGGACCTTCGTCGATTCGGCGTCCGATGCCAAGGAGGGCGTCGAGAGCGGTGAGTACTATGCGGCCATCGTAATCCCCAAGAACTTCTCGGATAACCTGGTTTCGATGCTCGACGGCAACTACCATCAGCCCAAGCTTACGTACTACGTCAATGAGAAGAAGAGCGCCATTGCACCCAAGGTTACCGACACCGGTGCAAGTACCATCGAGAAGCAGATCAACTCGGAATTTGTCTCCACGGTGGGCGAGACCGTTGCCAGTATTGCCAAGGATGCCGGAGTCGATTTAAAGGACAAGGCAACCCAGACTCAGGATTCGTTGGCAAGTTCTGTCTCCGAGGCATCCGATACCTTGGGCGAGGTGCGCGATTCGATTGGCGATATGAATGCCGCCATCGATAAGACGAGTGGCGCCATCGCCTCGGCCGATGCGGCACTTGCCGGCCTGCAGGGTCAGGCGCCGTCACTGACGCAGGCGATCTCTCAGGGTAACGACCTGCTGGGCGAAGCTCGCACCACGGCGGGTAACTCTATCGCCTCGCTCTCCAAGGCGCTCTCGGAAGGCAGCCTTGCGCTTACCAAGACGTCGGCCTTCGCGAACGCTGCCATCGGCAAGCTGACGGGCACGGTCACATCTACGACCACCCGTATCGACAACTCGCTCGAGTCTCTCCAAGCGACAATCGACCACAATAAGGCCGTTATCGGGCACTTAGAGATTCTCGCCAATGACACGTCGACAGGTTCCGAGGAAATTGACGCGCGCATTGTATCGACCATCGATTTGCTTCGAGAGCAGAATGAAAAGCTTCAGAGCATCAAGGACGGTCTGTCTGCGCAGTCGAGCGCCATGGCGAATGACGCCGCGGCTGTCTCGGGTGCCAGCGAAGCTATCAATAACGCAATTCAGACCGGTGCGACCAACCTTGGCCAGGCCCAGACGGACCTGGGTCAAAACGCGCTGCCGAAGGCCTCGAGCGCGCTTGATTCCTTTGCCGCCGTCTCGGGTGATTTGACGGGTATCGTATCTGGCCTCACGCCCACGATTGCAAGCGCGCGCGGTACGCTTTCGCAGCTTAACGCTACGCTCGGCCAGGCCAAGACCACGCTGTCCCAGACCGATTCCTCGCTTGCCAAGGTCCAGGACAAGCTTGCGACCGCAGCCAATGACATCGCGGCGCTGCAGACCTCTGAGTCTATGGGCGAGCTCGCCGACCTTATGGGCGTCGATGTCAATGACGTGGCAGATTTCATGGCCTCTCCGGTCGAGCTGACGTCCAAGTCGATCTATCCGGTCAAGAGCTTTGGCTCGGGCATCGCTCCCTTCTACACCAATCTGGCGCTTTGGGTGGGCGGCTATGTGCTCATCGCCATCTACAAGCTCGAGGTCGACCGTGAAGGTGTTGGCAGCTTTACGGCGCGCCAAGGCTACTTTGGCCGCTGGTTGCTCATGGTGATCCTGGGCGCGTTGCAGGCCATCATCGTTACGGTGGGTGATCTGGTCATTGGCGTACAGTGCGTCAACCCGCTGCTGTTCGTGCTGGGCGGCATCGCCATCTCGTTTACGTACGTCAACATCATTTACGCGCTGTCCACTACGTTTAAGCACATCGGCAAGGCAATCGGCGTCATTCTGGTTATCGTGCAGATCCCGGGTTCGTCGGGCATGTACCCCATCGAGATGATGCCTGGCTTCTTCCAGTGGCTGCACCCGCTGCTGCCCTTTACCTACGGCATCAATCTGCTGCGCGAGACGGTCGGCGGCATGTACTCGTTTAACTACCTGTTTAACCTGTGCATTCTGGGCGTGTTCTTGATCGTGGCGCTCTTTATCGGCCTGCAGCTGCGTCCGCTGCTGCTCAACCTTAACCTGCTCTTTGATAAACAGCTCTCCACGACCGGTATGATGATTTGCGAGTCCAACGACCTGCCGCGCCAGCGCTACTCGCTGCGCACGGCCATGCGCGTCATGCTCGATTCCGATTCGTACCGTCGCGAACTGCTCGATCATGCGGTCGCCTTTGAACATCGCTACCCGTACTACATCAAGGGCGGTTTTGCCGCCGTGGTGGGCGTTCAGGTCCTGCTCTTTGTCCTGTCGACGGTTCTCGATATCGACAATAACGGCAAGATCATCCTGCTTGTCATTTGGATCATCTCGGTTATTGCCATCTGCGGCTGGCTTATCAATATCGAATATATCCGAGCGAGCCTCAATACCCAGATGCGCATCTCGGCGCTTTCGGATGAGGACCTGCGTCGCGAGATGCGCGAACACACGGCCGCCATTCCTGCCGCCCGCCACATGTTTGGCCTCAACGCCAGCGAGCGTGGTGCCAAGGGCGGCGATCAGTCCACGGGCCGCTTGCCGCATATCGGCTCGCACCATAAATCTCAGGGCAGCGACAGCACAGCCACAAATGATGGAGATACCACCGCGCTTGGCAAGCACTCCAAAGGAGGTGAGGCATAAATGAAGAACATCCTGCATCTGTTTAAGCGCGATGTCCAAAACGTGTCTCGCTCCGTGATCGGCTTGGTTGTCGTGATGGGCCTCATTATCGTACCGTGTCTGTACGCGTGGTTTAACATCGCCGGCAGCTGGGATCCGTACGGCAACACCGGCAATCTTAAGATCGCCGTGGTCAACACCGATGAGGGTTACGAGAGCGATTTGATCCCCGTCGAGGTTAACGTGGGCGAAAACGTGACCGCCACCCTACGCGGCAACGAGAGCTTCGATTGGGTTGTGCTCAACAATCGCGAAAAGGCTATCGAGGGCGTTAAGTCGGGCGCGTACTATGCTGCCGTCGTTATCCCCAAAACGTTTAGCGCTGACATGATGACGCTTTTCTCGACCGACGTGAAACACGCCGATATCGAGTTTTACGAGAACCAGAAGGCCAACGCCATTGCGCAGATCGTGACCGAGAAGGGTTCAAGCGCCGTTCAGAGCCAGGTTAACGAAACTTTTACCGAGACCATTACGAGCATCGGTCTTAAGACGGTGTCCAGCCTGCTCGATTACATGAGCACCGACCAGGTCAGCAACTTTATCGCCAACCTGTCCTCGACGCTTGGCGATTCGATTGAGGACCTGCGAGACGTTCAGGCAAATGCTTCGTCGCTGGCGGGCATTTTGAGCTCCACGTCCGATTCGCTGACGTCGGCGAGCGGCATGCTCAAGCAGACGGGCACGGTCGATGAGTCAACGAAGCAGCTGATGGAGCATGTCAAGAGCGGTATTAGCGATTCCAAGGAAGCGCTGAAGGACGCCAACGACGCCATCAATGCCGCGATTGACGGAAGCACGGGCTCGTTTGACAACGTGTCCGCCGAGCTTGCGAAGGCATTTGATGCCGCGAATCAACATGTCGACCTTACAGTGTCCCAGCTCAACGATGCCGCGGCGGCGCTCAACACGCGTGCCGACGATATCGACGCCACGGCCGACCAGCTCCGCAGCTTTGCCGATCAGGTGACTGACGAAAAACTCCAGGACAGCCTCAAGTCAGTGGCAACATCGCTGAGCAGGATTGCTGTGGAGTATCGCAACAACGCCAAGGATCTGGCGGCCACCGCGAAGTCTCTCTCCGATAGCATGGCCGAGGTCAACAACTCGCGTGCCGAGGTCGATCAGGCCATCGCCGATGCCAAGGCCGGCATCGCGGGCGCCAAATCCGATTACGATTCCACGTTCTCGGTTAAGGCCAAGGAGCTCAAGAAGACGGTTTCGGGCATTCTGGACTCGCTTGATGGCATCTCGGGCGACCTGGATAGCGCCGTAGGCGGCCTGACCGACGCGTCCGGTTCGCTGGCAAAGGGCCTCTCCAAGGCTGCAAAGCTGGTCAACAAGGCTTCTGATCAGCTGGGCGAGGCGTCGGACAAGATCAGCGCGTTTAAGGACGAGCTCGACGGCGCCTTGATGTCGGATGACCTCGCTACGATCAAGACGATGATCGGCAATGATCCCGAGGGTCTGGCCGTGTCGCTTTCCGGCCCCGTCGCGCTCGATCGCAAGCCGGTCTATCCGATCCGCAACTACGGTTCGGCCATGGCACCGTTCTACACGATTCTGTCGCTCTGGGTGGGCTCGATTGTGCTGGCGGCCATGATGAAGGTCTCGGTTGACGATGAGCTTATCAACGAGCTCATCCCCGTGCGCCTGCACGAGATCTACCTGGGCCGCTACCTGTTCTTTGGCGGTCTGGCCCTGCTGCAGGCAACGCTCGTGTGTGCGGGCGACATCCTGTTCTTTGGCATCCAGTGCGACGACCCGCTGCAGTTTGTGCTGGCGGGCTGGGTCGCGAGTCTCGTGTTCTCCAATATCGTCTACACGCTTACGGTTTCGTTTGGCGATATCGGCAAGGCGCTCGCCGTCGTGCTGCTGGTCATGCAGGTCGGCGGTTCGGGCGGCACGTTCCCCATCGAGATGACCGGCCCCGTGTTCCAGGCGATCTATCCGTTCCTGCCGTTCACCCACGGCATCAACGCCATGCATGCCGCCATGGCCGGTGCGTACCACATGGAGTACTGGATTGAGCTAGGCATTCTGGCGAGCTATCTGATTCCGTCGCTGGCACTGGGCGTCGTCTTCCGCCGCCCGGTCATCAAAGCCAACGACTGGATCATCGAAAAACTGGAGTCAACCAAATTGATTTAGTTCAGCAACGTAAACGCCGTCGGAACATCGAGATCTTCCAACCCGATGCTTTAGCGTAGTGAATTGCACGGGCTGCTTGGTTGTTGCTACAGTAGCGGGGCGTGCCGGGGGTCCGGTGCGCCCTGCTTTTATTTGACCATGAGGCGGCACGCAGCCATGCGCGTGCGGACACCACGCCCAGATTGAGCGCGAGGATGCCCTATGGCCCAGCATGCCACTGACAATATCGAAATGATGCCCGATAGCCCTGTTGCTCGCGAGGACCTGGGCGCGGGCGGCACCTCCCGCGGCGCCGGCGCTCGCTCGCCGCTGTTCTGGAAAGTCCTGCTGCTTTCGGTGGCAGTCGTCTGGGGCTACTCCTTTACGACCATGAAGGACGCGCTCGACACCATTCCGGTGTTCGAACTGCTCTACGTGCGCTTTCTGCCTGCGGCGTTGGTCATGTTTTTCATCTTCCACAAGCGCATCATCGCGCACCTCAACGCCCGCAACCTTATCGTCGGACTTGGCATGGGCGCACTTATGTGGGCCGCCTACGCCCTGCAGACAGTCGGTCTGGCGCACACCACGGCGGGCAAGAATGCTTTTTTGACGGGCACGTATTGCATCGTTGTGCCGTTCGCGAGCTATTTTCTGAGCGGCGAAAAACTCACCCGCTATAACCTGGGCGCGGCGCTGCTGTGCTTGGCGGGCATTGGCTTGGTGGCGCTCGATAGCGTTGAATTCAACATCGGTGATGTCATTACGCTGGCGGGTGCGGTCTTTTTCGCCATCCAGATGGCGGTGACTGCCAAGTACGGTCGCAAAATGGACATCAACGTCATCACGTTTTGGATGTTTGTGGGCAACGGCGTGCTGAGCCTGGCAACGTCGCTGCTATTCGAGACCCAAGCGCCTCTGTCCGTGTGGACGCCGAGCTTTATCAG
The DNA here is from genome assembly GCA_900542905.1 of uncultured Collinsella sp. Classification (GTDB taxonomy): domain Bacteria; phylum Actinomycetota; class Coriobacteriia; order Coriobacteriales; family Coriobacteriaceae; genus Collinsella. The sequence goes on from UQPF01000014.1 coordinate 22,509, forward strand.
CGCGATGGCGTTTCTCTCGGTTGGTTGCACATGCGCGGCTCTGCTCATCCAAAACGTCGGCCTGGCGCATGTCTCGGCCTCGACGGGCTCACTGCTCCTTTCGATGGAGTCGCCTTCGGGCGTGCTGTTCTCGGTGCTGCTGATGGGGGAGGCGCTCACCTCGCGCCTGCTCGCCGGCTTCGCGCTCATCTTTCTTTCGATTATCTTGAGCGAGACGCATTTCGATTTCTTGCGCCGAAAATCACACCCGCAATTGTAAACAACTTGTTGCGCCGCCCTCCCAGGGCGGCATTTTTATGTCATGCCCTTACAGTTGTACCTTGCACTTTACGCTATCAAAGTGCGTGCTGCAAAAACGTTACTGGAGGGCTTCTATGGCATCAGCTCTGTCCGATTTTCAACCGCAACCAGCGCCTCAGGCTACCACAGCGGCGCAGACCGCTATCGGTGACGGTCTTGTCGCAGAAGCTCAGGCTTTTGCAGACGAGCTCGCTGCGTGGCGACACGATCTACACCAGATGCCTGAGCTCGGTAACAATCTTCCGCAGACGTCTGCCTATATCCAGGCACGTCTGGACGAGATGGACATCCCCCATACCACGCTCGTCGACGGTTCCTGCGTCGTTGGCCTGATCGGTTCCGGTGCGGCCGCGGCCGCTCAGGGCAATGGCACGTGCAAGGACGAGCAGGCCGGAACGGTCGTCATGCTTCGTGGCGACATGGATGCCCTGCCCGTTGCCGAAGAGTCGGGCGAGCCTTTCGCCTCTACCAACGGCTGCATGCACGCTTGTGGCCACGATATGCATGCGACGGCCCTGCTTGGTGCGGCGCGCCTGCTCAAGGCCCGCGAGGCCGAGCTCATCGACGCCAATGCCACCGTCAAACTGCTGTTCCAGCCGGGCGAGGAGACCTTCGAGGGCGCCCGCGCTGCCATCGCCGACGGCTTGCTCGAGAACCCGCGCCCTCAGGCGGCCTTTGCCATGCATGTCAACAGCCAGTCGCCGCTTGGCCTGGTGCTCTACGGCAGCCCGGCGCTCTCGGGCGTGTACGGTTTCCGCATCACGCTCCAGGGCAAGGGCGGCCACGGTTCCAGCCCCGAGATCTGCATCGACCCCATCACGGCCGGCGTCCACGTGCACCTGGCGCTCCAGGAGCTTATCTCCCGCGAGGTGCCGGCGGCCAAGGAAGTCGCACTTACCGTTGGTAAGTTCGCCGGCGGCTTGGCGGCCAACGTCATCCCCGACACCTGCGTGCTCGAGGGAACGCTGCGCGGCTTTGATGTTGAGCTCATGGCTCACCTCAAGACCCGCATCGCGGAGGTCGTTAACGGCGTTGCCACAACATATCGTACGCCGGCGACCATCGAGACGCTTTCGGATGTTCCGCCGCTTGTGCTCGACAGCGATATGACTCAGGCGTCGCTTGGCTACGTGGGCGCAGTGCTGCCCAAGGCGGCTTTCTTGCCGCTTTTCCATGCCATGGCGAGTGAGGACTTCGCGCTTATCTCGAGCGAGATTCCGAGTGCGTACTTTACCGTGGGCGCGGCCGTAGCCGACACGGACGAACACTTTGCCCAGCACCATCCCAAGGCACGTTTTAACGATGCCGAGCTGCCGCTCGGTGCCGCGGCCTATACCGCCGTCGCTTTGGGCTATATCGCCGACCACCGGTAGCACCCAACCTTGCCTTTCAAGCCTGCGGGCATGGCCGTAAGGCCTATGCCCTTGTCTTTCAAGGCAATCTTGGGCACTACCGGCGCCCGGCGCCGGCTATTCGTTTGTTAAATAAGGAGCAGTATGCCCCAGCAGCGTAAGTTCTTCCCCGGCTGGCTCGTGGTGGCCTCCGGCTTCGTGATCATGGCCACGTGCTACACGATTTTCGTCAACTGCATGAGCATGTTCCAGCTGCTGATCGTCAGCAACCTCGGGATTACGCTTGCCCAGTACAACGTCTCCAATGCGATCTCTACCGTGGTGAGCGTTATCGGATCGCTTGTCATTGGCCATGTTGCCGATAAAGTAAGCGGTCGCGTTTTGGGCTCCCTAACCGTTATCGCCACCTCGGCGGTGCTCGCGGGCATGAGCTTTGTGGGTGAGCTTTGGCAGGTCTATGTGCTCTTTGCCGTCTCGGGCTCCTTTGCGAGCGCCTGGATCGTGTGCCTGGTGTGTTCTGTTGTCATGCTCGTATTCCTGCTGGCCTCGGAGCCCATCGCCGCCAAGCTGCGCGCGAGCGTGGCGGGGGAGTAGGCGTCCGTCGCTCTTTTCTGTTCGTCCCGTTCTGTCCGTGGCCACCTTGGAAGCCGAATGGATGCTCGTACCATCATTCGGTTTCCAAGGCGGCCACGGGTCTACGAAATGATCCCTATTCCTCCGTCCCCAAGGGATCGCGCGATCCGAAGGGGACGGAGGAATAGGGATCACAAACAGCGGCGGCGCGTCTGGCCGAACGAGCCCCCATACCCTCGTTCGGTCAGACGCGCCACCGCGTTGCTGCTTTGTGCCGTATAATGTCCACTACCTATGACGCGATACAAAAGAAAGGTGTTTGCCCATGCAGGCACAGAAGGCGGAGGGAACCCGCGACCTTATCGGCGCCGAGATGCGCGCTTGGCAAAAGATGCAGCAGATTGCGGCCGGCGTGTTCGAGCCGTTTGGTTTTAAACCCATCGAGACGCCCGCGATCGAGCAGGTTGACGTGTTTGTCCACGGTATCGGCCAGTCGACCGACGTCGTGCGCAAGGAAATGTTCCGCGTGTTCAGCGGTGCCAACCTGGAGCGCGTCTTTACCGAGGGCACCGACACCAAACTCAAGCCCAAGCAGCGCCTGGCACTTCGCCCCGAGGGCACGGCCGGCGTGGTGCGCGCCGTCGTCGAGAACAATCTGGTGCCCCAGGGCTCCACGCCGTTTAAGGCTTACTACGCTGAGGCCATGTTCCGCGGCGAGCGTCCCCAGAAGGGCCGCTTGCGTCAGTTCCATCAGGTGGGCATCGAGTGGCTCGGCGCTCCCGATCCGGCGGCAGACGCCGAGTGCATCATCATGCTCATGGAGTTCTACAAGCGCCTGGGCTTCGACCTTTCCAAGCTTCGCCTGCTCATCAACTCGATGGGTGACGCCCAGTGCCGTCCGGCCTATCGCGAGCAGGTCAAGCAGTTCATCCTCGATCACGCCGACGAGATGTGCGACGAGTGCCGCGAGCGCGCCGAGCTCAACCCGCTGCGTGCCTTCGACTGCAAGAACGACCACTGCCGCGAGATCATGGCCGACGCACCGCTGATGGGCGACAACCTGTGCGATGAGTGCCGAGAGCACTACGAGCAGGTCAAGCGCTATCTGGATGCCGCCGGTATCGAGTATGTCGAGGATCCCACCTTGGTGCGCGGCCTGGACTACTATACCCGTACTGTCTTTGAGGTCGAGGCCCCTGGCGCCGGCGTCGGCTCCATCGGCGGCGGCGGCCGCTACGATGGCCTGGTCGAGCTCGAGGGTGGCAAGCCCACGGCGGGCGTCGGCTTTGCCGTCGGTTTTGAGCGCGCCCTGCTGGCCCTGCAGGCCTTTGGCAGCGATCTGGGTGCCGAGGAGGCCCCGTGCGTCTATGTCGCCAACGCAGGCAAGGAGCTGCGCCAGAACGTCTTTGCCATTACGCAGGAGCTTCGCGCCGCAGGTATCGTGACCGAGGCCGACTATCAGGGTCGTTCGCTCAAGGCCCAGTTTAAGCAAGCCGATAAGGTAGGCGCCAAGCTCATCTTGGTCCTGGGTGGCGACGAGCTTGCCGCCGGCAAGGTCAAAGTGCGCGACATGCAGAGCCATGACGAGGTGCTCGCCGATCTGGACAACGTCGTCGAGGCGGTTCGCGAGCGCCTGTAGCGCATCTTTTTGAGCTTCGGGCCTGCTAACGTGCCCTGCTCATGGAGAGCGATTGTTACGGGGGTGTTTCGCTTTTATGCGGAATGCCCCCGTTTACGTATGCCGCCCACCGAGAAATACGACCATTTAGGGCAAAAACCTTTGCAATACAGAAAATACTTTTGTGTGGTAAAGCGCAATCAGTGTCGAAAGTATTTCTCAAGCGCCTATAATGAATACCGCATGTTACGTGCATAGAAGGAGGAATGGGAGGAAACGTGGCTGAGAACCTAAGCAACCAGTCTGTACCCGAAGCCGCGGCGCGCGTCGCTGCCGTGGTCAACCGCCTCGTTAACCGAATCGGCTCGAATGCCGAGTCCAGGGAGCGTCTCGCCGAGATCGAGATCCCCGAGGAGCTGCGCGACAATCTGGCGCTGTTCCTGCGCCTGGAGCGCCGTGTGCTTAGCGAGTATGATCCCGAGATCGCGGACCTGTTCGACAAGATTTTGACAGCCGAGATTGTGGTCAATGCCGGCAACCCCGGTACCTGCGCTGCCGACGAAGCCGTCGACGAGCAGGGCGTGCCCACCGCCGACGAGCCCACTGCCGTGGCATTTCGTGAGGTCGTCGATTTGATCGACAGCCTGCCGCTCGATAAGCAGCAGGTCATCGTTCGCGCCTTTACGAGCTTTTTCCATCTGGCAAACCTGTCGGAGGAGAACTACCGTGTGGCGCAGCTGCGCGAGCGCGAGGCCGGTGCGTCGACCGATACCGAGGTCGATCCTGCCAACGAGCTTACCGTTGCCTATCACCAGCTGGTGAATGAGCTGGGTGTCGAGGGTGCCAACGAGCTGCTCGACAAGCTCGAGTTCCACCCTGTCTTTACCGCACATCCCACCGAGGCCCGTCGTAAGGCCGTCGAGGGCAAGATCCGCCGTATCTCCAACCTGCTGGAGGAGCGTCCGCGTCTGGGCGGCTCCGACCTGGTGGAGAACGAGCGCCATATGCTGCAGGAGATCGACGCCCTGGTGCGTACGAGTCCCATCGCGCTCAAGAAGCCCACGCCGGTCGAGGAAGCCGATACCATCATCGACATCTTCGATAACACGCTGTTCGACGTTATCCCCGTTATCTATCGTCGTTTTGACGATTGGGTGCTGGGCGACAAGGCCGGTACCGTGCCGCCGCTGTGCCCGGCGTTCTTCCATCCCGGCAGCTGGATCGGTTCCGACCGCGACGGTAACCCCAACGTCACCGCCAAGGTGAGCCGTGAGGTCGCCGCCAAGTACTTTACGCACATGGTGCTCAAGCTCGAGGACAAGTGCCGCCACATCGGCCGCAACCTCACGCTCGAGGCCACCTACAGCAAGCCTTCTGCCGAGCTCATTAACCTGTGGAACCATCAGGTCGAGATGAGCCCTCGTTACACGGCCCGCGCCGAGCTGATCTCCGAGCACGAGCCGCATCGCGCCGTCATGCTCGTCATGGCCGACCGCCTGAACGCCACCGTCCGTCGTATCACCGACACCATGTACCACAGCGCCGACGAGTTCCTGGATGACCTGCGCGTCGTCCAGCGTTCGCTGGCCGCCTGCGGTGCCGTCCGTGCTGCCTACGGCCCGGTCCAAACCATCATCTGGCAGGTCGAGTCCTTCGGCTTCCATATGGTCGAGATGGAGTTCCGTCAGCACTCCGTGGTGCATGCCCGCGCCCTTAAGGATATCCACGAGAACGGTATCCATGGCGACCTGCAGCCCATGACGCGCGAGGTCATCGATACCTTCCGCGCTATCGGCTCCATCCAAAAGCGCTACGGCAAGAAGATGGCGCACCGCTACATCATCTCGTTTACCAAGAGCGCTCAGCATGTGGCCGACGTCTTTGAGCTGGCGCACCTGTCCTTTGCACACGAGGAGGATGTCCCCGAGCTCGACGTGATCCCGTTGTTCGAGCAGCTCGAGGACCTCGAGGGCTGCGTCGACGTGCTCGATCAGATGCTTACGCTGCCCGTGGTGCAAAAGCGCCTTGCCCAGACCAACCGCCGCATGGAGGTCATGCTGGGCTATTCCGACTCTTCCAAGGATGCCGGTCCTACCACGGCCATGCTCGCGCTGCACTCCGCGCAGGAGCGCATCGCCAAGTGGGCAGAGAAGAACGATATCGACCTGGTGCTCATGCACGGTCGCGGCGGTGCCGTGGGCCGTGGCGGCGGCCCGGCCAACAAGGCCGTGCTGGCGCAGCCCAAGGGTTCGGTCAACTGCTTCTTTAAGCTCACCGAGCAGGGCGAAGTCATCTTTGCCCGTTACGGCAACCGCACGCTGGCTCAGCGCCATGTTGAGTCCGTTGCCGCCGCAACGCTTTTGCAGTCGGCCCCGAGTGTCGAGAAGACCAACACCGAGACCACGCAGAAGTTCTGGGATATGGCCGAGAAGCTCAACACCGCAAGCCACGAACGCTATCTGGACCTGCTGAACACCGAGGACTTTACACCGTGGTTCTCGACCGTGACGCCGCTGACCGAGGTCGGTCTGCTGCCGATCGGCTCGCGTCCCGCCAAGCGCGGTCTGGGCGCCAAGTCGCTCGATGACCTGCGTACCATCCCGTGGATCTTCAGCTGGAGCCAGGCGCGCATTAACCTGGCCGCTTGGTACGGTCTGGGCACCGCCTGCGAGCAGCTTGGCGATCTTGACCAGCTCAAGGCTGCCTACCAGGAGTGGCCGTTCTTCCGCACCTTTATCGACAACATCGAGATGTCGATCGCCAAGACCGACCAGCGCATCGCCAAGATGTATCTGCACCTGGGCGACCGCGAGGATTTGTCCGAGAAGGTCTTTACCGAGATGCAGCTCACCCGTAAGTGGGTCCTTGCCATCGTCGGTGACGAATGGCCGCTGCAGCGTCGTCGCGTGCTCGGCTGCGCCGTTCGCGTGCGTAACCCCTATGTCGACGCCCTGTCCATCGCCCAGGTCCGCGCCCTTCGCGAGGTGCGTATGAACCAGGACGAGATGGCCGAGGAGAAGAAGGCCGAGTACATGAGCCTGATTCTTTCGACTGTGACCGGCGTCTCGGCAGGATTGCAGAACACGGGGTAATCGATAGCCCTGTGGCTCTCACCGGGACCCGACGGGTTTCCCTCTGAATGCGTCCTCGCACTTGAAGCCCCCTTATCCTGCTCCTTCGGAGCTGCGGATAAGGGGGCTTCGTGCTGCGGAATGCATTCAGAGGGAAACCCGTCGGGTCCCTTCGTCCTCGGTCTTCAGGGATTAAAGCTGAAGGGAATAAGGCGCGCTTTGCGCCTTACAGCTGTGACGGCCGCGGTCCCGTTTGGGGTCGCGGCCGTTTTGTTGTGGGTCAAATATGAACGTTGTGTTAATGAGTCGGTGGACGGTGGTGTTTTTCGGTGAGCGGCGTATCCTTCCAACGGTTAATCTAGTGTGTCAGTTGAAAGGAAGAGGGCGCTCGTCATTGTTTGAATGTGAACTACCGTTTGACCACAAGACGTTGCATCTGGAGCTCGAGGATAAGAATTTCGCGGGTGTGATGGAAGGTCATCAAAACGAGTTTAAGACCACGAAATCGCAGGAAGAGCTGGTAGAGGAGTCACTTGCCAACCCTTATGGCTCGCCTTCGCTCGAGGAGCTTTGTGCTGGCAAGAAGGATATCGTCATCATTAGCTCCGATCATACGCGTCCCGTTCCCTCGCGTGTGACGATGCCTATTCTGCTGCATCACATCCATTCTGCTGCGCCCGAGGCTCGCGTGCGTATTCTGGTTGCTACGGGTATGCATCGTCCGTCGACGCACGAGGAGCTCGTCAACAAGTACGGCGAGGAGATCGTTGCCAACGAGGAAATCGTTATGCACGTCGCGACCGACGACAGCATGATGAAAAAGATCGGCACTCTGCCTTCTGGCGGCGAGTGCATCATCAACAAGATTGCTGCCGATTGCGATCTGCTGCTTGCCGAGGGCTTTATTGAGCCGCACTTCTTTGCCGGTTTCTCTGGTAGCCGCAAGTCCGTCCTGCCTGGTATCGCCAGCTACAAGACCATCATGTACAACCACAACGGTCAGTTTGTGAACGATTCCCATTCGCGTGCCGGCAACCTGTGCCACAACCACGTGAGCGAGGACATGTTTGCCGCTGCCGAGATGGCTCACCTTGCCTTTGTGCTCAACGTGGTGCTCAACGGCAAGCACGAGGTCATCGGCTCCTTTGCCGGCGACATCCACAAGGCGCACGAGGCTGGCTGCGAGTTCGTGAAGAGCCTTGCCGGCGTTGAGCCCGTCGAGTGCGAGATTGCCATTACCACCAACGGCGGCTACCCGCTCGACCAGAACATCTATCAGGCCGTGAAGGGCATGTGCTCTGCAGAGGCCACACTTCCCGAGGGCGGCGTGATCATCGATGTCGCCGGTTGTGCCGACGGTCACGGTGGCGAGGGCTTCTATCACAACATCGCCGACAATGATCCGGCAGAGTTTGAGCGCGCCTGCATCGACCGTCCTAAGGACGAGACCCTGCCCGACCAGTGGACGAGCCAGATCTTTGCCCGCATCCTGGCGCATCACCCTGTGATCATGGTTACCGACCTGTGCGATCACCAGATGATCAAGGATATGCACATGACGCCGGTTAACACCCTCGATGAGGCGCTCAAGCTCGCCTTTGAGATGAAGGGTGCCGATGCCAAGGTGGCCGTCATTCCCGATGGCCTGGGCGTTGTCGTCGCTCAGCACTAGTACGCGGCCTAAACGAATCGTTTATAACCGACAAGAAAGATAAGGTTTTATGCTTACCAAACTCCTCTGCGAATTCGGCGCAACGGCCCTCATGATCATCTTTGGCGTGGGCGTGCACTGCGATACCGTGCTCAAGGGCACCAAGTATCAGGGCTCTGGTCATATGTTTGCCATCACCACCTGGTCTTTTGGCATCTCGGTCTGCCTGTTTGTCTTTGGCGGCGCCGTGTGCATGAATCCCGCTATGGTGCTTGCCCAGTGCATCGTCGGCCTGGTGCCGTGGGGCAACTGCATCCCCTTCATGCTTGCCGATATGCTCGGCGGCTTTGTGGGTGCCGTGATCGCTTGGTTTATGTATGCCGATGAGTTCAAGGCTTCCGAAGGTGTCGTCGATCCCATTGCTCAGCGCAACATCTTCTCGACCAACCCCACCACCGAGGGCACGAACTATGCCCGCAACTTCTTCTGCGAGGCCATCTGCACCTTTGTGTTCATCAGCGCCATCCTTGCTGCTGCTAGCCGTGCTGGTGAGAACGTTCTGTTGCTCGCCATCTGCGTCGGCCTGATTGTCTGGGCCGTTGGCATGGGCATGGGCGGCATCACCGGCTTCGCCATGAACCAGGCTCGTGACCTTGGTCCTCGCATGGCCTATCAGGTGCTGCCGATCAAGAACAAGGCTGACAACAACTGGAAGTATGGCCTGCTTGTTCCTGGCATCGCGCCGTTTGTCGGTGCCGCTCTGGCCGCGCTGTTTGTGCATGGTTTCTTGGGCATGTTCTAGTCTGAGGCTACATAGTTGTCCGCTGGCCGCATGGGGTAACTTCCCAGCGCGTCCTCGGACATGCAAAAAGGCTCGCTGCGCACTTCGTGCGGCGAGCCTTTTTGCGTCCTGCGGAATGCGCTGGGAAGTTACCCCATGCGGCCAGCTGCGGGGTCTTTGCTGCGCTCGAGCAAGCAGCCCAACATATAAATCTGAATTTGGATTTGGATGGGAGGGGCTTGTTGCTGTTGAGGGCGGTGAAGCGCGAGTGACACTTTGGGATGCGTGGCGCCCTGGGTTGGGGCGATGCTTTGGGATGATGTTCTTACTTAGTTGAAGAGGGGTTTTATGGCTGATAAGTAGTCTTTGGCTACGTCGGCTTTGTCTGCTTGGAAGTTGTGCCAGGCCCACCATTGGACGGTGGCTACGAAGCTTGAGGCTATGTGGTGTAGTAAGAAGCTGCGGTCCATGGTGCCAGCGGGGCCTGCGGGGTCGGCGGGGACGGTTTCGGCTGCGCGCGACATGATGGTCTTGCGGAGACAGTCGGCGAAGACGCGTGAGCCGGCACCGGCTACGAGGGCTCGTACGCCCTGACGGCGCTCCCAGAGGTTGTTGAGGATATGCTCGACTTGCACGAGTGGGTCGTCGAGCGGCGTACCATCGTCGTCGAGGGCGTGGGTGCAGATGTCGCTCACGAGCTCGGACAGTAGGTCGTCTTTGCTCTTAAAGAGGCCGTAGAATGTCGCGCGGCCTACGTGGGCGCGAGCGATGATGTCGCCGACAGTGATCTTGCCGTAGTCCTCCTCGCGAAGGAGCTCGGAAAACGCCGTGACAATAGCGGCGCGGCTTTTTTCTTTGCGGGCATCCATGGTTATGCATCCACTTGAACAAGCAGGCAACGGAGCGTGCCGGAGCAACCCTCGTAGGGACGCTTGCCGGCGCCGTAGCCGACAGCTTCGATGCGGTAGCGTGCCGGCAGGTGCTCGGACGTGTGCAGCGCGGCGACGATGGCGGCGCCCGTGGGCGTCACGAGCTCGCCGGCGACCGGTACGGGCGTGAGGGCGATATTGCCCGCCTGGCATAGGTTGACAACGGCGGGGACGGGAATGGGCATGAGGCCGTGGGCGCAGCGGATGGTGCCGTGGCCCTCGGAAAGCGACTCGACAACGATGTCCTCAATACCCAGGTCATCGAGGCAGATGGCGACAGAGCAGACGTCGACGATGGAGTCGACGGCGCCCACCTCGTGGAACATGACGGTTTCGGGCGTTTTGCCGTGGGCCTTGGCCTCGGCGGCGGCAAGTGCAGTAAAGATGGCGAGCGCACGACGCTTGGCGCCATCGCTTAGCTGTGAGCCGTCGATGATGGCGGTGACATCCGCCAAAGAACGGTGGTGATGGTGGTGGGCGTGATGGTGACCCTCGTGGCCATGACCGTGGGCCTCATGGTCATGATCGTGGCAGTGCTCGTGTTCGTGCTCGACATGGTCATGATGGTGGTGCTCATGCTCGTGTGTGTGCTTGGTAGCTGCTTCGTTGCCGTAGAGCCAGGCCATATCGTGATCGTGGTTCTCGAGCTCCTCTGCAAGCTGAACGTCAAAGTCGCAGGCGTCGATGCCATGCTTGTTTACGCGTGTAACGGCAACCTCAAACCCGTCAACCGGCAGTGTGGCGAGCTGTTCGCGCAGGTGCTCCTCGCTGGCGCCCAGATCGAGCAGGGCCGCGACGGTCATGTCGCCGCTGATGCCCGAGGTGCCGTCGATGATAAGCGTGTGCTGATGGTTGGACATGGAATGCTCCTTAATGGGCGTAGGACGCGCCGGCGCTCAGATGATTGATAAGACTTGCCTGGTAGGCGGCACCAAAGCCGTTGTCGATATTGACGACCGAAACGCCGCTGGCGCAGGAGTTGAGCATGGCGAGCAGCGCGGCTACGCCACCAAAGCTCGCGCCGTAGCCCACGCTGGTGGGAACGGCGATGACCGGACAGCTCACCAGACCGCCGACAACGCTCGCCAGTGCGCCCTCCATGCCGGCGATGGCGATGACCACCTGTGCCTGAGCAAGTTCCTCGGCATGCGCGAGCAGACGGTGCAGGCCGGCGACACCCACGTCGTAGAGGCGGTCGACCTCGTTGCCATAGAACTCGGCCGTCAACGCGGCTTCTTCGGCGACGGGCAAGTCGCTCGTGCCGGCGCAGGCGACGACGATGCGTCCGTTGCCGGTAGGGGAGGGCTTGCCGCCCACGAGGGCGAGCTGCGCGTCCGGGACATATCCCAGGTCGATGCCGTTGCCGAGGAGCTCCGAGGTGCGGGCTGCCTTTTCGGCATCCAGGCGCGTGACCAGGATGCGCTCCTGGCCGGCATCGCGCAGCGCTTCGATAATGGCGGCAATTTGCTCGGCGGTTTTACCGGCACCGTAGACAACCTCGCCGGCTCCCTGGCGCACTCCGCGCGAAAGATCGAGCTGCGCAAAGCCTAAATCGGCGGTCGGAGCCGTCTGGATGCGTGTGAGGGCGTCGGCAGGGGTGACTGATCCGCCGGCAACATCGCTCAGTAGCTGCTCTAGATCTCGCTTATCCATATATGTTCCCTTCGACGGCGCAAAGTCTAGCACGAGAAGGGTAGTTTCCGAACATTAGAACAAAATCGTTCGGAAACTAGACATAGAGGAATTGATTCTGTTGTTAGGCGGATCGGCTAGTCGCGCAGGATGATGTCCATGGCGAGCATCAGGTTGCGCTCGTCGATGGCAAACGGGGCGGCCTCGCGCGTCTTGGGCTTGGCACAAAACGCGATGCCCGTGCCCGCGGCCTGAATCATGGGGATGTCGTTGGCGCCGTCGCCGATTGCCACGGTATGGGCCATGTCGACACCGCACTCAACTGCCCAGTCCAGCAGCTGGATGAGCTTGGATTCCTTGGTCACAATGTCTGCCGCCAGCTTGCCCGTGAGCTTGCCGTCCACGACTTCCAGGCGGTTGGCCAGGCAAAAATCGATGCCCGCAGCGGCCACGATCTTATCGGCGACCTCGTGGAAGCCGCCGCTTACCACGCCGACCTTCCAGCCCTTGCTGTGCGCCGAGCGCACAAGCTTCAGCGCGCCGGGGGTAAACGTCACGCGCGCAAAGGTACGCTCGAACACGCTCTCGTCCAAGCCGGCGAGCAGCCCCACACGCTCCTCGAGCGCCTGCTTAAAGTCGAGCTCGCCGCGCATGGCGCGCTCAGTGATCTTCGCCACTTGCTCGCCTACGCCGGCCTCCTCGCCCAAAAGATCGATAACCTCCTGGTTGATGAGTGTGGAGTCGATATCCATAACGATGAGGCGTGCAGTCATGGCGGGCCTTTCCGCGTGCAGTTGTATTGGGGCACATTGTCGCACGTGGCACGCCTTGGCGACGGCCGCGGTGCACCAATTGTTTCGTCTCCGTCAAGTCTTTGGGCATGAGCTACTTTTCCGCGGCACATCGACACAGGTGCGATAAGATAGAACGCCATGTCTGGCTGCGCGGTTTACGCAGGCTGGGCAAATCTGTACGACGCCGCCCGGAACGACACGGGGCGGCACAGATCCATAAAGGAGGATCACTGGTATGAGCCAGACCCGTCCCATCGACGAGCATTCCATGCACACCCGTACCTGCGGCGAGCTTCGTCGCGAGAACGTGGGCGAAGAGGTCACCCTCACCGGTTGGGTGAGCCGTCGCCGCGACCACGGCGGCCTTATTTTCTGCGACCTTCGCGACCGTGAGGGCATCACGCAGCTCACCTTCGACCCCGAGCACTCCGACGGCGATGCCTTTAAGATCGCCGAGACCATGCGTCCCGAGTGGCCCATCAAGATCCACGGCGTTGTGCGCGCCCGTGGCGAGGAGACCACCAACACCAAGCTCGCGACCGGCGAGATCGAGGTCCTGACCGACCACGCCGAGGTGCTCAACACGTCCGTCACCCCGCCGTTCCAGATCGAGGACGGCATCGAGACCAGCGAGGACACCCGCCTGCGCTATCGCTATCTGGACCTTCGTCGTCCCGAGATGATGGCCAACCTCAAGCTGCGCTCCGACTTTACCTTTGCCATTCGCGAGGCGCTGCACAACCGTGAGTTCATGGAGGTCGAGACGCCCTCCCTGTTCAAGTCCACGCCCGAGGGCGCTCGCGACTTCATCGTTCCCAGCCGTATTCAGCCGGGCAACTTCTACGCCCTGCCGCAGTCCCCGCAGCTTCTGAAGCAGCTGCTCATGGTCGGTGGCGTCGAGCGCTACTACCAGGTTGCCAAGTGCTTCCGCGACGAGGATCTGCGCGCCGACCGTCAGCCCGAGTTCACCCAGGTCGATATCGAGATGTCCTTCGTGGACCAGAACGACGTTATGAGCGCGCTCGAAGAAGTCCTGGCCGATGCCTTCGGCCGCATGGGTGTCGAGATGCCCACGCCGTTGCGCCGCATGAACTACTGGGAGGCCATGGACACCTATGGCTCCGACAAGCCCGATACCCGCTATGGTATGCACCTGGTCGACCTGACCGACATCTTTGCCAACTCCAAGTTCAAGGTCTTTGCGACTGCCGCAAACGAGGAGGGCTCTGTCGTCAAGGCCATCAACGCCAAGGGCGCCGGTGCCTGGGCACGTGCCAAGATCGATAAGCTCGCCGGCGTGGCCTCCACGTTTGGCGCCAAGGGTCTGGCTTGGATCGCCTTCCGCGAGGACGGCTCCATCAACAGCCCCATCGTCAAGTTCTTCTCGGACGAGGAGATGGCGGCTCTGCGCGAGCGTATGAACGTCGAGCCCGGCGACCTCGTGATGTTCGCCGCCGGCCCGCGCTTGCTCTCCGACGAGATCCTGGGCGGCATGCGTTCCCACATGGCTAACGCGCTCGAGATCAAGCGCGAGGGCCACGACTTCCTGTGGGTCGTCAACTTCCCGCTGTTCCACTGGGATGAGGACCGCAAGGCCTATGCAGCTGAGCACCAGCCCTTTACCCTGCCGACCGAGACCGACATCGCCAAGATCGAGGCCGATCCGCTGGCGGCTGGTTCTTGCACCTACGACTTTGTCATGGACGGCTTTGAGGCCGGTGGCGGCGGTATGCGTATCCACAACGCCGAGATGCAGATGTCCATGCTCAAGCTCCTGGGCTTTACCGAGGAGCGTGCCGAGTCGCAGTTCGGCTTCCTCATGGAGGCTCTCAAGTTTGGTGCGCCCCCGATGGGCGGTTTTGCTCTGGGCCTGGACCGCGTGTGCATGCTGCTCACCGGCTCCGATTCCATCCGCGACGTCATGGCGTTCCCCAAGACGGCCAGCGGCTCCGACCTCATGTCGGGCGCCCCGAGTGCCGTTTCCGGCGCCCAGCTCAAGGACGTCAGCCTGCGCCTGATGTAGGCAAGCGGCTACATATTGCCCGTTGCGAGGGAAGGACGCGTGCCTTCCCTCGTTTTTTATGGGACGGGGGTGCGCCGGTAACGTACAATAACTACCACGTGGCTGGGTTTGCCGGCCGAATGTGCGATGTCGTGGGAGGGGACATGGTCGAGTTTACAAAGACGATTAAAGATCCGTTGGGATTACATGCCCGCCCGGTTGCGCTGCTCTATGACATCATTGCCAAGCATCGTAGCGACGTGTCAGTCAGTATCGGCGATCGCCACACGGATGGCCGCGACGTTATAGGGCTCATGGCACTCTGCGGCGAATGTGGCGAAGACGTCGTCTTTCGCGTTTCGGGCGTGGATGAGGCCTCCTGCGTCACATCGATCAGAAACCTCTCGCTCTAACCTCAACAATGTGACAAAGGGGCAGTCCCCTCTGTTACATAAATTGGTATCAATAGGCACTGCAAAGAGACGGTCTTTGCGGTGCCTTTGTTTCGTATGGGAAACTTTTTCGAAATCTGGATGGGGACCCTTTCCAAAAAGTTAACCACGTGTTAGTTTACTAAAGCGAACATAGGCGTGGTTAACTTTTACCGCGTCGATGTTGAGGACGAACTGACGTTAGGAGCCACTCATGTCTTGCGGACCGCAGATGCCGGCAATGCCGCTTTCGATGGTAAAAGCGGGCGAAACCGTGCGCGTGTCTCGTGTAAAGGGCAATGAGGATATGAAGCACCACCTCAAGGACCTCGGCTTTGTCGAGGGCAACGAAATCCACGTGGTGAGCTCGAGTGGCGCCAATATCATCGTCACGGTGCTGGGCGCACGCTTTGGCATCGATTCCAAGGTTGCCATGCACATCATGACCGTCGGTTAGTCGACGGTATTTCTGTACGCACTGAAAGGGGGACAAGTAAATGAAGACGTTGGGTGACGTTAAGGTGGGCGAGAGCTCCACCATCGTCAAGCTTCACGGTGAGGGTGCGCTTCGCCGCCACCTTATGGACCTGGGGCTCATCAAGGGCACTTCGTTCAAGGTCGTGAAGGTTGCGCCGCTCGGTGATCCGGTCGAGATCAACGTGCGCGGCTACGAGCTTTCCATCCGCAAGGAGGAGGCCGCCGTCGTCGAGGTTCAGTAAGGACTCGCGGCGCATATTTCTGCAGATAAAGTTAGGTTTTTCTAACTTAATGCAGCATCTTTGAAGCACATTATCCAGCCCGCGCGGAGAAAGCAGCGCAGGCACACAAGGAAGAAGGATTGAATGGCGGATTCTCAGATCCATGTCGCACTGGCGGGTAACCCCAACTGCGGCAAGACCACGCTTTTCAACCTGATCACCGGCGCCAACGGCTACGTTGGCAACTGGCCCGGCGTCACGGTTGAGAAAAAGGAAGCCAAGCTCCTAAGCGACAAGAACGTTACCATCACGGACCTCCCTGGCATCTACTCGCTTTCCCCCTATAGCCCCGAGGAGCAGTGCTCGCGCGATTACCTCATGAGCGGCGAGCCCGATGTCGTCGTCCAGGTGGTCGACGCCACCAACTTGGAGCGCAACCTGTACCTGGCGCTTCAGGTTATCGAGACCGGCCTGCCCGTGGTCGTCGCCCTCAACATGGCCGACTTGGTCGAGAAGAACGGCGACAAGATCGACACGGACAAGCTCTCCAAGAAGCTCGGCTGCCCGGTCATGATGATCTCGGCTCTTAAGAACAAGGGCATCACGGAGCTGTTCGAGCAGGTCAAGAAGTCCGCTGCTTCCAAGGGCCAGGTGCCGGAGCACAAGTTCGATTCCTCCATCGAGGACGTTCTGGACCACATCGAGAACAATCTGCCGGCGAGCGTTCCCGCCAACAAGCGTCGCTACTACGCCGTCAAGCTGTTCGAGCGCGACGCGGACGCCTGCAAGCTCATCAACCTCACTAAGGAGAAGGCCGCTCGCGTCGAGCAGCTGGTCGCCCAGTGCGAGCAGGATTGCGACGACGACGCCGAGTCCATCATCACCGGCGAGCGCTACGGCGTGATCGCCCACATCATCGACGAGTGCCTCACCAAGGCTCCGGCCAAGATGAGCACCTCCGAGAAGATCGACCGTGTGGTTACCAACCGTATCTTGGGCCTGCCGATCTTTGTGGTCATCATGTTCTGCGTGTACTACATTGCCGTCTCTACCTTGGGCGGCACGGTGACCGACTTCACCAACGACCAGCTCTTTGGCACCGACGGTTGGTATGTGCTCGGCCAGGGCCGCGACGCCTACGACGCAGCTGTCGAGGCTGCGGGTGACGCCGCCGACTCGGTCGACCCGGCACAGTACGGCCCCTATGTTCCGGGTATTACCACCGTGGTGCACGATGCCCTTGTGGCGGGCGGCACCGAGGACGGTGGCCTGGTCGATTCGCTGGTCTGTGACGGTATCGTCGGCGGTCTGGGCGCCATCTTCGGCTTCGTGCCGCAGATGTTCCTGCTGTTCGTGATGCTGTCTTTCTTGGAGGACTGCGGCTACATGGCCCGCGTCGCCTTCATCATGGACCGCGTGTTCCGCCGCTTTGGCCTGTCCGGTAAGTCCTTTATCCCCATGCTCGTGTCCTCGGGCTGCGGCGTCCCCGGCGTCATGGCCACCAAGACCATCGAGAACGAGAAGGACCGCCGCATGACGGTCATGACCACCACGTTTATCCCCTGCGGCGCCAAGCTGCCGATCATCGCCCTGCTCATGGGCTCCATCATTGGCGATTCTTCCACCACGGCCGCATGGATCAGCCCGCTTTTCTACTTCCTGGGCGTCTTTGCCGTCATCGCCTCGGGCCTCATGCTCAAGAAGACCAAGCTCTTCGCCGGCCGTCCGACCCCGTTTGTCATGGAGCTTCCTGCCTACCACTTCCCGGCGATCCGTTCCTGGGCGCTGCACGTGTGGGAGCGCTGCTGGGCCTTTATCAAGAAGGCCGGCACGGTCATCTTCGCGTCCACTGTCGTCGTTTGGTTCCTCTCCAACTTTGGTAGCTACAACGGTTCCTTTGGCTTCCTGCCTGCGATGGACGGCATCCCCGAGGAGTTTATGGACTACTCCGTGCTCGCCATGCTGGGCAACCTGGTCGCCTGGATCTTCGCCCCGCTCGGCTTTAGCACCTGGCAGGCAACCGCGCTGACTGTCTCAGGCCTTGTCGCTAAGGAGAACGTCGTCGCCACCGCCGGCTCGCTGTTGTCGGTTGCCGACGCCGGCGAGACCGACCCGAGCCTGTGGACCGCGTTCGCCGGCATGTTCCCGACTATGGGCGCTTGCGTTGCCTTTGGCGCTTTCAACCTGCTGTGTGCTCCGTGCTTTGCCGCCATGGGCACTATCCGCAACCAGATGGACTCCGGCAAGTGGACCGCGATTGCCATCGGTTACGAGTGCGCCTTCGCTTGGGTGATCGGCCTGTTCATCAACCAGTTCTACAACCTGCTTGTTCTTGGGCAGTTTGGTATCTGGACGGTTGTGGCCATCGTGCTGCTGGCTGCGATGCTCTTCCAGATCTTCCGTCCCATGCCCAAGCATGCATGGACCGACGAGGACGAGACCAACACCGCTTCTGCCACGGTTTCCGCCTAAGTCCGAATAAGGATTAGCCCCTTTTCACGAGCCCGGGTGTCCCAGCGACACTCGGGCTTTTTGGTGCAATGGGGGACAGATTGCTTTGCTCCAGAAGTTAAGATGTGACGTTTCCGCAGATAAAACCGACCAAAATAAACCTGTCCCTTTTTGGCAGGTGGAGAATGGGGTAAAGTAAGTGGTGGTTAACTAGAGGAGGCTTTCTATGGCACCTATCGATATTGTTGTGCTGGCCGTTATCGCCATTGCGTTTGTCGCCGTGTGCGTGCGCATTTATCGCAAGGGCACCTGCGCCGACTGCGCTCAAGGTGGCGTTTGCACGGGACATTGCTCCAACAAAAAGACCTGCGCCGCACTTAAGGGCGTAGACAAAATTGCCGAAGACTTGGGCCGCGGTGTCAAATAGGCCCCAGACGTCCAAGCGCCTCGCGAGCATCCGTTCGCGGGGCGCTTTGTGCATTCGGGGGCGAGCGCGGCGATTGGACTCGATGCCGCCGGCCGTCCGCATTTGAGTCGTTAGGGAGGGTGCCCCCTCTTGCGGCGTACATTTTTGGGAATATTCAGCAAACGTATGTCCCGATAGAGGGGCAGAACGGCTGTTTTAAGTGCCTCCGATGGCGTAATTCGCCATCGGAGGCACTTATTTATGCCGATCGGGCGCAAAATGCGCACCAAATGGGGCGTCGAGGACGCTGCGCGGCGCACTCCGATGCTGAATATTCCCAAAAATGTACGTCGGGACATGACCCACCTGGGCAAAAGCACACAAGTTCGGTGTTCAGGGGTGCCAGTATCGGCGGTATACTGGAGTTTTGTGAACCGAGCAGAAGCCGGGGGAACACGTGCGCTCGGGCACCGCTCGGTTGCTGCTACGATAGATAGGTCAGTAATTTGCCGCCGAGCGGCTCAAACGAAAGGAAGCCTGCATGGAGTCATCCGCCTACCCGATGCTCTTTAGTCCGATCAAGGTCGGTACGACCGAGGTCAAGAACCGCGTCTTTATGCCGCCGGTGTCTACCAACCTGGCCGATCACGGCTATGTGACCGACGACTTGGTCGATCATTACCGTGCCCGCGCCAAGGGCGGCGTGGGCCTGATCATCACTGAGGTCGTGACGGTCGAGCCTACCTATACCTATCTGCCGGGTGACATGTGCTGCTACGACGACACGTTTATCCCTGGCTGGGAAAAGCTCGCCGCCGCCGTCCACGAGTATGGCTGCAAGATCATGCCGCAGCTCTTCCACCCCGCCTACATGGCCTTTAACATTCCGGGCACGCCGCGCCTCATCGCCCCGTCCTTTGTGGGCCCGTCTTATGCCCGCGAGGCACCGCGCCCCATCACGGTTGATGAGATTCACGAGCTCACGCATCAGTTCGGCGACGCCGCCGTGCGTATGCAGAAGGCCGGCGTCGATGGCGTTGAGGTCCATGCGGCGCACGCCCATGGCATGCTCGGCGGCTTTTTGACCCCGCTCTACAACAAGCGTACCGACGAGTACGGCGGCTCGCTCGACGCCCGCATGCGCTTCTTGCTCGAGGTCATCGCCGAGATTCGCGAGCGCTGCGGCAAGGACTTCATCATCGACGTCCGCATCTCGGGCGACGAGTACACCGATGGCGGCCTGACCCTCAACGACATGATCTACGTCTCGCGCCGCTTGGAGAAGGCCGGCGTCGACATGATCCACGTGTCGGGCGGCACTACCATCAAGCGCGGCTCCGCCATTCCCGCCGCCGGTACGCAGCAGGCCTCGCACGCCGCCTGCTCGCGCGAGATCAAAAAGCATGTGAATATTCCCGTTGCCACGGTCGGCCGCATCAACGAGGCATGGATTGCCGAGGAGCTGATCGAGGACGGTGCTGCCGACATCTGCATGATGGGCCGTGCCAATCTGTGCGATGCCGAGTTCTGCAACAAAGCGGCTGCCGGCAACGCCGACGAGATCCGTCCCTGCATCGGCTGCCTGCGCTGCCTGAACGGCATTATGTTCGGCAAGCGCATCTCCTGCACCGTCAACCCGGACGTGGAGCGCGACGAGGCCGGCTACGAGCCTGCCGCAGAGGCCAAGAACGTTCTGGTCGTGGGTGCTGGTCCTGCGGGTATGGAGGCAGCCTACATTGCCGCCAAGCGTGGCCACAACGTAGTGCTCGTGGATAAGCAGGACGAGCCGGGCGGCGAGATGCGCATCGCGGCCGTTCCGCCGGCAAAGCAGGAACTCACCCGTGTGATCAAGTATCAGTACCGTCGCCTGGCCGAGGCCGGCGTCACATGCGTCTTTGGCACCGAGCTCTCGGCCGAGGACATTCAGCGTGACTACGCGGGCTACGAGGTCGTCCTGGCCTATGGCGCCGAACCCATCGCCCCGGCCTTTATGCAGGGCTTTAAGCAGGTCATGACGGCTGATGACCTGCTGGGCGGCAAGGCTTTCCCGGGCAAGAAGATTGTCATCGTGGGCGGCGGCACCGTCGGCTGCGAGACGGCCGATTACCTGGCCCCGTTGGTCAACGATCTGTCGCCGGCAAACCGCGACGTCACCGTTATCGAGATGACCAAGACGCTCGCCGCCAACGAGGGTGGTGCCGGTCGCGCGGTCCTCATCACGCGCATGCTCTCCAAGGGCGTTCACGTGCTGACCGAGGCCAAGGTGACCGAGATTACCGAGGACACCATCAGCTACGAGAAGGACGGCGAGGTCCACACCATCGCCGATGCCGATACGCTGGTGCTTGCCATGGGTTATCGTCCCAATACCAAGCTGGCCGACGACCTTGCCGCTGCCGGCGTTGCCATCCACGTGCTGGGCGATGCCAACAAGTGCGGCAACATCCGCGACGCTATCGGCGATGGCTACAAGGTTGCCTGCGAACTCTAGTCAACCCCTTGGTGCATGAAGAGGGGCGTCTCTGCGCCATCCGATAGCAAAACAGCGGTGGTGTCCCGGGTTTCGGGATGCCGCCGCTTGCTCTTGCGGTGCTGGCGACGTGAGCACCGCCTCTTTCACCGCAATTGAGGGGATGGGGGATGCGATAGTATTACGTGGTATTCGACAAACCGTGAGCTTCATCCGAGGGCTTTATGGAACAACACCAGCATTATCAGAGCCTGCAAGACCAGGCATACAACGCATTGCGCTCCAAGATCATCTATGCCGAGCTCAAGCCCGGCACGCGTCTTTCGGCGATTGGTCTGGAAAAGGAGACGGGAATCGGGCGCACGCCCATTCGCGAGTCCTTTGTGCGCCTGCGCGAGCAGGAGCTGGTGGAAACGCGTCCCAAAAGCGGCACCTATGTCTCAAAAATCAGCATGGAGCGCGCCGAGAACGCCTGTTTCTTGCGCGAGAAACTCGAGCGAAGCGTGCTCATCAAATGCTGTTCGGCCGCCACACCCGAGCAAAAGCATCGGCTCGAGCAGATTCTTGCCGAGTCCGAATCGCTCGACCATCGCGAAACACGTCGCTTTTTCGATCTGGACAACCTGTTCCACGAGACGTGTTTTGAGATTGCCGGCCGCCACATGTTGTGGGATTGGATGAAGAGCGTCAACACGCATTTTGAGCGATACAACTGGTTACGTATGGTGTCGCAGGATTTGGATTGGGAGCCGATTCGTCGGCAGCATCGCCGGATTCTCGAGGCCATTAAGAAGGGCGATACCGATACGGCGAGCTATTTGGCAGAGACGCACTTGCATCTGATGCCCGAGGAGCAGGGCCCGGTTATCGCCTTGCATCCCGACTATTTCGAGCTGCCCAAAGACTCGGCTATCTAACTCGCCCCCTTTATTTGCTGCGGTGAAATTAAGATCGTTCTGCGGCTCTGGTGGCGTAGGCAGTCCGTATAAATGCCTAAAATGGCTCAGGTTGCCGACAATGGGGAAACGGGGTGCGCTATGGCGCAGATGAGAATCAAGGACATTGCCGCCGAGGCGGGCGTGAGCCCGGCCACGGTCTCGCGCTACCTCAATAACCGCCCCGGGCAGATGACCGAGGAAACCCGCGCCCGCATCGCGGCGGTTATCGAGCGCACTGGCTATCGCCCGCGTGCCGCCGCGCGTAATTTGCGCAGCTCGCGCACCAATCTCATCGGCGTGATCATGGCCGACATTAGCAACCCGTTCTCCAGCGCCATGCTTGAGGACCTTTCCGCCAGCGCCGCTGCGCGCGGCTGCTCGCTCATGACGGCCGTTAGCGGCAATGATCCTGCTAAGGAGGCCGAATCGCTCACCAGGCTTATCGATGCCGGCGTGGACGGCCTCGTCGTTAACACCTGCGGCGGCAACGACGAGGCGATCGCCGCGGCCGCGGGACGCCTGCCTGTCGTTCTGCTCGACCGCGATGTTGCCGCCGGCGGCATCGATCTGGTGACCTCCAACAACCGTGAGCTGGTCGCCGGCCTGGTAGACGCTTTGGCCTCTGCAGGCAGCGAGCGTCTGTGCCTGCTCACCGAGGCGAGCGACGACAGCCCCGTGCGTCGTGAGCGCGCCGAGGCCTTTGCCGACGAGCTCTCGCGTCGCGGTCTGGCAGGCGAGGTCGTTACCCTGGCCGATGGTGGCGCCACGGGCGTCGGCCGCCTGGACGAGGCCATCCGCGAGTACGCGGGTAAAAAGCTCGGCCTTATCGCCGTCAACGGCTTAGTCTTTCTGCGTCTGACCGAGGCGCTGGCGCAGCTGGGTCCCTCGCTGCCGGCGGGTCTCAGGATCGCGACGTTTGACGATTACCCCTGGCACCACGTGCTCTTTGGCGGTGTGACCACGGCCGCGCAAGACACCCTTACCATTGCCGAGCGCGTAGTCGAGCGCCTGTCCGAGCGCATCGACGTCGTTACCACTACGGTGGGCGATGCCGCAAAGCTCGCCCCCAAGCGCATCGAGGTCCCCGGCCACATCGAACACCGCGCTTCGACCTCGCGCTAGTCTGTGTGATAATATATAGACAACGTCATACAGGAGGTATCCATGGCTGCGTCTGTGCTGAGTGTGCGAGTGGACTCGTCAATTAAAGATTCATTTGCCGAGCTGTGCGAAGAGCTTGGCATGACTTCGTCTGTTGCAGTCAATATGTTTATGAGACAGATGCTGCGCGAGCGTTCGCTGCCGTTTGTCCCTTCACTCGGTAAAAGCTCTGCGAGCGGAAGCGTCGCGGCGGGCATTTTGGATACCGCTCAGATTGAGTCCGCTGTCCGTGAGGCGGCCAGCCCGATTCCCGCCATCAAAAGCGTGATTCTTTTTGGCTCGTATGCTCGTGGCGACGCGCGTGCCGATAGTGACATTGACTTGCGTCTCGAAGTCGATCGCGATCAGGGCTTTGGCCTTTTCGCGTTGTCGGCATTCGGCGAGGCGGTGCGCAAAGAAACTGGGAGGCAGGTTGATCTTGTCTCGAGCGACCATCTTGATGCCGATCTTGCCGCGGTAATCGAGCGCGAAGGAGTGATCCTTTATGATCGCGCGTAAGTCAGACGGCCTCCGCGCCCAAGAGGTCTTGGACGCCATCTCTGAAACGAACGAGCGCATCAAGGCTTTTGATATCACCGAGGACCAGTTTCTGCATGCGAATGACGTGCGGACGAGGGCGTTGGCGGACTCCCTTTTGATGTGCGCGCTTAGGGTGACGGAAGAAGCGGGCAAGTTGTCGGAACGCTCGCAGCGGCTTCATCCCGAAATTGAGTGGCGTGGAATTATCGGCATGAGAAATTACCTCGCGCATGATTACGGCAATGTCGACCGATCGGTTGTTTGGGATGCGGTGACGATGGAGTTCCCAGCGCTGGAACGAGCGTGTAGGCAAATTGTTTCCGAATCTGAACGCTAGCCATTCGTTCGCAACGGCCTGCTCGCGCACGTTTTTTTGAGCGCTTGATACGCTTTAACCCTGCGGAAACATTTTTCTGCGATAGTATCTGCGGTATAGACCAGTCGAAACCCGCCCGAAAGAAAGGGGAGCGACATGAACCAGCAGAACATCGATTACGTACTCCGCTCCGTAGAACAGCGTGACATCCGCTTTGTGCGTCTGTGGTTTGTCGACATTCTCGGCCGCCTCAAGAACTTTGCCATTAGCCCCGAGGACCTCGAGGTCGCTTTTGAGGAGGGTATTGGCTTTGACGGCTCGGCCATCGAGGGCTTTGCTACGCCCGAGGAAGCCGACATGCTCGCATTCCCCGATGCTTCGACCTTCCAGATTCTGCCGTGGCGCCCGAGCCACAACGGCGTCGCCCGCGTGTTCTGCGACGTGTGCACTCCCGATCGCGAGCCCTTCGCCGGCGACCCGCGCGCTGCGCTGCGCCGCATGTTCCATAAGGCCGAGAAGGCCGGCTACCTGCTCAACGTTGGTGCCGAGCTGGAGTACTACTATTTCCCCGACGAGCGCACGCCCGAGCCGCTCGACAACGTGGGCTACTTCGATCTTTCGGTGAGCGACGCCGCGCGCGACCTGCGCCGCAACACGGTCCTTACGCTCGAGAAGATGTCCGTGCCCGTGGAGTACACCTTCCACGCCGCCGGTCGCTCGCAGCACGGCATGAGCCTGCGCCACGCCGAGGCCCTGAGCATGTCCGACGCCATTACCACGGCCAAGCTCATCATTAAACAGCAAGCTTACGAGAGCGGTTGCCACGCCTCCTTTATGCCCAAGCCGTTGGCGGGCGAGGACGGCAGCGCCATGTTTTTGCATCAGTCGCTGTTCGACCACGACGGCAACAACGTCTTTTGGGGCGAGGCCGACGAGAGGTACCATCTCTCCGACGTCGCCAAGCACTACATGGCCGGTATCTTGGCGCACGCGCGCGAGATCAGCGCCATCACCAACCCCACCGTCAACTCGTACAAGCGCATCACCACGGGCGGCGACTCCGTGCCGCAGTACGCCACGTGGGGCCTGCGCAACCGCGCAAGCATGGTTCGCATCCCGGTCTACAAGCCCGGCAAGCAGCTGTCCACGCGCATCGAGCTTCGTAGCCCCGATCCCATGGCCAACCCGTATCTGGTCAACGCCGTCACGCTGGCGGCTGGTCTGGACGGCATCGAGCGCAAGCTGGAGCTCCCGCCCGAGGCCACGGCCGAGACGCTCAAGCTCAACGACCGCCAGATGCTCGAGGCCGGTTATACGCCGCTGCCGCGCTCGCTTAAAGAGGCACTCGACGTCTTTGAGGACTCGCAGTTTATGAAGGATGCCCTCGGCGATCACATCCACGGATTCTTCCTCAAAAAGAAGCGCGACGAGTGGCATAAGTTCGAATCCACGATCACCGAATGGGAGATCAAGCACTACCTGGCGAACTCCTAATCGCGCTGGCTTGTCCCAGTACGATTGAGCTCATTTCTTTGGAGGCCGATATGTCCGAAAAGAGTGCCCTGTTCATGGCGCGCACGACGCGCTTCCACGAGTTTGCCCGCAGCTTGACGACTACCCTGGGTGTCGAGGTGAGCCTGGCCACCCCCGATTCGCCAACTGCGGCGCACGACTTTGACCTGCTGATTCTCGATTCAGATGGCATCCGCAGCGACCGCATCGATCAGATTGCCAAGTGGCTTGACGATCGTGGTGGCGTCCCCATGTTGGTGATCGTTGACGACGAGGCGCTCGGTACCTTGCGCCTGCCCAATCACGCGCATGCCGACTTTGTATGCCCCACGGCGACACCCAACGAGCTCAAGGCTCGCGCGCAGCGCCTGATGGGCGAGGAGGAGACCGTCACCGCCGACGATGTACTCAATATCGATAACCTCGAGATTAACCTGGCTACCTACCAGGTGACACTCGATAACGAGCCCATCGACCTGACGCTGATGGAGTACTCGCTGCTGAGCTTTTTGGCGACGCACCCCAACCGCGCCTACAGCCGCGAGGTGCTGCTGCACCGCGTGTGGGGCTTTGAGTACTGCGGCGGCACGCGCACCGTCGACGTGCACATTCGACGCATCCGCTCCAAGGTGGGCCCGCAGATCGCGGCGCACATCACCACCGTCCGCGGCGTGGGCTATCTGTTTAAGGACTAGATTTCCACCACAAAGGGGACAGGCACCTTTGTGGTGGCTTTGACGCAGGTGCGGGTTCCTCTCGAATCTGCAACAGAACTTAAGCCTTCCTAAAAGATTGCGTTCTCATACACTTGTGCCCGCATATTGGGGTACAACTCAACGTGAACAACGATGGCCCGCCACGTGTTTGGCGGGCCTTTGGTTATTTGACGAAAGGATCGCAGCCATGAGCGAGAACGATTCCCAGCGTCCCCAGGATGCGGGCAACGCCGGCGAGACCCAGCAGCAGCCGCGTGTGCAGGTGGAGTCGACGCCTGCCGACAGCAACATTCCCTACGTGCAGGCATACGACACGCAGACCGGCAAGCCGCTGGGCAGCCAGCAGGTTGTAAACAAGCACACAGTGGTCAAGACCAAGACCAAAAAGCTGCCGATCTTTATTACGGCGCTTGCCGGCTGCGCCTGCGGCGCCCTGCTGGTCATCGCACTCATTATGAGTGGCACGCTCGATATCGGCGGTGGCAAGAATGCCGTGACGGCGGGCGCTTCGGGTTCGTCGACGCAAAAGATTACGATTGATTCCGAGGACACCACGCTGGCCGAGGCCGTTTCTGCCAAGGCCCTGCCCTCTGTGGTCTCCATTACCGCTACTTCGAGCGGTAGCCAGAATGGCTCACTTTCGCAGTCTGCTGACGATTCGAATAACTCGGGCAGCGTCGGCTCGGGCGTAGTACTCGATACCGAGGGCCACATTCTCACCAACAACCACGTGGTCGATGGCTACGATCAGTACGTGGTGACCATGGATGACGGCACTACGTACGAGGCCGAGTTCGTGGGCAACGATGCCTCGAGCGACCTGGCCGTCATCAAGCTCAAGGACGCCGATGCTTCCAAGCTCACCCCGATCGAGATTGGTGACTCCTCCAAGCTCAACGTGGGCGAGTGGGTCATGGCGATCGGCTCGCCGTTTGGCAACGAGCAATCTGTATCCACGGGCATCGTGTCGGCGCTGTATCGCTCCACGGCCATGAGCTCTACCAGCGGTAACACCATCTATGCCAACATGATCCAGACCGATGCCGCCATCAACCCGGGCAACTCCGGCGGCGCGCTCGTTAACGACAACGGCGAGCTCGTGGGTATCAACTCGCTCATCGAGAGCTATTCGGGCTCCAGCTCGGGCGTGGGCTTTGCCATTCCGGTTAACTACGCCAAGAACATTGCCGACCAGATTATCGACGGTAAGACGCCGGTGCATCCGTACATGGGCGCCACGCTTTCGAGCGTCAACGCGCTCAACGCCCGTACCAACAAGCTGAGCACCGATAGCGGCGCGTATGTGGCGAGCGTCGTCGAGGACGGTCCTGCTGCCAAGGCCGGTATCCAAGAGGGCGATGTCATTACCAAGCTGGGCGACGACGAGATTACGAGCGCCGATGGCCTGATCATCGCACTACGCAGCCACGAGGTGGGCGAGAAGGTCGAAATCACGCTCATGCGCGGCAAGGAAGAGAAGAAGGTCACCGTCGAGCTGGGCTCCGACGAGGAACTGCAGAACCAGCAGCAGAACGACAGTGCAACCGACACTGGCAACGGCGGTATTACCGATGAGCAGCTGCGCCAGTACCTGGAGGAGCTGCTCGGCCAGCAGGGCCAGGGCCAGGGCTACGGCCAGGGTTTCTAACGAGCTGTATCGCACATATCGAAGCCAGAGGGGCTGTTCCGCCAACGCGGGACAGCCCCTCTTTTCGCGATGATCCCTTGGAGACGGAGGAAAACGGATCATTTAGAAACGGCAAGGGCATGGTTTGAACGCGCGATCCACTCCAGTTTGATGGCTGCCGATTCGGTGCGGTTGGAAAGGGCGATTTGGCTCCATCGCGACCGGTGGTACTCTTGTATCCGTTTGAAATCGAGCGAAGGAGTGCCGCTATGGAGCAATCGAGCCTGTTTGGTGACGGCGTGGACATCGATACCGAAACGCCCGCGAGCACGGATACCGCTGCACCGGCCGATGCTCGTGCCCAGGCGGCAGCGCGTGCGGCCGAGCTGCGCCACGAGCTCGATTACCACGCCTATCGCTACTACATGCTCGATGCGCCCGAGATCACGGACGCCGCCTTTGACAAAATGCTCGTTGAGCTGCAGCAGATCGAGGCGACCTACCCCGACCTGGTGACGCCCGACAGCTATACCCAGCGCGTGGGCGGCTACGTGAGCGAGCAGTTTACACCGGTCACACATATGGCGCGCATGTATTCCATGGACGATGCTATGGATCTGGACGAACTTGACGCGTGGCTCCAGCGCGCCGAGGATGCGCTCGGTGCCGGCAGCGTCACCTATACCTGCGAGCTTAAGATCGACGGTCTGGGCGTGGCGCTTACCTATCAAAACGGCACCTTTGTGCGCGCCGCCACGCGCGGCGACGGCACCACGGGCGAGGATGTGTCGCTCAATGTCCGTACCATCAAGGATGTGCCCATGCACCTGTCCGAGCCGGCGCTCGCCCACATGGGCGCCGACCGCGAGCGTACCATTGAGGTACGCGGCGAGGTGTACATGCCCAAGGGCAGCTTTGTGCGTCTGAATGAAGAGGCCGATGCCGAGGGCCGCGACCCCTTTGCCAACCCGCGCAACGCCGCCGCCGGCAGCCTGCGCCAAAAGGACCCCAAGGTCACGGCGCGCCGCGACCTGGCTACCTTTATCTACGCCATTGCCGATACCGATCCGCTGCACGTCCACAGCCAGCGCGAGTTCCTGGACTGGCTGCGTAGCGCCGGCTTTAGCGTCAACCCCAACGTTGCCCGTTGCGCCACACCGGCTGAGGTTCACGAGTTCTGTGCCCAGGCGCTTGAGCATCGCGGCGACCTGGACTACGACATCGACGGCGTGGTCGTAAAGGTCGACAGCTTCCAACAGCAGCTCGACCTGGGCTTTACCGCCCGCGCGCCGCGTTGGGCCATCGCCTTTAAGTTCCCGCCCGAGGAAAAGCAGACCGTCCTGCGCGAGATTCGCATCCAGGTGGGTCGCACCGGCGTGCTCACGCCGGTCGCCGAGTTCGACCCGGTGACGGTCGCCGGCTCCACCATCGCGCGCGCCACGCTGCACAACATCGACGAGATCCGCCGCAAGAACGTGCGCGAGGGCGACACTATCATCGTGCACAAGGCGGGCGACGTAATCCCCGAGGTCGTGGGCCCGGTGCTCGACAAGCGCCCGGCCGATTCGGTCGACTGGCACATGCCCGAGGTCTGCCCCGTGTGCGGCAGCCCCGTGGTTCACGAGGATGGCGAGGTGGCCTACCGCTGCGTGTCCATCGACTGCCCCGCACAGCTCAAGGAGCGCCTGCTCCACTGGGTGAGCCGCGGCTGCATGGACGTCGACGGCCTGGGCGACGAGATCGTCGACAAGATGATCGCCGCTGGCCTGATCCACGATGTCGCGGACTTCTACCAGCTCACGGTCGACGACATCGCCGGCCTGGACACGGGGCGCGTGTACGCCAGCTCCAACAGCAAAAAGGGCGTTAAGAAGGGCGATCCCATTCCGGTAGGCCTTAAGACGGCCGAGAAAATCATCGCCGAGCTCAACAAGTCCAAGAGCCAGCCACTCGGGCGTGTGCTGTTTGCCCTGGGCATCCGTCATGTGGGCAAGAGCGTGGGCGAGGTCATCGCCGAGCGGTTTCTGTCGATCGACAAGCTCATCTTGGCGAGCGAAGAGGATATTGCCGAGTGCGAGGGCATCGGTCCCAAGATTGCGGCGAGCGTCAAACAGTTCCTGGCCGTGCCCGAAAACCTCGCCGTGCTGGAGCGCTTGCGCCAGGCTGGTCTGTCGCTCGAGGTCGACTTGGGCGCCGCGCACGCGCAAGCCGCGGCCGACGCTGGCGTGGCGGGCGAGCTCGCCGACGCACAGCCGCTTGCGGGTCTGACCTTCGTGCTCACCGGCACGCTCGTCAACCGCACTCGCGACGAGGCGGGCGCGGCGCTCAAGGTGCTCGGCGCCAAGGTTTCGGGTAGCGTGTCAAAGAAGACGAGCTATCTGGTCGCCGGCCCCAAGGCGGGTTCCAAGCTCACCAAGGCCGAGCAGTTGGGTGTGCCCGTACTGGACGAGGATGCGCTCGAGCGGATCTTGGCTACTGGCGAGGTGCCCCGGGCTTAGCGCATCGATAACCAAAGTGAAGATCCGCCCGGAAGCACGATGCCTTCCGGGTGGTTCTTACTTTGCTGGGGCAATCGGCGCCGTGATCTGTGTCACGTAGGTTGTGGAGTCGTCGCTGATGATGTCGTCGATGAGGGCGATTTTGCGTTGCCCCGCTACGCCATCAGCTTGTCAAAAGCTCCGCAGCGGTTGAGTACGGTAAATGCGACAACACAGATGACTGCCGACAAAATCGATCCGCACGGCGAGGCGATGCCCATGGGAAACAACGTATCGGAATAGGCGTTCGACAGCAGCCAGGCGCCGGGCACGCGAATGAGCGCCACCGCCAGCACGTTGTGCGCAAAGCCGATGTAGCTCTTGCCATACGCAGCGAAAAAGCCGCTAAAGCAAATGTGGATGCCGGCAAAGATTGCGTCGAAAATATAACTGTGCATATAGCCGGTGCCGGCCGCGACCACCGCGGGGTCCTTGGCAAAAAAGCCGATAAACGCCGGCGCCACCAGCCACATCAGCACCGTAATCAGGCAGCCGTACACTACCGATATGGTCATGGCGTCCTTGAGTACCTGACGTGCGCGGTCGCCCTTGCCCGCGCCGGCATTTTGCGCCGTGAGCGCGCTGACGGTGGCACCCATGGAACTCGGCACAATGAACAAGAAGCTGATCATCTTCTCGACCAGGCCCACGGCGGCGGCGTCGACGAGCCCTCGGTGGTTGGCGATGACGGTGATAAACATAAACGCCACCTGGATGCAGCCGTCCTGCACGGCCACGGGCACGCCGATCTTAAGGATGCTGCCGAGCACCTCGGGCTGGGGGCGCAGGTCGCTACGCTTAACGTGGATGTTCGTGCGACGGCTCTTGAGCCACACGAGCGCGAGGGCAACGCTGGCCGTCTGCGCGGTCACCGTGCCGAGCGCCGCGCCCACGGGGCCGAGCCCCATGCGCCCGATAAATAGAAAATCGAGCGCGATGTTGATGATGCACGCCACGCCAATCACGTACATAGGCGAGCGCGAATCGCCCAGCCCGCGAAAGATGGCCGAAAGAATGTTGTATGCGGCGATAAACGGAATGCCGACAAAGCAGATGCGCAGGTAGGCGGCAGTGCCTTCGACCGCCTCGGCCGGCGTGCCAATGAGCGCCACGATCTGCGGGCACAGTGCGAGCAGGACAACGGCCAGCACCACCGAGACGCCCATAAAGAGCGTGATGGTGTTGCCGATGGCGGTCTCGGCGCGGTCGAAGCGGCGCGAGCCTACGGCGTGGCCGACGATGACCGTCGTTCCCATGGCCAGGCCCACGAGCGTCACGGTAATGATATAGAGCGTCTGCGCGCCATTGCCCACGGCGGTGATGCCGGCAGCGCCGCTAAACTGCCCCATCATGTACAGGTCGGCCATGCCGTAGAGCATCTGCAAAAAGTACGAGAGCATATAGGGCAGGGCAAAGACGGCGATGGTCTTGAGGACATTGCCGCGTGTGAGGTCGTGTTCCATGGGCGGGGCTTTCTGGCCGGGTTTGTTTACGTACCAGTGTAGTGAAAACCCTATAACGATTGTAGAGTCAAGGTTTGTGATGACGCCGGAGCGAAAAAGTCTCGCGCACCATTATTCCGAGTGAATATGGACACACATCACGAGAACTCGCCGCCGGCGCTAACCTTGCAGAAAACGATTTCGGAATACTTGACACCATTATTCGGCGCGCAATAATACGTGCGTTTGCGAACAACGTTTGATGGGGGTTGAACCTGCGTGCGCAATCTCAAAATACTGTTTTCCTATCTAGGGACATACCGTCGCGATGCCATCCTCGGCGTGTTCTTTGTGTCGGTCGAGACGGTGCTCGAGCTGTTTATCCCGGTCATCATGGCCAACATCATCGATGTGGGCGTGCCTGCGGGTGATATCAACTACATGCTGCTGCAGGGCGCGTACATGTTGGTGTGCGCTGCGCTTTCGCTGGTACTGGGCTTGGGTTATGCCCGCACGTCCGCCCGCGTTGCCTCGGGCCTAGGCGCTAACCTGCGCGAGGCCGAGTACAAAAAGATTCAGACGCTCGCTTTTGGTAACCTGGACAACTACGACGCCAGCTCGCTCGTCACCCGCATGACCACGGACATCACCGTTATCCAAAATGCTGTGGGCAACGGCTTTCGCCCTATGGTGCGCGGCCCGGTGACGCTTATCGTCGGCCTTATCTACGCGCTGATGCTGTCGCGCCCGCTCGCCACCGTCTTTGCGATCATCTTGCCCGTGCTGGCAATCGTACTGGGCGCCATCACCTATCGCGTCAGTCCGCTCTACCGCCAACTCCAGACCTCGATGGACCACCTCAACGGCGTGGTACAGGAGGACCTCACCGCCGTGCGTGCCGTCAAGGCCTACGTTCGTACCGAGCACGAGGGGGCCAAGTTCGACACCGTCAATACCGAGCTCGCCGGCACGGCGACCAAGACCTTCGGCACCGCCGTGCTCAACCTGCCGGTGTTTCAGCTGTCGATGTACGTGGCTGCGCTCTCCATCCTGTGGATTGGCGGCCGCATGATTCTCGCCGGCAAGCTGGGCGTGGGCTCGCTCACGGGCTTTATGAGCTACGTGCTGCTGATCATGAACTCGCTTATGATGATTTCCAATGTGTTTTTGCTGCTCACGCGCGCTCTCACGAGTGTGGGCCGTATCGCCGAGGTGCTCGATGAGGAGCCCTTTATCGCCAACCCCGCGGGAGACCTCGCGATTGCGGCGCCAGCGGACGGCAGTATCGAGTTTCGCGACGTTTCCTTTAAATACCGCGCGGATGCAGCCGAGGATGTGCTCGAGCATATCGACCTTCGCATCGAGAGCGGCTCGACGGTGGGCATCCTCGGCGGCACGGGCTCGGGCAAGAGCTCACTTGTGCAGCTGATTGCGCGCCTGTACGACGCTACCGAGGGCGCCGTGCTTGTGGGCGGACGTGACGTGCGTGACTACGACCTCGCCGCCTTGCGCGACGCTGTGGGCATTGTGCTGCAAAAGAACGTGCTGTTTACGGGCACCGTGCGCGAGAATCTGCAGTGGGGCAATCCGCAGGCGTCGGACGATGAGCTCCTCGCGGCTTGCCGCGCGGCGTGCGTGGACGAGTTCCTTGATCGCATCGGCGGGCTGGACGGCGAGTTGGGCCAAGGCGGCGCCGGTGTCTCGGGTGGCCAGAAGCAACGCCTGTGCATCGCGCGCACGCTGCTCAAGCATCCGCGCGTGCTCATTTTTGATGACTCCACCAGCGCGGTCGATATGGCGACCGACGCTAAGATTCGCGAGCACATCGCTCGGATTTCCGATACGACCGTGCTCATCATCGCCCAGCGTATCGCGAGCGTCATGGATGCCGATCGCATTGTGGTGTTGGACGACGGTCGTGTCCACGGCGTGGGCACGCACGAGGAGCTGCTGGCGGGCGACAACATCTACCAGGAGATTTACGCCTCGCAGATGGAGTTTGCGGGGAACGCGGACGCCGGCGACGGCTGCGACGATGGCTGCGCGAATGATTCGTTCTCCTCCGTCCCCAGCAGATCACCCTTGGAAGGGGGTGAGCGCCGTGCCTAAGACCGCAGCCCAAGCACGCCCGGCCGACCTCAAGCGCACTGTGCGCCGCTTGCTCTCCTACATGGGGCATGCCAAGTTCTCGTTGCTCGCGGTGGGCGTGCTCGCCTCCGTTGCCGCCATCGCGAGCCTCGCCGGCACCTACATGGTGCGCCCCATCGTTAACGGTTTGGCCACGGGCGGGGAGGAACTGCTTGCCAAGCAGGTCATCCTGACGGCGATCATCTACGCTGCGGGCGTGCTCTCGGCCCTGGGCTACTCGCAGATTATGGTGCGCGCGGCCCAACACGTGGTGTCCGATATTCGCCGCGACCTGTTCGCGCACATCCAGACGCTGCCGCTCAGTTATTTTGACAGCACGCGCTCGGGCGACATCATGAGTTTTTTCACCAACGACGTCGACACCGTCTCCGAGGCGCTCAACAACAGCTTTGCCAACGTGATTCAGGCCGCCATTCAGGTTGTGGGCACCACGGCTATGCTCATCATCCTTAACTGGCAGCTCACGATTATCACACTCGTGTGCGATGCGGCCATTGTGCTGTATGCGCGCTACTCGGGCGCGCGCTCTAAGCGTTTCTTTGCTGCCCAGCAGGCATCGCTTGGCGACCTGGACGGATATATCGAAGAAATGGTCTCGGGCCAAAAGGTCATCAAGGTCTTTAACCGTGAGGCAGCGAATGTCGCCGGCTTCACCTGCCGCAACGACGAGCTTCGCCGCACCGGTACCGCCGCCGTGAGCTACGCCAACTCGATGGTGCCCATGACCGTGGTGATCGGCTACGTCAACTATGCCATCGTCGCCGTGGCGGGCGGCATGCTCTGCATCAAGGGCCTGGCCGACGTGGGTGCGCTTGCAAGCTACCTGGTC
Source organism: uncultured Collinsella sp. (assembly GCA_900542905.1). Taxonomy (GTDB): domain Bacteria; phylum Actinomycetota; class Coriobacteriia; order Coriobacteriales; family Coriobacteriaceae; genus Collinsella. Next base: position 57,413 of record UQPF01000014.1, read on the forward strand.
TTTGTGCGCCAAGCCGCCATGCCCATCAACCAGTTTACGCAGCTGGGCAACTTCTTGCTCAATGCGTTGGCCGGTGCCGAGCGCCTGTTTGCGGCTATGGACCTTAAGCCCGAGGTGGACGAGGGCTGCGTGGAGCTGGTGCAGACGGGCGACGCCGCGTGGGCGTGGAAGATTCCCGAGGGCCAGGGTGTGGGCACGTATGGACATCTGCACGACGTGGCCGCCGTTGATGAATCGGGTCGTGCGGTGGCGGCCGATGGTACCGAGCTTGTTACCGGTCTGGTCCCGCTCGCCGGCGACGTGCGTTTCCACGCCGTGGACTTTTCCTACGTGCCGGGCACGCGCGTGCTCACGGACCTCAACCTGTTCGCCAAGCCGGGGCAAAAGATCGCCTTTGTTGGCTCGACGGGCGCCGGAAAGACGACCATCACCAACCTCATCAACCGCTTCTACGAGGTCGATGACGGCGAGATCACGTACGACGGCATCGACGTCAAGCACATTGCCAAGGCCAGCCTGCGCGGGTCGCTCGGCATTGTGCTGCAGGACACGCACCTGTTTAGCGGCACCATTGCGCAGAACATCCGCTTTGGCAAGCTCGACGCGACCGACGAGGAGGTGCGCGCCGCTGCCGAGGCCGCCTGCGCCGACTCGTTTATCCGCCGCCTGCCGCGGGGCTACGACACACCGGTCACGGCCGACGGCGCCAACCTGTCGCAGGGCCAGCGTCAGCTGCTCGCCATCGCGCGCGTGGCCGTCGCCGATCCGCCGGTGCTCATTCTGGACGAGGCCACGAGCTCCATCGACACGCGTACCGAAAAGCTCATCGAGCGCGGTATGGACCGCATCATGCGCGGTCGCACCACCTTTATGATCGCGCACCGCCTGTCCACCGTCCGCGACGCCGACGCCATCATGGTCCTCGAACACGGCCGCATCATCGAGCGCGGCACGCACGAAGAACTGCTCGCCCAGCACGGCGAGTACTGGCAGCTGGCACACGGGTTAAAAGAGTTGGATTAACCCGTTCGAGCACGATGCTTTGACCCCTCCGTGCCTCTCACCTCGCCTCAAACCATCACAACATTCGACGTTTTTCGCCAAAATCAGGAAAAGCGTCGAATGTTGTGATGGTTTTTCTGCCACTCGACCGGGTGGAGTCGCTTTCTTGCGCACGAAGGTGTGCGGACCCGTGGGCAGGGGAATAAGGTTGGTTATCCGACTCCATTGGAGGGCTCATGGACCTGCCGATCGTCCTGTCCCATAAGACTGCCTGGCTGTACCACAACGTGGCGCGCCCGTCCGAGCCGCTCTCGCGAGCAAGCAGCCTATACGATGAGGACTCGCTTGCTAACGAGGCGGAGCCGACTGCGAGCCTGCCCAAATTGGGACTCGATGCCAAAGGGCTGAGGGCTTCAACGGCAGCTGGGATCGTTACCGACTATCTGGTTTCGCTTGGTATTCCACGAGAAGAGCTCGATCATATCGACACGCTCGTCAACTTCGATTTTGAGCGCTCGACGCCGGCTGGATTTAGGTGCCACGTGTTTGGGGCGCCGGTACCTCCAGGCCATCTTATCGAGGTGGCAGAGGGCCTTCTGGTGGTTGATGAGGCCATGTGCTTTGTCCAAGCGGGTTCGTGGATGAGCGAGCCCGAGCAGCTGGAATATGGCTACGAAATCTGCGCCCGATACCATTTGAATCATCTGTCGACAGGCGATTATATCGAGATGGGGCAGAGGTATACCGTTGCCGACTTGATTGACTATTGCAATGAGAACCGATCTCGTCAGGGGGCTATACGCGCGACCGCCGTGCTCAAGCGCGTGCACGATGGCGCGCGGTCGCCCATGGAGACGGCCACCGCAATCATGGTCGTAGCAAAGCGTTCCCAGGGAGGGCTGGGATACGCCAAGGTTGAGCTCAACCATCGGGTCGATGTTCCCAACGAGTTCAAGTATCTCGCTAAGGCCGGGTATTTCGAGATCGATGTATATGCGCCTGCGAGCGGTACGGGGATTGAATACAACGGCTCGGACCATCTTGATAAACAGCGCAGCGCGTCGGATGCGGAGCGTATGACCGTGCTGAGCGCGCTGGGCTTTAGGATGATCGTCCTCACCGGGACTCAGTTTGCCCATCAGCTGCAATTGCATCGGGCGATGAACGCCATCGCGCTCGCTATGGGTCTCAAGTGCGACCGAAGCGAAGCGTTCCAGAAACGCCAGAACGACCTGCGAGAATTCGTGATTCGACACTGGGACGGCGGCCTTTAGGGACGCTTTGGTCCTTCTGCGGGGTGCTGTGGGCAGGCAAACCATCACAACATTCGATGTTTTTTACCAAAATCGTGAAAAGCGTCGAATGTTGTGATGGTTTGTATGCTGAGGATGGGCTTGGAAAGTCCGTTTTGCTCGAAGCGACCTGTCCTGTCGTACGGGTGTCGGCATGATTCTCTCGTGGGGTATTATGTTTTCCGAAGAATAAAACGCCGCGTGAGGGGAGGGCTGCGTGGACGGGCACGTGCAACATGACGGCTTTGGCCGCGATATCAACTACCTGCGCATTGCCGTTACCGACAAGTGCAATTTCCGCTGCATCTACTGCATGCCGGCCGATGGCGTGGCGCCCCGCGCGCACGACGAGCTACTCAGTGCCGAGGAAATCGCCCGCTTTGTGCGCTTGGTGGCGGGGGAGGGCATTCGCCGCGTGCGCCTGACGGGCGGCGAGCCGCTGGTCAGCCGCCGTATCATTCCGCTCATTCGCGACATCCGCGCGATTCCGCAGATCGAGGACATCTCGCTCACCACCAACGGCGCCCTGCTGCCCAAGCTGGCGCCACAGCTCAAAGATGCCGGGCTTAACCGCGTCAACATCTCGCTCGACACACTCGACCCCGAGCTGTTTGGAAAGATCACGCGCCTGGGTCGACTCGAGCAGACCATGGCCGGCGTCGACGCGGCGCTGGCTTGGGGCTTTGAGCCCGTTAAGGTCAACTGCGTTGTTGTGCGCCGACTCAACCAGGATGTGGCGGCCCTCGCACGGCTGACCGTCGACCGCCCCATCCACCTGCGCTTTATCGAATACATGCCCATCGGCGACGAGCGCACGAGTTCGCATTGCGCTGTGGACCCGCATGCGCCCGCGCTCAATCCCGAGCTGTGGGACGCGAGCGATACCGTGCCGAGCGACGAGCTGCGGGCGCGCATCAACGCCGGGGCAGCCGCGGCGGGACTGGGCGAGCTCGAGCCGCTCGACATCAACGACGCCCCTGCCGGCGCGGGCCCTGCGCGCTATTGGCACTTTCCGGGCGCGGCGGGAACGGTTGGCTTCATTAGCGCCATGTCCAACCATTTTTGTGCGAATTGCAACCGTCTGCGCCTGACGGCCGATGGCAACGTGCGTCCGTGCCTGTTCAGCGATGCCGAGTATTCGGTGCGTGAGGCGCTGCGTCGTGGTGATGATATGCAGGTACTTTCGATTTGGCGCGATGCCGTGGCCCACAAACCGCAGGAACACGCGATAATTGAGGGCACGCAACGATTTATGTCCCAAATCGGAGGATGATCATATGGCCAAGAGCAGGTACGCCGATGCCACCAAGGCCGCTCGCAGGGCCGCGATGTCTGCCCACAAAGTCACGGCTACTGACAGCGACGCCGTCGCAGCCGCGCAGCCGACTGCCAGCGCTGTCGCCGAGCCCGCCCGTGACGCCCGTCGCGATGAGCTGACGCATGTGGACGCCAAGGGTGAGGTGCGCATGGTCGACGTGTCAGACAAGGCCGAGACCCATCGCATTGCTATCGCCGAGGGCACCATCCTCATGCACCCCGAGACGCAGGCCATGGTGCTGCAGGACCGCGCCAAAAAGGGTGACGTGCTTGCCTGCGCGCGCGTGGCGGGCATCATGGCCATCAAACGCACGAGCGACATCATTCCCATGTGCCATCCGCTGCTCATTACCAAGAGCAAGTGCGATATCGAGCCCATCGCTCCGGCGGGAACGCCGGCCGGGGACGTGCCCGAGGGCTGGGCGCCGGCGCGCACAGACGGGCAGGTTGGCTTTCACGTGCTGGTTACGGCCGGCGTGACGGGCAAGACCGGCATTGAGATGGAGGCGTTGACCGGCGCGAGTGCCGCGTGTCTGACCATCTACGACATGTGCAAGGCCGTCGATCGCGGCATGGAGATCGTCGATGTGCGCCTGCTGCACAAGGAGGGCGGCCGCTCGGGCGTGTGGGATCGCGCGGAGCGTCAGGCCGCTGCCGTTGAGGCCGTGGGAGCCGCGGGCGACGCACCCGCGAGCGCATCCGTCGCCGTCGCGCCCGCAGCTCCGGCACCGGCCGTCCCCGCAATCGCGTTTATCGGCTACCAAAACTCGGGCAAGACCACGCTCGTCGAGAAGGTTATCGCCGAGCTCACTCGCCGCGGCCTGCGCGTGGGTTCGCTCAAGCATCATGGGCACCACGGCTTTGATATCGACGTGCCCGCTAAGGATACCTGGCGCCATCACCAGGCCGGATCCAAGCACGTGGGCCTCATCTGCGCCACGCGCTGGGCGGAGTACGCCGACACGCGCGAGGAGGACGAGATGCCCGCGCGCGAGCTGCTGTCGCGCTACAACGATGTCGATGTGGTGATCATCGAGGGCTACAAGACTGAGGGCTTCGACAACATCGTGGTCGCGCGCTCCGGCGTCGACCGCCTGCGCGGCAAGAGCTCGCTCGACCTGGTCGACGGTCGCACGCTGGCCCTTGCCTGCAACGAGGCTCTGGCACGCCAGGCCTTCGACGCCGGCTTTGCGACCCGAGCCATCAACATCAACGACGCCCGAGCCATCTGCGATCTGATTCAGGACCATCTGGCTTAAAACCTGCCAAAAAGGGGCTCTTCGGGGGTTTGTGTGGGTTAGCCGCCCGGTAAAATTGCCCGCCTAGCAGCGGCGGCGCGCCTCGCGTATCGTTGTTTTCCGACCAAAGAAAAAATGAACGCGCGAAGGAACGCCGCCAT
>UQPF01000015.1 GCA_900542905.1 uncultured Collinsella sp.
GTCTGCCCGGATGCGACACTGAATGTGTCCATCCTCGCAGTATCCGGTTCTCAAGGTGCACGCCTGGCGGCTGATCCGGTCCGACCGGGCCGCGCGGCAAGGAGATATATTGCCAGACCGGAGGGGCCCCGGGGGCGGGAATCTGGGCGTACACATTTCCTACACATCCTGTGATCCGACTAACGTTTGCCAGCCGTTAACTACCGCTCGCCGAGCATCTCTTTATATAAGGCAGTCTCATGGTTAAAGCGGATACGTCCCCCTAGCTAAAGCACAGCCAGCATCGAGCAACTCATCACGTTCTTCCACCGAGAACCCCTCGGCGTAGACGCGCACCACTGGTTCGGTCCCGCTAGGACGGACCAGCAGCCACGTGTCATCCTCGAATGCCAAACGCAAGCCATCCATATGACTAACGTTTTGCGGCACCTTGCCACAAATCGACTTGGGGTTTACGCCCGGCAGCAGGGTTCGTAACGTTTCGGCATCTTCGGCCTCAAGGCGCAAATCCCGTCGACCGTAACTCGTCTTACCAAAACTATCCTCGAGTTGGTCGACCAGAACGCCCAAAGGCGCGTCCGTCTTTGCCATAAGCTCACACAGAATCAGACAGGCGAGGATTCCATCGCGCTCGGGCATATGCGCGGCGATGCCGATACCACCGGCTTCTTCACCGCCTATGAGGACGCCGCCCTTCTTCATCTCTGCCGCTATATATTTGAAACCGACTGGTTTGACGGTCACGCGGCAGCCAAGCGCCTCGGCAATGCGACGCACGAGCGTCGAACACGAAAGATTGACGACGACGCGCCCCTCCAAATTACGAAATTGAACCAAGTCGCCCAAAACGAGCGCCATGATCTGATGCGGATGTATATATCTGCCGCGCTCGTCAACCGCGCCGATACGATCGGCGTCGCCGTCGGTCACCAGGCCGGCGCAAGCTCCGTCCTCGATAACCGCGCGCTCGCAAGTGTCCACCCAAGGCTCAACGGGGTCGGGGCAGATATCTTCTTGGTCAGACGCCTGCCCGGAGTGAATCTCGTGCACCTCAACGCCAAGCTCGCGTAGCAAGTCGGCCAGATAGCCCTGGGCTGCGCCGCCCATCGGATCGACAACCACGCGCAGGTGCGCGGCGCGGATGGCTTCGGCATCGACAAACGATGCCACCGCCTGCATATAGTCAGGAATGATATCCGCGGTGCGATATTGCCCCTCGATCCCCATTGGCTCGGGAGCCATAGTCTCTTCGAGCTCTTCGATGACATCCTGGTTGGCGGTCGAGCCGTCACCCATGCGAATCTTGAGGCACAGATAGCCCTGCGGATGATGGGACCCCGTCACCATGAGCGCGCCGCACGCTTCACCGTCATAAGCCGCCGCCCACGTAAGGGCAGGGGTCGGGACAGGTCGCGAAGCGAGCACGGCGTCTAGCCCGTGCGCTGCTAGCACGCCCGCCGCAAGCTCAGCGAACTCGCGCGCCAGGGGCCGGGTGTCGAACCCTATATATACCGTTTTGCCCGGATTGGTCTTTTGCCACAACTCGCCGACGGCATCGGCGATACGGGCAACGTTATCGGCAGTGAAGTCCTCATCGACGCGAGCGCGCCAACCGTCAGTTCCAAAATGAATTATCGCGCACACGCGCAGACACCTCACAGTGTTTGGATCATGGTACGCATGGGGTATACCCGCAACATGCACTCGGCAACCTGCCGGCACCAGCATTCACCATTTGGGCAAATGCTGCCGAGGACATGCAAGCAATAAAAAAACCGCCCCGTATGGAGCGGTTTTGCCCTTTATATATCGAGCGCCTCGGCCATCGCGGCCGTAGTGATTGCCGTGGTTCCACAGCAACTGCCCACCATTGCGGCACCGGCATGTCTCCATTCGATGCATGCGCGCGCGAAAGCTTCGGGGTTCTCGTGCCATACGGGGCCATCCTGAGTCTGGACCGGATCGCCTACGTTGGGACGCACCGTGACGGGAGTAGTCGCCGATGCAACCATCCTGGGCACCGCCGCGTTCGCGGCCGCAAGCGAACAGCAATTAACACCAACCGAGTTTGCGCCGTGTTTTTCGGCGTACAAAACGGCCGCCTCGATGTTGAGGCCATCGCCCAACAGGTCGCCTTTATCGTCAACGACAAAACTCACCAGAACAGGCATGCCGTCGGCGGCATCTCGGGCGCCGGCAAGCATGGGCTGCAAATTACGGATAGACGTCACCGTCTCGATCAGCAGACCGTCAACGCCGGCATTGAGCAAGGCGTGCGCCTGTTCGCGCGCAATGCCTCGGATTTCACGATACTCGGCAGAGTCCTCGGCAAACCACTCAATACCGATCGGGCCCATCGAGCCCAGCAGCAGTTGCGGGTGCGCCTGGCGAGCATCGTCGACGGCCCCGCGATTGACCTCCGCCACGGACGGCGCAATCTGGTCGTGCTTGAGGGCATAGCTTGATGCCTGAAAGGTGTTGGTAATGAGCACCTGCGCGCCGGCAGCGACATACAAGCGATGGATACGAGAAACGGTCTGCGGCTCTGCCAGATTCCAAAACGCCGGTGGAATGTCGGCGGCATCGTACTCACTCAACAGAACACTGCCCATGGGGCCCTGCGCCAACAAGGTCTCGCTCGACAAGCGGCGCGCAAGTTCCTCGGCACCAAAGCGGTTGTAATAACTCGTATCCATATATATCCCGCTATTCCTCGACGCTGATTCCCTGCTTTTCGAGATAGGCGAGCCAGCGGTTCATCGTGTCCTCGGAAAGCGCATGCTCCATCATGCAGGCCTCGGAATCGGCTCGCTCAAATTCGACACCGAGCTCCTGAACCAAAAACGTGCGGATGAGGCGATGACGGTACCAGATAGCCGTACCAACCTCGCGGCCGCGATCGGTCAGGACTACCTTGCCGTAGTGCGATTGCTCGACAAGTTCGGATGCCTTGAGCGCCGAAACCGCTTTATTGACCGATGCCTTGGAGACGCCAAGGCGCTGCGCGATGTCGACCGATCGCACGCCGTTGGTTTCCCCCTCTTCGCTTTCAATGCGAACCATGCACTCCAAGTAGTCTTCGTTCGCCACCGTCAGATGTAGTTCGCGCGAGCTATTTGTCGTATCCATGATCTTCCGTCCCTTCTGCATTCAATGGCTGATTCTACCCCATCCAAGCGTCGTGGTATGCCGTGGCATACCGTGCTAGAGTTCTTGTTGCACACGACGACCAAGATTGGAGCGGTCTTTATGGAAAACACCACCACGAGCCCCGATGTCCTCGAGCGCTTTTTGCGCTACGTCCAGATCAACACGCAGTCCGAGGATGCAAACTGCGACCAGGTACCCTCGAGCGCCGTTCAGTTTGACCTTGCCAACGTGCTGGCTGAAGAGCTGCGCGAGCTTGGTGCGGAAGATGCCTACGTGACCGAGCACGCCTATGTCTGCGCGCATATCCCCGCAAGTGCGGGCGCTGAGGACAAGCCCGCCCTGGGCCTGATCGCTCATCTCGACACCACCGAAGTTGCACCGGGCGCCGGCGTGAAGCCGCATATCGTACACTACGAAGGCGGCGACCTGGTCTGCGGCACGGTTGACGGTAAGCCCGTTGCCATGGGTACCGCCAAGCTTCCCGCCCTGAATGACCTCGCGGGTGAGGACCTGGTCTGCAGCGATGGCACCACGCTGCTGGGCGCGGACGACAAGGCAGGCGTCGCCGAGATCATGTCGCTTGTCGCGCGTATCGCTCAGGACCCTTCTCTGCCCCATCCCGCACTCGGCATTTGCTTCTGCCCTGACGAGGAGATCGGCCACGGAGCCGAGCTGTTGGATATCGATACCTTTGGCTGCAAGTACGCCTACACGATCGACGGCGGCCCCATCGGCGAGCTGGAGTGGGAGTGCTTTAACGCCGCCGAAGCGACCGTCTGCTTTGAGGGCCAGTCCATCCACCCGGGCGACGCTAAGGGCCGTATGGTCAACGCAGGCAATCTGTTCTGCGACTTCAACGCGTTGCTCCCCTACGTGCAGCGCCCTGAGTATACGGAAGGCTACGAGGGCTTTTATCACCTTGAGGGTGTATCTGCGACCGTCGATCACGCCACAGCGCGCTATATCGTCCGCGACCATGACGCCGCCAAGTTCCAGCAGAAACTCGACCTTATTGATGCCGCTGCCTCGATGCTCAACCAGTGTCTGGGTGAGGAGCGCGTGACGGTCGAGATTAAGCAGCAGTATCGAAATATGGCCGAGATCGTTCGTGACTATCCCGAGCTTATTGATGTTGCCAAGGAAGCCTACCTTGCCTGCGGCGTTGAGCCCCAAGTGCTGCCGATCCGTGGCGGCACCGACGGCGCGCAGCTGTCGTTCCGCGGTCTGCCCTGCCCCAACCTTTCCACCGGCGGCTATTGCTACCACGGCGTCAACGAGTTCGTCCCGGTCAGTTCGCTCGTCAAGATGACCGACGTGCTCCAGGAGCTCGTCGCCCGCTTTGCATAAGCCTGGCTGCACAAGTCCAAAAGACGAATTGCCCCGTCCTCAACCAAGAACGGGGCGATTTTTTTACTGCAACGAGAATAGGTTGACGCACGCCAGCCTCTTAACGCAAGGAGTGTCCCAAACTGCCGGCACAAAAGGAACGTCCCCAAGTGCCAAGTGTTCCGGCAACGCCGATGTTTTGGCAACGACAGCGAGCGGGTCGCATTTGAGACAAGGTGACGTGAAGCGAAAGGGCGCTGACCTTCTGGTCGCGCCCTTGAAGTTGAACGTCAGATTGTCCAAATGCGGCCCGCGCAGCGTCGAGTCGTTACGGCGTTTGGTAAAACGCCGTAACTCTAGTAGTTAGCTTCGTAGCCGTTGCCGTCGCCGGTGGGCTCTTCGTAGTAGTCCGAATCGCTTGAATCGCTTGAGTCATCGGAATCGTCAGAGCTGACCGATGAGGTTGCGGTACCGTTTGCGTAATCGTCAGACGTGTTGTTGTTCAGGTCGCCAATCGTAGAGCTGGAACCATCGGAAAGACCCATGGTGTTGGGACCCTTGGGATCCTTGCCGGCATCGACGCGCCCCATCATTTCCTTGAGCTCGTCCTCGTAGACAAAGACGTAGCTCACACCGTCGATCATGGTGCTGTCGTCGGCGTACGAGGGCAGGTTGGCCGAGTAGATACCGTCGACATCCATACCGCGCATGGCGTTGACCGTAGCCACGATATCCTGAACGCTCATATCGGTTACGAGCATATCGGACAGCGAATTAACCAGGCCAAAGATCTTCGTGGCATCGAAGTTATTGAGAATCTGGTTGGCAAGGGCGCCAAGCACCTGGCGCTGGTGGCGCATGCGCGTGTAATCGCCGTCGGCATAGGTGTAGCGGCAGCGGGCATAGGTAAGGGCGGTGGCACCGTCCATATGCTGCTGGCCAGCGGTAATCTTAATATCCAGGTGCTCGGGGTCGTCAACATCATCGGTTGCGTTAATGTCGATACCGCCAACCGAATCAATCAGCGCCTGCATACCGTCGAAGCTGACCTCGGCATAGTGGGAAATCTGAACACCGCACAGCTCGTTGACCGCCTCGACCATGGCCTCGGCGCCGCCAACGGTATGGCAGGCGTTGATCTTCATGGTCTCGCCCTTGTACTCGACCTTGGTGTCGCGCGGAACGGAAATGAGCGTCGCCTGCTTTTGCGTGGGGTCGATGCGTGCCAGGATAATCGAGTCGGCACGATACGTATCCTCGCCCGGACGGCCGTCGGTGCCAAGAAGCAGCACGTAGAACGGATCCTTTGCCTCATCGGTGTCAACCAGAACCCGACGCAGATTGTCAGTAATGACATTAGAATCGCCGAGCTTGCCCATGATGGTGGCAAACCACAGGCCGGCAGCGGTAGTGGCACTCAGCAGCACGCCAAGCACGACAATGAGCGCGACGTGACGAATCGTGTGGCTACGACGACGTTGGCGAGCGCGCTCGGAATAGCGAGCCACGTTATCGCGACTGTAGATCTTGGCCTGCGCACCAGTTGAGGGTCTTCGGGTGGTGGTATCCGCGAGGGGCTTTTTATTAAACATAGGCAACCTGTATTAGTAGATGACGGGATCGGGGACGGTAGCATGCTCGACATGCGCGCCGAGCGCCTGCAGCTTTTCGACAAACTGCTCGTAGCCGCGCTTGATGTGATGAATGGCCGAAACCTCGGTCGTCCCGTCGGCGATCAAGCCCGCTACGACGAGGGCCGCTCCGCCACGCAGATCGGGCGAGGTAACCTGTGCACCCGAGAAGCCCTTGACGCCATGAATCATGGCGTGATGGCTCTCGATACGAATGTCGGCACCCATGCGCACCAGCTCAGAGGCGAACATAAAGCGATTCTCGAAGATGTTTTCGGTAATAACGGAACTGCCATCGGCAAGGGCGGAGAGTACCATAATCTGCGCCTGCATGTCGGTCGGGAAACCGGGGAACGGAAGCGTCTGGATATCGACCGGCTTGATACGCTCGGCACGGTTCACATGGACGCCGTCGTCGGTACGCTCGCAATCGATGCCCATAAGCTCCATCTTCTTGAGAACCATGCCCAAGTGAATGGGGCAAAAACCCGTGACGTCAACACCGCGATCGTCGGCCATCAGCGCACCGGCGACGATAAAGGTACCGGCCTCGATGCGGTCGCCCACTACGCGATGGGTAACAGGATGCAGCTCTTCCACGCCCTCGATGGTCACGACGGGCGTACCGGCGCCAACAATCTTGGCGCCCATCTCGTTGAGCATGTTAGCGAGATCGACGATCTCGGGCTCGCGGGCGGCATTGTCGATAACCGTGGTACCCTGTGCGCGCACAGAGGCCATGATGAGGTTCTCGGTCGCACCGACGCTGGCGAACTCGAGCGTGACGGTGGTACCGCGCAGACCTTGGGGCGCATTAGCGTTGATGTAACCGTGGGCGGTATCGAACTCAACGCCCAGGGCCTCAAGACCAAGAATGTGCATATCGATCTTGCGAGCACCCAGGTTGCAGCCGCCCGGCATGGCAATTTTGGCGCGATGGAAGCGACCCAGCAGGGGTCCCATGACGGCGGTGGAAGCACGCATCTTGGCAACGAGCTCGTAGGGGGCCTCCCAAGAATCGACCTGAGAGGTATCAATCTCGAGCGTGTGCTCGTCGAGAACATCGATCGTAGCGCCCATGCCCTTGAGCACCTTGCCCATCACGTGGACATCGGAAATATCGGGCACGTTCTGCAGCGTCGTCTTGCCCGGCGCCAGAAGCGTTGCCGCCATGAGTTTGAGTGCGGAGTTCTTGGCGCCCGAAACGGGCACGGAGCCTCCGATGGCGTGGCCACCCTCAACGCGGATAATATCCAAGGTCTACCCTTTCAAAAAGCATGCCCGGGATGGCTGGGCCATCCCGGGCATGATGTGTTCGCAAATGGTCGAACGCTAAATCGTTTGACTATTGGGCAAGCTTGAGCTTACACCATGCGATTTCATTATAGAGGTAGGCGCGGCGTGCATCATCCTCCGACAAATTACCCAGCTTCTCTTCAAAACCTTGAATATCAGCTTTAAGCTTGTCGGCATCGACGGTCGCCAAATCGCAAGCGCGCTCGGCGAGAACGGTCACGACATCGTCCGCAACCTGGACATAGCCGCCGGCCACGGCAAACGTGTGGTCGACAGTGCCCATGGCCTTATCGGAAACGCGAACGTAACCGCGGTCGATCGTGCAGATCTCGCTGGAGTGAGCAGGCAGAACGCCAAACTCGCCATCCGTGGACGGAATCGACACAAACGCAGCGTCGCCCTCATAGGCGCAGCTCACGGGGCACACGATGCGGATACGCATAACCTACTTCTCCCCCATCTTGCGGGCGCGCTCGCGCACGTCCTCAATCGTGGAAGCATAGCGGAAAGCCTGCTCAGGCAGGTCATCGGCCTTGCCGTCGACAATCTCGGCGAAAGAGCGGACGGTATCCTCGACGCGGACGTAGACACCGGGGTTGCCGGTGAACTTCTCGGCGACGTGGAAGGACTGCGAGAGGAACTGCTGAATCTTACGGGCACGGTTGACCGTAAGGCGCTGCTCCTCGGACAGCTCGTCCATACCCAGAATGGCGATGATGTCCTGAAGGTCGGAGTACTCCTGCAGGAGCTCCTGGACCTTGACGGCGACACGGTAGTGCTCCTCGCCAACGATCGAGGGATCGAGAGCGTCGGAGGAAGACGCAAGCGGGTCGATAGCCGGGAACAGGCCGAGCGACGAAATGCTACGCGAAAGAACCGTGGTGGCATCGAGGTGCGTAAACGTCGTGGCAGGCGCCGGGTCGGTCAGGTCGTCTGCGGGGACGTAGACAGCCTGGACGGAGGTAATGGAGCCCGTCTTGGTCGAGGTAATGCGCTCCTGGAGGTCGCCCATCTCGGTTGCCAGCGTGGGCTGGTAACCAACGGCGGACGGCATACGGCCCAGCAGTGCGGAAACCTCGGAACCTGCCTGAGAGAAGCGGAAGATGTTGTCGATGAACAGCAGAACGTCCTGGCCGCGATCGCGGAAGTACTCAGCGGTGGTAAGGCCGGCCAGACCGATGCGCAGACGCGCTCCGGGCGGCTCGTTCATCTGACCATAGACCAAGCAGGTCTTGTCGATAACGCCAGACTCGCTCATCTCGAGGAACAGGTCGGTGCCCTCGCGGGTACGCTCGCCGACGCCGGTGAACACCGAGGTGCCGCCGTGCTCCTGGGCGAGGTTGTTGATGAGCTCCTGGATCAGAACGGTCTTGCCGACGCCGGCGCCGCCGAACAGACCTGTCTTGCCGCCGCGGATGTAGGGCTCGAGCAGGTCGACGGCCTTGATGCCGGTCTCGAAGATCTCGGTCTTGGTGGTGAGCTCGTCGAAACGGGGCGCTGCATGGTGGATGGGGTAGAACTCCTCCACCTCGGGCATGGGCTTGCCGTCGACGGGCTTGCCCATGACGTTCCAAATGCGGCCGAGCGTCTTGGGACCAACGGGCATCTTCATGGGCTCACCGGTATCGGTGGCGATGAGGCCGCGCTGCAGGCCGTCGGTCGAGGACATGGCGACCGTGCGGACGACGCCGCCCGGAAGCTGGCTCTCGACCTCGAGGATCGTGCTCAGATGACCGATCGGGGTCTCGGCCTCGACCGTGAGCGCGTTGTAGATCGGGGGCACCGCGCCGTCAAACTTGACGTCGACGACAGGGCCGATGATTCGCACGATGCGACCATCACCGGCAGTCGTCTTCTTGGTGGCTTCCTCGACCGCAAGCTTTACGGTGTTATTAGCCATTACTGTTCCTCCAATGCTGAGGCTCCGCCGACGATCTCGTTAATCTCGGTCGTGATCGAAGCCTGGCGCACGCGACTATACGTGCGGGTAAGGGTCGAGATGATCGCGGTGGCGTTTTCCGTCGCGGAGTGCATGGCCTTGCGGCGTGCACCCTGCTCGGCAGCCGCCGAATCGATCAGGGCCTGGTAGATGACCGTCAGGATATAAGACGGCACAAGCTTGCCGAGAACATGCTCGGGAGAGGGCACGAACTCGAACGTGGACGAGATGCGCTTAGGGGCGTCGGTCTCGTTCTTACGCGGACCGTGGGCCATAGCGATCATCTCGGGGTCGAGCGGCAACAGATGCTCGACGCGAAGCTCCTGATCCACGCGGTTCTTGGCGTGGTGGTAGACAAGCTCGACACGGTCAAGCTCACCGGCACGATACGCATCGCAGATATGAGAGGAGATCATGCGGGCCTGATTGAAATCGGGCTCAGAGGAGTTGCCCTCAAAGTGCATGACAACGTTTGCGCGGTCACGGAAATACGTGGCCGGCTTACGCCCGCACGCGATGATCTCGTATTCGATGCCGTCGTTCGCCCAAGAAGCGGCGAGCTTTTCGGCCGTGCGCTCCACCGTCGTATTGAAACCGCCGGCAAGGCCGCGGTCCGAGGCAATAACGACAATCAGGCCATGCTTGACGCTCTCATGCTTCTGCAGCATGGGATCGGTGCCCGAACAGGAGGCGTCGCCGGCGACCGTCAACATGACGTCGGTCAGCGCCTCCTTATAGGGCTCGGCCTGCTTGGAGCGATCGAGGGCACGACGAATCTTGGCCGTAGAGACCATCTCCATCGTGCGCGTGATCTGCTTGGTCGTGGTAACCGAGGAGATTCGCTTCTTAATGTCGCGAAGGTTGGCCATGGGGCTTAGTTCTCCTCTGATCCAGAAACATCCGAATGGTGCTTGGCCATGAACTGCTGCTTGAAGTCGCCGATGACGCGCAAGAGCTCAGCCTTGGTGTCATCATCGATCTTCTTGGCGCGAACCTTGTCGAGCAGCGAACCAAAGCCATTGTCCATGTACTCGATGAGCTCGGCACGGAAGGGCAGCACGTCGGCGATCTCCAGGTCATCCAGGAAGCCCTCGTTGCCAGCGAACAGCGTAACGATCTGCTCGCCAACCTCAAACGGCTTGTAACGCGGCTGCTTCAGGAGCTCGGTCATGCGAGCACCGTGGGTCAGCTGCTTCTGAGTAGCCTCGTCGAGGTCGGAGCCGAACTGCGTAAAGCCAGCGAGCTCCTGATAGGAAGCGAGGTCCAGACGGAGGTTGCCGGCGACCTGTTTCATGGCCTTGGTCTGCGCATCGCCACCGACGCGGGACACGGAGATACCCACGTCGACTGCCGGGCGCTGACCCTGGAAGAAGAGCTCGGACTGCAGGTAGATCTGACCATCGGTAATGGAAATGACGTTGGTCGGAATGTAGGCCGAGACGTCGCCGTCCTGGGTCTCGATGATCGGCAGTGCCGTCATGGAGCCGTAACCGTTCTTCTTGGACATCTTGACGGCACGCTCGAGCAGACGAGAGTGCAGGTAGAAGATGTCGCCAGGATAGGCCTCGCGTCCGGGCGGACGATGCAGCGTCAGCGACATCTGACGGTAGGCCACAGCCTGCTTGGACAGGTCGTCGTAGATGACGAGCACGTGGCCGCCGGGGTTGGTCTCGCTGGCGGGCTTGCCGTCCTCGCCGTTGTACATGAAGAACTCGCCAATAGCGGCACCGGCCATAGGCGCGATGTACTGCATAGGGGCGGAATCGGCAGCAGTGGCCGAAACGATGATGGTGTAGTCGAGCGCACCGTGCTGAGCGAGGGTCTCACGGATGTTGGCAACCGTGGAGGCCTTCTGGCCGATGGCGACATAGATGCAGACCATGCCCTTGCCGCGCTGGTTGAGGATAGCGTCGATGGCGATGGCGGTCTTACCGGTCTTACGGTCGCCGATGATGAGCTCACGCTGACCGCGGCCAATAGGCACCATGGAGTCGATAGCGAGCAGACCGGTCTGAACCGGCTCGCACACCGGGGTACGATCGATGACGCCGGGAGCCTTGAACTCGATGGGGCGACGGTGCGTGGCGACGATGTCGCCCAGGCCGTCGATGGGCTGGCCGAGCGGATTGACGACGCGGCCGAGCATGGCACGGCTCACGGGGATATCCATAATGCGGCCAGTGGTGCGGCACTCGTCGCCTTCCTTGATGGAGTCGACGGCACCAAACAGAACGGCGCCGACCTCGTCACGGTCAAGGTTCTGGGCAAGGCCGAAGACGGTCTCACCGGTATCGGAGCTCTTGAACTCCAGAAGCTCGCCTGCCATGGCGCTCTTGAGGCCGGAGACGCGCGCGATGCCGTCGCCTACCTCGTCGACCGTTGAAACCTCATGCGTATCGACCGTCGCGGAGAGGCTCGTGAGCTGCTCCTGCAGTTTCTTGGCGATATCCTGGGCATTGAGGGTTTCGGACATTAGGCTTCACCTCCGTACGAATTAGCAGAGTTTGCGAGGGTCTCCTGCGCGATGCGCAGCTGCGTCTTGACGGAAATGTCACGACGCTCGCCGCGGGCCTCGAGCACCAGGCCGCCCACGATAGACGGGTCGACCTGCTCGATAAGGAATACCTTGCGGCCGAAGTCCTGCTCGCATTTCTTAGTGATGGTTTGACGCAGCTCGTCGTCGAGCGGGATCGCCGTGGTGACGGTCACGCCCACTACATCCTCGTCTTCCTCGGCAACATACTTAAAGGCAGCTGCCACCTTGGGAAGAAGGTCGAGCTGGTCGCGCTTGGACATGGTGTCGAGCACGGCGATGATCTCGGGGCTGGCAGAAGCCAAGCGCTCGACCATCTCGAGGTCCTCGAACACATGGTTCTCGGCCTTGGCGGCTTCCAAAAGGGAACGCGCGTAGGTCTCGAGCACCTTGTCCTGATAGCGGCTAGTCGGCATTCAGGCTACCTGCTTCCTGGATGTAGCGCTCGATGAGCTTCTTCTGCTCGGCATCGTCCTCGAGTGCCTCGCCCACGATCTTGGTGGCGACGGCAACGGACAGGTCGGCGATGGAGCTCGCGGCACCGGCATAGATGGACTTGCGCTCGTCCTCGACGGTCGTATGGGCCTTGGCGATGATCTCCTCGGCCTCCTTGTGAGCAGCCTCGATGATACGGGCACGCTCGGACTCGGCGTCCTTACGGGCCTCGAGAACGATGTCGGCAGCCTGACGACGGGCGTCGGTGACGATCGAGTCGGACTCAGCGCGCTTGGCGATAGCCTCCTGCTTGGTCTTCTCGGCCTCGTCGAGGCTCTCCTCGATCTTCTTGCCGCGCTCCTCCATGGTTTTCATGATGCCCGGCAGGGCGACCTTGGCCAGCACGATCCAGATAATCAGGAAGGCGATAAGCGCCGGGATGAACTCCGCCATCTTAGGGATGAGGATGTCCGCACCGGCGGCGCCGTCCTCGGCGAACGCGGAAACCGGCATGAGCAGCGCGGCCGCGGACGCGGAGAGTGCGATCGCGCTCTTCTGGGATGAAAGATTCATACTTGACGCTCCGTGCTATTTAACGATCAGCGCGACAACGAAGCCGATCAGAGCCAGGGCCTCGCCGAAAGCGGAGCCCATGATGAAGACGGTGAACACGCGGCCCTGGACCTCAGGCTGACGGGCCATAGCACCCGTAGCACCCAGAGCAGACAGGCCGATAGCAAGACCAGCGCCGATAACACCGAGACCGTAACCGATAACTCCCACGATTCCTCCTTTGTCGTGCGTGTCTTATTTCACGCAGGATAACCTTTTTATAACTGCCGGGCTCCATGGGTACGGGCACCGGCGGTTTAACGAATTGCCTTACCTTTAAGGCACGAACGGAAGACTACTCCTCCTCCGCGACCTCCTCTGCCTCGGAGACATACACGGCGGTAAGGACCGTGAAGACGTAAGCCTGGATGGCGCCGACCACAAGCTCGATCGCATAGATCAGGATGAGGATGGCAAGCCAGGCCAGCGAAGGCAGGGCGCCGACGGCGTGGGCCGCGGAAACCTGCTGAAGCAGCGGCTGCATGAACATGCTCGCCATGATGGCGAACGAGCCCATGACCACGTGTCCTGCGAACATGTTGCAGAACAGACGGACGGCAAGCGTGATGAGGCGCAGGAAGGTCGAGAAAAGCTCGACGACCCACACGAGCACGTTCATCGGGAAGCTCACGCCCTGCGGGGCGAGGCTCTTGATGTAGCCGATCACGCCGTGAGCCTTGCATCCGTAGTAGATGAAGTACACGAAGGCGAAAATAGCGAGTGCGGCGGTGGAGCCGATTGCGCCGGTGCCGGGCTTCATTCCCGGGATCAGGCCGATCATGTTATTGATCAGGATGAACAGGAAAAGCGAGCACAGGAACGGGAAGTGCTTCTTCCAGTTCTCACCCACGACACCCTTGCCGATATCGTTCTCGACGTACTCGATGATGTACTCGAAACCGTTGACGAAGAAGCCCTTGGGAACCAGGGTTTGCTTCTTCTTGAACACGGCCAGGACGATCAGGAGCACGATCGTGGAGACGATCAGCCAAAACGAGTACTGCGTGATGCCGCAGCTCAGATCGCCCACGACAGGGGTGGAGCTGAACTCGCTGACCAGATGATTAATCTCATCAGGCAGCTTTTCAAAAATTTCCACGACTTACCTTTCGACCTCATGAGGATCTCGCAGCGCCTTGGCGACGCGAACCGCGCAGGCGGCCATAAAGGCCACGAAGCCGATCGCCTCGCCCAGGAGGAACATGCGAAATGCCTCTCCGAACAACACAAACACAACCAAGGTAAAGACAAGCAACGCGATTGCCGAGACCGCGAGACTCACCATACCCTTGAGCATGTCCGCATTCTGCTTATCGTCAAGAACCGGCTTGAGCGTAAAGACAAAGGGAAGGAAGGCAATCGCGCCCGCGATGGCACCTGCAACGATAGCGAGCAGATCGGCTATCTGAAACACTGGCGTCCTCACTTTCCTTTTTTATCGCCTCACAGGACAGTTCCCGCCAAACATTGGTGACTATTGTACGAGCCAATCGCTAAAGTACAACCGAAAAAGCATCGGTTAATACGCACCTGTTCGTTTTCTTAAGACCTTCTTTATGCCGCAGGTACGGTAATACGTTTTTCTCGAACCCTGCAGGGCAAAACGTCCGTTAACAGGAGTGCGCGCGGTCGTCTTTTGCTCGCCCGCGCGCACCATTTCTTCGTATTTTCGACGTTAGCCGGTATGGCCCAGAGATTACAGCGTGCCGTAGATGCGGTCGCCGGCGTCGCCCAGGCCGGGAACGATGTAGGCAGCTTCGTTGAGATGGTCGTCGATGGCGCAGGTATAGATATGCACATCGGGGTCCTTCTCAGTCAGCGACTTGAGGCCCTCGGGGGCCGCGACGATGCACAGCATGCGGATATCCTTGACACCGCGCTCGCGCAGGTAGCTGATGGCCATCTCGGCCGAACCGCCCGTGGCGAGCATGGGGTCGACAACCAGGCAGATGCGCTGGTCGATATCCTTAGGCATCTTGCAGTAATACTCATGCGGCTCGTGGGTGACCTCGTCGCGTTCCATACCGATGTGGCCCACGCGAGCGGAGGGTACCAAGTCGAGGATGCCATCGACCATGCCAAGGCCTGCACGCAGGATGGGAACGATGGCGAGCTTTTTGCCGGCGAGCTGTTTGAACGTGGCGGTAGTGATGGGGGTCTCGACCTCGACGTCTTCCATAGGCAGGTCGCGCATGGCCTCGTAGCCGTCAAAAAGCGCGAGTTCGCGCACGAGCTGACGGAACTGGTTGGTGCCGGTGTTTTTGTCGCGCAGGATCGACAGCTTGTGCTGGACGAGCGGATGATCGACAAGCGTCACACGGGACGCATCGTAGGTGACGGTCATGGGTTGATTGCCCCTTTCGTTGCAGCCGCAAAACGGCCTTGCTGACAAGGCGCGCAGCAATGTTGCCGCCGCACGCCATGCATAAGTTTAGCGGTTTGTTGTATCGAGCAGCCCATCGCAGCCCTACTGTGCGGTACTGAGCGAGCGCTTGACTGCATCACGCCAGCCCGCAAGGTTTTGCTCGCGACGCTCGGCGGACATATGGGGAAGGAAGGTCCTAACGATCTGGGCATTTTGCTCCAGCTCTTCAAGGTCTTCCCAATAGCCGACGGCAAGACCCGCCAAGTACGCGGCACCGATTGCCGTGGTCTCCACCGTCTCGCATTGCAGCACGGGGATATCCAGCAGGTCGGCCTGGAATTGCATGATGAACTCGTTGCGCGAGGCACCGCCATCGACAGACAGGCGCTCAATCGAAAGCCCCACGTCCTGCTCCATGGCGCGCAGCACGTCGTAGCTCTGATATGCCATGGATTCGCAGGCGGCACGTACGATGGTCGCACGGCTCGAGGCGCCGGTCAGACCGCACACGATACCGCGGGCATGCGGGTCCCACCAGGGAGCGCCCAAACCCGCAAAGGCGGGAACGAAGTAGCAGCCCTCGTTGTCGCTAATCGAAGCGGCGAGTTGTGCCGACTCGCTCACGCTCGAGATGATGCCCATGTTGTTGCGAAGCCAGTTCATCGTTGAACCGGCGGCAAAAATAGAGCCCTCGAGCGCATAGCTGACTTTGCCGTCCGCAGCGATACCGATGGTGGAGACCAGACCGTTCTTGGATTCGACGATCTCGTCACCGGTGTTCATGAGCATAAAGCAGCCCGTGCCATAGGTGTTTTTGGTCTGGCCGGGATAGAAGCAGCAGTGGCCGAACAGCGATGCCTGCTGGTCGCCCGCCACGCCCATGATGGGCGGCATGTTGGTCATGATGTCGCTCGCGACGCGGCCGTAGTCGCCCGAGCTCCAGCGAACCTCGGGCATCATGGAACGTGGAACGTCAAAGAGCGCCAGCAGGTCGTCGTCCCAATCGAGCGTATGGATATTAAAGAGTGCCGTGCGGCTGGCATTGGTGTAGTCGGTGGCAAAGACCTGGCCGCCGGTGAGGTTGTAGATGAGCCAGGTGTCGATGGTGCCAAACATGAGGTCGCCCGCCGCCGCGCTCTCGCGTGCGCCGTCGACGTTGTCGAGAATCCACTGCACCTTGGAGGCCGAGAAATACGGGTCAAGCGTAAGTCCCGTGCGGGAGCGCGCCAGCTCCTCGCAACCCTGTTCAACCAACGCGTCGATCGCCGGCGCGGTACGACGGCACTGCCATACGATGGCGTTATAGATGGGCTGGCCGCTCACGCGGTCCCAGACCACCGTGGTCTCGCGCTGGTTGGAGATGCCGATGGCGGCAATGCGATCGGAGTGGATACCGCTCTTAAACTGGACTTCCATCATCACGCCGATCTGGCTGGCAAGCACCTCCGTGGGATCCTGCTCCACCCAGCCGGGGCGCGGGAAGCTGGTTTTGACGCTACGACGCGCCTGGGCAACGATGCAGCCGTATTCGTCGACAATGGCCGCGAGTACCGAGGTAGTGCCGCAGTCGAGCGCCATGATGTAGGAACCGCCAAAGTTAAACGAGGCATCTTCCATGCCCAGGCTGCCCAGATTCAACGACATCGCTTACACCCTTCTATTGCATCGGGTCGGACAGGACCCGCTCGATCTCTGATGCGGGAAGTGCGCCTTGGCGCAGGATCTGGAGCCCGCCGTGCTGGAACGACACGATGGTCGAGGCGTCGCGACACGGGGTCTCACCGGCGTCGACGGCAACATCGACCCCCTCCAGGATGCGACCCTCGACGGCGGCAAAGCTTGCCGGCGAAGGCGCGCCGTGCGTGTTGGCGCTCGTGCAGGCAAGGGGACTGCCGCAGGCGCGGATGAGCGCTTGGACCACGGGAGAGGCCGAAGCGCGCAGGGCCACGGTGTCGTCGGCAGCGCGCATAAAGGTCGGCACGCAGGGGGCTGCCTTGACCACGATAGTCAGGGCTCCCGGCCAGCATCGTCGCGCGAGTACGCGGGCATCTTCCGGGATATCCACGCCATAGCGGTCGAGTGCTTCGACGCCATCGACCAGCCAAGCGACGGTTTGCGTGAGCTCACGTTGCTTGAGAGTGAAGATACGGCGATAGCCGGTGCCGAGCGCAGGAACTGCGGCGCCATTGACGGCAGCCTGCGGATCGCGCGGCCACGATGGGAATTCGCTTGTATCTTGGGGCACGGCGCCCGAGAAGGCGTTGACTGCCACGGCGACACCGTAGACGGTCTCGGTCGGAATCAAGGCCAGGCCGCCGCGGCCGAGCACCTCGGCCGTGCGCTCGATGGCAAGCCGATGCGGCTCGCGCGTTCCCTCGTATACCCGATAGACCGTCTGCATGTGTATGCCAGCCCCTTACGCTCCGGTGCAAGTTTGTTTACTGTGGGGCATTCTCGCACGAAACATTCAACCTATTTGCCCAGAGCGCATGTTGGTTTGGTGAGCGGCTCTAGTAGTCGGTGAAAGTGAGGGGGTTAATTGAAGATTTTTAGCGCGCAAGCGTAACGGTACGATCGGGAAACTCGATGCTTGCAACCAGTTTTCCGCCGAGGCTCTCTGCGTACCTGCTCAGCGTGTCGAGCCTCATCGAACCCAACTCCCCACGCTCGAGCTCGGATACACGTTTTTGAGAAACGCCCATCGACTGGGCGACCGACGCCTGTGTTAGATCTTTTAACCTGCGAATCTGAGCAAGCTTATAGGCTTCGATACGATCGCGAGTCCTCTCCTGCTCGGCGGTAATGGAGTCGCGTGTTATCCCGCGAGATTCCATATACTCATGCAGTTCCATCTCGATCGAGCCTCCTTACGTGGCGACGGTATATTTGCTCGGCCCTTGGAATGTTGATCGCATACCAACCGTTCCATTTTGCCCTTGACGATCCCGCTCGCGACTTATCACCCGCCAATAGCAATACCGCCTGGCGCTTGGGGTCAAAGGCGAAGAGGATGCGAATCACCTGCCCACCACACGACGTCACTCTCAGCTCCTTTAAATGATGAAGCTTCGAGCCCTTTACGCGGTCAACCAGCGGACGACCAAGGCTGGGACCTTCCTTCTCGAGCACCAAAAGGTCTGCATAAATCTGCTTCAGCGTAGCTTCATCCTGCTCATCAAGCCAAGATTCAATGTAATCAAGCACGATACGGTACCGATGCAGCTGATTTGACATACCTTTCTCCTTCTATAGTAGAAGTTTTACGGTATATTGCAAGGACAAACTTGCGCAAATGTCTATTTATTCAGCTTAAATACGCTGTTTGGGCTCGGTGACGATGGCTCGAACGATGCGGGGACGATCGGTGAGGTCGTGGACGATACGCACGTCCGAAAGGCCTGCCTGGCGACAGAGCTCGGCCGCGGCGTCGAGCGCGCCCTCGTAGAGCTCGCAGGCAAACAGGCCGCCGGCGCGCAGCATGTAAGGCGCCGCATTGAGCAGGCGGCGGAAGATATCGAGGCCGTCGGCGCCGCCCTCAAGCGCCAGGTCGGGCTCGAAGTCCTTGACCTCGTGCGGCAGTGAGCGCATGACGTCGGTCGGAATGTAGGGCGGATTGGAGACAAGCACGTCAAAGGTGCCCCACTCGTCGTGGGGAATGGAACTCACCAGGTTGGTGAGGCTAAAGGCAACCTCATCTGCCGTGAGGCCGAGGGCGTCGCGGTTTTTGGTGGCCAGATCGATGGCGCGCGGCTCGATATCGGTGGCGGTGCAGGTAACGTGGCCGCGACGCTCCCAGGCAAGGGAGAGCGAGATGCAGCCCGTGCCGCAGCCGACCTCGAGAACGCGGGCAGTGCGGGGCTCGGCTGGAGCAGGCGCAGCGGCATCCTGAGCTGAAGCCGTCTCCTGGCCGGCACCCTCGATGGCGATGCCGTATTCGTCGAGCTCGGACTCGGCGGCTTCCGCGGCTTCGGCTTCTGCTGCCTGCGCGGCGGCTTCCTCGGCCTCGCGGTCGGCCAGTTCCTCGGCATAGGCACGGCTGCCCAGCACATCGCCGCCCAGCGCCGCCTCGTCGGCGGCCGTGAGGTTGGCGGCACGACGCTCGGCGGTCGCGCGCTCGTCGGCCAGCGCCGCCTCGGCTTTGCGGGCCTCCTCGACCTCATCGTTCCAAGGCAGCTCAACACGCTGACGGGCAGCAGCCTCGGGGCTCAGCACCTCGGCATCCAGATAATTGAGGACTTCCTCGACGAGCATCTCGGTCTCGGGGCGCGGGATGAGCACACCGGGGGCGCACGCGACGTCGATCATGCGAAACTGCGTGCTGCCGGTGATGTATTGCAGCGGCTCGCCCTTAGCGCGGCGGACAACGGCCGCATGCATGGTCTCGAGCTGGGCCGCGTTAAGCGTCTCGTCCATACGCATATATAGGTCAATGCGCGCCAGGCCCGTGGCGGCGCACAGCAGCCACTCGGCAGAAAGACGGGGGTGCTCCTCGCCGCGCTCGGCCAGGTACTCCTTGGTCCACTCGAGACAACGCTTGATGGTCCAGATCTCGTTTGCCATGGGGCCCTCCCCTCTTAAGCGCCGGACGGCGCGCGAATGTCGGAGCAGATTGTACGCGAGGCCAGCGCTTGGCAAGGGGCGATTGAAGGCGATTATCGAGAATCAGCCCAGAATTTTGCACCGGGCTCGCTCAAAGTGTTCATTCGCCGACGTCCAGATTTGCATTCGTCAAGCTTTTGGCAAGGTTGCCCAAAACTGACCAATATCTAACCAAGAACATGCCAAATCACTTGACGCGCGACTCATCAAAAAATGCACTGCGACTTCTTGGACGATTTTTTGAGCAATATTTTCAATAGCAGATGAATGCTATTAATTACTTTGAGCAGGTAGACAGCTCAAATGCCATCACAACTGATTGAATAACATCTCAAAGCAATGTGCCCAACCTAGTCATTTAAGAACGTCCCCAATGACTAAGAACGTCCCCAATGACTACATCCAAGGCGCCGCAGGTAGAGGACGGACAGCGAAAACGCCCCTAAGCGAGCAAGGTGACGTGAAAGAGGAGGGAAGCGTACTTCGGTACGCGACCGACGATTGAACGTCAGATTGCCGCTTAGGGGCGTTTGCAGCGTCGAGCAGTTACGGCGTTTGGTAAAACGCCGTAACTTAAACGGCCTGTGCCAGCTTCTCGGCTCGCTCGGCGGCGGCGAGTGCCTCGATCACGGTGCCGAGCTGATCGCCCAGAAGGACGCCGTTGTAGGTGGAGTTGAAGCCGATGCGGTGATCGGTCACGCGGTCCTGGGGCTGGTTGTAGGTACGGATCTTCTCGGAACGGTTGCCATGGCCGATCTGGCTCTGGCGCTCGGCACCGAGCTCGGCCTGCTGCTTCTCGAGCTCCATCTCGTACAGACGGGCACGCAGCATCTGCATGCAGACCTCGCGGTTCTGGATCTGGGAGCGCTGCTCCTGCGACTGCACCACGGTGTTGGTGGGCAGGTGGGTAATGCGCACGGCGGAGTAGGTGGTGTTAACGCACTGACCGCCAGGGCCGGAGGCGCAGTAGGTGTCGATGCGCAGGTCGGACTGGTTGATCTGGACGTCGATCTCCTCGGCCTCGGGAAGCACGGCGACGGTAGCCGTGGAGGTCTGAATGCGGCCCTGGGACTCGGTCTTGGGGACGCGCTGGACGCGGTGCACGCCGGACTCGTACTTCATAACGGAGTAGACGCGGTCGCCCTCGACCTTGAACTCGATGGACTTAAAGCCACCGGCCTCGCTGGGGCTGGAGTCGAGCACGGTAGTCTTCCAGCCGCGCGACTCGCAAAAGCGCTGATACATCTTGTACAGGTCGCCGGCGAAGATGGCCGCCTCGTCGCCACCGGCGGCGGAGCGGATCTCGACGATGGTGTTCTTGTCGTCGTTGGGGTCGCTCGGGATGAGCATGTACTTGATGTCTTCCTCGAGCTGGGGAAGCTTGGCCTCGTTTTCGGAGATGTCCATCTGGAGCATCTCCTTCTCATCGGCATCGGTGGTATCGTGCAGCATCTCCTTGGCGGCCTCGATGTCATCGAGCGCGCCGATGTACTCGCGCGAGGCAGCGATGAGGTCGGACTGGTGTGCGTACTCCTTGTTGAGACGCGTGAACTCCTTGATGTCGGAGGCGACGGCCGGGTCGGAAAGCTTCTTCTCGAGCTCCTCGTAGGCCTTAATGATCTTTTCGAGCTTGTCGCGCATGGCGGGACTCCTTTATGTGCGTGAAGGCGAAAATCGGCAGAGTTGATGGGGCGCGCGGCGCCACTGCGGGGGTAAGCCCAGCTAGAACATGTCGATCTTCAGATACATGCGCATCCCTTCGCGTATGAGGTACATAGTTGCGGTCTAACCCATACATGATAGCGTGCGCAGGCATACCTGCATATAACCCGCACGGAATGCGACAAAGGGTCAGTCTCTTTCCTTGAATACAACTTCATCCGAACGCCTCCCGCATTCATCCGCACATATACGGATAAATTTGGGAATCCGATACCCTGAGGGCCGGATCGGCCGGCCCCGGGAGATCGGAGGACGCCATGTCCGGAAAGGGCGGGAAGGGCGCCGCGAGGGCGGTCCCGAGGACCCACGGCAGGCTCACCGGGTACGAGCGGGACACGGTCCAGAGGATGCTGAAGCGCAGGGTTCGCTCGGCCACTTCCTCGAGAGGTTCAAGGGCGTATCGACCCGCAGGCTCCACAGCTGCCTGATGTGGTTCAGATGGCTGCGCGAGGCCGCACGCGTCGGGGACAGGACGTCGCTCATGCGCGAGCAGCTCGACGACGGGCGCTACGAAAAGATCCGGAAGAAGATGATGGAGCCGGAGTACGAGTTCCATCTGGAGCCGGACGTGCAAACGGCGGGCTAACATAGCCTTTCACCGAAAAGGGCGGGCGGCCGCGCCCTGCGACCACCCGCCCTCAATCAAAGCCCTTCTCGGCCGCCGCAGCTACCGGTTCCGGCGCCGCAGGATTACGCCTGCGGCGATCAGCACCACCGCGCCGCCCGCGATGCCACCCAGGGCCATCGGCGACAAGCTGGTATCGCCCGTATACGGCAGACCCGGCTTCTCCTCCTTCGGCACCGGTGACTTGCTCGGCGGATTGGTGGGCGGCTCCGTCGGCGGGGTGGTCGGCGGCGTGTACGTGTTCTTGAACACCGGCGCCACGGCGCCGTCATAGGTTACCGTCGCCACCAGATGGCCCGCACCGTCGTCCGTCACCGTCACCGTTACCCGGTGCTCGGCCGCGTCGTACGTCACGTTCTTCTGACCGTCGTCCACCTCGGAGATGCTGTAGGCGTACGTTCCGGGCTTGTCGTACGAGATCGCCTCGAAGCCCACCGTGCCGTCCGCCGCGTTCTTTGCGGTCTGCAGCACCTTGCCGTCGGCATCCTTCAGCTGGAAGGAGAACTGCCCTTCCTTCAGGTCCTCGCCGCTCAGCACCTTGGAGGCCCCCAGCTTCACCTCAGTCGCGGCCGGCGCGTAACTGTTGCTGAATGCCACCGCATCCGCAGCCTTGCCGCCCTTGCTGTAGGCAACCTGCGCCTCCAGCGCGTGCGTCTCCGCATTCTCCGTCACCGTCACCGTCGCGGTAAAGACCGTCGTGTCGTAGGTGACGCCGTTCGCCGTCGCCCCTGCCCGCTCGGACACGGTGTAGACGTACGTCCCCACCTTGTCCAGCTGCAGCGGCGCGAAGCCAAACGTGCCGTCGGCGCCGTTCTGCACCGTCTGCACCATGTTACCGTCGGCGTCCTTCAGGTCGAAGGAGAACTCACCCTCGGCCAAGTCGCGGCCGGTCAGAGCCTTCGTTCCGGTAATCGTCGCCGTCGTTGCCGTCGGCGTGTAGATGTTGGTGAAGGTCAGATCCGCAGCCGTCTTGTTCGCCGTCGCGGTCAGCTGGCCGCTGCCGTCGTCGGTCACGCTCACCGTCACATCCAACACCGCATCGCTGTAAGTGATGGTGCCATCTTGGCCCGCAACCTCCTTCACCTGGTACGCATGCGAACCAGTCGCAGTGTACGAGATGGCCTTGAAGGTAAACGCCTTACCCACGTTCTTGGTCCGGTCGATCTCCTGCCCCGTGGCCACGTCAATCAGCGCGAACGTGAACTCGCCATCGGCGGGCGTCCGCGTGGTGGACGGGTCGGCATTCTCAAGCACCTTGGTGCCAGAGATCTGGTAGGAGGTCTGGCCCGGCTGGTAGCTGTTCGTAAACGTCATGGTGTTGGGGGTGACGCCGTTCTCGGTACCCTCGCTCGGCATCACCGTGGAGCTCTCCACCACCAGCTTGCCGTCGTTGTTGTCCTTCACCACGTAGGTCAGGGTGTACGTCTTGCCGGTGTAGGTCACGCCCGGCACGCCCGGCGCGTCGTCCGTCGGCTGCACCTCGCGGACCGTGTAGATAAAGGTGCCCGCATGGTCGAAGGTCAGCTCGTCGAAGGCAACCTTGCCGTCGGCGTCGTTCTTCTGGGTCTGAAGCACCTTGCCGTCGGGCCCCACCAGCTCGAACGCGAAGTCTCCCGCCTTCATCTGGTAGCTGCCGCCGTGCACGTCAACGCTCTTGGTGAGGGCGATCGCGCCGGAGACCGTCGCCTGTGCCTTGTAGGCGTTGGTGAAGGTGGGCTTCGTGGCGTCCTTGCCGTCGTAGGCAACGCTCGCCCGCAGCGCGCCGGCGTTGTCCGCAACCGTCACCACGGCGTGGTGCACCGTATCGTCGTAGGTCACGTAGGCCAGGTCGCCCTTCCGCTCCACGATGGTGTACTCGTGAGTACCCGGCTTCGCGTAGGAGAAGGCGTCGAAGCTGACGCTTCCGTCCGCGCCGTTGGTCGCGGTCCGGACGGGCTTGGCCCCGGCAAGCTGCTCAGCAGTCATTTTGCCCTCGTACACATCGAAGGTGAACTCGCCGTCCTTGGGGACGATCGGCGTGTTGTCGTCCTTCTTCACATAGCTCTTCTGCGCACCGAGGGCCAGACCGGTCGCGGCCGGCTGGTAGGTGTTGGTGAAGGTATCCGAGCCGGATGCGCTCGTCACGATCGCCTTCGCATTCAGTGCTCCGTTCCCGCCGTCTGTGACCGTCACCGTATAGGTGAGGGCATGATTGTCATAGACCATGCCCGGCTCCGCGCCCGGCTGCTCCACGATGGTGTAGGTGAAGTCCTTGCTCGCGGCGCCGCCCAAGTCGGAGAGCTGGAACTCGCGCGTGAAGCTGACCTTGCCGTCGGCGTTGTTCTTCGCGGTGCCGATCACGTTGCCGGCAGCGTCCTTCAGGTCGAAGGTGAACTCGCCGTCCGCGGGCTTCGTCGCGTGGTCGAAGCCGTCCGCAACCTTGATGGTCTTGGTCGCCGTCAGGGTTACGGAACCCTTTGCGTCGTAGGTGTTGTTGAAGGCGGGAGCCGTAGCGGCACCGTCATAGGTGACGGTCACCTTCGTCTTATTGTTGTCGTCCTGGTTCTGCTCTACCTTGACGTGGACCTTGACTTCCTTGGCGTCGTAGACCACGCCGTCGACGGTTTGGCCCGCTTTCTCCTCCTTGAGCGTGTAGTCGTACTCGCCCAGGTTCAGGCCCTTGACGGTCAGCTTGACCTTGCCGCCCTGGTCGTTGGTGCCGCGGGCAACCTCGTTGCCAGCCTGGTCGTACAGGCCGAAGGTGAACGCATCGGCCGTCAGGTCCTTGCCCGCGAGAACTTTCGTGGCCTCGACGGTGACGTCCGCCGTCGGCTTCGTGTTGGTGAAGGTCGGCACGGCCTTCTCGCCGTCGTAGGTGGCGACCGCCTTCAGCTCGCCCTTTTCGTCGGTGACCTTGACGTGGACCTTCACGCCCTTCGCGTCGTAGACGACGGTCGAGTCGGCGCCCTTCACCTCCTTGATGGTGTAGTCGTGGTCGCCCGGCGTAGCGTAGTCGATGGCTGCAAAGGCGACCTTGCCGTCCTTGTCGTTTTGGACAGCCTGGAGCTCTTTGCCGTCGTTGTCGAGCAGCTGGAACGTGAAGTCGTTCCCTGCGAGCTCACCACCTGTGAAGCGCTTCTTCGCCTTGAGCGTTACCGAGGTCCCCTTCGGTCGGTACGTGTTCGTGATCTTGGCGATTTTGTCAGCGACCTTGATCGGGTTGTCCTCATGGCTCACGCCGTCGTCGGTGTAGGTCTGCTCCATCTTGACTGCCGGCTGCGACAGCGTGCCGTCGCCGTTATCGCTCACCGTCACCGTGACGCGGTAGGAAGCGCTTGAATACCCGAACCCGGGCAGCCAGCTAGCGTCGTTTTGAGACGGCGTGGCCTCGGCGATGAGATAGGTGTAGGTGCCGGGCTTGGTGTACTCAATCTCGCCGAAGTCGAACTTGTCCCCGTTCTCAACGGTCTTCACAACCTGCTTCATACCACTCACGGGTGCATTCTCGGCACCGTCGGGCATCGGCGTGCCCTTGTCCGCGCGCAGGTAAATCTTGAAGCTATCGCCATCTTTCCAGTCACGGCCCTGGAGCACCTTCTGCGCCCAGAACGCATTGGTGAGCGTCACCGGCGACTTTACGCTATAGGTGTTCGTGAATACCAGCTTGTTGGCGTCGGCCAGTGTGCCGTCGGCGTTCTGCTTTGCGATCGTGCCGGAGATGCTGTTGCCCTCGCCACTCAGGGCGTTGCCGCCCTGCTCGCGCTTGGTCAGCGTGAAGCCGGCCGGCATCTTGCCCGTACCGGTCAGCTCCTGCACCGTGTAGGCGTCGTGCTCGGCGAGGCCGTACACGCGGATCGTCTGGCCGGCCGTGATGGTCTGCTCGCGACCGTTCGTCAGGTCGAACATATCGCCGACCTGCTTCTCGCTTGCGGCCCCAGCGTTCTTGAACACTGCAGCCTTGTAGGTCTTCCCATCAGGCACGGTGAACTTGAAGGTGAACTTTGCGTCCTTATTGCCCGTCAGGCCATTGGGCACGACAACCTTCTTCGTCACCTCAAGGCTCGCCTCGCGTTCGTTCGCCACGCGCACGCAGGTGGCGCCCGTGAACAGGGCGTTCAGGTTCATGTCGCCCAGATTGGCACGGGCACCTTTCGACGTGGTCCCCTTGGGCCGCTCGTCCTGCATGATACCCATACGTATCCAGCCCGTCTCGGTCTCCAAGCGATAAGGTTTACCCTCCTCGGTGGGCCCATACTGGTAGACACGTCCGTTGGCGCCGTACTTGAGGTGCACCTCATCCTCGCCGCCCTTGGCGTCATTGTTCCAGGAAAGGTTGTCGTTGCCGTCGAGCTTGCCGTCGGACGTCTGGCGCTGGCCCTTGATCCACGTGAGCGTGTTGTCGATGTCACCCTCTGCGCCAAACTGGCCCAGGCTCTTCATGAGCGCGCCCGGACCCACGAACGTCGAAACACCGTCATCGTCCGTACCAGCATCGGCATGGACGCCGTAATCGTCCACAATCACCTTGGTAAGCGTGTCGTTAAGCAGGAAGCCCTCGGGCGCCGAGACCTCCTTTAGGAAGTAGGTCCCCTTCACGAGCGGCCTGTTACCGTTGCTCGTATTCGGGAATATGCCCGCACCTTCGAGCAGGACCGGGTAGTCGACCGACCCCGTCGTCAGGGTGTCGTAGGGGGTCTGCTCGCCATTGAGCATGACCTTGCCGTTCTCCGTAGTCACCTGGCTGGAGGTGTACAGGGCGAACTTCGCCCCGTCAACGGGCTTACCCTCGGTATCGGTCTTCTGCACGAACAGGCGATTCTGGATGTTCGTGACGAGCAAGCGCGTGGCGAACTGTCGCTTGAAGTTCGTGCCGTCTGCGATGTCGTCGCTGTACACGTGGACGGTGTTCTCGGGAGTCGCGTCGCCGATCGAGCTCGCCTTTGTGTGGTAGATGGCCACCGTGTACTCGGCATCCTTGCGGGCATCACCGCTCAGCAGGTAGTAGTACTTGGAGATGTCACCGGGCAGATTTTGAATCTCTACCTGGTACTGGCCGCTCGTGTTGAGCGCGAAGGCGTGCAGGTCCTTCTTCGCCGCCTCGATAGCGCCGGCCTTGCTCGGCTTCTCGGCGAGGGTGTACCCCATTCCCGTCGATGGGTCGCCCGACACGGCGTACCAATTGTTCTGATTTTTGATATCTGCGTTTGCGCTTTTATCGCGCTTGAGCACCACAGCGAACAGTATGCCAGACTTCAGGCTGACGGTCTCGTCGGACTTCGTCAGGTCATCATTCGCCTTGTACACGTTCACCGGTGCGGTGATGGTCTCCTTCGCGCCGGCAAACGCACCAGTCTTCCACACGACGCTGTCCGCATCCATACCGCCGCGGTTGATGATGACGCCGCCCGCGCCGTTCTCAGCGCTCGCGGGCACGTACTCGAGCTGCATGCTGCCACCTGTCGCCGTGAGACTCGAGCGGTATCCCTCCGGCACGCGCGTCTCCTTCAGGAGGTAGTACTTGTTACCGTGATTCTTGTTGTAGAGATCGTCGAAGTTGATGACGCCGTTGTCATCGTCGTTCGTGAGCGTTAGGTGGCCGGCCTCGTCCGTGGTGCCGGAGCCGAGGAGCGCGTTCTTGTCATTGGTCGTATCTGTAAAGTTCTCGTCTGTTTTGTACAGCGCGAACTCGGCGCTCTGTACGAACTTGCCGTCCTGGTCGAACTTTATGATGTCGGACTCGGGCACCGTCACGAGGTTGAACTTGAGCTCCATGTTGGAGTCGGTGGCGCCGCGCTCCAGGTAGAAGAACTTGAGGGTGTGGTTGGTGTCGTCGGCGAAGGTGTTGCCTTTCCAGCTCGTGTCGCCGGCCTTGCCCGCCTCCTGGTACTTACTCTTCAGCGTGCCGTTGTAATTGTCGTTTACCTTAATGTCGCCCGTATGAAAGTTGATGCTCAGACTCGCGCGGTTGTGAATACCGCCGATATCACCCACGAGGACATCATCGATGAACACCCAGACGTCATCATCGCCGGCGAACTCGAAGGTCATGTCATTATTATTATTGTTCGTCAGGCCGCCCTTGGGCTGCACGAATCGCGTGGACATTGAGAGACCGAAGTGGTGGTTGACGGGTTTGCCGCCGTTGTAGCGCGAATCACCGGTGTTGTCTGCCTTGATGCCGGTTTGGACGAGCTGGCCGTTTTCCTCTTTGAACACCTTGTCTGCCGCGTCGAACGGGAAGAACTGACCCTGGTGGGACGAATCGCCCACTTTGTCAATGCCCCAGGTGCCATAGATGTCGAAGGCATTCTTGTCAGCGTTGTAGGCTGCGTAGTTTTCGGAGCTGTCATAGACGTAGTAGCCGCCCTGAACCTTGAGGAGGCCCGTCACGCCAAAATGGGACGTCTTGCCGGTCTGGGCAGAGGAATCGAACAGGTAGCGGAGGGACTCGTCGCCCAAGGCTTCGGAAAGCTTCGGGTAGCCGTCTGAAAGCGTGTTGTTGACGATGCCGGGCCGCGGGCTCGTGCCGCCCGTCCATTGGTTGAGCGGCCCATCACCCTTGCCGTCGTTAAACTGGAACTTGTGGCCTGCGTTGACGCCGCCGCTGCCGGAAACCGACAGATGGTCATCGGGATTCACCCAGTAATCAAACAGGTTGATCGTCGTCCCCGAGGGCGAGGTCGTCGGAACCGTGTGGTCGGAGATCGCCGCCTCGGCACGAAGCGGCAGGAAGAAGCTCGCCGTCAGCGCGACGGCGAGGGCCAGAACAATCGCATATGGCGAAACCGGGCGCAGCCCACGACGGCGGCCATAAGACATGACGGACCACCGCTCGCGCGGCCGGTGTTCACCAGGAAGTTCCCTGCTTAGACACCCCCCCCCGGTAGCAATATTCACGAGTCGAGACGTCGTCTCTCTGAGCTCCTGCATAATTTCCTCCCCAGTCACACGGCGACCTGCCCGGGCACTCCCCGGGGGGCCGAGGCAGTCTGGCACATGCCCGCAGTCGTTCAAGGAATACCAACCCCAGCATATGTCTCTTAAGATATCTTAGTCTTTTTCTATAACAATTTTTGTCTCATTACCGATGAAATCGGCTCAGTCCCCTTGTCGCATTCTAGAGCGTGTGGAGCAGGGCGATGAGGAAGCGGATGCCTTGGAGGTAGGCGCGACGGGTGATGCGCTCGTTGGTGCCGTGGACGCCGCGGTCGCATTCGTCATCGTCGACTACAAAGGCGGAGAAGCGGATGCACTCGTGGCAAATGCGCTGGTAGTTGGCGGCATCGGTTGCACCAATCACGGTCGAGGGCACGATGCTCATCGGCTCTTGACCCACCGCAGACGATCTGTTTTCCTCCATCCCCTTGGGATTACGGAAATAGCGGGCGGCGATGGCGCGGACGGCCTCGAGCCCCGGACCGCCCACGCGCGGGGACGGTGAGGGCTCGGAGCTGCCGGGGCCCAGCTCGACCTCGACTCGGCCAGCGAGCCCAGCGGTGGCAACGGCCTCGCGGCAGCAGGCCACGACATCGGCCACGCTCGTACCCTCGAGCATGCGGAAGTTGACATTGGCCCACATATCCTGCGGCATTACGTTGGCACCGGTACTGCCGCCTTCGATTTGCGTGGGCGCGCAGGTGGTGGTCACAAGCGGGTACAGCTTTTTGCTGGCGAGGCAGTCGCGCACGATGGCATCCTTGCTGGTAGCAATCTCGTCTGCGGTATAAAGCCCCAGCTCGACGAGCTGCGCGGCAAGCAGATCGGTCACACGCGCCGGCCACTCGATATCGCAAATCGCGGTAATAGCGCGGCTGAGCACTTCGAGCGACGTGCCACCGTAAGGGTTGGAAGAATGCCCGCCTTCGCTTCTCGTCTTGAGCACGATATCGGCATAGCCCTTCTCGGCAAGATCGGCATGCATAAGCCAACCCTCGCCTGCGCCGTACTCGGCAGCCTCAACGATACGATAGTCGCCCTCGTCAATCAGGTACTCAAGCTCAACGCCGCGCTCCTCGAGCACGCGGCCAATGGCACCCGCGCCGCACTGCGTGGTCTCCTCATCCTGGCCAAAGGCCAGCAGCAGGGTTCGTTCGTGTTGCCAGCCGTGCGCCAGCGCATACTCAACGGCCTCCAGGATACCCGCAACCTGGTCTTTCATATCGATGGCGCCGCGACCCCAAATGTAGGTGTCGTCCACATGTCCGCTAAAGGGGACATGCGTCCAGTCAGCCTCGGTGCCGGGTACCACGGGAACCACGTCCATGTGGCCCATGAGCATGACGGGTTTGAGGGCAGGGTCGGAACCGCTAAGCGTCACCAGCAACGAATGATCGATGAGCTCGACCTTACCCGCTGTAAATACGTGCGGCCAGGCCTGCTGCATATAGGCGCGCAGGTCGTCGAACGGCTGCCAGTCCACTGCCTCGGCATCCATGCTCGAAATGGTCGGAAACGACAGCACACGGCCCAGGCGCTCGCATGCGCCGGCCTTGTCCAAATCGGCAAAATCATCCTCATGCGCAAAGAAGCGCCAAACCTCGGCCATGACATCCTTTCGATTGTGACGACAAGGGCCGCCCCACCGGAGCGGCCCTGCCACATAAGCGCTTGCGGTTGGTTATTTGTCCTCGAGATAACGCGAGAGGAACTCGCGGGTACGCTGGTGCTTGGGGTTGCCAAAGAGCTCTGCCGGCGCGGCGTCCTCGAGCACTACGCCCTTGTCCATAAAGACCACGCGATCGGACACGGTGCGGGCAAAGGCCATCTCGTGCGTGACGACGACCATGGTCATGCCGTCGGCAGCAAGTTTGCGCATGACCTCGAGCACCTCTCCCACAATCTCG
Organism: uncultured Collinsella sp.; assembly: GCA_900542905.1. Taxonomy (GTDB): domain Bacteria; phylum Actinomycetota; class Coriobacteriia; order Coriobacteriales; family Coriobacteriaceae; genus Collinsella. Next base: position 31,056 of record UQPF01000015.1, read on the forward strand.
GGGTCGAGTGCGGAGGTCGGCTCGTCGAACAGCATGATCTGCGGATTCATACATAGGGCACGAGCGATGGCCACGCGCTGTTTTTGACCACCGGACAGGCGACCCACGGCGGCGTGCGCGAACTTCTCGAGCCCCACGCTCGTCAGATGCTCCATCGCGACCTTCTCGGCCTCGGCCTTGCTCATCTTTTTGAGCGTGACGGGCGCGAGCGTGCAGTTGTCGAGCACGTCCATGTTGTTGAACAGGTTAAAGCCTTGGAACACCATGCCGATGTCCTCACGCAGCTTGTTGATGTTGCAGCGCTCGGCCGTGAGGTCCTGGCCGTGGAACCAGATGTGGCCCGCGTCCGGGGTCTCGAGCAGGTTGAGGCAGCGCAGGAAGGTCGACTTACCCGAACCCGAGGCTCCGATAATAGTGACGACCTCGCCGGGGTTAACGGACAGGTCGATGCCCTTGAGTACCTCGAGCGAGCCGAAGCTCTTGCGCAGGCCCTCGACGCGAATGAGCGGCTCATTGGTCTGTGCGGCGGCCGCAACGCCGGTAATGGCGGTATCTGCCATGATGATTCTCCTCGTCTTGAGCCTAGTTGGAGCTGGGCAGCGTGACCGGAGCCTCGGCGCCGAGCTTTTTGCCAAAGGCCTCGAGCAGGCGGCTCGCCACGAGCGTCAGGATCAGGTAGACCACGAGCGCCACGCAGTAGACTTCCATCTGGCGATAGTACACGCCGGCGACGGTGGTGGTGGCGTACATGAGGTCGAACACGCCGATAACCGAGAGCACCGACGAGTCCTTGATGTTGATGATGAGCTCGTTGGTGAGCGCCGGAATCGCGTTTTTAATGCCCTGGGGGAACACGACTTTGCGCATAGCCTGCCACTGCGAAAGACCCAGCGAGCGCGCCGCCTCGGCCTGGCCGGGATCGATGGACTCGATGCCGCCGCGCAGGACCTCCATCATGTAGGCGGTGGAGTTGAGCGAGATGGTGACGAGGCCGGCGGTGAAGGTGCTCCAAATCTGGTTGGCCTGAGCGGTCTCGAAGCCCATGCCGCGCAAAACGGTGAAGCCCGCGTAATAGATGAGCAGACCCTGGACCATCATGGGCGTGCCGCGCACGATGGTGGAGTAGACGGTCGCAAAGCCGCGGCCGATACTCTTAAAGAAGCGCACCAGGTCGTTATCCACGCGGTCGAACGTCTGAATACGCAGGAACACAAAGAGCAGTGCCAGGAAGAATGCGATGACAGTGCCGAAGGTGGCAAGCGCGATGGTGATCTCGATACCGCGAATGAAGAAGTCCCCGCTCTTGTAGGTCATGTAGACCAGGCTCGACAAAAAGTCGCTGGGGTTGGAGTCCAAGACAATGCTCACCTGCACCAGATCGATAAACGACATGACGCAACGGTCGACAAAGAAGATCGCCGCAATAGCAACGACGACATAACTGCCCAGGCGCGCGCCGCGACGGAAGCGCTCGGAAGCAAACGGCGACGTTTCGCGATAGTCGTTCCAGTGCATGAGCTTGGTGACCAGCACCGCCGCCGACACGACGAGCCAGGCCCAAAGAATCGCCCAAAGGCAATCTTGGAACACGCCCGTGGGGGCCAAGAAGCTCAGCGGCGTGGGGTTGCGCTGGCTAAACGCCAAGCCGAGCGCCGCGATAACGCTCGTGCCCAGGTACACATAACGGTGGTCGGCCTTGATAAAGGAGGCCAGGCGATTAATGGTTTTCATGCTGCCTCCCTATGCCGGCTGACGGTCGAGGCACGCGTCCCACATTTGGTCGCGCTCCTCTTGGCTAATGCCCTTGAGTGTCTTGTCGATGAGCTTAAGCAGCTTGTCCGAGCCCTTGCGGCAGCCGACGTTTGCCGTGACCTCCTGCTTAAAGCCCTCGCCCTCGGCAAATTGAATCGGCACGATACCCGGGTTTTGGGCCATATAGCCCTTCTCGTTCTCAGTGTTGTAGGTCACGGCGTCGCAGGTGCCCTGCAGCAGATTCGAAAACACCGTGGGGACCGAATCGACCGGGTTTTTGTGCACGACGCCCGGGATCTCGTCGATGACGGTATCGAGCATGGTGTCCTTTTGGCCGAGTACCGTGGCACCACTGAAGTCGCTGAGCTTGGTGGCGTTTTGGTAGGGGGAACCCTCTTTTACAAACAGGCCAAAGTAGCCAATGAAGTACGGGTCGGAGAAGCCGACGGACTCCTCGCGCTCGGGCGTGGCGCTCATACCGGCGATGATGAGGTCGATCTGGCCGTTGTTGAGCGAGTCGATAAGGCCCGAAAAGCTCTGCTTGACGGCAACGGGCTCGCCACCGAGGGCCTTGCAGACGATCTTGGCGATCTGCACGTCGTAGCCATCGGCATAGGCGCCCTGCACGTTGTCGATGGGGATGGTGTACTCGCTGGCTTCGGAAACCTGCCAGTTGTACGGGGCGTAGGCCGCCTCCATGCCAATGCGGATCTTATCCTTGCCGATAACGGAATCGGACAGGTCGTCGCGACCGCCACCCGTCGTGGGCTGAACTACTTCCAGCGTGGAGGGGCGCTGGCAACCGGCAAGTGCGCCGGCGACGACAGTAGCGCTCGCAGCGAGAGCGCCACCCAAAAAGATGCGACGGCTGCATACCGGCTGTGGATGCGCGTCGCGTTGATGGGGAGAATGCATAATCTGCCTTCCCTGTTGAATCGTATGCTGACGACTTAACAGGATACCGCTCAGCGCTACCTCCAGCAAATGCATATATAAATGCATATATGCAAGTTTACGAACTGAAAACGATTGGTAGTCGTTGGAGACGTTCTTAAACGACTAGTCAAACAAGAACGCCCCCAACGACTAGGCATGAAAAAGGCAAGGCATGACCAGAAGGTCTATGCCTTGCCTTTTGAATGACAACTTGTCGCTCTGGACGACGCGCAGCATCGACCGAGCGGCGGAACCTCTAGAGCAAGGTAACGCTAAAACTGCGCTTGTCCGTCTCGCCCGGGGCCAGGGTGATGGTGTTGACCTTGTGCTCAAAGACATCGTCCTCGGTGTCCATGGTGGTATGACCGGTCCAGGGCTCGAGCGCCACAAACGGAGCGTCGTTGGCGGCAGACCACACGCCAATGTACTTAAAGCCCTCAAAGTCGATCTTGACGCCGTGGCCCGACTTGCGGCCGCGCAGCGTGAGCGTGGAGCCCGGAGTATCGGTGAACATGATGGCATCGTTATCGAAGCTGCGGTGCGTGATGGGCAGCACGTCCGAGTTATTGGGAGCCTTGTAGCTGCCCTCGAACGTCATAAGACCATCGGGCGTGATGATAGGAGCCTCGTTAGTCCAAGCCTCGGTAAACGCCAGCTCGTAATCCTCGAACGCCTCGTCCTCGGCACCGGGGGCGGGCACGTTAAATGCGGGGTGGCCGCCCACCGAGAACGGCAGGTCCACGTCGCCGGTATTGGTGACGGCAAAGGTCTGCGTGAGGGTGGCGTCGCCGGTCAGGGCATAGGTCATGTTGAGCTTAAAGTGGAACGGAAAGGCCTTGAGCGACTCGGACGTGTCGGTGATCTCGTACGTTACCGAGGAGCCGTCCTCCGAAACCTCGACCAGCTCGTGCTCGACGATGCGCGCGAGTCCGTGGCGCGGCATCTCGCAGGTGCCGGCCGCAGACGCTGCCGTGTTGTTGCGCAGCGAACCCACAATGGGGAACAGGATGGGCGCGTGCTTGCCCCAAAAGGCGGGGTCGCCCTGCCACAGATACTCATTGCCGTTGAGGGCAAGGCTCGTGAGCTGGGCACCCATGGAATCGATGGCCGCGGTGAGGCCACCGCGCTTGATGGTAGTGACGGTAGACATGCTGCTTCCTCCAAAAGTAAACAATAGTGTCGAGGGCTATTGTCCCACTCTTGGCGGCGAGACGGGACGGCAGGCGATTATTGAGTAGCCATAGCGGAATGAGCAGCGAGCGCCTACTGGGTATCCACGTAAAGGTCGAACCCGCCCTGCGGTGTGGTGTCGACCGTGTCGGGCGCCTGCGAGTTAAAGCTCACGGGAACCATGCGCTTTGAGGCGCGGAAGCGCGTGCCATCGGTGGCGACGGGCGGCTCGTCGACCGTGAGCTCGTAGTCGCCGGGCTTGAGTTCGATGCCGTCGCCAGCGGAGTTGACATATTGATACTCGTCAATCGCTTGCCCTTTGAGCGTGCGGCCCGCGATGTGGATGAGCATCTGGCTGTCGCCGCGCGCGGTGTCCCACGTCGCGCCGTCCTTGACCTCGACCGACACATGTACCGAGCGCGTGCGGCCGAGCGATTGCTCGACAGACATCTCGACCTTGGCGGCGTCTTTTCGCTGTTGCTCAACATGGCTCCAGACGTTTCCGATTACCGAGCATGCGATAACGCCGGCCATGAAGGCGATAAGGATGGGGCCGAGCGGAGAGCGACGTCCTGCATCTTCCTCGCGAGACAGATTGGGGCGACGTGTGGGCGCGGGCGCCTGAGCGCCCTGCGAGGGCACGTCGAGAATACTGAAGGATGCCGTGCTGTCGGGATCGATGGTGTGACGCGGCTGCGGGGTCTTTGCCGGCGAGATCGACATGTCGGCTGGCTCACCCAGTGTGGCCGTGGCATCGGCCTTTGCCTCGTCGGCCTCGGCTTGGGCCCAAGCCTGCTCAAAGGTCAGGGGCTCGGCGGCATCGGAGGCGGCATCAGGCTCGACAGCGGCATCGTTGCCGGTCTCGTCCTCGTCGCTCGACACGTCACGCGACGCGGGCTCGTCCCACTCCTCGTCCGGAGCCTCGCCCTCGCTATACCACCATTCAAAGTTATCGATATCCATACGGGGCGCCCCTTAGGCCTCGCAAATAAACACTTGTTAGCCTTATACCCGCAGATGGCGCTGGAGCTCGCACGGAATGCGATAAAGGGACTGCTCCTTTGTCGCATCGAAGTTGCGGTGGAATAGTTCCTGTTTGCACGCCCACTCGAGCTATTTAGGGACTATTTCACCGCAAGTTATTTGAGGGCGACGGGGATTTGGATACAGCAGAAGTCCTCTTGGTGAGACTCGTCGTAGCTCGTGGTGTCCAGGTAGCAAAAATCGAAAGCATTGCCGATGGGCTGGAGCGCGTGCCTGTCCATGCAGGCCACGATGGCGCGGATACCCTCGGGCTCGTACGGCATGCCCCAGCGACTCATGCACAGGTACGTGCCCTCGGGCAGCACCTCGACGCCAATCTCCGCCAGCTCGGCAGGATCGCTCGGCAGTATTTCCTCGGCACCACGCGGCAACACGGCAAAGGAACCGGCACCGGCGATGGGGTCGTCGGAATGCAGCGCCTCGCAACGCAGCATGGCGCCCCAACCGCGCATGGGGCGTGTGCCCGTGAGCGCACGCATGCGCAGAATCGCCCGCATGAGCGTGGGGTGCAGCATCGAGCGGCCACGCTCGATATCGCTCGGGAACTCCTCAAAGACCACGTAGCGGCGCTCGAATTGCTTGAGCTCCGGTTTGCCCTCGCGCTCGCGCCAATAGACCGCCTCGTCGTAAAAACTCAGCCGCTCCTGCACGCTCGCGCGCTCGGCTTTGAGCCCGGCAATCTGCTCGTCGAGCGCCTGCACCCGCGAGCGCAGGTGATCGGTCATCTCTCCAATGTCGAACGTCGAGGTCAGGCGATCGATCTCATCGAGTTCCAGTCCCAAGTCGCGCAGCATGCAGATCAGACGCATGAGCGGGATCTGCGTGGGCGAATAGAAACGGTAGCCTTTTTCGTTAACCACGGCGGCTTTAAACAGACCGATCTTGTCGTAGTAGATGAGCGTTTGGCGCGAAACGTTAAACAAGCTCGCCATCTCGCTAATCGCATACATACCCGTCTGCATAGGTCCTCCCGACACACCCTTTGACACGAAAAGCCCGCCGCCCACAGGGGCAGCGGGCTCAAACACTACTCGTATCCTACCCTAAAGATGCCTATGACCAGCGCTTATAGTTGGCGCACGACACGCCGACGGCCTCGAGTGCCTTGGCGGCGATGTGATGCACCGCCTCATCGAGCGTGGCGGGGCCGTTGTAAAACGTGAGCATGGGCGGCATGAGCATGACACCCGGCACGCGCGCCAGGCGTGCCATGTTGTCGACATGGATCGCACTGAAGGGCGTCTCGCGCACCATAAGCACCAGGCGGCGCTGCTCTTTCATCTGCACATCGGCCGCACGCAGCAACAGGTTTTCGCTGTAGCCGCTCGCGATGCCGGCGAGCGTCTTCATGGAGCAGGGAGCCACGATCATGCCGTCGACCGGATAGGTGCCGCTTGCGATGGCAGCGCCAATGTTCTTGTTGTCGTAGACCACATCGGCATAGCACGCAAACTCGTCGAGCGTCATGCCGAGCTCCTGCTCGATGGTGATCTCTCCCCCGCGCGTGACGACAAGCGCCGACTCAGCGCCGGCCTGGCGCAGGCATTTGAGGCATTCAAGGCCCAGTGCCGCACCGCTGGCGCCAGACACGCCAACGACAATGCGACGGGGACGAACAGAAGACTCAGGCATGACAACTCCTTAACTACTTGGTAGGGCTACTTACTAGAAGGCGAGCTCGGCGGCCCACTTGTCCTTGTCGATCTCCATGAACTGCGAGCGGATGAAGTTCTTCTTGAGGTTAAACGGAACCGTGCAGTCGAAGATGGCCTTGCAGGCGATACCGTGCTCGCGGATCGAAGGATCGAACGCGGGGTCGTTGGACGGATCGAGCACGTGGCAGTGGCAACCGGGGATGGTGATGAGGTCCACGTCGGCCTGGAAGCGCGTGGTCATGGCCCACATCACGTCGCTCATATCGAAGATGTCGACATCCTCGTCGACAAGGATGACGTGCTTGAGCTCGGAGAACGCCGAGAAGGCGAGCATGGCGGCGTTGCGCTGACGGCCCTCGTCATTTTTGCTCGACTTCTTGAACTGCATGATGGCAACGAACTTGCCGCCACCGCAGGGAGCGGCGTGAACGTTGAGCAGGCGGCCCGGGATAGCGGTCTCGACCATCTTGTAGATGGAGGCCTCGGTGGGGATACCGGCCATGGACACGTGCTCGTGCGAAGGGCCGATGCAGCTCTCCATAATGGGGTTGACGCGCGTGGTGACGGCGGTGATCTTGATCACCGGGCAGACCTTGGCGCCACCGGTGTAGCCGGGGAACTCGGGCATGGCGTAGCCGTGGCCGTTGACATCCTCGTTGATGGTCTCGTCGTGCATGAGGTAGCCCTCGAGCACGTACTCGGCATTGGCAATGCACTTCTGCGGAACGGTGACGCAGTCGGCAAGCTCGACGGCGCGGCCGCGCAGGGCGCCGGCGATCTGCAGCTCGTTGAAGCCGAGCGGCGTGGTGGGAGCCTCGAAGCCGCAGCACATGTACACGGCGGGGTCCAGGCCGATGGAGATGGAGATGGGCATATCCTCGCCGCGCTGGCAGTACTCGTCAAAGAACGCACCCAGGTGACGGCTGCCCGGGGTGATCCACATGGCGAGCTTGTCCTTGTCGACGCAGGAGAAGCGGTGGATGGTTACGTCGGACTGGGTGCCATCGGGGCTCGTGCCATAGGCGAGGCCCATGGTGATGTAGGGGCCGCCGTCAACGGGCGTGTTGGTGGGAGCGGGAACGATCTTGCGCAGGTCAAAGCCCTCGTCGGTCGCCTTGTACACGACCTCCTGGCAGTCGACGTGCTTGCCCTCGGCGATCTGCTCGGGGGCGATCAGGTTCTCGAAGCGCTTGCCGATCTCGAGGCCCAGGTGCTCCTCGTCTAGGTCGAGCAGGGCGGCAACGCGCTTGCGGCTGACAAGCATACCGATGCAGACCTTGGCGTCGTCAAAGCCCTTGACGTTGTTGAAGACCATCGCCGGACCCTCTTTGGTCGGGCGCATGACGGTGCCGCCAGCACCGACGTGACGGTAGACGCCCGAGACCTCGGCATCGGGATCGACCTGGGTGTCGGTCTCGAGCAGCTGGCCCGGCATCTCACGCAAAAAGTCGAGCGCGGAACGCAGGTCGTGGATCTGGGAAGCATCGGTAGTGGACATGGCGTACTCCTTTCGGGAGAGTGTCCGGCGACGGGGTGCCGCCGGACGGGGTAACGTAATGGGGCCGCGGCGCTCACAAATGGAGCGCTCGACCACTCGAAGTTCAAGCGCTTGGCTGCTTACAGCCGGGGCGCTCGACCGCTTACATCAGGCCAAAGAGGTGGAACCAGGCGGCCTCGACCAGCACGACGACAAAGACGACCGCGGTGAGGGGGATGCCCATGCGCATAGCCTCTTTGGAGGTGTAGCCGCCGGCGTCCTTGCCTTCGCCGATAAGGATCGGCAGGTTATGGAACGGCAGGATGTAGTGGATGTTGATGGACGTGAAGACGATGAGCGCCACGGCGAGTGGGCTCACGCTGGAGCCGACGGCAAAGCTGATAAATGCCGGCACGCACACGCCGAGCACGGCCATGACCGAGCCCATGAACATGTGGATGATCATGGAAAGCGCGGCGACGAGCAGGGCGAACAGGAAGATGTTCTCAGGCACGGAGCTGGGGAGCACGACGTCGGCGATCCAGGCGTTCATGCCGGTGGCACCGCCCACGGAGCCCACGGCCATGGCGGCCGTCAGGAACATGAGGGACTTGATGTCGACAGCGTTCCAGCTGGCGGGAGTGAGGACTTCGCCGATGATGGGCATGGCGAGAGCAACGCCAATGGCCAGGGTGACCCAGCCGATATAGTCGCCCGAGACGGTGAGCCACAGCGCGATGGCGATGACAAGCCACACGATGGTGCGGATCTCCTTGACGGAGAGCTTGCCGAGCGCGGCCTGCTTGGCCACGATCTGCTCGCGATCGTAGACGAGCTCCTTGCTGGGCTTAAAGAGGAAAAGGCCCAGGAACAGGGTGCACAGCAGCGCAACCAGCATAGGCACGCTCATGTACAGGAACCAGTCGACGAAGGACGGGCTCATGCCGCCGGCCTCGGCACTGTACTGCGCAACGAGCGGGTTAAGCGTGGAGTCGCCCGTCAGGAAGAACATGGAACCCGGGGCGGCAGCGGCAAACACGAGGAAGCCGAGCTTGCCCTTGTCGTCGTCACCGTAGCCGGCGGACTCGGCGATGACCGAGACGACGGCGAGGATGAGGAAGGCGCGGGGGAACGGATGCGGGATCAGCAGCGACAGCACAAAGGTGAGCGCGAAGATCGAGATGATGAGCGACTTGGCGTCGCGCACGAACTTGAGCATGAACGCGTAGGCGATGCGCTCGCCCAGGCCCGACTCCTTGACCGCGCTGGCGATGAGGTAGGCGCCGATGACGAGCCACATGGTGGCCTTGGTCCACGAGCTAAACGTGGAGGCGACCGTCGCCGAGATGCTCGCGGCGCCCGTGTCGTCCACGCACACCTTGAACAGGACGAGCAGTGCGCAGTAGAGCAGGCCCACAAAGCCCGGCTGTGCCACGCCGCATGCCCAGAACACCACCGTGGCGAGCGTCAGTGCCAGACAGGTCTGACCGCCGACCGTGAGCTCGACCGTCGAGCTCAGCTCCGCCAAAGGAAGAAACTTCACCAGCAAAAAGACAACGATACCCAGCACAAAGCCAATTTCGCGCTTGGTGATCTTAAACGCCTTCTTTTCCGCTTCCATCTCCCCACCTTTCTTGTTGGGGGCGCTCCGAATTCGCAGCCATGTTGCCGCTTAAAAAGGGGCGCCCGTTATCGGACACCCCTTACGTTGCGCTGTGTTGCGGCAATACAGTCAAGCGGATTTTTTGGATGAGAAGCGATTCCCTAGACAAAAACCGTCACAACATTCGACGCTTTTCCTCGTTTTCGAGATTTTCGCCGAATGTTGTGACGGTTTGGATGTGGCAAAGGGACTGTCTTTTTTACATAGCGAGGGCCGTGCGGATGAATGGGTCGCCGAGGGCCTCGCGGAGCCAGGGGGCCAGCTGCTCGGGGTGACCCTGCAGGTAGCCTTTGAGCTCGGACGGAGCCACGCGACGCACTTCCGAGATCTCCTCTTGGTTGATATGCAGCTCGCCCGGCTCAACATGGGCAAGGTAGACCTCGCACCATTCGCACTCGCAGCGACCGTCGCCGTGGTCCTCGCGGTACACCACGTGTCCGAGGTGCTTGAGCTGATCGGGCTCGCGCGTAATGCCGAGCTCTTCGTTGATGCGGCGCGCCGTGGCGGCCGCGACGTCTTCCCCGGGGAGCGGATGGCCGGCGCAGCTATCGGCCAGCACCCCGCCCCACAGGCGCTTGAGCGGACTGCGGCGACAGAGCAGCAGGCGCGCGTCTTCGCCCCGGCCCTCGACCAAAAGCGTCAGAAATGCCTGATGCAGGATGCCCTCACCAGCATGGGCCTCGATGCGGTCGACGGGGCCAAGCGCCTCGCCGGTCGCAGCATCGACCGCCACGACCTCGGCGCCCGCACCGCCCTCATCCCAGCCGGCGCGCAGAATGCGGGCTGCGGCTTCCTCGAGCGCGGCGATGAGCTCCTTGGTGGTGTCGAGCACGCGCTGCAGGTCGTCACCGCTCGCTTGTTCAACATGAAAACCCGTGCTTGCAACTACCGGCACGCCAAAGCGCGTGGCCAGCGCCGCCGCGATATCGTGCGCCGGGATCTCGTCTCGATGGCACGGAACGGCCAGGATGCTCACCGTTGCCGTACGGCCGGGCTCGGGGCGCGGAATGGCCTGCGCCGTGGCGCCCAGGTGCGCAAACTCCGGCGAGCAGGCGTACACCGCCATGCCTCGCGGCGTCACCGTCAGCTGGGCCTCGAGCGCAAACTTGCCCTCGCCCACTGCAACCTTTGTCGTGTGCATACCCATGGGATCTCCTGCCGCCCGCGATGTACCTGAGACCATCTTCGCCTGTATTGCGACTATACAGGCAAGCCCTCCATGTGACAAAGGGACTGCCCCTTTGTCACATTCTGTTAGAGTTGCAGGGATTGAATCCCGCTTATTCATGCGACATTGGAGTGACAACCTTGACCGCCGCAACCACGCCTAAAAGTAAGCCAACCGCCGCCGCGCTCTCCCCCGCGCGCACCAAGCTCTGCCTGGCGCTGCTCGTGCTGTTGGGATTCTCGCTCGGCTGCTCCGAGTTCGTGGTCATCGGCATCGAAAGCGACTTGGCAACGGAACTCGGCATATCACTTGCCACTGCGGGCCAGCTCATCAGCGTGTTTGCGCTCGTCTACGCTATCGCCACGCCGGTGCTTGCGCTCAGCACGGGGCGTTTTCGCCGCTACCAGCTGCTCGTGTGCTATAGCGTCGTCTTTGTGCTCGGCAACCTGGTCATGGCGTTGGCTCCCAACTTCCAGGTGCTGTTTATCTCACGCATTGTCCTGGGCTCTGTCTCGGGTGCGCTGCTCGCCGTGGGCGTGACGTACATCCCTGAGCTGCTATCCCCGCAGCAAACCTCACTTGCCATCTCGGTCGTGTACGGCGCGTTTTCCGTGGCGATGGTCTTTGTGACCTCGATTGGCAAGTTTGTGGCCGACACACTCGATTGGCACGTGGCCATGTACGGCACGCTGACCTTTGCCGTTTTGATCTGTAGCGCGCTCGTGGCGTTTATGCCTCGCGCCGGGCAGACCGATGAGCCCGCCACCTTCCGCGAGCAGGCGGGGCTACTACGCGAGCCGAGTATCATCACCGGCATGCTCATCTTCTTGTTTGGCGTGGGCTCGGTCTACGTATTCTACGGCTACGTGACGCCTTATCTGGAGCAGATGCTGGGCATGGATACCGTTCAGGCGAGCACCACACTTATGGCCTATGGCGTGTTCTGCCTGATCTCGAACATCCTGGGCGGATGGATCGATGCGCGTTTTGGCATGAAGGCGCTGCTGGTTACGTTTGTGCTGCAGGCGGCGGCACTGCTCGGGCTGTTTGCCGTGGGCGCCGCCATGCCGCTCGCGCTGGTCTTTGTCTTTAGCTTGGCGATGCTCATGTACCTGTTCTCGGTCTCATGCATCACGCACTTTATGGACGTGGCACGCAGCCGCCATCCCAAGTCGATGGTACTCGCAAGTTCGGTTGAGCCCATGGCGTTTAACGTCGGCATCTCGTTTGGCACCGCAGTGGGCGGCGCCGTGGTAAGCAGCATTGGCATTGCGTACGTGGGTGCAGTGGGCGCCGCGTTCTCGCTTGTGGCCTGGGCGCTCACGCTGGTGACGATTAAGTTGGCTCGCTGGGAGCGCCGTCGTCAATCTGCACAGCCCCGGATGCAGGCATAGGGGCGAACATAGCCCAAGGTGGCGAGCAACCGGTGAAAACCGTCCCATACGAGTAGTGTTTATCCGCCTGCAAGCTCCAGCAGTGCAATTTCGTGTACTTCAGATACACACTTTTCTACTATTTCGTGTATTCCAAATACATGAAATCGTACTAAACTATGTATCTGAAGTACACGAAATTGGAAAGGCGGCCCCATGCGCAGATCAATCGAATCCGTTATCGAATCATGGGCGACAAAGGACGCGTCGCGCCCCCTCCTCATCCGTGGTGCGCGACGCGTAGGCAAAACGTACGTTGCCGAGGAAATCGGCAGACGAATCGCCGGCGATGCGTTTGTCAAACTCGACTTTCAGACCGATCTTGAGCTGATCGCTCCGCTGTTCGACTGTCCCACCGACGACGTTAACGCCATCGTGGCGCGAATCTCAGACTATAAACGCACCCCCATTCGCAAAGAAACCGCCTTCATCCTGTTTGACGAGGTGCAGCTCTGCGAACGGGCGCTCAACTCGCTTCGCTTTTTTTCGGGTTCGGGCTGGCGCATATGCGCGACCGGCAGTCAGCTCGGCGTCGCCACGCGCAAGCGCAAGTTGCCTTTTCCCAGCGGCGTTCGTCAAGAGACCATGCATCCTATGTCGTTCGAGGAGTTTCTCTGGGCGCTCGACGAGGAGCAGATGGCCAATGCCATTCGTACCCACGCCGGCACGCTCGAGACCTACGCCGCGCACCAAGCCGCGCTCAGCCTGTTTCATCGATACCAGATCGTGGGCGGCATGCCCGCCGCCGTCAACGCATATCGCAAGACGTTATCCATCGAGGATGCGCGCGTCGAGCAGCGCGAAATCGACGAGACCTATACCGCCGATATGACCGACCCCGAAAACGGGATCAGCGGCGTGGCGGCGCGCAAGGTCTGGCGCTCCATTCCGTCCCAGCTGCTGAGATCGTCCACAAAAAAATTCAAGTACTCCGAGGTCGAACGCGGAGGCCGTCGCGCCAAGCTTATCGAGCCGCTCGACTGGCTCGAAGGCGCCGGCATCATATCGGTCAACAACCTGACCGAAGGCATCGAGCCTCCCCTCGTTCCCTTCGACGACGAAGATGGAAGTTTCTTTAAGGTCTATCTTCTCGATACCGGCCTCATGTTCTACAAACTCGGCATCAACCCGCGGCTCTGGCTCGACCTCAAAGAGGATTCCGCCATAGCGCTATCTTCCGACTTCCGAGGCGCCCTGGCGGAAAACTCGGTCATGCAAGCATTTTCGGGCAATAGCTTGCAGACGTATTACTGGGTGCCGCCGTCGTCTTGGAAGACGACCGGCGAGCTCGATTTTTTACTTCAGACCGACCGTATGGAAATTGTGCCCGTCGAAGTAAAGTCCGCACGTAACGTGCGCGCGAGAACCATCGGGTCGTTTATGAACAAAGCCCGATCGCCATATGCCTACATTTTGTCCGAGAACAATTTTTCCCGCAGCGAAACCGATGACGGGCGCGAGCTGCGCCACCTCCCCTTGTACGCAGCGGGCTTTATTGGAGCAAACTGCCTCAAGAGCAGTCTGTAAGCCCTGCGCGACCGCCTAGAAAGGAAGCCGCTCATGCAACGCATTCTTTTTATCTGCTATGGAAATATCTGTCGCTCGACGATGGCTGAGTCCGTGTTTACCGAGCTGGTGCGGCGCGCCGGGCGCGCGGGCGAGTTTGTCATTGACTCCGCTGCGACCTCAACTGAGGAGATCGGCAACCCGCCGCATCATGGCACGGTCGCCAAGCTGCGCGAAGTCGGGATTCCCGTCGTTGCGCACCGTGCCCGCCAGGTGCGTCGCGCGGAGTATGGCGACTGGGATCACATTGTCTATATGGATGCTGAGAACGCGCGGGGCCTGCGTCGCATCTTTGGCGACGCAGGCCCCGACGGAAAGATTACGCGCTTGCTCGATTGGACCGAGTGTCCCGGCGACGTGGCCGACCCCTGGTACACCGGCAATTTCGATGCCACCTACCGCGATGTGCTCGCCGGTTGCACCGCTATGCTCGAGCAGCTGTAGGTTCGTGGGCGCACGAACCGCGCCCACGGCATAAATCGAGCGTAGATTTTCTCCCACTTTGAGCGTTCAAGTGCGCTCTATACGGGAGAAAATCCACACTCATGAATGTGACAAAGGGACTGGCCCTAGACCAGCTTGACCTCCAGCTTAATCCCCTTGGCACAGGAGTCGCCCAAAACATCCGAAAGGGCCCAGGTCGCATATAGAGGCAAATAGAGAGCCGCTCCGTTGCGCTCAACGTTGCCTCTCGAGAAAACAATCCCGAGCCTTACGCCATATTCAGCCGTATCAAGCACATGACCGAGCGCAGCGTGCGCGTGGTAATAGGAGCCCGATTTAACCTCGATCGGAACAGCCGTCCCATCCGGTCCATCGACCACAAAGTCCACTTCACCGCGCTTTTTTGTCTGATAGTAGTAAAGCTGGCGATTTTGGGCAGCCAGCTGCTGGGCCACCACGTTTTCGTAAATGCCGCCCAGATTGGGCTCCTTGCTATCAAGATACGCCGCTTGGGCGACTCCAACGGGGTAGCGCGCCATCAACATGCCCGTATCCGATTGATATAGCTTGAACTGCGATGGCCGCGCCGTCTTGAGCAGGGGCGATTTTGGCTCGGTTACGATATCGGCTTTGAGAGCAACGCCGGCATCGACAAGCCATACAAAATCTCGCTGATACTTCTCGTAGTAAGCCTTGGGGTCAATGGAATTGAGCACGAAGCGCTTGTTTTCGCCCTCGAGCATAATAGGGAGCTGATCGTAGATGCTCTGCACCTGCAGGGCTCGCCCGTTTGCATACTTGGAGATATCCCGCCGGTACTGTTCGTTGAGCTCTGACTGTAGCCGACGAACAGAGGCAAGGTCGCCCTGCGTGTCAAGGAAACGCTGCACAACCTCCGGCATTCCGCCGACAACGGTATAGGTCCTGAAGTTTGCCATCATCGCGTCATGAATGTAATCAGGAATGGGCCTCTCGCTGATACACGCGTCACGTATCGTTTGACGAGCCCCCTCGCTCACCCCGATTGCCCAGCAAAACTCCTCAAAATCGAGCGGGAACATCCTAAGCTCGTGGACATACCCCACGGGATAGGACCTGACGCCCTTGAGCTGGGTCCCGAGCATTGACCCCGAAAACGCCCAACGGCACCTCCCGTCCTCAACAAGGAACTTTGCCATCGTCATGATGTCGGGGGCCTCTTGGACCTCATCGATAAACACGAGCGTTTTGCCTGGTGCAATCGACTTTCCCGAAAGAAGCGTCACCCTGCTGATGAAATCATCGGCATCCCGCGCCTCGAGAAGAGCATCTTTTGCCTGGCGATTTTCCATGAGGTTAAGCTCGATGTAGGTTGCATGGTTGGCTTTGCCAAATGCGCGAATCGAATAGCTTTTGCCAATCTGGCGAGAACCCGTAATGAATAAGGCCTTTTGCTCGGCAGACTTCAGCCAACGCTCCAGCTCTGCCGCTATTTTCCTGCGCAGCATAGGCTCTCCCCTCAGCGTCATCGAATGAAATGCAAAGTTTTATACGCTTGATTATCGATGAAACGCAGAATTTATAGAACTTAAAATCAAATGAAATGCAGAGATTTGAGATTATAAGCAAAAGAAGGGGCGCCACCGGCGAATGTGGCAAAGGGGCTGTCCCTTTGCCACATTGCGCTCGACTACTCGTCAACGATCTCGGCAAGCCAGACGTTCAGTGTATCGACCTCGGGGCAGCAGAACTTTGCCGTGCCGGGCTCGTTGCCAGGCACGGTTCCGCCATAGCGCAGGATATCGATATAGGGAAAGCCCACATGGCAGGCCATGGCGCACATCTTGCCGCGGTCTCGGTCGAAGTCAAAAACGTCGCCCGGCTTGTGACCATGGTGGCAGCGGCACGCACCCAGCTGGTCCACGCAGCTCACGCGGATACGCGGACGCTTGCCACGCGGCGCGCCGAGCGGCTTGTTATCGCCCGCAGGCTTGATGCCGCCCTCGCCAGCATTACTCATGGTCGATCACATCCAGGCAGGCCTCGATGGGAAGGCCGGCCGATTTGTCCTCTTGGTCGGCATTGCGCTCGATAAGTTCAGCCACCACACGCATGGCATCGGCCGTCGCGCGCTGCAGACTCCAACCGCTCATCACGCGACCCATCAACACGGCCGAGAACGTATCGCCCGCGCCCGGGAAGTACACCGGGATCAGCTCAAACGGAATCTCAAAGTACTCCCCCGCCACATGATCGTAACCGACGACGGCACTCGCCCCATCGACCTTTGCACTCGTAATGACAACCGACTTGGTGCCCAACGCGAGCATAGCGTCCACGAGCGCGCGGGCCTCATCGGCCGTAATCTCTTCGGCGATAGGCGTATCGGTGAGCAGGCACGCCTCGGTATAGTTGGGCACCGCGTAGTCGGCGCACTCGACCAGGCTGCGCATGAGTCCGATGGTCGACTCGGGCACGCCGGCATAGAGCTTGCCGTTATCGCCCATGATGGGGTCGACGAATACCTTGGTGCCTTTTTGCGCACGGCGGTGGCAAAAGTCCGAGATGATGCGTGTCTCTTCCTCGGTCACGATAAAGCCGGTCGAGATGGCGTCGAACTCAAAGCCGAGCTCCTCCCAGATAGCGAGGCTTTGGCGCACGTACTCGGTGGTGTCGTGGATGTAGAACTTGGGGTAGTTAAGCGTGTCGGAAACGAGCGCCGTCGGCAGGTTATGGATACGGTAGCCCATGTGCGACAGCACCGGCAGCATGGCGGAAAGCGCGACCTTGCCGTAGCCGCACATATCGTTGATCAGCAGCAGCTGAGTATTCTTCATGAGTGTCCCCCTTGGATCGGGCGCGGCGCAACGGCGCCACAGTGCAACTAAGTGTAGCGCAGGGGACGTTGCGAGCGGAGTCGAGCAGTGCGAAGGGCAAATTGTTGCGGAAAGGTTACGGAAAATGATCCCTTTTCCTCCGTCCCCAAGGGATTGCATGCACCGAAACGGACCGTGGCGGAATCACAGGTTGAGGACGGACAGCGAAAACGTTCCTAAGCGAGCAAGGTGGCGTGAAAGAGGAGGGCATAGGCCTTGTGGCCATGCCCGACGATTGAACGCCAGATTGCCGCTTAGGAACGTTTGCAGCGTCGAGCGGTTACGGCGTTTGGCAAAACGCCGTAACTTAATAAGTTTGGTACCTTGACATTCATTTCTCATGCTCCTAGATTGGTTAGGCACAAAACAATTCCACTACCTAACTAAAGAAAGGAGCAACACTAATTCATGTGCGATGAACCTCTTAACCTTTGTTCGCACGAGCCCGGCGGCGACCCGTCACAGCCGGCGGATGCACCCGAAGCGGTTAGCTCAGAAGACAAGCTTGCCAAGCGAATCCTCAATGGGCTTGGGTTTTGCGGCCATTACATGCATTTTCATGGCGGAGGCGTGTCTGGCAAGGCGCCCATCGTCTGCCTGCTCGCCAAGCAGCCGACCGGCGAGCTGTCCCAACAGGAACTCGGCATGCACTTCGACCTCAAGCCGGGGTCCCTTTCCGAGATTCTGTCCAAGCTCGAAATGGGCGGCATCATCGAACGCAGCCGCAATCCCAAGGATCGTCGGCAGCTCACCATTCGCCTGACCGAAGCTGGATGGGAAAAGGCCCGCATTGAGCAGGCCGCCCGCATTCGCTTTAGGGAACAGGCTTTTAGCGCCCTTACGCACGACGAGCGCGAACAGCTCGCCGAGATGCTCGAAAAAATCCGCGTAACCTGGGAGGAACTGGATGATTAAAACCCTCATGGGAAGCATCCGCGATTACAAGAAGGTCACGATCGCCACGCCGCTACTGGTGCTTGGCGAGGTGCTCTGCGAAATGATGATCCCGTTTATCACCGCCGACATGATCGACGCCATCAAAGACGGTGCCACCGTCGCCCAGATGCTTCCCACCGCAGGCTTTTTGGTGCTCATCGCACTGACGTCGCTCGCTTTTGGTGCCGCTGCCGGCGTCACCTGCAGTCATGCGAGCTGCGGCTTCGCCAAGAACCTGCGTCACGACCTGTTCTACAAGATCCAGACGTTCAGCTTTGCCAACATCGATGAGTTCTCGAGCTCCTCGCTCGTCACCCGCCTCACCACCGACATCAACAACGTGCAGCAGGCCTTTATGATGCTCATCCGCATCGCCGTGCGCGCGCCGCTGGTATTGGTCTTTGCCTTTGCCATGGCCTACGCCATGGGCGGCAGCGTCGCCATGGTCTACCTGGTCATCATTCCGCTGCTGGGCTTTGGCCTGTTCTTTATCATCTATAAGGTGCGCCCGATCTTTGCCCGCGTGTTCCGCAAGTACGACGCGCTCAACGAGTCCGTCGAGGAAAACGTCACCGGCATGCGCGTGGTCAAGAGCTATGTGCGCCAGGACTACGAGAAAGAGAAGTTCGCCACCGCCGCGCGCGACGTCCAGATGGACTTCACCCGCGCCGAAAAGCTGCTCGCCTTCAATAACCCCATGATGAACATCTGCGTCAACGGCGCGTTCGTCGTCATCATCTACCTGGGCTCCGAGCTCATCATCACGAGCCAGGGCACCTTGTTCGACGTGGGCCAGCTCTCCTCCATCTTTACCTATGGCTTCCAGATTCTGATGAGTCTGATGCAGCTGTCGATGATCTTTGTCATGGTGACCATGGCCGATGAATCGGCGCACCGCATTACCGAGGTGCTTGCCGCCGAGCCCACGATCGCCAACCCGACCGAGCCCGTGCCCGAGGTTGCCGACGGCTCCATCGACTTTGACCACGTGAGCTTTAAGTACTCCGAGCATGCCAAACGCCAGGCGCTCGACGATATCGACCTGCACATTAAGAGCGGCGAGACCATCGGTATTATCGGCGGCACCGGCTCGGCCAAGTCGACGCTCGTGAACCTGATCGCCCGCCTGTACGATGTCACCGAGGGCACCGTGCGCGTGGGCGGCGTGGACGTACGCAACTACGATCTGGACGCGCTGCGCCACCAGGTAGCCATGGTGCTGCAGAAAAACGTGCTGTTTAGCGGCACCATCGCCGAAAACCTGCGCTGGGGCGACCCGAACGCCACCGACGAGGAAGTCCGCGAGGCAGCACATCTGGCCTGCGCCGACGAGTTTGTCGACGGCTTCCCCAAGGGCTACGACACCTGGATTGAGCAGGGCGGCTCCAACGTTTCCGGCGGCCAGAAGCAGCGCCTGTGCATTGCGCGTGCCCTGCTGCGTCGCCCCAAGATCTTGATCCTGGATGACTCCACGAGCGCCGTCGACACCAAGACCGACGCCAAGATCCGCGAGGGCCTGGCGAGTTATCTGCCCAACACGACCAAGCTCATCATCGCCCAGCGCATTAGCTCCGTGCAGGATGCCGATCGCATCATCGTCATGGAGGGCGGCCGCATCAAGGACATCGGCAACCACGACGAGCTGCTCAAGACGAGCGAGATCTACCGCGAGACCTTTACCTCGCAGAACAAGATGAGCGCCGAGGGCGAGGACGCGGGCGAGACCGCTGCAGCCGGCACCGAGGCATCTGCATCGCAAGCCCAGACCCAGGAAGGAGGCGAGGCACATGAGTAAGGCCACTACCGCCGAGCGCGTACGCAACCGCAAGGGCGGCACCATGACGCGCCTCATCAGAATGCTCTTTGGCTTCTACCCGGTGCTTTTGCCCCTCGTCGTCGCCGGCGTGGTGCTCTGCGCCGTCATCAACTCCATCGGCGCGACGTTTCTCCAGAGCGCGCTGCAGGTCATCAGCGAATCATGGCAGTCGGGCGACTGGACGGCCGCGCAGCCCAAAATTCTGAAGCTTGTGACTACCCTCGGCTGCATCTACGCCGTGGGCGTCGCGTCTTCGCTCTTCTGGAACCGCGCCATGGCCGTCATCACGCAGGGCTCGCTCGAGAAGCTGCGCGAAAAGATGTTCAACCGCATGCAGGACCTGCCGATCCGCTACTTCGACACGCATCAGCGCGGCGACATCATGAGCCACTACACCAACGATATCGACACGCTGCGCCAAATGATCAGCCAGTCGCTGCCCAACCTGCTTATGACGATCATCGTCATCGTCACGGTGTTCTTCATCATGCTGTACTACAGCGTTTGGATGTGCCTGGTCATCATTGCCGGCGTCGCCTTTATGACCTTTATGACCAAGCTCCTCGGATCCAACTCCGCGCGCTTCTTCATTGCACAGCAGACCGAGCTCGGCGTGGTCGAAGGTCATATCGAGGAGGTCATGAACGGTCAGAAGGTCGTCAAGGCGTTTTGCCACGAGTCCGCCGCCGAGGCCGATTTCGATGAGCGCAACGAGAAGCTCTTCGAGGTCTCGCAGAAGGCCAACATGTACGCCAACATCCTCATGCCCGTCCTTATGAACCTGGGCAACCTGCTCTACGTGCTGGTCGCGTTGGCCGGCGGCATCTTCCTGGCGCTGGGCGTGCCTAACCTGAGCATCTCGGGCATGGCGCTTTCCATCGCCGTCGTGGTACCGTTCCTCAACATGACCAAGCAGTTCTGCGGCCAGATCGGCCAGATCTCGCAGCAGATCAACGCCGTGGTCATGGGCCTTGCCGGCGCCGAGCGCATCTTTGAGCTGCTCGACGAGGAGCCCGAGGCCGACGAGGGCTACGTGACGCTTGTCAACGCGCAGGTCAACCCCGACACTTGGCAGCTCGAGGAGGCCGACCACCACACCGGCATGTGGGCGTGGAAGCATCCGCACCGCGCGACCGGCGAAATTGAGTACGTGCCGCTGCGTGGCGATCTGGTCATGGACAACGTGGACTTTGGCTACACGCCCGACCACGAGGTGCTGCACGGCGTGTCCGTGTACGCCAAGCCGGGTCAGAAAGTCGCGTTTGTCGGTGCCACCGGTGCCGGTAAGACGACCATCACCAACCTCATCAACCGTTTCTATGACATCGCCGACGGCAAGATTCGCTACGACGGCATCAACGTCAACAAGATCCGCAAGGCAGACCTGCGCCGCTCGCTGGGCGTGGTGCTGCAGGACGTGAACCTGTTCACC
Source organism: uncultured Collinsella sp. (assembly GCA_900542905.1). Taxonomy (GTDB): domain Bacteria; phylum Actinomycetota; class Coriobacteriia; order Coriobacteriales; family Coriobacteriaceae; genus Collinsella. Next base: position 52,403 of record UQPF01000015.1, read on the forward strand.
GGCACCGTGATGGATAACATCCGCTACGGCAACCTGGACGCTACCGACGAGGAGTGCATCGCGGCGGCCAAGCTCGCGGGCGCGGATGACTTTATCACCCGCCTGCCCGACAGCTACGACACCATGCTCACCGGCAACGGCGCCCAGCTGTCGCAGGGCCAGCGCCAGCTGATCTCGATCGCACGCGCCGCCGTCGCCGATCCGCCGGCAATGATTCTGGATGAGGCCACGAGCTCCATCGATACCCGCACCGAGGCCATCGTGCAGGCGGGCATGGATAAGCTCATGGAGGGCCGCACGACGTTTGTCATCGCGCACCGCCTGTCCACCGTGCGTAACTCCGACGCAATCATCTGTCTGGACCACGGCCGCATCATCGAGCGCGGCAACCACGACGAGCTTATCGCCAAGCGCGGGTATTACTACCAGCTCTATACCGGAGCGTTTGAGCTGGAGTAGCTCAAAACAGCCCCTACGCTCCCAACGGACCTCCCCGAGGGAGACGGGGTGTTTACTCCGTGCTCAAACATTCTCGCTTCGCTGCGAAACTGCGCGCGGAGCAAACACCCCGTCTCCCTCGGGGAGGTCCTACGCACACAGTCTTTTCTCGCAGCCTGAAAAGAAGTGGTGAGGCCCTGGCCGTTTGGCCAGGGCCTCATTTTGTAAGGAGTCAAAAAGCCCCGTCCCAAATGAGCTATTTGAGAAGTTGTGCCATGGCGTTGACGAATTTTTGGACTTGGAGGGTGGGCTCGAGCGGATAGTGCAAAAAGACCGGCACCTCGCGACCGCATAGGAACGGCACGCCCACAAAGGCCGGGTGTACCCCCGACCATGCGCCGCAGGTGAGCACCGCGTCGCCCTTTTCCTCTGCCTCGTTAAAGAGCGCAAAGTCAAAGCTGTCCACGTCGATCACGTCAACGCCGCCGTCGGCCAGAAGGTCGATGCGCAGGCTGTCCATTGCGTCGTTGCCGTGGCGGAGCACGCGCAGACGCATGCCCTCCAGGTCGGCAACCGTAATGCGATTCTTGCGCGCCAGCGGGCTTGTGCGCGGCAGGTCGATATAAAACGGCACGTTGACAATGCGGAGCTTTTGGCAGGCATCACCCCAGCGTGGGGTAGAAAAACTCGACTGCACCACATCGACCTCGCGGCCCAAGCTGCGCATGACGGATTCGCGCTCGTCATAGAGGTCGCTCACCGGCACGATTTCAAATCGCAACGACGGTTCCAGATCGTGGATGCCCGACCACATCGACAGCGTTTGGCGCCCCGGGCACATCATCGACACGCCCAGGCGCACAGCACCGCCATCGCCCGCGGCGCGTCGAGCACGGCGCAACGCATCCTCGGACTGGCGCATGATCGAGCGCGCGTCGTCCACCAGCAGCGCGCCGGCCGGCGTCACCTTGACACCCGAGTGCGAGCGTTCGAACAGCGTGATGCCGAACTCGGCCTCGAAACCCGACACCTGCTTGACGAGCGCCGGAGTCGACACGCGCAATTTTGCCGCCGCACGCGAGAAGCTTCCCAGCTCCGCGGCGGCCGATATGGCCTCAAGTCGTCGATCGTACACGTCAATCTCCCGTTTTCGCGCCCGTGGCCACATAGCGCCACAGGGGGTTGTTTTCGCAGGTCACGCGCTCAATTGAACATAAACTGCATCGCACAGTGTAAACCTACGGTTAACGCCATTCTAACAAATATGCAATTCACCTGCGCAAATGCAAAGCATACGATAACCTGCGAAAACCACGTGGGTCGATTAATGGGAACGGCCCACCGGGAGGCACAAGAAGGGAAGTTCCTATGAGCAATTGGCTTAAGCTCGAGGGCGATGTCTGCGCCGTGACCGGCGCGCTCGGCGGTATGGGCGTCGAGATTTGCCGCGAGTTCGCCCGCAACGGCGCCAACGTCGTCCTGCTCGACCTGGACGAGGAGAAGGTCAAGGCCGCTGCCGCCGACCTTGCTGCCGAGTTTGGCATCCACGCCGAGGGTTACAAGATGAACGCCACCGACGAGGCCGAGGTTCAGGCTGCCGTCGACGCCACCATCGCCAACTTCGGCCGTGTCGACGTCCTCGTCAACACCGCCGGCATCCTGCGCTTCGCAGCCATGGAGGACCTGCCGCTCTCCGACTGGAACGAGGTCATCAACGTCAACCTCACCGGCTACTTCATCACCTCGCAGCGCTTTGGTCGCGAAATGATCAAGGCTGGCCAGGGTCGCCTGGTGCACATCTCGACCGTTGCCAGCCACTCCCCCGAGACGTTCTCGGGCGTGTACAGCTCCACCAAGGCCGGCGTCAACATGATGTCCAAGATGCTCGCCGCCGAGTGGGGCCCCTACGGCGTGCGCTCCAACTGCGTCGAGCCCTGCTTTGTTAAGACCCCGATGTCGGCGAGCTTTTACGCCGACCCCGAGGTCGAGAAGAGCCGCAGCCGCCTCATCGCCACGCGCCGCATCGGCGAGGTCAGTGATATCGCCAACGCCGTCATGTTCCTGGCGTCCAAGCGCTCGGACTTTACCACCGGCGACGCCATCAAGGTCGATGGCGGCTTCTCCAATATGATGGGCGACCTCACCGCCAAGCCCGGCGGCCGTCGAGCCTTTGCCGACAACTACCTCAAGAACAAGGGTGTCGAGCTTTGGTCCGACGAGTCTGGCGTCGCAAAGCCCACTGACCAGTAAACCAGCCTGACAGGGAGGCTCGCGGTGACGCCTGCCCCTCCCCCGCATCGATTAGAAAGAGTCCAATGGCTTCCACCAACTCCAACAAGGGTCGCGCCGTCGTGCTTTCCGCCGCGTGCGTCACCATGTTCTTCATCAGCTCCATCGCGCTGTATTCCGTCGTGAGCAAGAACCTGCTCGCCGTCTACCCCGAGTGGTCCAGCGCTCTTACCTGGGCTTTCCCGGTCTTTCAGACCATCATGGCCGTAACGGGCATCTTCGCCGGCCGCATCTCCGATAAGATCGGCCCGCGCAACGTCGTGATCGCCGCCGCCGTGTGCTACGGCCTGGGCTGGTTCATGTCCGGCACCGTTACCGAGCCGTGGCAGTTCTACCTGTGGTTCTCGCTCGTCGCCGCCATCGGCAACGGCCTGGGCTACAACCCGGCGCTCACCACCGGCCAAAAGTGGTTCATCGACAAGAAGGGTCTCGCCTCCGGCATCACCCTGGCCGCTTCGACCGCCGGCCCCGCCGTGCTGTCCCCGGTGCTCGCCTCGCTGCTCATCCCGAGCCTGGGCATCTTTGGCGCCCTTAAGGCGCTCGGCGTCATTTTCTTTGTGACAATCGCCGCCTCCGCCCTGTTCCTGAAGGCCCCCGAGGCCGGCTGGCTGCCCGAGGGCTTCGAGGCCCCCAAGGGTGGCGCACATGCCGGCACCTTCGGCGACCTCACCCCGGGCGAGATGGTCAAGACCCCGCGCTTCTGGGTCCTCATCGTCACCTTCGCCTTTGCCGCCACCGCGGGCACCCTGCTCGTGGGCAAGGTTGCCTCCATCGCCGCCGTCCAGCTCTTCGCCGACCCCACGAGCGCCGCGGCCGTCGCCCTCGGCGGCGTGGTCGTCTCCGTCAACACCTGCGCCAACCTGGTCGGCCGTCTGTCCTTTGGCCAGATCATCGACAAGCTCGGCGCCTATAAGTCGCTGCTCATCAGCCTTGTCGTCACCATCGTCGCACTCGTCATCATGTCGATGAGCTTTACGCAGAGCATGTTCTTTGTGGCGCTCGCCCTGCTCGGCTTTAGCTTTGGCGCTCTGCTCGTCATCTACCCGCCGCTCACCGGTGGCGCCTTTGGCACCAGCAACATCGGCGTCAACTACGGCATCATGTTTTTGGGTTATGCCGCTTCCACCTGGATCAGCCAGCCCATCACCGCCGTGCTGTATCACGCCGAGGCCGGCAGCGCCGCCTACCAGCAGTCCTTCTACGGCGCCATTGTGATCGCCGCCATCGCCGTCGTGCTCACCGTCTACATGATGGTCTCCGACAGCAAGAAGAAGTCCGCCTAGTTTTACCGATGCGACAAAGGGACAGCCCCTTTGTCGCATCCCACCGGTCACCAGTATTAAGGAGTCGAAATGTCTGAGCTCAACCCCGTCCGCATTGCCGTCATCGGCGCCGGCGCCATGGGCCGCAACCACATCCGCTTTGTCACCGAGGAGCCCGAGGCCGAGCTCGTCGCCATCGCCGACGCCTTTGAGGGCGCCCGCGCCACGGCCGAGGCCGCCGGCGTGCCGTTCTTTACCGATCCCGCCCAGATGATGGACGAGGTCAAGCCCGAGGCCGTCATCATCGCCACCCCCAACGACCTGCACCTGGGCGTTGCTCGCGAGGCCATCAAGCGCAACATCGTGCCGCTGGTCGAAAAGCCGATCTCCAACGATCTTGAGGATGCCCAGGCCTTCGCCGCCGAGGCCGAGACCGCCGGTGTGCCCGTGCTCGTGGGTCAGCACCGTCGCCACAACCCCTTCGTCAACAAGGCCAAGGAGATCATCGAGTCCGGCGAGCTGGGCAAGCTCACCGTGTCGAGCTTCCACTACATGATCTATAAGAACGACGAGTACTTCGATGTCGAGTGGCGCCGCAAGAAGGGTGCTGGCCCGATCCTGGTCAACCTGGTGCACGACGTCGACCTGCTCCGCTACCTGTTGGGCGAGCCCGTTGCCGTCCAGGGCATGCAGTCCAGCGCCGCCCGCGGTTTTGAGACCGAGGACTCCGCCGTGGTCAACGTCCGCTTTGCCGATGGCGCGCTCGCGAGCATGACCATCTCCGACGCCACCGCCAGCCCCTGGAACTGGGAGGCAACCGCTCGCGAGGATCCGCAGTACCGCCCCTTCGACGCTGACGCCTACTTTATCGGCGGAACCTTGGGCGCCCTGTCGCTGCCCCGCCTGCACCAGTTCTCCTACGACGGCGCCTCTAACTGGCACAAGCCGCTGCAGATGGAGATTCCGGCCGTCGACCCGGCGCTTCCCCACAAGATGCAGCTCAAGCACTTTGTGAAGGTCGTCCGCCGCGAGGTCGAGCCCGTCGTGACGCCGGCCGACAACGTCAAGACGCTCACGCTTCTCAACGCCGTCAAGGAGGCCGCCGAGACCGGCCAGCTCGTCGAGCTGTAACGCCTTAAGAGCGGCCGCGACAGAAACCCCATGCCGAGCCCCTCGGTCCGCCACAAATAAGCCCCTCTTCTTTGCCCCGCGAGCAGCCTCCTGCCCGCGGGGCTTTTTGCTACTTCGCTGACGATTTTTCTGAGATGGGGGCCTTTTTGCACCTCAGCTTGATTCGTTCGCCACGAAAGCGGCCTATCTACTACGTTTAACCGATCGCCCTCAACCATGCCAAATTTCGCGGAATAAAAACCGACGCTCCTATAAGTTGTCAAGAGGCAGTTTGCGGGAGCGCTCTCTCCAATTCGCACAGGAGCTCGTAATACCTCCTCTCCAGTTTCGTCGACCGCCGTTTCCCCCGTTCCAAGTGCCCGA
>UQPF01000016.1 GCA_900542905.1 uncultured Collinsella sp.
CGGCGTTCCTTCGCGCGTTCATTTTTTCTTTGGTCGGAAAACAACGATACGCGAGGCGCGCCGCCGCTGCTAGGCGGGCAATTTTACCGGGCGGCTAACCCACACAAACCCCCGAAGAGCCCCTTTTCGGTCGAGGCCTTTGTCAACGTGGTCGAGCGCTGCCGCGACAGCAAGTTCGAGTTCATCATGCGCGAGACTACCACATCGCAGATCATCGATGACGTCCGCGCGTTTCGCAGCGACATCGGCATCCTGTATCTGGACGACTTTAACGCCCGTGTTCTGCAGAAGGCTTTTGCCGATGCGCGCGCGAGCTTCCATCCCCTATTCGACGCGACGGTCCACGTCTTCGTTAGCGAGCGCCACCCGCTTGCCCGCCGCCCGCAGCTGTCCCTTGCCGACCTCACACCCTATACGCGCTACAGCTTTGAGCAGGGAACCTCAAACTCCTTCTATTACGCCGAGGAACCTTTTAGCTATATCCCTTGCGACCGCAACATACGAATCTCGGACCGCGGAACACTTACTAACTTACTTATCACGTCGAACGGTTACACCCTGTCGACCGGTGTCCTCTCCAATGAAATGCAATGGGGTATGGCATCGATCCCGTTAGCAGACGCCCCAACGATGCACGTAGGCTATATCATGCACGACGAGTGCAAGCCCTCTCCCCTCTTGCAGCAATACCTCGACGAGCTCAACCGCATCATCCATGCCAACTAACTGTCGGAAGACGGGATAGAAATCGTAGATTGCTAGCCCCCGGCGGGCATGGCGCTACAATGGTCACTCACACGAAACGTACCCAACGAAAGGAAGCCCGTGAAGGTCATCATCTATACCGACGGCTCGGCCCGATCAAATCCGGGACGCGGCGGCTACGGCGCCGTGCTCAAATACACCAACCCCGCCGGCAAGACCTTCACCTCCGAGCTTTCGCGCGGTTACGCCAAGACCACCAACAACCGCATGGAGCTCATGGCGGTCATCGTGGCGCTCGAGGCACTTAACCGCCCCTGCGAGGTCGAGGTCCATTCCGATTCGCAGTACGTCGTTAACGCCTTCAACAAACACTGGATTGACGGCTGGAAAAAACGAGGCTGGAGGACCGCCAACAAGCAGCCTGTCAAGAACCGCGATCTGTGGGAGCGCCTGCTCACCGCAAAGAGCAAACACAAAGTGGAGTTCATCTGGGTTAAGGGCCACGCCGGCCATGAGCTCAATGAGCGCTGCGACGAGCTTGCCACCACGGCGGCCGACGGCAGCAACCTCGATATCGACGCCGGCTTTAACGAGAGCGACCTGTAACGGCGTTTTCGCACGCTTTTGTGTCCTCCCGCGCTACACTCGTCCTGTAAGCCAAACAACGCAAGGGGGACACATGTTGCGTATCGCAACCATCGGCACATCCATGATTACCGACGACTTTATCCAGGTCGTCAACGCCAACGACCAAGCCGCGTTTGTGGGCACGCTTTCACGCGACGCCAATCGCGGTACTGCCTTTACCGCCGAGCGCGGTGGTGAGCGAAACTTTACGTCACTCGATGAGCTTGCGGTAGCCGCCGACGTCGACGCCGTCTATATCGGCAGCCCTAACGCACTTCACTACGAGCAGGCCCTTGCCTGCATCGCCGGTGGCAAGCACGTCATCGTCGAGAAACCCTTCTGCGCCACCGAAGCGCAGGCGCTGGAAGTCTTCCGCGCTGCCGAGGCAGCAGGTGTCGTGGCCCTCGAAGCCATGCGTCCCCTCCACGATCCCGCCTTCCACGCCATCGAGGACGCCCTGGGCGAGATCGCCCCCATCCGCCGCGCCTCATTGCGCTTTGGCAAGTATTCCTCGCGCTACAACGAGATTCTCGCGGGACGCGCCACCAATATCTTCGACTGCAATATGGCATCGGGTTCCCTCATGGACATTGGCGTCTACGCCGTCGAGCCCATGGTCGAGATTTTCGGCATGCCCTCCGGCCTTACGAGCATGACTACTCTGCTCGACCCCACCACGCGACAGCTCACGCACGGCCCCATCGACGGCTGCGGTTCCATCCTCGCCAGCTATGGCGGAGGCCGCATCTCCGTCGAGCTCGCGCACTCCAAAATTACGAATGACCTACTGCCCTCGCAGATCGAAGGCGAGCGTGGCACTATCCAGATTGACCATCTGTCAACGCCCCGCAACGTCCGCATCGACTATCGCGGCGACGTCGTACGCGGCTCGGCGACCGAGGCGCCGCGCGAACAGGGCGACAACGGCCGCGTGCTCGACCTGCCCAAATCGAGCAACACCATGGAATACGAACTCACAGACTTTATCACCGCCATCGGCGGCATCGATAACGTCAAGGAAGAGATTTGGGAGACCCCGGCGGGACGCCACGAGCTTGGCCACTACCGCGATGTCACGCTCGTCTCACTACGCATCATGGATGCCGTGCGTCAGCAGGCCGGCATAACCTTCCCGGCCGACGCAGGCAAGCAGGCATAGCGATGGGCCTCTTCGATACGTTCTTCTCCAGCGTCACCGGCGGCAGTCGAGAGCCTCAAAAACCGTCAAACGTCGAGCTCGAGCTGCGCCGCAGGCTTACCGTGCTTGCAAGCGACGAGGCCACTCAAGACACTCCCCTGCGTTATTTCCTGCGCTGGGCGGGGCAAGTCCAAGGCGTTGGTTTTCGCTTTACCAACACCAACCTCGCGCAGGCACGCGCACTCACCGGCTGGGTGCGTAACATGGAAGACGGCTCAGTCGAGATGGAGATACAGGGAGCTCCGGCAGACATCCTATCTCATCTCGAGGCACTTCATGCCTCCTACGAGCGCATGGGAACGCGTTTTCGCCTTGTAGATGCCCAGGCCCGAGCCCCACTTGCCAATGAAGACGGTTTCAGTCCTCATTATTAGTATTGTGTGCTAAATACGGTATCATTTACCTACGACCGTTGATAGAAAAGAGGCGAGGCGCATGGCGGTGCAAAGAAGGAATACCAAGCAGCGAAAGCTGGTTCTTGACGCCGTGCGCCAAAGCTACAACCATCCCACCGCCGACGAAATCTACAACGTCGCGCGCGCGCAGGATGACAAAATCAGCCGCGGTACGGTCTACCGCAACCTCAATCTCTTGGCCGACGCCGGCGAGATCCTCTCCATCAAGACGCCGGGCGGCAGCCGCTTCGATCGCACGATCGAGCCGCACGCACATATCATCTGCACCTCATGCAGCCGCGTCATCGACGTACCGCTCCCCTTCGATGCCCAGCTCGACGCCAAAGCGTCCGAGCAAATCGGCTGGCACGTCACGTCGCACTACACCATCTTCGAGGGTCTCTGCCCCGACTGCCGGTAGATGTTTGGAACATGCCTTAAAATCCACCTTTCCGCACTTTGCAGCAAAAAGTAGATTCCTAGACATGTCCCAAATGTCTACTCAGCAAGTAGACGACGCAGCTCTTCTTCGACCGTGCGCACGTAGCGGACGCGGTCGTTAATGCCACGCATAGAGGGGTTGCAGCTCTCCATCAGATAGGGATGGCCCACGACGTTGAGCATGTCGCGATCGTTCTCATTGTCGCCAAACGCCATCATCTCATCGGGCGAAATACCCAGGGCACGACCGTAATCGGCAAGCGCGGAGCCCTTGCCCGAACCGAAACCGATAAAGTCCGTCCATTCGGTTCCCGACGTCATCACGTCAACACGGTCGCTAAAGAGGCGCTCAAAATACTCCAGGGCCGCCGGCTGATCCACCTCGGGCGTCTGGAAGGCAATCTTAATGACGTCCTCGTCGATGTCCTCGGGGCGGGCGACCACCGCCACATCGCAGTGGACCTCATAGCGCAAATGATCGACGAACGCATCGTTGCCGCTCATGGTGTAGAGGTGTCCCTCACACGAAAGGGTCACGTCGGCATGGGGATACGCAACCACGGCATTCGCGATATCCATAGCAAGGCTACGCTCCATGGAACGCTTGACAACGGCACGTCCCTCGCTCATCACCAGGGCTCCGTTTTCGCATACATAGGCGAGCTCATCGGCCACCGGGGCAAACAGGTAGCGCAAGCTCGCATATTGACGGCCGCTCGCCGGCATAAACACGATACCGCGACGATGCAGCTCATCGATGAGCTCAAAGGCCTCGGAACGCGGCTCGCGCTCCCCCGGATGCAGCAACGTGCCGTCCAAATCGCATGCAATCAGCTTGATTCCTTCAAGACCCATATGCTCCCCCACAGCATCTCATCAACAGAAAGGCGGACTTTGAATAGTTGTCTCTCAAAGTCCGCCTTACTTATACGCACGTTAACCGCGCGCCTTCTTTACGATCGTAAAGTCTGGTGCCATACTCACAACGGCATCCGCCGCACTCGACGCAAAGCGCCGGTCCGAATCGAGTTCACGGGTAACCGTCGAGAGCCGAACGCCCTCGACGCCCCGGAGCATGCGGCCCAAAACAGGCTGCACCGGCGTATACATGCGCACGGTATACTCGTCCGAATCGCCTCGAAAAAGCGGCGCATGCATATTGCCGATCTCCCAGCACGCATGCGCGAGCGCAATCGGGTCCATGCGGTCAACTTCGACCAAATAAACCTCGGCGCTGCGCAGGCGCACGACAACCGCCACGGGCACCACGCCCGAACGGTCGACGGCGAGCACGTCGCCGTCGACAAAACGACCGCCGTCGGCAGTATCCAGCCGAACATCGACCGTGCGCCCCAGCTCCGTCACGCCCACAAACGCGCATACATCAGCCTGGTCCCAATCGAGCAGTAGCTCGTCAACTTCAAAGACGCCGCCCAGCTTCCGGCGAAGCAGAAGTTCATAGGACGGATCGTTGAGATTTCCCAAGCATGTCGTCGAAACCAAGCGCTCAGGCATGCTCTAACCCTCGACCTCGACGAGCTCGATATCAAAGTTGAGGTCCTTGCCGGCAAGCTCGTGGTTGGCATCGAGCGTCACAGCCTCGGGCGTTACGTCGATGACGACGGCGGGGACAGGCATGCCGCTCGGCGTGGACAGGAAGAGCTTCATGCCCTTCTCGATCTGCTCGATGTTGGGAACCTGCTCGGCCGGGAAGGTAATAACCATCTCGGGATTGTGCTCGCCGTAGGCATCGGCAGCCGGGATATGCACGGTCTTCTTCTCGCCCATCTGCATGTCGACAACAGCGGCGTCGAAGCCCTTGATCATCTGACCGGCGCCGCAGGTGAACTCCAGCGGCTCGCCGCGATCGTAGGAGCTATCGAACTGCGTGCCGTCGTCGAGCGTGCCGCGATAATGAGTCTTGACCTTCTTGCCCTGGTTGGACATGGTAACCTCCGTGATAAGGGCGGCGCACAACGCGGGCCGCCGTGAACATATGGCGCTAACTATACCCTAGTCATACAATTCAATGACAGTTTGCAAAGAAACGCTGCAACCGGAGGAACCATGGCATATCCCGTATTTGACCTACACTGCGACACCGCCGACCGCATCGGCTGGGCCACGCTCGATCTCGACCTGCGCTTTACCGCCGGCACCGACGGTTATTTCCCCGGCGACGAAACGCATCCGCAAGATTTCGACCTCATCGAGGGCAACGCCTGCGCCATCTCGCTCGCAAAGATCGGCAACACGCCATGGGCACAGTGCTTCGCCACGTTTGTCCCCGATGAGATTCCCACCGCCCACGCCGCGCGCTTCCAGGCGCAGATCATGGCGCATATGAGCGGCCAGGCAATGCTCAACCACGACCGCATGGTCAACGTACGCAGCGCGGCAGACATTCGCCCCGCGCTCAAAGACGGCAAGGTCGCCTGCATCCACACCATCGAAAACGCCACGTTCTTTGCCGAGGACCCCGCGCTGATCGAGGTGCTCAAGAGCTTGGGCGTACTCATGTCATCGCTCAGCTGGAATGCGCAGGGACCGCTCGCGAGCGGACACGATACCCACGCCGGCCTCACCGCCGCCGGCATCGAGGCACTTACGCAGATGGAGCACGCCGGCATGGTGCTTGACGTCTCCCACCTCAACGATGAGTGCTTTGACGAGGTTGTCGCCCACGCCACACGTCCCTTCGTCGCCAGCCACTCCAACTCTCGTGCAGTTTGCGGCGTTAAGCGCAACCTCACCGACGACCAGTTCCGCACCATTCGCGACATGGGTGGCATCGTCGGCCTCAACTACTGCAGCGAGTTCCTTTCCAACGACGCAACCGACAAGACAGCCGCAGACGTCACCTTCGACCAGCTGGCGGCACATATCGAGCACTGGCTCGACCTGGGCGGCGAGGACGTCATCGCGCTCGGCGGCGACTGGGACGGTGCCACGGTGCCCGCCTTCCTCTCCGATGCCAGCAAGATGCCCGAGTTCCAGAACATGCTCTCCAAGCACTTTGGCAAGACCGTGATGCAGAAGCTCTGCAGCGATAATGCCCTTGCCTTCTTTGAGCGTTATTAATTTCACATCCCCTGAGCGGGCCGGCATGCCGAACGGTCGACATGCCGGCCCGTCCCCAATCTGAAGGACCACTTTTGACGCAGCAATTTACGCTTTTCCTACCCCAACCGGATGGGACTCCCATCCCCGTCGTCGTTACCAAAAAGCGCGTCAAAAACTTCAACCTGCGCGTCACATCGAGCGGTGAGGTCCACGCCAGCGCACCGCTCGGCGCCAGCCGCGAGCGTATCGAAGCGTTTGTGAAGCGCAACAGCGCCTGGATTATCAGCCGGCTTGCCCAGCGCGAGCAACGTCAGGCGACGGCGCGAGAGCCGCTCAGCCCCTCGTCCATCATTGCACTTTGGGGCAAGCCCATCACGGTACAAGATGCGCTCGATCACAACTTTAAGTCACCCGCACCGCGGCCCAAACAAGCCACGTTCGCAAGCTTTATGGGTACCGACGAGCCAGACGAACGTCCGCAGGCCAAGTGGAACGCGCCCCTCGACGGCTTAACGCCCAGTGAGATCCAAGCCCATATTGACCAGCTCTATACGTCCGAAGTCACATCGGCGCTGCGGGATATGGTGCACGCATACGAAATCGCAATGGGTGTCGCCGTTTCCCGCGTTTCCGTGCGCAGCATGAAAACGCGCTGGGGATCATGCACGCCCAAAACCGGCGCCATTCGCATCGCACGAGAACTTGCCGCCTACCCCGTCGAGTGCCTTGACATGGTTGTCGCCCACGAGCTCGTCCACTTGCTCGAGCCAAGCCACAATCAGCGGTTTCACGCCCTGCTCGACACGTACTGCCCCAACAATAGAGCACTGTCCCAGCGGCTCAAGCAGCCACCCATAGAGACATATTAGAACCGGTTAGCGCACGCGCTCGATCTCGACACCGCAGCTTGCCAGGGGAAGACCGACGGGCGCCCAAGGCTTATCGAGCTTAACGCGCACGCCAAGCAGCAAGGGGTAACGACGCAGCAGCATCGAGGCCACACCCTCAGCTGCAGCCTCGATGAGCTTAAACGTATGCTCGCGCAGATAGCCATCGACATCGTGGCACACCGAGCCATAGTCAATCGAGGCGTCCAGGTTATCGTGCTCCCCCGCTGCACGCAGGTCGGCATAGAGTACCAAGGACACGATGAACTTCTGGCCCAGCGCGTTCTCTTCGGGATACACGCCGTGGTTGGCAAAGACCTCGAGACCGTCGATAGTAATGCGGTCAGCATGGCGCAGATCGTCATAACTCACGTGGGGCACCGCCGTTGCGGTGGATATTTCGCCCCTTCCACGGCGGGCGAGCTCGGCGCCTTCAGTCTTGGTTGCATTCTCGGGCAGTTTCTTGTTGCTCATCGCGATCGTCTCCTTCGTTTAGAACCCCGACCGCGCAAACTAACTACACGCGAATCGACAGGTTCTTTTTATCATCGCTCCAGTTGCAAGCATTGCGCGCGGGGCATGCAAAGCAGGCGCGCGACGCTTTGTCGGCTGCATAGAGCAGACGCTCAAGCGGTTGGCTGTTCACACGCAGCTTTCGATGGCCCAGAATGGCCGTCTTAATGGCTGCGGCATCGGCCGGCTCAAACGCCACATCATCGGGCATGCCGCCGAGAATCGCATCAGCGACGCGTTCGCTTGCAACATCATGGGATATACCCGATTCATACTGTTCATCTTTGCCGATATCGTGAAGAAGTGCCGTGGCGTAGATGACCTCACGGTCAAATTCGAGCTGTTCCTCGAGATTCTTGATCCACATAATGCGAGCGACATCGAGAAGATGGTCAATACCGTGGCGGCAGAAGATGCGCCCCGATTCCAACTGTGCAATGTTACCCAGGTGCCGCCGGAACAGCCCGTTGGCGCAAATGTAATCAATGCGAGGCATGGCACCAAAGGGAGCCAAGCCCGAAGCCATAAAGCCGCGACGCGACGTCCCCTCATCGGTCTTCGATGTAAAGTCGTTGACGACCCTCATGCTAACGGCCCAGCATCCTAAAGAACCGCTCCTCGAGCGCGGGATCAGTCTCAAAGACGCCGCGGCGAGCGAGCGTCACGGTCTTGGTGCCGGGCTTTTGCACGCCGCGCATGGTCATGCACATATGCTCGGCTTCCATGAGCACAATCGCTCCCTGGGGAGCGAGATAATCCATGAGAGCGTCGGCAACCTGCGCACACAGCTGCTCCTGCAGCTGCAGACGGCGGGCATAAACCTCAACCGTGCGGGCGAGTTTGGAAAGCCCAGCCACCCGACCGTTAGGGATATAGCCAATGGCGGCCTTGCCATAAAACGGCAGCAGATGGTGCTCGCACAGCGAGTAGAACGTGATGTCGCGCTCGATAACCAAATCGTTCGAAGCGACGGCAAAGGTTTTGGACAGGTGCTCCTCGGCACTCTGGTCCATACCGCCGGCGATCTCACCATACATACGGGCAACGCGCGCCGGGGTCTCCAGCAGGCCCTCACGAGTTGGGTCCTCGCCTATGCCCTCAAGCAACAGCTTAATGGCGGCCTCGACTTTTTCCTGATCGACCATCTGGGCCTCACTTTTCCGATTTTGCGTTCGCGCTATGGTACCACGCCCTTTGGCATCGGCCACAAGCTACATAGTATGGGTCGAATAGACCGGATCGTCCCGCCAAAGCTCCACAGCGTCGCAAAGCGCAACGCCCTCGCGCACAGCACGGGCGCGCGTGGCGTTCATATCGATCACACGCTGGTTACTCGAGCCCCTAAAGCGCAATGAGATATCGTACAGATCCTGAACGAACGGGCCGTCCACCAACATGTCGAGGCAGGCCAGGATACGGTTCGTCACCTCGGTATGATGACGGCCACCCGGCATAAGCTCCTCGAGCACGTCGCCGGTAAAGCACCAAATGGTCTTGCCCGACCCCGCGGGATAGGCCGCACGCACGCGTTCGATAAAGTCAACAAGCCCCACCTGATTCTCGGGCTCCATAGGCTCGCCGCCCAAAATCGTCAGGCCATCAATAAAGGGATGGTCGAGACTCTCGATAATCTTGTCCTCGACGGCACGGTCGAACGGCTCACCCGCAGCAAAGTCCCACGCGACAGAGTTAAAGCAGTTCTTGCACCCACGACGGCACCCACTCACAAACAGAGAAGTACGAACGCCTTCCCCATCAGCAATGTCGAAATACTTAATGTTCGCGTAGTTCATAGGTAACTCTCCCGGGAGGCCGGGACATATCATCCCGTCCTCAAACATTCTCGGCCTTCGGCCTGCGAAACTGCGGGCGGGACGATATGTCCCGGCCTCATGCAAAGGGTAACTCAATGAACGAAGCGAACATCGAGTATAGGGTTCGAGGTCCAATAAAAACTTTGTTGCAGCTCAACCGCCATCGCAAGCAAAGCGTTGTTGCAAGTCAACTCATTTCCGCTAAGAACTTCGAGGAGTGAGCAGGCCGCATGCTGCATCTCAGCTACATCAACTTGGCTGCCCCGTAGCGAGGCCCCGGGCCTTTGCTCGATATGAGTTCCGCACGAACAGGAGGCGCCAGTGGCGCCTCCGTCGTGAGCCAGGACTGTCCGAAATAGCGAGTAAAGGCCCGGGGCCTCGCTACGGGGCGGCCTGGGATGGTTATTAGAGATGCAGCACGCGGTCGCGGATCTCCTCGGTTCGGCCCTGGTTCCAGAATTGGGTACCGATATAGCCGCACGTACGACGGGCGACGTTCATCTTCTCCTGATCGCGGTTGCCACAGTTGGGGCACTCCCACACCAGCTTGCCGTCATCCTCGACAATCTTGATCTCACCGTCGTAGCCGCACACCTGGCAGTAGTCGCTCTTGGTGTTGAGCTCGGCGTACATGATGTTGTCGTAGATGTACTGCATCACGCGAATGACAGCCTTGAGGTTGTCCTGCATGTTGGGAACCTCGACGTAGGAGATGGCACCGCCCGGCGAAAGCTGCTGGAACATACCCTCGAACTTGAGCTTGTCGAATGCGTCGATCTCCTCGGACACGTGGACGTGGTAGCTGTTGGTGATGTAGCCCTTGTCCGTCACGCCCGGAATGATGCCAAAACGACGCTGCAGGCACTTGGCGAACTTGTAGGTCGTCGACTCCAACGGCGTGCCGTACAGCGAGAAATCGATGTCGCTCGCAGCCTTCCACTCGGCGCACTTGTCGTTCATGCGCTGCATGACGGCCATGGCAAAGGGCGTGCCCTCCTTCTCGGTGTGGCTGTGGCCCGTCATGTACTTAACGCACTCATACAGGCCGGCATAACCCAGACTAATGGTGGAGTAACCGCCCACGAGCAGCTTGTCGATCGTCTCGCCCTTCTTCAGACGGGCGAGGGCACCGTACTGCCAAAGAATCGGTGCGGCGTCAGAAAGCGTACCCATCAGACGCTCATGACGGCACAGCAAGGCGCGGTGGCACAGCTCAAGGCGCTCGTCGAAGATCTTCCAGAACTTGTCCATGTCCTGGTGCGAGCTCAGGGCGACATCGGGCAGGTTGATGGTCACAACGCCCTGGTTAAAGCGACCGTAGTACTTGGGCTTGTTTGGGTCATAGTTCAGCGCGTTGGCCACGTTGTTAAATCCGTTACCGGAGCGGTCGGGCGTCAGGAAGCTGCGACAACCCATGCAGGTATAGCAGTCGCCGTTGCCCGCGGTCTCGCCCTTCGACAGCTTGAGCTCGCGCATCTTCTTCTCGGAGATGTAGTCGGGAACCATGCGCTTGGCGGTGCACTTGGCAGCCAGCTGGGTCAGGTAGAAGTACGGGGAATCCTCGTAAACGTTATCGTCCTCGAGTACATAGATAAGCTTGGGGAATGCCGGGGTAATCCAAACGCCGGCCTCGTTCTTAACGCCCTCGTAGCGCTGGCGAAGCGTCTCCTCCACGATCATGGCAAGGTCGTGCTTCTCCTGAGGCGTACGGGCCTCGTTAAGATACATAAAGACCGTCACGAACGGCGCCTGGCCGTTGGTGGTCATAAGGGTCACGACCTGATACTGAATCGTCTGAACGCCGCGACGGATCTCGTCACGCAGGCGGTCCTCAACAACCTCGCGGACCTTTTCGGGAGATGCGGAAACGCCGAGCTCCTCGAGCTCGCGGGCGACCTCGCCGCGAATCTTTTGACGGCTCACCTCGACGAACGGGGCAAGATGGGTCAGCGAAATCGACTGGCCACCGTACTGGGAGGAAGCAACCTGGGCGATGATCTGCGTCGCGATGTTGCAGGCGGTCGAGAAGCTGTGCGGCTTCTCAATCAGCGTACCCGAGATAACAGTACCGTTCTGGAGCATATCCTCCAGGTTCACCAGGTCGCAGTTATGCATGTGCTGGGCAAAGTAGTCCGAATCATGGAAGTGAATCAGACCCTCATTGTGGGCATCCACAATCTCCTGGGGCAGCAACACACGCTGAGTCAGGTCCTTGGAGATCTCGCCGGCCATGTAGTCACGCTGAACGGAATTGACGGTCGGGTTCTTGTTGGAGTTCTCCTGCTTGACCTCTTCGTTGTTGCACTCAATCAGCGACAGAATCTTGTCGTCGGTCGTGTTCTTCTGGCGCTTCAGGCTCTGAACATAGCGATAGATGATGTAATGGCGAGCGACCTCGTAGCAGTCGAGACGCATAATCTCGTCCTCGACCAGATCCTGAATCTCCTCGACCGACACGGTGTGGCCCGCGTTCTCGCATGCCTCGGCGACGTTTTGTGCCGCGTAAACCACCTGGCGGTCGGTAAGACGAGAGCTCTCCTCGACCTCCAAGTTTGCGGCGCGAATGGCATTGACGATCTTATCGATGTCAAAGACAACCTCGGTGCCGCTGCGCTTGATGATCTTCATCCTCTTGCCTCTTTCGCATCGTAGCCTCATCGCGCTTCAGAGCCAAACGATACCCGGCAGGGCTTGCCCCTGTCTTGCGGCGCCGTCGCGCAATCTGTGTTCTCGATAAACCATAAGCCTCCATGCGGACATTCCCTGGAGCCGATCAAGCGGCTCAAGGACACGTTCAAAAGAGGCAGTTAAGGTCTTCGTTCTCTGTCCGCCATCTATCATACGACAAAGACGCATCTATATCCTGTATTCTTTTTTTAGGTCAAACACAACATATAGTGTTTCAGCAGGTCAAAGCAATTAGTCATTTTGCAGACGCATTAAAAATGAGGGGTTCTTGGCAAGTCGGTAAAACGTTACCAACACGGCTACCTGCATGGCAGTTATAAAACCCCCTTAGTCAAGCCGCTGACAAATCCTACCAAAACCAAGCCGCTCACGCCAAAAGAATCCAAAAGATTGTGCTTGACCAACATGTTGCGGTCACGATCGGCCAGGACGTATGCAATCTGCCGGCACCTCTACGGGATGCGAAGACCATCGCGTACAGACCTTGGATCAATATTTGGTGGCTTATTTGGCGGCGTGCTTGGTGGCAAAACAAAACAGCCCAGAGGACATAGCCTCTGAGCTGCGAACATTTGGTGGGCGTTAGAAGATTTGAACTTCTGACCTCTTCCGTGTCAGGGAAGCGCTCTCCCCCTGAGCTAAACGCCCAAATGGAGCGGACAACGGGACTCGAACCCGCGACCCCAACCTTGGCAAGGTTGTGCTCTACCAACTGAGCCATGTCCGCCTGCGAGGATTTAATATACGGGATGATCCATCCAAATGCAAGAACTTTTTTGAAAAGTTTTTTGCGACGCCCTCGCGAACCTCATGAAGGCATCAGCCACCACGGAAGACGCAGGCAAACGCAGGCTCGCAGCGAGATGCCCCTACATCTCACCGAGCATGATCCAGGCAGAGCTGTCCTGCGTGAGCCTGCCGTCTGCAAGCGGTGATGAGGTGAGCAGGACCCTGCCCGCCGGCAGCTCCACGGGTGCTGCACCGAAGTTCGTCACACACGTCCAGCCGCTATCGCGGCGATAGGCGATGACGCCGCCCTCAGCGCCCTCGGCACCATCCGCAAGACCGGTGCGCCCGTCAAGATCGAGCCACGCAAGATCGTTGGCGCACCCGCGCAGCTTGCGCCGCAGCCAGAGGGCGTCACGATAGAGCGCAAGCATCGATGTCGGGTCCACTTCTTCCCTATCGGCAGCATAATCGGAAAACCATGCAGGCTGCGGCAGATGGGGCGCCGCATCGGCGTCTGCCGGCGAAAACCCAAACGATCCGCCATGCGCGGGATCGTCCGCCGCCACCCACGGCAGGGGCACACGACAGCCGTCGCGCCCCTTCTCACGCTTCGGTCCGTGCGTATTGGTCGCAGTAGGGTCTTCGAGTGCAGCCCACGGGATATCAGCCACCTCAAAAAGGCCGAGCTCCTCACCCTGATACACGTATGCCGAGCCCGGAAGCGCCAGTTCAAGCAAAAGGGCCGCTCGCGCGCGGCGCTCGCCGAGTTCACGGTCCTCGTCATAAGACGACCCGTCACGTAAGAGCCAGTCGAGCGCAATCTGGTGGTAGCGCGTCGCCTTGATTTGCGGCAGGGCATAGCGTGTCGCCACGCGCGGCACGTCGTGGTTGGAGAGTACCCAAGTCGAGGCGGAATCGGATTCGACGACTGCCTTCAAGCCCTTCTCGATTGCAGTGTGCATGTCATCATAGGTCCAAGCGGCCTTGGCAAACTCAAAGTTGAATGTCTGGCCAAGCTCGCTGGGACGCGCGTAGAGATACTGGCGCTCGGGCAGCACCCACGCCTCGGCAACGGCGCTGCGTGGCGGATTATAGCGGTCGAACACGCGGCGCCACTCTCGATAGATCTCGTGGACCTCGTTGCGGTCCCACAGCGGATGGGTGCCGTCGTCAACCATGTCATCGCCCTCGGCGAGATGCCACCGGTCGAGGTCATCGCGGTCGAGATCCTTGGCGAGACCCTGCGCCACATCAATGCGAAAGCCGTCGACGCCTCGATCGCTCCAAAACGCCAGGACGTCGCTAAAGAGCGCGTGAACCTCAGGGCATGACCAGTCAAAGTCCGGCTGCTCGGGCGTAAACATGTGCAGATACCACTGACCGTCCGCAACACGCGTCCATGCGGGGCCGCCAAAGTTGGCATTCCAATTGGTGGGAGGCAGCTCGCCATGCTCGCCGCGACCATCGCGGAAGATATAACGGGCGCGCTCGGGCGATCCGGGGCCGGCGGCAAGAGCGGCTTTGAACCAGGGGTGCTGGCTGGATGAATGGTTGGGCACGATGTCGACGATGACTTTGATGCCGCGCGCGTGAGCCGCAGCGATCATATCATCGAAGTCGTCAAGCGAGCCGAGACGTGGATCGACATCGCAGTAGTCCGCCACATCATAGCCACCATCGACAAGAGGCGATGGGTAAAACGGGCTCAGCCAGATGGCCTCGATACCCAGCCGCTCAAGATAGTCCATCTTCTGGGTAATGCCCGCGATATCGCCCAGACCCGAACCAGTCGAATCCTTAAACGAGCGCGGGTAGATCTGATAGATCGCGGCATCGGACATCCATGAGCGCGAAGAGGACTTTTCTGTAGCCATGGGATAAGTCTCCCTTGCAACGAGGTTTTGCGAGATGCCCACGATGATACGCCCAAAGCGGACATTCGCGGCAAACAACGCCACAGCCACGCCCCAAAACGCTCGCTCCCTCTCGGGTTCGAGCCCAGGCGATGGGTACAAAAAAGCCCGGCTACCGTAGTAGCCGGGCTGTTGCGTTTGGAGCGGACAACGGGGCTCGAACCCGCGACCCCAACCTTGGCAAGGTTGTGCTCTACCAACTGAGCCATGTCCGCATATGTAAAACAAAACGGGCGCCGGAGCGCCCGGATGTTGCCTGGAGGCGAAGCCCGGATTCGAACCGGGGGTAAAGGCTTTGCAGGCCTCTGCCTTACCACTTGGCCACTTCGCCGAAAAAGGACCGCCTAAACGGTCCGGAAATGCAATGGAGCGGACAACGGGACTCGAACCCGCGACCCCAACCTTGGCAAGGTTGTGCTCTACCAACTGAGCCATGTCCGCTTGCGGGTTATTAATTTACGCGAGTTGTCCAAAAGACGCAAGTACTTTTTTCAAAAAACTTGTCTGCCGCATGTTCTTAGTAGCTAAACGCGCTAAAGCGATTGGCTAGGCACACGATTCCAGTGCTCCGCTAAACAGCTTCACCATCTGCACGCGCGTGCCGGCGCCGTCCGTACGACGAGCAACCTCCACGTTATCGACGAGCATACGCATAAGCTTGATGCCACGGCCGCGTTCCTCGGATGCGACCGGTTCGCTCGTTTCATCGATAGAATAGCCGGCACCTCGATCAAGCACCTCAACCACAACGCGATCGCCATAGGCCTGAACCGTCAGGACGCACCCGATACCGCCCGCATGGTCATAGGCATTACCCAGCGCCTCCCCCGACGCCAATGCGACATCGTAGCGCTCGTCACGGCGCAACGGGAGCGATTCAAGGAGTTCGGCGATGCGATGTCGGTAGTATGGAAGATTCTCGATACCCTGACGGACCTCGACGCTCTTACTCCAGCGAGGCAGCTCCCCCACCGGAATGGCGGGAATAGACTCCCGTGCCGGCCTCGCGACATGAAGGATATCGACAAGACGAGCAATCTCCAAAAAGCGAACAACTTCACCTGATGCATTGACGAGCGAAAGCAGGCCTTCTCGCCTCATGAGCTCACGAGCGCGCGTAAGCAGGAATGCCAAGCCCGTCGAATCGATAAAGCTAACAGCCTGACAGTTGATGACGACACGACGCACGCCGCGGCCAATCAAAGCATCCAACCGCCGACGCAGCGCAGGCACCGTGGCGATGTCGATATCGCCTGGTGGCGTCAAAACCGCTATGTCATTCCACTCATTCATACGACCATGGTTCCCCAAAAGAGCTTGTTCGATGCATGCGTTTCCGCAACCGTGCGGATTCGACGCGCCCAGCGTCGCTGTTTAGGACCGGCCCCGTAAAAACTCAAGGGACACCAATGCAATGTCATCGTCCAGCGCCGATTCGGTAAATCGGTCAAGCTCGCCCAAGACCTTGCCGCAGATTCCCGATACGCCCTCACCCGAGACAGAGAGCAGAAGGTCACGAAGGCGCTGCTCGCCAAAGAACGCTCCGGTGCGGTCGCGGGCCTCAATCGTTCCGTCCGTATACATGAAGAGCATGTCGCCAGGAGCGAACGTAAACACGCCTGTCTCGTACACCATGCTCTCAAAGGCACCGATTACGCCCGATTGGCATCCAAGCAGCTCGACCTCTCCTCCACGGGCCTCGCCGCCACCCAGCGGCATCGACTCTGGCCTAATGACCATGGTCGGAGGATGGCCCGCCGAACAATACGTTGCGCGTCCGGCTTTAAGGTCAATCTTGGCGATAAAGGCCGTCACGAACGTCTCGACCCTCGAGAAGCCCATGAGCATGCTGTTAAGGGAGCGTGCCATGCGGGCCGGTCCAGCGCCCTCCCAGGCATATGCCGTCAGGGCCGTCTTGACGAGCGCAGACATCGATGCAGCCTCAATGCCTTTGCCAGACACATCGCCCAGAATCATGACGGCGCAGTCGTCGGGAAGACGGATGAGCGTATAGAAATCGCCGCCGACCAACGCCGAGTTCGTGGCCGACAGGTACACCGAATCGGTTGCGATACCCGGAACATCCCCCAGGGAATTTCTCATGCCAATCTGAAGGGTCTGAGCAATATGGCGCTCCTCGCGCTTTTGAGATTCGCCTTCGTAGATCAGTTCAAAGTCATGCGCCAAGTGCACCAGGTAGTCATATTCAAGATCATCAATCGGCTCTTGGCTGCCATCACGAAGCAGCAGTGCGCGCGTCGTCGGGCTCTTCGCAACAGAAGCAGGAACAATCGCGTCGTTACTGTGCTTGCCATCACCCTCAGAGCGCGGGCGCCCCGCCTCGATGCCGGAGTCGACGTAGAGACCTTGACAAGGCAGACCATGCGCCCTAAGCCAACCTCCCATAGGCATCGATTCGTCAACGCGAGTTATACGGACGTGTTTAAGGTCCTCGGCACTCGTACCTCCCAAAACAGATGCCTCAAAGCCATCAGGTCCAGCCCCCAGACGTGCCGCTGGCGCCGTCGTGGAAAAGAAAAGCTTCTCGGGATCGTCCGGCAAAGCAACGCGACTGCCGCCTTCAAAATCTATGACGTAGGAATCCAGACTGGCGTCATACTCAACAGGGCAAAAATGGCAGTTAAGCATATTGCAGATCTCGGACGATACCGCCTGGGTAGCCGCGGCGGAATCGTCTAGAAAGGTAAACAACTCATCACGCAAGACATTGAGCGAGCGGCCAAGCTCGGCCGTGCGACGGGAGCGAAGGCTCGATGCCATGCCGACCAGCTGGATAGACAGGTAATCGCAAATGACCTCGAGTACATTAACGTCATAGGCGAGCGGTGCTTGAGGGCGTTTCCAACCAACTTCCAGCACGCCAAGAATCTGCGTACCGTAAAAAACGGGAAGACAGATCTCGCTGCGGTACGGAGGCATATCCTGCATGCGCAACAGGTGCTTAGAACGATTGTCCAAGTCCATAAACATACCGGAGGCGGCCTTATCACCCTCAAGGTCCTGTTGAATCGACAAGCGACAGGCACGCGACTCACGAAGAACATACGTCGGAATGCCAGCGCCATACGGCAAAAACTCAGGCAGGTAGCTGTCGTACAGCTCCTTGGAAACACCGCGAAGTTTAAAACCGCCGCTCTCAGAAAAATAGATAGCGGCACCCGAAGCATCGAGCGTTCCTACAAGCTGGTTCAAAACGGTATCAAGTAGGCTGGGCAGCTCATCGGAGCCCACGGTACTCATAATGACCGAGAGCGTGCCAGAGAGGCGCTTGTTCGCCACTCTAAGCTCCGAAAGAGCACGCTTGAGCTGACGGTCGTGCGAATACTGTTCTTCGATGCTATGGAGCGCCACCAGGACACGTGGCGCGCGGCGCCCAAAGATGCGTGGAGGCGTTACGGAGCCCGCACGAACCAAGACGGGGATAAAGGAGCCGTCACTCAACTTGAGCATCAGTTCGTTCTCGGAGCCATCAGTTTCAAATGGCAGACGATGTTCCGTCGCACGTTCAAAAGCGGACGAGTACAGGACGTCTTTAACATCTCCACCGATGACGTCGGCGCGTTCCTCGCACATCAAACCAAGTAAGCGATTATTCACATGCAGAATGGTTCCGTCGAGCTCGCAGATGATGACAGCATCGCTCGTGATCTCGACTAGTTGGGCAACGTCTGCCCACTCGTTGCGTTCAAGCGTTTCCATCGTGGACCCCACCGTCTATCGGTAACAAAAAAGCCTCCGAAGAGGCTTCTCAAATGCGATGGTGTCGGAGGCGGGACTTGAACCCGCATGACCAAAAAGCGGTCACTAGCACCTCAAGCTAGCGCGTCTGCCAATTCCGCCACTCCGACATGCTATGTTGTTGATTCACGGTTCGTTTTGTCGGACCCGCGCGTTCAACGAGGAAGATAATAACCTATGATTCGAGAACTGTGCAAGCACTTTTTTCAAAAAAGTTTACGAATTTGTAAATGCGCAGGTAAACTGACCTGTTCGGGCCGGAATGAGGTTGCTTTCCAACGCGTCCTCGGGCATGCGGCATTATTTTGCTCCGCGCTTCGCGCTACAAAATAATGCCGTCCCCTGCGGAATGCGTTGGAAAGCAACCTCATTCCGGCCCTAGGAGTATGTACTCCGGACACAGTTCTCAAACATGTTCTGGGGCTGATATATATTTGGTGGCTCGGCTTTGCCGAGCCCTTATATGGGGAGGCCGGAGCCAAAGCTCCGGCCTCACTCAATTTCTTATTAAATTAAGTGAGCGATCAGGGAATCGCACTCTCCCTGCCGAGTTACCCCAGGGCCCGCCCTGAAGTTATTTTTCAGAACACTCCGCACTGATATTTTCTGTATTGAAGACGTCGATGATGCACCCGTATACCATTGACGTCGACACCATCAGATGCGGACCGCGCGGTGACCCCACATTCCGCTGGCGCCCACAGGGCTGCCCTCGTTTCCTGACATGTCCCGCGCGGGCCGCGGCGAGCCGAGACCGCCGCATGACCTAATAGGAGCATGGAGCGATACCGCGGACCCGAACAACCGCATTCTATCGCGCCCCGTCAGTGTGCCGTCTGCCCGGTCCAGGCGAGCACGGAAAGAACGGAGCGAGACATGAGAACCGAATCGACACCCGGCGCCCGCGGGCCGGTCTTCTGCGGGGTCGACACCCACGCCGACTCGCACTGGCTGTGCGTCCTGGACTGGAGGGGCCGCAGGGTCCTGTCCCGCCGGTTCCCCGCCGACGCGGCGGGATACGAGGCGCTCGCCGGGGCGATCGCGGCGGCCGGGGAGCCGGCCTGCGTCGCGATGGAGGGGACGTCGTCCTACGGGGCGGGCCTCACCAGGCACCTCGCGTCGCTGGGGATGCCCGTGCGCGAGGCGCTCTCCCCGGCGAGGACGCAGAGGAGGCGCCCGGGGCAGGGGAAGTGCGACGAGTCGGACGCGGAGAGGGCCGCCCGCGCGGCGATGTCCGGCTCGAAGCTCGGGACCCCCAAGAGCCAGGACGGGTGGGTCGACGGGGTGCGCTGCATGCTCGCGGCGCGCTCCGGGGCGGTGAAGGCGCGGACCTCGGCGATCAACACCGCGAGGTCGCTGCTCACCACCGCGCCGGAGGGGCTCAGGTCGAGGTTCCGCGGCATGGGAGGGCCGAGGCTGATGGAGGAGCTCCCCTCCGTGCGCGCCGAGGGCGCGCTGGGCGCCGCGCTCGGCGCGCTGGCGGACCTGTGGGCGGCGGCGCGCGACGCGGCGCTCGACATGGAGCTCGCGATCGAGGCGTCCCTGGAGGAGAACTGCCCCGCGCTGCTGGCGATGTACGGGTGCGGGCCCGTGAGCGCGGCCAAGCTCGCGGTCGCGGCCGGGGACAACCCGGGCAGGCTGCGCTCCGAGGCGTCGTTCGCGGCGATATGCGGCGCCTGCCCCATCCCCGCCTCGAGCGGCAAGACCGTGAGGCACAGGCTCAACAGGGGCGGCGACCGGCAGGCGAACAGCGCGCTGCACGAGATCGCGAGGCAGAGGGTCATGCGCGACCCCGAGACCGCCGAGTACGCCGAGAGGGCGAGGGCGCGGGGAAAGAGCGACAGGGAGGTCATGAGGTGCCTCAAGCGCTACGTGGCCAGGGAGGCGTACCGGGCGCTGATGCGCCCGCACGAGATCAGGAGGCCCGAGGACGCCTCGGAACTCGTGGCGGCCAGGCGCGCGGCGAAGGTCAGCCAGGTGAGGGCGGCGTCCATACTGGGCACCAGCGAGAAGTACATCTCGATGCTGGAGAGGGGCCAAAGGGAGCTCAAGCCCATAAGGAGGGCCTACGAGGCATGGGTCGAGGCCGGACTTCCGCTCGATTGGGACAGGCAGGCCTTCGAGGCCGAGCGCAAAATGGATTCTAAAAAACACCTTGCCAAATAGGAGCGTCAGGACGCAAGAAACCCCCGCCGCACGAAGTGCGCAGCGGGGGTTTCTTGCATGTCCGAGGACGTTCTGAAAAGTAACTTCAGGGCGGGCCCGGACAATAACAACCGACTACAGGTCGATGTGCGATTCCTTGATCGGGAACGGCTCCGCGAAGTGGCAGGCGCAGCAGTGACCCGGTGCGACTTCCTTAAACTCGGGAAGCTTCTCAGAGCAGATGCCCTGCGCGATCGGGCAGCGAGTGTGAAAACGGCAACCGGTCGGCGGATCCAGCGGTGACGGCGGATCGCCAGCGAGGATGATGCGCTTGCGCGTCTTCTGGATATCAGGATCGGGCACCGGCACAGCAGACAGCAGCGACTGCGTGTACGGATGGTGAGGCTCACTGTAGAGCGTCTTCCAGTCCGAAACCTCGACCATCTTGCCCAGATACATAACGGCAACGCGATCGGAGATATGCTGCACGACAGACAGGTCGTGGGCGATAAACAAATATGCAGTACCGAACTTGTCCTGGAGTTCCTTGAGCAGGTTCAGAACCTGGGCCTGAATGGACACATCCAGAGCGGAAACCGGCTCGTCGCAGATAATCAGCTTGGGCTTCAGCGCAAATGCACGGGCAATGCCGACACGCTGACGCTGACCGCCGGAGAACTCATGAGGATAGCGGTTAATGTGCTCGGGGTTCAGTCCGACAACGTCGAGAAGTTCGCGGACACGCTCAATGCGCTCCTCCTTGGTGCCCACGCCGTGAATGGTCATGGGCTCGGAGACGATCTCACCGATAGTCATACGAGGATTGAGCGAAGCATAAGGATCCTGGAAGATGAACTGCATCTCGCGACGCATATCCTTGATCTCATGCTTGCTCATCTCGGCAACATCTTTACCCTGGAAGAACACCTTACCGGCGGTCGGCTTGGTCAGGCGCATGATAGTACGGCCCGTGGTGGACTTACCGCAACCAGACTCGCCAACCAGACCGAAGGTCTCGCCAGGATAAATCTCAAAAGAGATGTCGTTTACAGCAGAGACGACACGCTTGGAGAAGCGCTTGGCGAACATGCCGGACTCAGCGGGGAACTCCTTAGAGAGGTGCTCGACCTTCAGCAGCGGAGTACGCTCGTTGGTATCTGCCATTACGCCTCGCCTCCCTTCTTGGAATCCTTGCGCGTACGGGACGTCACAGGAGCGTTCTTGAGGAACTCGGGGTCGCCAGCGTAGTGGCACGCAGAATAGTGACCAGACTCGGTAACAAAACGCTCGGGGCGCTGCTTGCGGCACTTGTCCGTCGCATAGGGGCAGCGAGGAGAGAAGACACAGCCCTCGGGCAGGTTCATGAGCGAAGGCGGGTTGCCATGAATCGGCGTAAGCGGCTTCTTCTCATCGATAGCCTGCTCCGGGATGGAGCGGATAAGGCCCCAGGTGTAGGGGTGGCGGCTCTCGTAGAAGATTTCCTCAGCAGTACCGAACTCGACGGGACGGCCGGCGTACATAACCATGATCTTGTCGGCCATATCAGCGACAACGCCCAGGTCATGGGTGATCATGATGATGGCGTTGCCGTTC
Source organism: uncultured Collinsella sp. (assembly GCA_900542905.1). Taxonomy (GTDB): domain Bacteria; phylum Actinomycetota; class Coriobacteriia; order Coriobacteriales; family Coriobacteriaceae; genus Collinsella. Next base: position 22,471 of record UQPF01000016.1, read on the forward strand.
TTCTCCTGCATTTCCTGCATAAGCTCAATAATCTGAGCCTGAATGGTAACGTCCAGAGCCGTCGTGGGCTCGTCGGCAATCAGGATATCGGGATCGCAGGCAAGAGCCATAGCGATCATGACACGCTGACGCATACCGCCGGAGAACTGGTGCGGATACTCATTGACGCGCTTCTCGGGCTCGGGGATACCCACGAGGTCCAAAAGCTCGGTAGCGCGCTTGAGCGCCTCCTGCTTGGAGTAGCCACGGTGCAGACGAAGGCCCTCGCCCACCTGCTTACCGATCTTATAGACCGGGTTCAAGGAGGTCATAGGATCCTGGAAGATCATCGCGATGTCGTTACCGCGAATGTGCTGCATCTCTTCCTCGGTCATCTCGAGGATAGAACGACCGCGATAGCGAACGTCGCCGCCCTCGATCTTTCCCGGAGGCATCGAGATGAGGCCCATGATGGTCATGGCGGTCACGGACTTACCGGAACCGGACTCACCGACGACACCCAGGGTCTCGCCGCGATCGAGCGTGTAGGAGACACCGTCGACAGCGCGAACAACGCCATCCTCGGTGTGGAAATACATCTTAAGGTCATCGACCTCGAGCAGATGCTGGCCCTCGGGAACCGGCTGGTCCTTCAGGTCCACATAGTTCTTGTTCTTCTTCATCCTTATGCGTCCTTCATCTTGACGTCGAGGGCGTCGCGGAGACCATCACCCAGCAGGGTGAAGGCGAGCACCGTCGAGAGAATTGCCAGACCGGGCATGATCATCATCCAGGGAGCAGTCAGAAGATACTGCTGACCGTCCTGAATCATGGAGCCCCACGAAGGCGTAGGCGGAATAACGCCCATGCCGAGGAAGGACAGAGCGGACTCGGTCAGAATGGCGCCACCAATGTTCATGGTCGCGTAGACCACGATGGAGGCGACGGAGTTCGGGAAGATGTGACGCACAACGATACGAGCATCAGATGCACCCATCGCGCGCGCAGCGTCAACATAGTCGTTTTCCTTGACCGTCAAGATTGCAGAGCGGAAGACGCGCGCAATCGAAGGCCAGCCGAGAATGCCGATGGCGAAAAAGACGTTCTGAAGACCACGTCCGATAACGGCGATCATGGCGACAACGAAAAGCACGTACGGGAACGCCAGGAAGATATCCGCGCAGCGCATGATGATCGTATCCCAGATGCCGCCGTAGAAACCGGCCAGAGCACCCATGACCAGACCAATCACCGTGGAGATCGCAGTGGCCATAATACCGACGGAAAGCGAAACGCGTGCACCGTAGATAACGCGAACGAGAATGTCACGACCAAGGGCGTCGGTGCCAAACGGGTGCTCTGCACACGGAGCCATCAGCGACGTCTGGGCCATGGTGGTCGAGTCGGAAGCCGTCGGCGAACCGAGCCAGGGCTTAGCCCACAGATCTGCGGTCAGGGCAACCACAACGACGATGATGATCCAGCAGACACCGATTACGGCGAGCTTGTTCTTACGAAGACGCTTAAAAGCGTCGCCCCACAGCGTGCGGGACTTGGCGGGAGCAGATGCGGCCTTGGTGGCGGTAGCCTGCTCCTGAGACTGAGAATCAGTTTCCTGCATGAGACGTACCTCCCTTAGGCCTTATCCGACGGACCGCCAAGGCGGATGCGCGGGTCGAGGAATGCATAGCTAATGTCGACGAGCAGGTTGATCACCATGACGACGACGACGATGAGCGTAACGCCGCCCATAACGATGGGCCAGTCACGCATGCTAATGGCGCGATAGACCTCATAGCCGATACCGGGCCAGTTAAAAACCGTCTCGGTCAGGATGGCGCCCGAAAGCATGCCGCCAAAGTCGACACCAATATAGGTAACGACGGGGATGAGTGCATTCTTAAGCGCATGCTTGATGATGATCGCGCGATTGGAGAGACCCTTGGCTTTTGCCGTACGGATGTAATCCTGGTTCATGACGTCAAGTAGCTGCGAGCGCATAATGCGGGCAGCATAAGCGGTCGAAACCGAAGCCAGCGTAATGGTCGGAAGCACATAGTGCATCCAATCCTGATACTGAGAGCTGGCACCGCCGGCACCCGAGATCGGCATGGAGAATGCACCGCCCGTGGCGTCCTTGAGAATGACGCCAAAGAACAGTTGCAGCAACATACCGAGCCAGAAGGCCGGGACGGCAACGAGGATCGACGTGGTGAGCGTTACCAAAATATCCCAGAAGGAATAACGCTTTACCGCCGAAATGATACCCGCACCGATACCCATGATTGCCTCGAGCACGATGGCGCACGCGGCAAGTTTGACCGTATACGGATACTTCTGGGCAAAGATTTCCGTAACCGGCAGCTTGCGCTGATACGAATTGCCCAGATCGCCATGAAGCAGGCCGTTCATGTAATACAAGTAACGGTCCACGAGCGACGTTTGAACGGGGTCGCCGTTCTCGTCAAGGATCGCGTTGCCGTCCTCGTCCGACTGGACCAGGTGATAGCGGACGCGAAGCTGAAGCTCCACCTCGGGGGACAGAGCCTTGTCTCCACCGATCAGCTTGATCGGATCTCCCGGCACGATATTCTGGAGGGCGAACAAAATCAGCGTAACGCCCAAAAACACCGGGATGAACTGAAGCACACGTTTAACGATGTACTTACCCATACCACTCCCCTATCTAGGGATTAACCTAAATGGGATGCCGATCGCCAGACCGGCATCCCAAAATTACCATCAGCCAGTTTACCCCAGGTTAGGGAGAACTGTATGTTTCCCATGAGGTCTACGTAAATACTTGACCCTCACGGAAGCTGCAAACTCTTAGGCGAGCTCAGCGGTACCCAGATCGGCGTGCTTCTGCGGATCGACATAGAGGTGCTTGATGCGATCGGAGCCGGCGATGGTGTGCGTGTAGAACATCACCGGGATGACCGGGCAGTCGGCAGCGACCATTGCATCGGCCTCCTGCATCTTAGCGACGCGCTCTTCGTCGTCAACCGTGGTACGGGCCTCGTCGACCTTGGCGTCGAACTCGGGGTTGTTGTAACCAGAGCGGTTGTCGCCACCGAGGGAGTCGGAGTGGAACAGCGGATACAGGAAGTTGTCCATGATCGGGTAGTCGGCAATCCAGCCCAGACGACCGAACTGATAGTTAAAGTTCTGATACTGCTCGAGCAGGGCAGACCACTCGGGGGTATCGGAGACAGCGGTAACGCCAACCTTGGCGAGGTCGCCGATGATGGACTCCATGATCTCCTTGTGGCCACCGTCCTGGTTGTAGGACAGAGTCACGTTAATGCCACGATCGCCGTTAGCACCAGCGGGAGCAACCTTGTCGAGGTACTCGTTAGCCTTGTCGACGTCGTAAGCGCAGAACTCCCATGCGCCCTCCTTGTAGCCATCGATGCCCGGAGGAACAATGCCGTCGGCAGGGGTACGGGTGCCCTTGAAGATGGTCTTGCAGATGGCCTCACGGTTGATGGCCAGGGAGATACCCCTGCGCAGGTCGGCGTTGTTGAACGGCTCGGCCGTGTTGTTGCAGGTCAGGTAGTAGGTGGAAGGCTCGGCGCCGAGCAGCATGCGCTCGCCGTCACCCATGGTGTAGCCGTCCTTGGACACGCCGCGATCCTTCTTGGCAGCGTCGATCTGAGCAACGGGAACGTCGCAGACATCGAGGTTACCGGCCTGGAACTCCTTGTAAGCGGTCTCCATGTCCTTGATGACCTGGAAGTGGATGCCATCGATCTTGGCCTTGTCGCCATAGTAATCGTCGAACTTCTTGAGGTTGATCTCCTGACCATCCTCCCACTTGCCGTCCATCATGAACGGGCCGTTACCGACCGGTGCAAGGTAGAAGCTCTTGACATCGGACTCGGCGCACTCGGGAACCGGGGCCAGAGCCGGGTGAGAGGCGACGAAGGGGAAGTCGGCGTAAGCGGAAGACAGCTTGACGACGAGGGTCTCATCGTCGGGGCAGGTAACACCGCTGAGCTCAGTAGCGTTACCGGCAAGCAGGTCGTCATAGCCCTCGACCATGGAAAGGTGATAGGAGACCTCGGAAGGGCCGTACTCGGTAGCGATGGCCGACTTGGTGTTGACCAGACGCTCCCAACCGAGCTTGAAGGACTTGGAGGTAACGTCGTCACCGTTGTGGAACTTGGCCTTCTTGATCTTGAAGGTAAACTCGGTGGCGTCGTCGTTAGCCTCAAAGGACTCGCAAGCCAGCGGAACGATCTCGCCCTTCTCGGCGTCATAAGAGGTCAGAGCGTCAAAGAGCTGGTACTCGACCTGAGTGCCCTGGTCCTCCTGGACATTGTAGGGGTCGATGCAGACCGGGTTGTTGATGTAGAAGTTCAGCGTCGAACCGGACTCAGAACCGGAAGCGTCGCCGCCCTTCTTGCCGCATGCGGCAAGAAAAGCCATGGAGCTCGCAGCGAGGGTGCCGCCAACAAAGGCGCGACGACCCATAACGGGCTGGTGGAACATAGAATCAGCCATGCCATCCTCCTTATGAGATAGGACAAAGAAATGTTCAGTCGGACATATGTCGAGACAATCCGATCCGAACCATCAAAACGCCGCCCGCTGCTATGGCTGGTTATGCACAACGGACCAACGTTTCGCAATACAGTAGCGCATTTTATGCACGATTTGGGGCTAATTCCGGTTAACGGTCGAGAATTTCTTTAGTTGGGCGAAGTATGTGGGGATATTTTGACTCTGTTACAAATATGTAAACAAAAAGGGTCCCGCACCTGCGAGACCCATTGAAATCGTATATACGCCGATGCTTAGTAGCCGACGATACCCTGCGGGAAGAAGAACATGCACAGGACGACGCACACGGCAAAAACAACGGCCATAATTACCGTCAAGCGATCGAGGTTCTGCTCCATGACGCCCGTGGCAGAGCTGGAGTTGTACAACGAGCTAGCGATCATATCCGAAACGCCGGTGCCCTTACCGGAATGCATCAGGACGAGAATCGTCAGCGCCACGGCAGAGACAGCCCAAACGACAAACAGAAGAATCTGGAACGGACCCATAGATAAGCTCCTTAATAGAACAGTTCAAACTCCAGTACTGTACCACAATCCCCCGCTCTCCCCTACCTGCCACTCAAGGACGGGGTGGAAATGGCAGAAATACCAAAAAGGGGGTTGTCCGGTTGTGGACAACCCCCTTACTAGAAAACGGTATTTGTTTTCTCTTAGGCCTCGGTGGCGAGCACGCGGCCCGTCATCTCGGCGGAAGGCTCAATACCAGCCATGGTGAGCATGGTCGGAGCGATATCGGAAAGACGGCCGTCCTCGATACCGGTGAGCTTGGCCTTCTCATCAACGATGATGAACGGCACGCGGTTGGTGGTGTGAGCCGTAAACGGATGCTTGGAACCGTCGGAAGCAACGTCAAACATGTGATCGGCGTTGCCGTGGTCGGCGGTAATCAGCGCAAAGCCGCCCTTGGCGAGAATCGCCGGGACAACCTTGGACAGGGCATCGTCAACAGCCTCGACGGCCTTAACGGCGGCGTCGAAGACACCGGTGTGACCAACCATGTCGCAGTTCGCGAAGTTCACGATGTAGAAATCAGCGCGATCCTCGTTGATGGCGGCGACAAGCTTCTCGGTAACCTCGGGAGCGCTCATCTCGGGCTGCAGATCGTAGGTAGCGACCTTGGGGGAAGCGACGAGCACGCGCTCCTCGCCCTCCTTGGGCTCCTCGATGCCGCCGTTGAGGAAGAACGTCACGTGGGCGTACTTCTCGGTCTCGGCGGTGTGCAGCTGCTTCAGGCCATTGGCGGCGATAACGTCGGCCAGGACGTTCTCGGGGAACGTCTTGGGGAAGGCGACCTCGACGTCAAACGTCGGATCGTACTCGGTCATCGTCACAAAGTGAGAAAGCTTGATCTGCTCGCGCTCAAAGCCGTCGAACTCCTTGTCCGTGAACACGCGGGTCATCTGACGAGCGCGGTCGGGACGGAAGTTGAAAAAGATAGCCGCGTCGCCCTCGTGGATGCCCTCGTTGTGGGCAGCGAAGGGCTCGACGAACTCGTCGCCGCGCGGATCCTTCTCGTAGTAGGCCTTGATACCGGCAACGGGGTCGGTATCAGCATCGGACGCGTTGACCATGACGTCGTAGGCGCGCTGGATGCGCTCCCAACGATTATCGCGGTCCATGGCCCAATAACGGCCCGAGACAGTGGCAACGCGAGCGTCGCAACCGGTCTCCTCGGAGATCTTAGCCAGGAAGGCGCAGAACTCACTCATGTAACCGGCACCGGACTGCGGGTCAACGTCGCGACCATCCATGAAGGCGTGGACGCGAACAGTCTTGACACCGTGCTCGGCAGCCATCTTGACCAGAGCCTCGACGTGGTTCATGTGAGAATGAACACCGCCCGGGCTCATAAGGCCCATGAGGTGGAGAGTCTTACCGTCAGCCTTGACGTCGTCCATAGCCTTGACAAAAACCTCGTTCTTGGCGATGGAGCCGTCCTTGATGGCGTTGTTGATGCGCGAAAGCTCCTGGAACACGATGCGTCCGGCACCGATGTTGAGGTGACCCACCTCGGAGTTACCCATCTGGCCATCGGGAAGACCCACGTCCTCGCCCGAAGCGCCGAGCGTGGTGTGGGGGTACTTCTCGTACAGGCTATCAAGGAAGGGCGTCTTGGCAGCGGCGACGGCGTTCTCGCCATCGGCCGGAGCAAGGCCGCAACCATCCATGATGATCAGGAGTGCAGGAAGATGACGCTGTGCCATATGTCCTACTCGCCTGCCTTGACGACCATAGAGGCGAAGTCGGCAGCCTTGAGCGAAGCGCCGCCCACGAGGGCGCCGTCAACGTCGGGCTTGGCGACGAGCTCGGCGATGTTGCCGGGCTTGGCGGAACCGCCGTAGAGAACGCGGATGCCGTTGGCGAGCTCCTCGCCGAACATCTCCTTGAGGGTCTCACGGATAGCGCCGCAGACCTCCTGAGCGTCCTCGGCGGTAGCGGTCTTGCCGGTGCCGATGGCCCAGATGGGCTCGTAGGCGACGACGACCTGCTTGGGGCAGGTGATCTCAAGGCCAGCAAGGCCAGCCTTGACCTGGTTCACGACGTGCTCGACATAGGTGCCAGCCTCGCGGACCTCAAGGGACTCGCCGCAGCAGAAGACGGGAACAAGACCGGCGGCAACGAGAGCCTTAGCCTTCTTGTTCTGGTCCTCGTCGGTCTCGTGGAAGTAGTCGCGACGCTCGGAGTGACCGATGATGCAGTAGGTGCAGCCAGCGGACTTGAGCATGTCGCAAGAAGACTCACCGGTGAAGGCACCCTTGGCCTCCCAGTACACGTTCTGTGCACCGAGGGCGATGGGGGCAGCCTGAATGCGGTCATGAACCGTGGTGATGTCGATGGTCGGAGGGCAGACGAGCACCTCGACGCCAGCCGGAACCTCGGGCAGAGCCTGAGCCAGCTCGTCGGCGAGCTTGGCGGCCTCGGCGACGTCGTTGTTCATCTTCCAGTTACCAGCGATAAGAAGGGTGCGATTAGGCATCGAGAAGCGCCTCCACTCCGGGCAGGGCCTTACCCTCGACGAGCTCCATGGAAGCGCCACCACCGGTGGAGATCCAGCTCATCTTGTCGGCCAGGTTGAACTTGTTGACAGCTGCGACAGAGTCACCACCGCCGATGATCGAGGTGCAGTCAGCCTCGGCGACAGCCTCGGCGATAGCCTGGGTGCCGTGAGCGAAGTTATCGAACTCGAAGACGCCCATGGGGCCATTCCAGAACACGGTCTTGGCACCCTTGACGGCCTCGGCGTAAAGCTCCTCGGTCTTGGGGCCGATGTCCATACCCTCACGATCGTCGGGGATAGCGTCGGAAGCGACAACCTCGGGGACAGCGTCCTCGCCAAAGTGATCGGCAACGCGGTTGTCGATGGGGAGCAGGATCTTGACGCCCTTCTCCTCGGCCTTCTTGAGCATCTCGCCGGCGCGCTCGACCCAGTCCTCTTCCTTGAGGGACTGGCCAACGGACAGGCCCTGAGCCAGGAAGAAGGTGTAGGCCATGCCGCCACCGATAATCAGGGTGTCAGCGGAGTCGATGAGGTGATCGAGAACGCCGATCTTGGAGGAAACCTTGGAACCGCCGACGATAGCGACGAAGGGGCGCTCGGGCTCGGCGAAAATGCCGGTCAGCGTGTCGACCTCCTTCTCAAGCAGGAAGCCAGCGACGGCAGGCAGGTAAGCGGCGGGGCCCACGACGGAACCCTGGGCGCGGTGAGCGGTGCCGAAGGCATCGAGAACGAAGACGTCACCATAGGAAGCGAGCTTCTTAGCGATCTCGGGGTCGTTCTTCTTCTCACGCTTATCGAAGCGGACGTTCTCGAGAACGAGAACCTTGCCCGGCTCGACGGCAGCGACGGCCTCGGCAGCCTTCTCGCCGTAAGTGTCTGCGACAAAGGCAACGTCGAGACCAGAGAGCTCGGCGAGCTTCTTGGCGACGGGCTCGAGGGACAGCTCGGGCTGGAAGCCGGTGCCATCGGGACGGCCGAGGTGGCTCATGAGGATGACGCGAGCGTTGTGCTCAACGAGATAGTTGATGGTGGGCAGGGCAGCCTTGATGCGGGTGGTGTCGCCAACGACGCCATCCTTGATAGGCACGTTAAAGTCAACGCGGACGAGAACGCGCTTTCCGTCGACATCGATGTCGCGGACGGTCTTCTTGGTAAAGGCCATGTTTGCTTCTACCTTTCGTACGTGTCTGCCTCCCATTACGGCAGACGATTTCTTATAAAAAGGGCGCGACCCTAGGGTGTAAGCCCTATAAGGCCGCGCCCTTCTTTAGACGCTCAATGAGCTATTCGCTAAAAGCTAAATTAAGCAACGAACTTCTCGAAGTACTTGATGGTGCGGACCATCTGAGAGGTGTAGGAGTTCTCGTTGTCGTACCAAGAGGTGACCTGAACGAGGGTCTGGCCGTTGCCGAGGTCAGAGCACATGGTCTGAGTGGCGTCGAAGATGGAGCCGTGGGTCTCGCCGACGATGTCGCGGGAGACGATCTGGTCCTCGTTGTAGGCGAAGGTCTCGGGGATGGTCTCGGCGTAGGCCTTCATGGCAGCGTTGACCTCGTCGACGGTGACCTTCTTGTCAACGACGGCGTAGAGGTTGGTCAGCGAGCCGGTCGGCGTCGGGACGCGCTGGGCGGCACCGATGAGCTTGCCGTTGAGCTCGGGGAGAACCAGGCCGATGGCCTTGGCAGCGCCCGTGGTGTTCGGGACGATGTTCTCGGAGCAGGCGCGGGAGCGACGGAAGTTGCCCTTGCGCTGCGGGCCGTCGAGCGGCATCTGGTCGCCGGTGAAGGCGTGGATGGTGGTCATGATGCCGGACACGATGGGAGCGAAGTCGTTCAGACCCTTGGCCATCGGGGCGAGGCAGTTGGTGGTGCAGGAAGCAGCGGAGATGATGTTGTCCTCAGCGGTCAGCGTCTCATGGTTGACGTTGTACACGATGGTGGGCAGATCGCTGCCGGCCGGAGCGGAGATGACGACCTTCTTGGCGCCAGCGTTGATGTGGGCCTGAGCCTTAGCCTTGCTGGTGTAGAAGCCGGTGCACTCGAGAACGACGTCGACGTCGAGGTCGCCCCAAGGCAGGTTGTTGGCGTCGGCCTCCTTGTAGATCTTGATCTCCTTGCCGTCAACGGTGATGGAATCCTCGCCAGCAACGACCTCGTGATCGCGAGCGTAGTTGCCCTGCGTGGAGTCGTACTTCAGCAGGTAAGCGAGCATATCGGGAGAGGTGAGGTCGTTGATAGCGACGATCTCGGAGCCCTCATGACCGAACATCTGACGGAAAGCCAGACGACCGATGCGACCGAAGCCGTTAATAGCAACCTTTACTGCCATTGTGTCTCCTTTCGTAAGGCCCCCGCGAGCTACAGCGCCCGCCGTTGAGGCCCACAAACTAACCACTCGCCTAATATACCTTTTTTTTGACTTGAATTTCACGAGAATGCTCGAAATTGAAAATCAAATTTACGTTAAAACGTTTTAAAGACTAAAATAGCAGCTAAATCCATATATAAGTCGTTACTTCAAACTACCTGTTTGCTTCAATGAGCTTTTCAAGCCGTAAAACACGATGGTAGAGGGCTGACTTCGACAAGGGAGGGTCAGCCATCTCCCCCAAATCACGCAGCGACAGATCAGGATAGCGCTCGCGCAGGTCGCAAAAGACCGCCAAGGCATCCGGAAGCGCATCGCGAAGGCCACGCTGCTCGAGCTCATCGATAAGCGCAAGCTGATGTTGGGCAGCACCGGCGCTTCTGGTCTGGTTGGCGAGCTCGGCATTCACGCGACGGTTCACATCGTTCTTAACCAACTTGACCGCGCGCGCCTCCTCAATCTCGGCAACGCTGCGCTTGGCACCAATCAGCTTTAATAGATGCTCGATTTCCTCGGCGCTCTTAATGTACACGGCATATGACCCCCGCCGTGCATTAACACGAGCATGGACCCCAATCTGCTCCAACAGATCGCAAAGTCCCTTGGCATATTGCTCGCCCTGCACAGCGATCTCCAAATGAAAATCGCCGCGTGGATCGGCCACGAAGCCGCCCGCGATGAGCGCGCCGCGGATATAGGCAAGTCTACAGCAAGGACGGGCAACGATATGTCGGGGTACGCCGGCGACAAGTCCTCCCCTACGGTCGAGGATACCCAGCAGAACCAAGGCCTTATCCAGGTCTGGCTGATCAGGCAAGGTGATGAGGTAGTTTCGAACCTTATGCAAGACAGATTTGCGGACGGTGAACTCCGTTTTGAGCTTAAGGATACGATGCGTCAGCGTGATCATCGTGCGCGCGACGGCTCCCGTCTCAGTCGCAACCGTCAAACGATACCGCCCAGAGCCGGTAAGCGAGAGCGTACCACTCACACGCGTGAGGGCGGCAAGCGTCGACAAGTCGCAGTATTCACATTCGGGTTCGCAGCGCGCAAGCTCGTCGCGCACCTCAGCGGTAAACGACATGCAGGCCTATGCCTTCGTGTTGGCGCGCGACAGGTCGCGGTGGGAGATGCTCACATGATACTGAGCGCCTTCCAGGTAACGGGCCGTGGCCTCGGCAATGGCAACGCTGCGGTGCTGGCCGCCCGTGCAGCCGATGGCGATAGAAAGCTGCGGCTTACCCTCCGCGATATAGCCCGGCATCACCGTATCGAGCAGCTGTGTCCAAGCCTTCCAAAACTCCTGCGTCTTGGGATGGTCCAGAACAAAATCGGAGACCTTTTTATCGAGACCGGTCATCGTGCGCATCTCGGGATCGTAGAACGGATTAGGCAGGAAGCGGACGTCGATCATAATGTCCGCCTCGACGGGCATGCCGTGCTTAAAGCCAAACGAGAACACGTGGACGTCCATGAGCTGCTGGTCGGACAGCTCGGAAAATGCCATACGTAGCTTGTTGCGCAGCGCAGAGGTGCGCAGACGGCTCGTGTCGATAATCATATCGGCTCGGTCGCGCACGCCCTGAAGCTGAAGGCGCTCGCGCTGAATGGCATCGGCCGTAGTCTCCCCCGGCTTGGCAATGGGATGACGGCGGCGATTTTCGCTGTAGCGACGGATCAGCACCTCGTCAGAGGCCTCGAGAAACACGATGTCACAGCTCATCTCGCGCTCCTCGAGTGCGGCGACCGCATCGAGCAACTCGTCAAACAGCCCCTGGCTACGCAAATCGCAGGTGACGGCGAGATGCCTGCCCACGCCCGTATTGATGCCGACGAGCTCGGCAAGCTGGGCGATGAGACGCGGAGGCAGGTTATCGATGCAAAAATAGCCCATGTCCTCGAACACGTGCATGGCCTGTGTGCGGCCCGATCCGGACATTCCGGTGATGATGACGATATCGGGGATGCGCTCCGAGCGCTCCGCCGCATCCATGGCATCTCCCTTTTGCATGTGCTGCCTCCCGAAAACAAGCGCGGGACCCAGCAACCCGGATCCCGCGCGGTCAATTGCCTATATTGAGTATACCGCCCCGAGCGGATACGAGGTCTGTCTTACGCCTCAAGCGCAGCCTTGAACCAACTTGTAATACTCGTGGGGTGCGTGATGGCGGTGCCGACGACAACGGCCCAGGCGCCAGCATCGATCGCGGCGCGAGCCTCCTCGGGCGTATGCACGCGACCCTCACAAATGATGGGAAGGCCGGGGAATTCCTCAGTCGCCTGACGCAGGAGCGGCAGGTCGGGGCCATCGGCCATGGTGCAGTCGATGGCGGCGACGCCGTGAGAAAGCGTGGTGGATACCAGGTCAAAGCCCATATCAACAGCACGGCGAATATCCTCGATGGTGGCACAATCCGCCATCAGGAGCACACCCTCCTCGTGCAGCGGACGGAAGGTATCCTCGACCGTCTTGCCATCGGGGCGCGGACGATCGGTGGCGTCGATCGCCACGATATCGGCACCGGCAGCAACGCAGGCGCGAGCGTGACGCAGCGTCGGCGTGATGTAAACGCCCTCGTGCCCATCCTTCCACAAGCCGATGACGGGAACCTCACAGCGACCCTTAATGGCGGCAATGTCGGCAAGGCCCTGGCAGCGAATGGCGGCAGCGCCGCCGAGCTCGCAAGCGCGAGACATTTGAGCCATGGTCTCGGGCGTACGAAGCGGCTCGCCCATATACGCCTGAACGCTCACGACGAGCTTGCCCTTCAGGGACTGGATCAAAGGATCGACGGTCATGTTCGACTCAACCTTTCTCAAAACAGCCTTCTGAGACACCGCACCTTGACGTTCAAACCGTCGCTCGCGTACCGAAGTACGCTTCGCTCCTCTTTCACGTCAATCTGCGGCACCTCAGAAGGCGCACTTGGTAGTTATGTTTACTTCAACGACGCAAGAAGGTGTTCGGCGGCACCGATGAGCGGAGCATCGCCCTCCAGAGAACCGATGAGGATCGGCGTGTCCTGAAGCGGATCGAGCGCCTGGCTGGCATAGCCTTCGTGCACCGAATCCTTCCACGTCTGTGAACGCCAATCGGGACCTTGGTGAATCACGCCGCCCGAAAGCACGATGACCTCAGGGTCCAGGATGTTAGCGAGCGAGCCCAAGCTGGCGCCCAGCGCAAAGCCGGCGTCATGGATGACCTCGGTCGCCTTTGCGTCGCCCGCACGGCACAGGTCGTTCACATCGCGACCGACCGAAGGACGGCTGGGGTCGACGCGGCCAAAACGTTCATCGTACATTCGACCAATGGAAGTGCCCGAAGCAACCGACTCCAGATGGCCGGAACGCCCGCAGGCGCAGGGAATGCCGGCGGCAGCCGAGCACTCGATGTGGCCCATATGGCCGGCAGCACCATGGAAGCCCTGCATCACGCGGCCGTTCTCGACGTATGCGCCGCCGATGCCCGTACCGATGCCAAGACACAAGACGGAGAACTTACCCTTGCCGACGCCCCAGTGGGCCTCGCCCAGTGCATGAGCCTGCACGTCGCCTACAACGGCAACGGGAAGACCGAGGTCCTCGCGCAGACGCGGCCCCAACTGAACGCCGGACCAGCCGGGCATGATCTCGTTGGCATACGCGATGGCGCCCGTCTTGGGATCGACGACGCCGGCGGCACCGATACCGACGCCAAGGACCTCGACATCGGGATTCGCCTCAAGAGCAGCCTTGATGGACGCCTCGATACGCTGGAAGACGGCCTCGCCGCCCTCCTGGGCCTCGGTAGGAACCTCGGCCTCAAAAACAGGATGGGGCACGCTGCCGTCAGCCGGGTACTCCATGATGGCAGTCGCGATCTTAGTTCCGCCGATATCGACAGAGCAGACGTACTTGTTCTCCATGTCGCTCTCCTTAGGAGATAAAAAACAACTACAGGAAATGAAGGCGGTGTTATCGCCGCAACTTAGTAAAGGTTTCCCAGATGCCCGAGGTTGGGGTGAAAGTGGTCGGGCGTTGACCTAATGGGTCACGCCCGACCACTTGAGCCCCAAGATCGGGTGCCTGGGGAAGCTTTACAGGAGACCGTTGTCCTGAAGGACCTTCTTAATCGCCTCGACGTTCTCGCCGGTCATAGCCTTCACCGGGCGCGGCATGGTCGGGCTGTCGAAGATGCCCATGAGGTTCATAGCGGTCTTGAAGGCGCCGACGCCACCGGCATAGCCCTGGACGCCCGAGGTGACATCCCAGATGTGCGAAATCTCATTGAGGCGATCCTGCTCGGCCTTGACGGTAGCCCAGTCACCAGCCTGAGCGGCCTTCCATTGACGCACGTAACCCTCGGGCTCAACGTTGGCGAGACCCGGGACGGAACCGTCGGCACCACCGAGGTAAGCGCCGTCGACAACAACCTCGTGACCGGTGAGGATGCTCATCGGATGGCCGTTCTTCTCGTTCTCCTGAACGAGGTAGCGGAACGAGATGTCATCACCCGAGGAATCCTTGACGCCGGCCAGAACGCCCTCGGCACCGAGCTTGGCAAGGAGCTTCCAGGGGAGCTTGGTGTGGACACACACGGGGATGTCGTAAGCGAAGATGGGCAGGTCGAGTTCCTCATGCAGGATGCGGAAGTGCTCCTCGACCTCGGTCATGCCCTGCAGGGCATAGAACGGGCAGGTGGCGACGAGGGCATCGGCGCCCAGCTCCTGGGCGACCTTACCGTGCTCGATCATGCGCTCGGTCTCGGTGTCGATGATGCCGACCAGAACGGGAACGCGGTGGTCGACGATACGAACGGCCTCGGCGATAATCTGGCGACGGCGCTCGTCGGTGGAGAAGACGACCTCGCCCGAGGATCCCAAGAAGAACAGGCCATCGACGCCGGCATCGATCATGCGGTTGATGCTGCGCTCAAAGGAGGCAACGTCGAGCTGGTGATCTTCGGTATCGGGAACAACGACGGGAGGGATAACGCCGGTGAATTTCTGAGTTGCCACAAGAATCTCCTTAGTTGTCTGGCGGGCGGCCCTATGCCGCCCACTCTTGTTGGCAGTGTCCAGGCCGTCTAGGCCAAAGAACACGAGTAGAACGTTTGGTTAAAAAAGTCGACGACTTCGTTTTCGAACGCATTGATGCGCTCGTGAGCGTATTTGGCATAGATGATATGCTTCCGGTCACACTCAAGACCGTTGAATACGGCAAACTGACCCTTGGGGTCGCTCACGGTATCCATAAGCGATGTGCCCATGAGCACCGATCCGCGCACCTGAGACGACAACGCCTCGAGGCCGCCGGGAAGTGGATTGGCAACCGCCGTGCAGGCGAGGCCCCGCTCGTCCAGAGCAGAAACCGCCAGCGCGACACCGCCGCCAAGGCCCTCGCCCCATGCAAAGATGCGGTCAGGGTCCATGCCATCAAGATTGCGCGCGACCTTCGCCAACGCACAACCCCAACGGACGCGCTCGACAAACGCAGGCGAGGTAATCCCCTGCTGCAGGTCGTCCGCACCAGCAACATCGTCATCCAGCGCGAGGACGGCATACCCCATGGCGGCAAATCTCGTCATGTGATGCCAGCCGCGCACAGGCCGATCGATGTCGTGGAACATCAGGCACAACGGCACGCGCTCAGATACTCGGGCACGACCGACAGGCTCGATCAAACGAGCGTGAATCGCATCGTCACCGAGCTCAAAGGAAACCTCCGAGTAACGGGCGCAGGGGTTAACAAAGTCAATCGCCGTAATGGCCAGGCCTTGAATCTCAAGATTCGAAGCACATGTCTCTAAATCAGAAACATCTGCTTGGACATCACCGCGCCAGTCCCGATATTCTGCGAGCCTTGACGAAACCGTTCCAGGAATTCCCACGAGCCCGGGGACAATCAGCTCGTCAACATTGCTCTCGCACTTAGACATGAGCCTCCCCTCCCTTGCAGAAAAACGGAATGATCAAATCGTCAAAATCCTGAATCTCCTCGTGGCCAAAGCCATCAAAGAACTCATGACGCTTTTCGCAGATCAGGTTGTTATAGACCGCAAACTGCGTCGCTGGCGGACAGACGATATCGGCTGTGCCGGTGCCAAACAGCACGGGGCATTTGACCATAGGGGCAAAGTTCTTGGAATCGAAGTACGCCAGCTTGGCATAGGCTTCGTCAATACGAGTCGAGTCCTCGTCAAACCAGCGAGACCAATAGCGCAAGCCCTCGTAGGCAATGTCGTCGGCATCCAAATCCCAGACCAAGCGGAAATCTGACAGGAAGGGATAGAGGATGGCGGCACGATTGATAAGCTCGCTGTTAAGCGCACAGGTCGCAATGCCCAAACCGCCGCCCTGCGACGCGCCGTTCACAAACACACGGGTAAGATCGATGCCCTCGAGCTCGCGAACAATACGGCACAGGATGCGAATATCTTGGTGCAAGCGGACATAGTAGAGGTTGGCCGGGTCGCCGTCGATACCGGCGACGATATGACCGGCAACCGTTGTGCCCTCAAATCCACCAATGTCCTCGGAGGGACCTCCTTGGCCGGGGCAGTCGAGGGCGATGAGTGCCATGCCCATGCCCGCAAACGACGCCTGCTCAAACCAGCTGCGGCTTGCACCCGGATACCCATGGAACTGAAGCACCAATGGCACGGGCTCGTCCGAGACAGGTTTAAGGTACTTGGCATGCAGGCGAGCGCCACACATGCCGGTATACCAGAGGTCGAAAAGCTGGCAGGTCGCGGCATCGGCGACCGATGCCGTCTCGATCGCATAGTCAAGCCCGACGGCGTCGGCCTCGGCCATGCGATCCTTCCAAAAGAGATCGAAATCTGATGGACGGGGCATAGCGCCTCGATATTCACCAAATTGCTGTTGTAGCTCCTGAGCACTTGGCATGGCCCGTGAACCCAACCTTTCGAAATCGCAACGGAGGTGCGCCCGGCAAGGGAACCGGGCGCACGGGAGGGAAAGCGAGGCTACTCGCCGAGCTTGGGATGCAGCAGCGACGGCGCAGCGCCGAGCAGCATCTTGGTGTAGGGGTCCTGGGGGTGCTGGAAGACCTGCTTGGCCTCGCCCTGCTCGACGATCCTGCCGCCATTCATAACGATGATGTCGTCAGAGATATAGCGGACCGTCTGGATGTCATGGCTGATGAACACCATGGCCAGGCCGAGCTCCTTCTTAAGGTCGGTCAGCAGGTTCAGAATCTGTGCGCGGACCGAAACGTCCAGAGCCGAGGTGGGCTCGTCGGCGATGATAGCGTCGGGGTTCAGCGACAGGGCACGGGCAATTGCCACGCGCTGGCGCTGACCGCCCGAAAGCTGGCCGGGAAGAACCTCGGCGGCAGAGCTGGGCAGACCGGTGAGCTCCAAGAGTTCCTTGACGCGCTTCTCCTGCTCGGCCTCGGTACCCAAGTTGTGGACGCGCATGGGGTCGAGCAGCTGCTCGCGAACGACCATGCGGGGGTTGAGCGCCGTGGCCGGGTTCTGGAACACGACCGAGATGACGCGACCCATGTGGCGACGGTCCTCGGCGGTACGTTTGGTAACGTCCTTGCCCTTAAAGTAGACCTTGCCGCTCGTGGGGGCCTGCAGGCCGCACATGACGTTGGCGGTGGTGGACTTACCGCAACCGGACTCGCCGACGATGCCGATCGTCTGACCGGGCATGAGCTTAATCGTTACACCCTGGACGGCGTGAACCAGGTTGGGGTGCAGAATCGAGCCGGTACGGGTCCTAAAGGTGACGTGGACGTCATCAAGGAAGATGATCGGCTCGACGCCGTTGACTGCGGTCTCGCTCATCTACATCACCTCCGCGTGAGGGGTCAAACCATTTGCCTTGAGCACCTCGTCGGGGAGCTCGGAATAGAAGTGCTCGGTGCCGGGCACGCGCTTGAAGACCGGACGGGTGTCCAAGCCAATACGCGGATGGCTCGAGCGGGGCGCGAAGCGATCGCCCTTGGGGAAATCGCGCGGGCTCGGAACGGCGCCGGGCACCTGGTGCAGGCGACCCGAACCACTCTCGATGGACAGAACGGAACCCAGAAGACCGCGGGTGTACTCGTGGATCGGGTTGGTGAGCAGCTCCTTGGTGGGTGCCTGTTCGATAACCTGGCCAGCGTACATAACCGTGATGTTATGGGCAACCTCGGCAACCAGAGCCAGGTCATGCGAAACGAAGATCATGGCAAAGCCGAGCTTGGCCTGAAGATCGTTGAGCAGCTTGATGACCTGCTTCTGGACGGTAACGTCCAGAGCGGTCGTGGGCTCGTCGCAGATGACCAGCTTGGGGTCGCGGGTAAGGGCCATAGCGATCAGGACACGCTGACGCTGGCCGCCGGAAAGCTCGTGCGGATAGCTCTCGAGCGTGCGCTTGGGATCGAGGCCGACGAGCTCCAGGAGCTCCTCGGCGCTGCGGGTTCCGCCGCGCTTGGTGAGCTGCTTCATCTGGGCAGAGATGAGCATGGAGGGGTTAAGCGAGGACAGGGCGTCCTGATAGACCATAGCGATATCGGTACCGCGCAGGCCGAACCACTCCTTCTTGCTCATCTTGAGCAGGTCGCGACCCTCCCAGAGAACCTCGCCGGAAAGGTGCTCGTCATCATCGGTCAGGCCCATGATGGCCAGCGTGGTGATGGACTTACCGCAACCGGACTCGCCCACCAGGCCCATGGTCTGACCAGGACGGACGTCAAAGTTGACATGGTCGACGACGTTGATATCACCGTGATGCTCAAACTGAATGCAGAAGTCACGGACCGAGAGAATCGGTTCGACAGACTCGTCGGGCACATGGCGATCGTCACGCTTGAGCTCGACATCGCGCAGGGCGCCAAGGCGAGCGGAGAGGGACTGGGCCTGCTCCTTGTAGGCGCGAACGGGGTCGGAGACCAGCAGGTCGGCCTCGCGACGCTTGGAGGAATCGGTCGGATCCAGGGCGGCGGAGGGAGCAGCGGCCATGGCGTCGGTAATGCCCTCGGAAAGGATGTTGAGCGCCAGGCAGGTGATCATGATGGCCAGGCCCGGGAACAGCGCCTGCCACCAACGGCCGGCGAGCACGCCGCCGCGGGCGTCGGCGAGGATGTTGCCCCAGGTAGCGGTGGGCTCCTGGATACCAGCGCCGATGAAGGTCAGCGAGGCCTCGAAGATGATGGCGTCGGCGACCAGGGTAACGGTGAAGACCATGATCGGGGCGATGCAGTTACGCAGAACATGCTTGATCAAAATCCACGGAGCCTTGGCGCCGGAAACGATGACCGCGCGGACATAGTCCTCGCCGTACTCGGACACGATGTTGGCGCGCACGATACGGGCAATCTGCGGAGTGTACATAAAGCCGATGGCGAAGATGATCGACGGCACGGAGTTGCCCAGGATGGAGACGAAGACGGCCGCGAGGGCGATGCCGGGGATGGACATGATGATGTCTAAGATACGCATGATCGTCTCGGAAACGGCCTTGCGCGAAACCGCTGCAAGGGCGCCCACGACCGAGCCGCAGACCAGAGCCATGGCAGTGGCGCCAAAGCCGATGATCAGCGAGTAACGACCACCGTAGAGCATACGCGACAGAATGTCGCGGCCCTTATCGTCGGTACCGAAAACAAATCCGTTGCCGGGAGCCTGGCGAGCCGTAAAGATCTCGACCGGGCTATAGGGGGCAAGAAGGGGCGCCAGAATCGCAGTCAGGGCGACCAGCACCAGCACGACGGCTGCAATCTTAGAAGACAGCGTCATCTTCTTCCAGCCACCGAGCTTGAGCCCCTTAGAGGCAGCCTTCTCGAGCTGCTCGGTTTGCTTCTCTCGAATCTTTACCATAATCTACACCGTCCTGATGCGCGGGTTGATGAGCAGGTAGAGCATGTCAACCACGATGTTGATGATGATGAAGGCAAGAGCAACGACGATAACGACGCCCTGAACCAGGTTCGCCTCGTTGCCCTGAACGCCCTGCAGAATCGCGGTGCCCATGCCGGGGAGGTTGAAGATAACCTCGATGACGACGGCGCCGCCCATGAGGTAACCGATCTTAAGACCGAGGGTGGTGACCGGGGTGATCAGCGCATTGCGAAGAACGTTGATGCCGACGACGACCTTCTCGGGAACGCCGGCGCCACGAGCCATACGGACATAATCCTTATCGAGCTCCTCGACCATGGCGGTACGCACGATACGAGTCATCTGGCCCGTCAGCGGAAATGCCAAGGCGATAGCGGGCATGATCATACGTCCCAGATAGCCAACCGGATTCGTGGTGAAGTGAGGCAGAGCACCCGATGCCGGGAGCACCTTAAGGTAGGAAGAGAACAGCAGGATCAACAGAACGGCAAGCCAGAACGACGGGGTTGCCAAGCCGGCGATGGAAAAGACGCGGATCACTTGGTCCGGCCATTTGTCGCGATACAGTGCCGCGATGACGCCGAGCAAAAACGAAACGACCGCACCGATGGCAAGACCGATGAAGGTCAGCTGCATCGTGACGGGCAGGGCCGTGGAGATGCGCTTGGCAACGGAGTTGCGAGCAGCACCATAGGTGCCCATGTCGCCATGGATCAGATCGCCCATATAGCGCACGTAGCGCACGGGCCAGGGGTCGTCCAGACCATACTTCTCATGGTACTCGGCAACCGCCTCGGGCGAGGCACCGTCACCCAACGCCGTGTAGGCGGGGTCGGTCTTGGAGAACGACATAAGGAAGAACACCAGGACGGTGACGCCCAATGCCATGATCGGCAGCGCCACAAGACGCCTTCCAATCAAACGTAGCAAGTTGTTCACGTTCTCTCCCCTTTCTTTTGTCGGTAGGACCAACTGGTATATGAGTACGGATACTCATTACAAGACCCGAGCGACATCGTTGCCGCCCGGGTCTTTGTTTCAACTATGAGGATACGGTCCCAACGACCGACATCCTGCATACAGACTCAAGCGAGTCTTACGCCTTGACGGTCGCAACGCCCCTGAAGGACATGCTCGTCGTGCCGATGCCCTTGAAGCCATCGAGGGCCTCGCCGTTGGGTGCAGTGGACGGATCGTCCCAGGAAGCGGAGACGGTCTTGACGTGGACAACGGGGTACAGAACGGCGTTGTCGGCAATGATGTCGAAGCACTCGTTCCACTTCTTCTGCTGCTCGTCGCCCTCGGCGGCAAGAGCCTCGTCCATGAGACCGTGGAGCTTCTGCCACTCAGCGGACTCCTTCCACGGGCAACGGGTCTGCATCCAGACGTTGTCGCCGTACCACCAGTTGAGCAGCAGGTCGGGGTCGGCGCCGAAGCAGGAAGGATCGCCAGGGGCAAGGAGGATATCGTAGGCCTCGCCGCCGTCGATGGCAGCGTAGGTGGCCGGCGAGGTATCGGTCTGGATGGTCACATCGAAGCCGAGAGCGTCGAGGTCGTTCTTGACCTGGGCGGCCATGCCCTTAATCTGCTCGTTGTCGGTGGTGCGCAGGGTGATGGCACCCGGGGTGATGCCAGACTCCTCGATGAGCTTCTTAGCCTTCTTGGCGTCGGTCTTGTACACCGTGGAAGCCTCATGATAGTTGGTGAAGCTCTTGGGCAGGTAGCAGCTGGCAGCGGTGGCAAGGCCGGCGAAGGTGTTGCTGACCATCTTCTCGGTGTCGAGCGCATACATGACAGCCTGACGGACCTTGACGTTGTTCCAAGGCTCCTTGGCGACGTTGAACATGATGAAGCGGGTGCCGAAACCCTGAACGTTATCGATCTTGCAGCCGGCGCTCTCGAGCTGGTCGACGGCGTCAGCGGTAACGAGCTCCATAACGAGCGTGGAACCCTCCTGCTGAGCGGTAACGCGAGCGGTGGGGTCGGTCAGGATGCTGTACTGAATCTTCTTATCCTCGGCAGCATGCTCACCGTTGTACTCGGGGTTGGGAACCAGGGTGATCTCGGTATCGGAGATAGAGTCGTACATCCAGGGGCCGGAGCCGATCGGCTGCTTGGCGCGATCCTCCTCGGTCTGGGTGGCCGGGGTAACGCGGACGATGGCCAGACGATCCTTGAGCAGGGAGAAGTTGGGGACCTTGGTCTTGACCGTCACGGTGCTGGCGTCCTTGGCCTCGATAGACTCGAAGGGCTGGAAGAACGGAGCATAGGTAGCGGAAGCGGCGCAAGCGGTGTAGGAGGCAACGACATCGTCAGCGGTGACCTCGGTGCCATCGGAGAACTTGGCACCCTTGCGGATGGTGACCTCGAAAGTGGTGTCGTCCACAGACTTGGGATCGTCGGTGGCGAGCTCGTTGAAGGTGCTGTAGTCGTGGTAATCGATGCCGTAGAGGCCCTCGACGACGTGCCAGTTAGCACCCAGGCCCACAGCGGAGCCGGTGCTGGCGGGATCGAAGCTGGACGGAGCGTAAGCGGAACCAGCGGTGATCACGCCGCCGCCACGGTTGGCGGAATCGGTGGAACCGGAAGCGGAACCCTCGTCGCTAGAGCTGCCACCGCAGCCGGTGAGACCAAGCCCTGCGACAGCAGCGACGCTGCCGGTGAGGCCGAGGAACGAACGCCTGGACATACCCTTGTTGATGATGGCCATGTCTTCTCCTATCAATAGAGAATCTTACTCGGGAGCACCTAGACTTGCCCCCGCGCAACTTGCGGACGATATATACCTTACCTACCGACGAACCCAACTGAGGTGCCGCGCTCGGCGACCGATACATACATACGCTTGAACGGTATTTACTACCGTTCACCGAATTCGTTGACAAACGATTCGTCAGACAGTATGTATCGGCGAGGTGAGATATCAGTCTTCGTCAACCCGCAGGATAGCAGGGTTTTCGCTTGGGTTAGTCAAACGTTTTAGCGTTAATAAAACCCGAAACTAGCAGGCAATCATGGCGAAATAAATGGTTGAAAATCGCGCAATCATGTATATCAGTTGTTTAGGCTCGTGTTTAGCTACCGGAATGGCCAGCCGCCGCCTCGGCGCGCTCGGCATTCCATGCAACGAGCGCCTCGTGGACCGCCTTGGCGACATCGGCAGGTATGCCGCGAACTTGTGCAATCTCCTGCTCGCTTGCCGCACGCAAACGCTTCATCGAGCCAAAATGGCGCATAAGGGCACGTTTTCTGGTGGGTCCCACGCCTGGAACGTCATCGAGTACCGAAACCGTCATGGCTTTATCGCGCAATTCGCGATGGAACGTGATGGCAAAACGGTGCGATTCATCGCGCACCTGTTTAATTAGATAGAGCGAAGCAGACCCGGTCGGCAGCACGACAGGAGTCTCGTCCCAAGGCACAAAAACTTCCTCGTCGGCCTTTGCCAAGCCACAAACTGGTATATCGAGCCCAAGAGCCTCAAGTTGCTTGATCGCAGCGGTCAATTGCGGCTTACCGCCATCGACAACGAGCAAATCGGGGCGCGAGCCAAAGCGCTCGTCGGCCATGCGCTCGGGAGCATAGCGTCGTCCCAAAACCTCGGACATCGACACGAAGTCGTTTGCCTCGTCCAATTCGGCCTGAATTTTAAAACGACGGTACTGGCTCTTGTCGGCGCGCCCGTTGGTAAACACCACCATCGAGGCGACCGTAAAGGTGCCATGCAGTGTAGAGATATCGAAGCACTCGATACGCAACGGCGGCAATGGCAGCGCCAGCGCACTTTCGAGCTCCAGGAGCGCTTGATTGGTGCGGTCGTCAGCGTACCCCGTTCGCATCATGTAGCGCATGAGGGCATGGCGCGCATTTTTTGATGCGATATCAAGCAGACGGTGCTTCTCGCCACGCTGCGGCCTATGGAGATGGCAGGAACGCTCACGCTTGCCCGCAAGCCACTCCCCCAGCGCCTCCGTATCCTCAAGCTCGACAGAGAGGTTTATCTCAGCTGGAATATCAGCCGTCTCGTCGTAATAGCGCTTAAGAAAGCCCGACTGGAGCTCTTCCTCGTCAACATCAAGACCCTTGTCGAGAATGAACTCGCAGGTGCGAACTGTTCGGCCCTCGCGAACGACGAAGACGCAAGCGGCGGAGATGGTCTCCTCGCGATAGAAACCGATGACATCGATATCGACACTGGAGGGAAAAACGACTTGCTGACGATCGTCCAGACCCCTGATGACCTCCAAACGACGTTTGACGCGTGCCGCGCGCTCAAAGTCGAGCGCCTCGGCGGCATCCGTCATCTCGGAAGTCAGCTCGTCGACGACATCTTTGCGATGGCCCGACAAAAAGCGCTCGACACGCTTGACGTTCTTGGCATAGTCTGCCGGGGAAATCGCGCCGACACACGCACCCGGGCCGCGCCCGACATGGTAGTCAAAGCAGGGACGACCGTTTTGCGCGCAAATCATATTGACGATGTCTTCCTCGCCCTTGTGGGACTCGACGATACGACGACAACGACGCCACTCCGCACAGGATGCGGAGCAGATGGGGATAACCTTGCGCAGCGTATCTATCGTCTCACGTGCCGCACGGCTATCGGTATAGGGTCCAAAATAGCGCGTTCCCGGCTTATGACGCTCACGCGTGTATTTGATAGCGGGATACAGGTCGCCCTTTGTAATGGCGATAAAGGGATAGCTCTTGTCATCCTTGAGGTCGACGTTAAAGTACGGATGGTACTGACCAATCAAATTGCGCTCGAGCACCAACGCCTCATGCTCGGTCTCCACCACGATATAGTCAAAGCTCGCCACCAGCTGCATCATCAGCGGGATCTTTTGACGCTCATCCTGCAGTGTCACGTATTGGCGCATACGGGCGCGCAGGTTTTTCGCCTTGCCCACGTAGATGACATCGCCCTTGGCATCCTTCCAAAGGTAGCAACCGGGCTGCGTGGGAACGCGCGAAACCTGTTCGGCAAGCGTTGGAATGTTGTCGTGACCGGCCACACGCACCTACTTGCGACGAAGCAGCGCCGAGACCTCGGGCATCTTAAGGACGACGGCAAGGCCAAAGGTAACAGCAAGCGAGACGACACCCGCAACGCAAACATAGCCAAGAGTAATCAGAATCGAGCCGCCAAGTGCCCCGACAAAGTGCTCGAGCGCCCACATGACGCCGGCGCCTGCGGCAGCACCCAGGCCACCGAGCAAAAGGCCAAAGAAACCGCCATGCAGGATAGATTTGACCTGAAGGCCACGCAGACGACGACGCAGCCACCACAGCGAACAGCCGACCAAGATCACGTAGTCGACGACATACGAAAGCGCGATTGCCGGCATACCGAAGCCCAGCACAACGCCAAACAGCAGAACCGAGCCGGCCTGGCCGATGGCGGAATACAGGCAATAGCGGCTATAGGGCTTCATATCGAGCAAGGCAGAGAAGCTCTTCTGCATCAACACGACCACGCCGTAGAGCGGCAGCGAGAACGCCAGGTAGACAAGGAACTCGGACACCAGCGCCACGCCGGACTCATCAAACTTGCCGGCACAGTAAATCATGTTGAGCGGACGCGCGAAGACAATCAGGTACAGCGCGAACGGAATCAGGAAGAACAGCATCTGGGCGACGCCACGCGAAATGCCCGTGCGAACGCTGTCGTAATCCTTCTCCTGTGCGTCGTGAGAGAGCTCGGTATAGAGCGCCGTCGAAAGCGAGGCGGCAATCAGCGCGTAGGGCAGCGTGTACCACAGGCGCGCATAGGCGATGACGGAAGGACCAGTCTCGGGCTGGACAACCAGCGCGGCAGCGTTGGTGATAGAAGTCGAGACAAACATGCACACCGTGGCGAGCAGTGTCGGGATACCGAGCGCAATCGTCTGGCGCAGTGCGGGGTCTTTAAAGTCGATATGGATATGGGGATGCACGCCGTGCTTGCCAAGCGCAGGGATCTGACATGCCATCTGAACAAAGACACCGAGGGTCGTACCGGCCGCAATCAAGATGATGCCGGCACGTTCGCCAAACTGTGCGGACACGGGCGCAAAACCCATAAAGCTCGCAATGACGATCACATTGTTGAGGACCGGAGCAAACGTCGACCAGAAGTAGTCGCGGTGTGCGTTGAGAACGCCCGAAAACACCGAGCCCAAACCATAAAACAGAATCTGGATGGCAAAGAAACGGAACATGAACGCAGCGGTATCCATGCTGCCGCCGTCACCCGAAAGGAACGATTGCGTCCAGATAAAGCCCGGGGCGAACACGGTCCCCAGCAACGAAATGCCACCCAGCACCAAAAGCAGAATGCCGAGCAGGTTGCCCACGTACTCGTTCGAGGCCTCGCGACCCTGCTCACGCCTCACGCCCATGTACACGGGCAAAAACGCCGTCACGAGCATGCCGCCCATCACGAGTTCGTAGAGCATATTGGGCAGGTTGTTGGCGACCTGATAGGAGGACGAGAGTAGCGACATGCCGATAGCGGCCGCCATTGCCCACGTGCGGATAAAACCGGTGACGCGAGACACGATGGTCAGGATGGTCATAAGCCCGGCGGAACGACCAACCGTGGAGTAGTCCGACGAGCCCATGTCGTCAGTGTCATCTCGCGACGAAGAAGCTTCGGACGAGGGTGTCTGAGGCGCAGATTCTTTTGCAAAATGAGCTCCGCGCTTCAATTCTTCCTGCGGCATCGCTCAGTCCTCTCTCGTAATCGCGGCAACCGTCGCCCCGCAAAATGCAATTAAATCATCGGGCGCAAGCTCGAGCTGATAACCACGCTTGCCTCCCGAAATAAAAATGGTATCCCAAAGGACGCATGTCTCATCAATGAGCGTTCGGTAGCGTTTTTTCATACCGACCGGGCTGCAGCCGCCGCGAACGTAGCCAGTCGCCGCAAGCAAATCCTTCACATGCATCATGGCCAAGGACTTCTCCCCCGCGGCACGCGCGGCGGACTTTAGATCGAGCTCGTCGGCAACAGGGATGCAGCACACGACATAGTCGTTGGACGGTGTTGCGCAGACCAAAGTCTTAAATCCTTGACCGGGCTCCTCGCCAAGCTGCTCCGAAATCGCGACCCCCAGGCCCACCGACTCATCACCATCGTCTTCGTACGTATGTAGAACATAGGAAATGCCGGCGCTTTCCAGCTCGCGCATCGCATTGGTTTTTGGCGTCTTTACAGCCTTTGCCATGACATATCCTTTCCCTCGCATTCGGACGCAAGGATTAAGTATATGTCCAATTCGACTACATACGTCACTTCGGCATAGCAAGCGCCATCGAATCACAAGGAGTCGATGGCGCCCATAAACTGAATCGCCTATTTATTGAGCATCAAGTTGAGCCTGGCGCTCCCGGTCACGTCTGAGCAACGGCGCCAAAAACTTGCCCGTATAACTCTGCGGACAGTTCGCAACCTGCTCCGGTGTACCCGAAACCACGACGGTTCCGCCGCCGTTACCGCCCTCGGGACCCATATCGATCAGGCGGTCGGCAACCTTGATGACATCAAGGTTGTGTTCAATCACCAGCACCGTGTTGCCCGCATCGACCAAGCGCTGCAGCACATCGAGCAGCTGGCGGACGTCCTCAAAATGAAGGCCAGTCGTCGGCTCGTCCAAAATATAGAACGTCTTGCCCGTCTGGCGTCGATGAAGCTCCTTGGCGAGCTTCACACGCTGCGCCTCGCCGCCCGAGAGCGTCGTGGCGGGCTGGCCCAGGCTCACGTATCCTAAGCCTACATCGTACAGCGTCTGGAGCTTGCGCTTAATCTGCGGGATATTCCCAAAGAAGGCCAGTGCCTCGGTGACGCTCATGTCGAGCACGTCCGAGATGGTCTTGCCACGGTAGGTGACCTCGAGTGTCTCGCGGTTGTAGCGTTTACCGCCGCAAACTTCGCAGGGAACGTAGATATCGGGAAGAAAGTGCATCTCGATCTTGATCTGTCCGTCGCCCTTGCACGCCTCACAGCGTCCGCCACTCACATTAAAGGAGAAACGACCCGGCGAGTAGCCGCGCGCCTTCGACTCCGGCGTACTCGCAAACAGCGCGCGAAGATCATCCCACAGGCCGATATAGGTAGCAGGGTTGGAACGCGGCGTGCGGCCAATCGGCGACTGGTCGATATCGATAACCTTATCGATACACTCAATGCCCTCGATTTTCTTATACGGACCCACAGGGCGCGTCGAGCGGTGAATGGCATTCGTAAGGGCAGGCGCAATGGTGTCGGTAACCAGGGAGCTCTTGCCCGATCCCGACACGCCGGTAACAACCGTAAGCGTACCAAACTCGATCTTGGCGGTAACGTTTTTGAGGTTGTTGGCTCGAGCGCCCGTAATTTTAAGGCAGCCGCGACCGGGCTTGCGCCGTTCATCAGGCACCCGGATCATTCGTTTGCCGGTCAGATAAGCGCCCGTCATCGACTCAGGACACGCCATGATATCGGCAGGCGTTCCCGCCGCGACTACGTGTCCGCCGTTGACACCGGCGCCGGGCCCCATGTCGATCACGTAGTCGGCGGCACGGATTGTATCCTCGTCGTGTTCGACGACGATAACGGTATTGCCGATATCGCGCAGGCGCTCGAGCGTCTTGATCAGGCGCTCGTTGTCACGCTGATGAAGACCGATCGAGGGCTCATCCAGAATATAGAGCACGCCCATGAGACCCGCGCCGATCTGCGTTGCCAGGCGAATACGCTGCGCCTCGCCACCAGAAAGCGTCGCCGAGGCACGATCGAGCGTCAGATAGTCGAGTCCAACATCGACCAGAAAACGCAAGCGCTCCAGGATTTCCTTGACGATGCGCCCGCCGATAAACTGTTGGCGCTCGGTGAGCTCCAGGCCCTCAAAAAACTCGAGCGACTCACGGCACGACAGGCAACAAACCTCGTAAATGGACTTGCCGCCCACGGTGACGGCGAGCATCTCAGGGCGCAAACGAGCGCCGTGGCAGCTCGAGCACGGTTCCTCGCGAATGTACTTCTCCAAGCGCGCCTTGGTGTTCTCGTTCGTCGTCTCGGTATAGCGTTCGTACAGAATGTTGCGAACGCCCGAAAACTTGGTATCCCACTGGCTGCGACGTCCGTCGAGCTTTTGGTAGTCGACCGAGATCTTCGTATCGCCCAGGCCATCCAAGAATGCACGACGCACGCGAGGGGGCAAGTCCTCCCACGGCGTATCGGTGCTCACCTTAAAGTGTTTGCAGACCGCAGCAAAAATCTGCGGATAGTAGTTCGAATTGCCGAACAGGCTACCAAAGACTCCGTCGGCAATGGACTTCGAGGGGTCCTCGATCAGCGCCTCGGCATCAACGGTTTTCTTAAAGCCCAGGCCGTCGCACTCAGGACATGCGCCATAGGGAGCGTTGAACGAAAAATCACGCGGCTGAAGATCGTCAATGGAGTGACCATGCTCCGGGCACGCCAAGGCCAACGAATACTCCAGCAGCTCGCCCTCGGTCCCCTCGGGAGCATCACGATTGGGCAGCATGTACACGTTTACATTGCCGTGAGCCAGCGCGGTCGCCTGCTCAACAGACTCGGCGATACGGCCCAGAGAGTTCTCACGGATCACGATGCGATCGACCACGACCTCGATATCGTGCTTGAACTTCTTGTCCAGATCGATCGGATCGTCGAGCGAGCGCACTTCACCGTCGACACGCACGCGGCTAAAGCCCTCGGCGCGAAGGTCCTCAAACAGTTTGGTGTACTCGCCTTTTCGCCCGCGCACCACCGGTGCCAGCACAAACGCGCGGCGGCCCTCCCCCGCCGCCAAGACCTTGTCGGCAACCTGGTCGGTCGTCTGACGCTCAATGACGCGGCCGCATTCGGGGCAGTGCGGGGTGCCCACACGGGCGAACAGCAGGCGCAGATAGTCATAAATCTCGGTTACGGTGCCAACCGTCGAGCGAGGGTTTTTAGACGTCGTCTTTTGGTCAATCGACACCGCCGGCGAAAGGCCGTCGATTGAATCCAAGTCGGGTTTGTCCATCTGGCCCAAGAACTGGCGCGCATAGCTCGAAAGGCTCTCAACGTATCGACGCTGGCCCTCGGCATAGATAGTGTCAAATGCCAGCGAACTCTTGCCCGAGCCAGAAAGACCGGTAATGACCACGAGTTGGTCACGCGGAATGGAAACATCGATATCACGGAGGTTGTGCTCACGAGCGCCGCGAATAACGATAGAAGAATCAGACATGGAAGCTCCTTGCCTCCTATTGCATCGAATCATACTGTCGATGAGTTTAGCGCACTCGACGCGCACAGATGTTCGTAATACAAGATTCGCAGACCTTTAGCTTTGCGTATCGGGCGCTTTGTTTCTCGAAATGCCGTGGAAAGGTTACAGTAATCTAATACTGAACTTAATTTGCCGTAACAGAGGAACGTCCATGACCGAAGATATCCCCCTTGAAATCACTTCGAGTGACATGGCCAATCTGCCCATATTCATCGCCATCCTTATCGTGGCCACCGTCGTCGTGCGCGTGTATTTTTCAATCAAACACAATGAAAAGCCACCCATTAAGCGCGGTGAGATAAGAAAACAAGCAAAAACCCTTATATCATCGCGTTTTAAGGACAGCGGGCAAACAGGTTACAAGTGAATAACCAAGCAAAAGGGACGTTATCGAAAGATAGCGTCCCTTTCTGCATACTACGCCGCAGCTTCAAAGAAGTTGTGGCGTTTTTTTATGCCCGCAGGAAAGGAGGCGCAGCCGGAATGTATTTCACAAAGGGCAAGCAGCGGGCATTTGAACTGCTCATGCAGCAGAAGCCGGGATTTGACCGCTATCAATCCGGTTGTGCCGGAGATGATGAAGATTGCGGCACTTGCCGTTTCTACCGCCCCGGGTGGAAATATGAGTTTTGCGTTTTCAAAGAGTGTCCCTATTGCCCCGGCAAAAGGACGCGGAAAACGCACGCCAGCATGGACAAATAGACGGGCAAAAGCCCTTGTGCCATGCGGCTTTGCAGACGCGAAAACGGCAAAGGGCATATTGCAATACCAAAACAGCCGAAAACGGCTTTCTAATTGTCCACGCATACCAAGAGAGGAAGTGAGGAAATATGGCAGTTTTCAGAGTGGAGCGAAATACGGGATATACCGTTATGAGCAACCACCACTTGCGAAACAAGGAATTGTCCTTAAAGGCAAAGGGCTTGTTGTCGCAAATGCTTTCGCTGCCCGAAGATTGGGATTATACCCTTGCGGGCTTATCCCATATCAACCGGGAGAAGATCGACGCAATCCGCGAAGCGGTCAAAGAACTTGAAAAAGCCGGATATATCGTCCGCAGCCGGGAACGCGACGAGAAAGGACGTTTGCGCGGTGCGGATTATGTCATATACGAGCAGCCGCAGCCCAAAGAGCCGGAAGCAGCTACCAGCAGCGAACAGCCGCCTACATCGGATTTACCTACATTGGAAAATCCAACATTGGATAATCCAACGTTGGAAAAACCTACGTTGGAAAAACCTACGTTGGAAAATCCAACGCAATTAAATAAAGATATATCAAGTAAAGAACAATCAATTACTGATTTATCAAGTACCCATTCCATTCCTTTCCATTCCCTAAATCCCTTGCCTTATGAGCAGGACGAAGCGGCTACGCCGCCGGAAAGGAAAAGAACGGAAGCGAAAACAAACAGCGCAATAGAGATTTATCGGGAAATCATCAAAGACAACATCGACTATGACATTCTCATTCAAGACCCCAAAATGGATAAAGACCGTTTGGACGAGATTGTAGAAATCATGCTGGAAACCGTCTGCACAGCCCGAAAGACAATCCGTATCGCCGGGGACGACTACCCCGCCGAACTTGTCAAATCAAAGTTTATGAAGCTGAATAGCAGCCACGTTGAGTTTGTTTTGGACTGCATGAGGGAGAACACAACCAAAATCCGCAACATCAAGCAGTATCTAAAAGCGGTGCTGTTCAACGCACCGAGTACCATTGACAGCTACTATACCGCCCTTGTCAATCACGACTTTTACGGCAGCAAATGAGCATAGCCGCAGTTTACCGGGAAAGGAGTTGATACCTTGCAGGAGGAAGTAACCCAAAAAACGATTGCCCTATCCGTCAATGTGGGAAAAGGCGCGGCAAGGCTTACCGAACAGGCGTTGCAGAAAGCAATCAAGAAGTTTTTGGAGCAGAAAAGCAAAGCCCCGCATGGGAAACAGACCATGCGGCAGCTTATGAAGCAAAATGCGGGTGTTTCCAACATCGAGATCACCGACAGCAATATCAAAGCCTTTGAGAGTACCGCGAAGAAGTACAACATAGATTTTTCGCTGAAAAAGGTTAAGGGCGAACAGACCCGTTACCTTGTGTTTTTCAAAGGCAGGGACGCGGACGTTATGACCGCAGCGTTTCAAGAGTTTTCCGCAAAGAAGCTGAACAGGGATAAAAAGCCCTCTATCCGCAAAGCCCTTGCCGCAGCAAAGGACAAGGCGAAGCAGCTTAACGCCGCCCGCGACAAGGTAAAGAAAATAGACAGGGGGCGCGAGATATGAAGCAGATGAACTACAAAAAGTTGATAATCCCGAATATCCCCTATGTGTTCTTTGTCTATCTCTTTGATAAGGTGGGACAGGCGGTGCGGCTTGCCCCCGGCGCGGATATTTCCGAAAAGATACTCAATATCACACAGGGATTTTCCGAAGCGTTTTCAAATGCCTTGCCGAGCGTTCACCCGTTGGATTTGCTTATCGGCATTGTCGGCGCGGTGGTTATCCGTCTGATTGTCTATGTCAAAGGGAAAAACGCAAAGAAATACCGCAAGGGCGCAGAATACGGCAGCGCACGTTGGGGCAACGCCGAAGATATAAAGCCCTACATCGACCCGGATTTTCAGAACAACATCATTTTGACGCAGACCGAACGCCTTACCATGAACAGCCGCCCGAAGCAGCCGAAATATGCGAGAAATAAAAACGTCGTGGTGATCGGCGGCAGCGGCAGCGGCAAGACAAGGTTTTTCGTAAAGCCTAATTTAATGCAGCTTCATTCTTCCTACGTCTTGACCGACCCAAAAGGCACCGTCTTAATCGAGTGCGGAAAGCTCTTGCAGCGCGGCGGCTACAAGATAAAAGTGCTGAATACGATAAACTTCAAGAAATCCATGCGATATAACCCCTTTGTGTATATCCGCAGCGAAAAGGACGTGTTAAAGGTTGTCAATACCCTTATTGTCAATACCAAAGGCGAGGGAGAAAAAAGCGCGGAAGATTTTTGGGTGAAAGCCGAGAGATTATTATATTGCGCGTTGATCGGCTACATTTGGTATGAAGCCCCCGCCGAGGAAATGAACTTTACAACGCTGCTTGAACTTATCAATGCAAGCGAAGCACGCGAGGACGACGAGGAATACCAAAGCCCCGTTGATCTGCTCTTTGCCGATTTAGAAGAACGCAGCCCCGACCATTTCGCGGTGAAGCAATATAAAAAATACAAATTGGCGGCGGGCAAAACGGCAAAGTCAATCCTTATTTCTTGCGGTGCGCGTCTTGCCCCTTTTGATATAGAGGAACTCCGGGAACTCATGTCCTATGATGAATTGGAACTTGATACATTGGGCGACAGGAAAAC
>UQPF01000017.1 GCA_900542905.1 uncultured Collinsella sp.
GCGTCAGCAGGTCAGTGGGTCATCGTCCCGGCATTCAGCATCAGGGTAGCGCTGCGACGCGGAAATCGCGCGCCGTTGCCGCGCCCCGCAGTGCCCGCTTCCCCCGAGAACAATTATCAGTGCAGGTAGACAAGCCGTCATTTTACGGAAAACGCGGGTATGGATGGGGGCCCTGAGCTTAGCCCCGTAAACCGGCATAGTTTTGAAATGGCATTAAATCGATAACAGCTATTTTGCTCTGTCGGAGCGGTTGGCCGTTGGGTAATTACCCTCGCAGGTAGGCGATGGCGATCTGCGTGCGGTTGCGTAGCCCCATTTTGGCTAGGATCGAGCTGATGTGGTTGCGCACGGTGCCTTCGCCCATGTAGGCGGTGGCGGCGATCTCCTTGTTGTCGAGGCCGCGGGCGATGAGCTCGGCGACTTCGAACTCGCGGTCGGTTAGGCCGGCAAAGGCTGTGGGCCGGCGGGGCGCGTCGGCTTCGGTGCCCGCCCCATTAAAATCGATATCCTCGATCGCCTTGCCCTCGAGCACGCGTTTGCCATCCATGACCTGTGCCAACGCCGGCGGAATGGCGGCGACATCGGTCTTGATCAGGTAGCCGCGGGCGCCCAGTTTAAGCGCCGACACAATGTACTCGTCATCCGAGAATGTCGTCAGAAACACCACGCGCGCCGTGGGGTCGCGCTCAAGGATTTCGCGTGCCGCCGAAAGGCCGTCGCGTCCCGGCATCTGAATGTCGAGCAGCGCGATGTCGGGCGCGTGCTCGCTGTAGAGCGCGACCGCCTCGTCGCCATTGGCGCCGGTGCCCACCACTTCGATCTGCGGCTGGGCGCCCAGGATAATCTTGAGCGAATCGACCACTAAGCGGTCGTCGTCGACAACGATGAGCCTCATCGGTCCTCATCTCCTTGCTGTTTGGGAACGGTGGCAAACACGCGCCAGCCGCCGGCGCTGGCACGCGGGCCGGCGGTGAAGGTGCCGCCAAGCGCCTCGATGCGCTCGCGCATGGAGGCGAGCCCCATGCCCTCCGCAGCGCCGCGGCCGCTTGCTTGGACCCCGCCCGCGCCATCGTCGGTAACGACAAGCTGGTAAAACGACGGATGTTCCATGCATCGTACGGTGACGGTCTGGGCGCAAGCGTGGCGCATGGTATTGGAGAGTGCCTCGCGCAGGACCGCTGCAAAGCAGTTGGCGACATTTGCGGGCGCATGCTCGGCCAAGACTTCAAGCTCAATCTGCGGGCCGCCGTCCGAGCGCGCGCCTTCAACAATGCGTTCGAGCTGCACGGAAAGGTCGACGGCGTTGTCGTTGAGCGCGTGGACGCTGGTGCGCACAAGCTGGAGCGCCTCGTCAACCGTGCGTTTAACGTCGGCGAAATCGGCGGCGACGCCAGGCTCGTCGGCGTGGACCACGCGTAGGGCTTCGGCCTGCAGCGAGGCGCGCGTGAGCTGGTGCCCGACGTTATCGTGGATCTCGCGCGCGATGCGGGCGCGTTCGGCGAGCGTCGCGAGCTCGACTTCGTAGTCCTGGCGGTCGGCAAGGTCGCGGTTGCGCGCTTCGAGCGCGAGGGCTCGTTCTTGCAGCCCGTCGCGGGTACGGCGCATGCGCTGTTGCTCGCGCTCCAGCTGGGCGGTACGTAGCGATAGCAAGGTGGCGGCAACCGAAAGGATGGCGGTCAGCAGGAGCGTTCGGGTGGTGAGCGCGCCGCCGCGAAGGTCCGCGACAAGCGCGCAGACAAACACGGCGCCAATCGCCAGCGCGGGCCAGATGCGTTCACGGCGCACGCGTCGCGCGATGTCATAGAGGGCGAGGGGCGCAAACGGCACAAACGGCGGTATAAAGACGGCCGCGATGATGTAAACGTAGCTCGCGGCCTCGCTTGCACGGCGCGTGCGTTCTCCCTGTGCCACCTCGGCCAGCGAGGTGGCAATAACGCCAAGGCAAAACGCCGCGACTAGGCGAGCGTCCACAGCAAGACCCATGGCGGCCGCAATACAGCACGCCAGCACGATCGATTTGTCGAAAAGCCTGTTCATACGGGTATTGTACGCGAAGCCGCGCGTGGTGGAGGGGCCGCCTGCGCAACTGTGACATTCCTCCCACGCGGCAAATCGGGGGCGTCGGCAGGCCACGCGGCCAAGCCTCGCACTCGTGACAAAGCTCACTGGTGCGCGCCGGCGGCTCCTGCGATGATGCAATCGTACCGGGCCGCAATCAACGGAAGGGCCGCCTCATGACAGACATCGTCCACGTCGAAAACCTCGTCAAGCGCTATGACGATCTTATCGCGCTCGACCACTTTAACCTGAGCATCGCCCCCGGCGAGATCTTTGGCCTGCTCGGCCCCAACGGCTCGGGCAAAACCACGTCCATCAACTGTATCCTGCAGCTGCTTGCCTACGATAAGGGCACCATCGAGTTGTTCGGCGAGCCCATGACGCCCGCCCGCTACGACCTCAAGCGCCGCATCGGTGTGGTGCCGCAGCAGGTGGCGGTGTTCGACGAGCTCACCGTGCGCGAGAATATCGACTATTTCTGCAGCCTTTACGTTAGCGACCGTAAGCGCCGCCGTGCGCTGGTGGACGAGGCGATCGACTTTGTCGGCCTGGGCGACTTTGCCAAGTTCCGCCCCTGCAAGCTCTCGGGCGGCCTGGCACGTCGCCTCAACATTGCCTGCGGCATTGCGCACAAGCCCGAGCTCATCTTCTTTGACGAGCCCACGGTGGCAGTCGACCCGCAGAGTCGCAACGCCATCCTGGAGGGCATCTGCCGCTTGCGCGACGAGGGCGCCACGGTGGTGTATACCAGCCATTACATGGAGGAAGTCGAGCAGATTTGCAGCCGCATCATGATCATGGACGGCGGACGTGTGCTGGCGCAGGGCACCAATGACGAGCTCAAACGCATGATTCAAATGGGCGAGCGCGTGACGGTCGAGGTCGGCGCCGTCGAGACCGCCACGGTCGAGCGGCTGCGCGCCCTCGAGCACGTGCTTTCGGTTGAGCTGTCCGGCGGCGAGCTCGTCTGCACCTGCGAAGCGAGCCCGCACAATTTGGTCGACATCCTCGACACGCTGCGCGCCGCCGACGTGGCGCTCGGCCGCGTGTGGAGCGAGCCGCCGACCCTCAACGACGTGTTCCTCGAGATCACCGGCCGCGAGCTGCGCGACTAGGGGGCAGTCATGTTCAACACCATCATCACTACGGTCAAGACGCTGCTGCGCCGGCCGAGCACGTGGGTCTGGGGCGCGATCTTTCCCATTGCGCTTTCCACGATGTTCATGTTTATGTTCGCGAACCTCAGCTCCGACGGCAAGATCGACCCGGTGCCGGTTGCCGTCGTGTCGGACGAGGCCTGGGACGCCTCGACCTTTAAGGACGTGGCGACCTCGCTTGCCAAGGAGAGCGACGACCAACTGCTCGAGATCCACGAGTGCGACGACGCAGCCGATGCGAACCGTGCGCTCAAGGCCGGCGAGGTCGCGGGCATCTATGCGGTCGACGACGCGGGTACGCCCAAACTCACGCTGCTTTCGAGCTATGACAGCTCGCGTGCGTCGTCGGTGCTCACCGACCGCAGCATTCTGGAAACGGTGGCAAGCTCGTATACACAAAATGCCGAGCTCATGTCCCAGATTGCCCAGGACAACCCGGCGGCGCTCGCCGACCCGGAGGCGGTTGCGCGCGCCCTGTCGCTCGAGGGCAGTACCCGCCGCGTAAGCCTGACACGCACCACACCCGATGGCACGGTCATCTACTATTACGCGCTCTTTGGCCTGGTCGCGATGATGTCTGCCGAGTTTGCCGCCTTGAGCGTCGTCGATCTGCAGCCCAATCTGTCGGGCCTTGGC
This sequence comes from uncultured Collinsella sp., assembly GCA_900542905.1. Classification (GTDB taxonomy): domain Bacteria; phylum Actinomycetota; class Coriobacteriia; order Coriobacteriales; family Coriobacteriaceae; genus Collinsella. Next base: position 3,852 of record UQPF01000017.1, read on the forward strand.
GCGCGTCGCTGCGTGGGCGGCCTTTCCAAGACGGCGTCGCTGGCCGGCATCTTTGTCGGCTCGTGGCTGGTTTCCTTCGCCTCGATGGCGATCGCAATCGGCTACGTGCGCCTGGTCGTGGGCGTCGACTTTGGCGGGCGCGAGGGGCTGTGTCTGGTGGGCGGCGCCGCTTCCGCGCTTGCCGCCACGGGCCTGGGACTCTTTGTGGGCACACTTCCCGTTAAGGGCGGCAAGGCGTCCAAGTCCGGCATCCTCACGGGCTTTGCTACCACGTGCGCCCTGTTCGCCGGCCTCTACGGCGAGCCGGCGATGGCGCTTGCCGACGACGTCGCCCGCGCCTGCCCGGCCGAGTGCTGGTTCAACCCCGTCAAGCTCATCTGCGACATGTTCAATCGCCTGTATTTCTTTGAGGACCTGGGGCCCTTCGCTGTTCGCGCGGGCGCGCTCGTCCTGATGGCCCTGGTGTTTGTCGCCGCCGCTACGCTGATCTTTGGAAGGAGTCGCTATGAGCACCTTTAAGACCGCGCTTCGCATGGCGCTGGCGCACCCGTTCTACCTGCTCATCTATACGGTGTTCATCTCGCTCATGGGCGTATTCATCGCGGCATCGGTGAGCTGGAACTCGTCGCAGCTCACCGAGTACAAGCCCTACGATGCCAACGTGATCGTGGTCGACCGCGACGACAGCGACCTTTCGCGTGCGCTTACCAAGCATTTGGGTTCGCGTTTTGAGCTGGTCACGGGCATCGGCGACGATACGTACGACCTTGCGGACGCGCTCTCCAAGAGCAACAGCGCCAAGGGCAGCGCCGACTGCGTGTTCTTTATCCCGGAGGAGTTTGAGGACGACCTCGTTGCGGCTGCCCGCGCGGGGGAGGCCCTGCCCAAGCTCGACGTGACCTACGGTTCCGGCACCATGGCGGCGGCGCTTTCGTCTGCCGAGGCCTCGCGCTGGATCTCGCTCGCGGGCGCTGCGGCGGCGCTTGGGCCCGCTGCTTCTAACGGCGACGTTGCCAAGGCCGCCGAGCATGCCGCTGCAAAGCGCGCGGAGGTCCAGATCGAGCAGGTCAAGGTCGACTCGACGGCTGCCGCCACGCTCGAGTCGTATTTCAACTTTGGCGCGTACGCGATTATCTCGTCGGTCATCGTATCGGTGGGGTTGGTGTTCTCGGGCATGAACGAGCCCGAGCGCGTGCGTCGTATGGATGCCGGCCCGGTCTCCGAGCGCCAGCGCTCGCTTGCCGTGTTCGCGGCTGCCGCTGTGCTCACCGTCTGCATCTGGTTTGTGTCGAGCATGATGGGCGTCGTGGGCTTTGCCGGCGCGGTTGCCGAGGTCGGCGTGGGTCGTGTGTGCCTGGCGCTGGCGGCGACGTTTGCCCTGGCGTGCACGCCTCTGGCCGTTGGCTTTGCGCTGTCGAGCCTGGGTGCGCGCGAGGAGCTGCTTAACGGTGTGGGCAACCTGCTCGGCATGCTCATGACGTTTTTGGGCGGCGCTTGGATGCCGCTGTCGCTGATGGGCTCGGCCGTGCAGACGGTGGCGCACTTTGTGCCGACGTATTGGGTGAACGATGCGATTGGCAAAGCGCTCGCTTCGGATCTGACGTCCACCGTGTTGGGCGACATCGCCTGCGACCTGGGCGTCACCGTGCTCTTCGCCGCCGCCATTGCCGCCGTAGGCCTGGCCCTCTCACGCGCCAAATCCCGCGCCTAGTCTGAAATAAATCCTAGGCCTCGCCCCAAAATAGTTCGCCAAGGTTTACTATTACGTTCATAAAGTAGTACGAGGCTAACAATGGGGGATACCATGGCAACGCAGGAAGCCTACGTCCAGGTTAAGGATCTCAAAAAGCACTACGGCGACGGTGATGCGCGCCTGACGGTACTTGATGGCATCGACGCGTCCATCAACCGCGGCGAGATCTGCGTCATGCTGGGGCCCTCGGGCTCGGGCAAGTCGACCTTTCTCAACCTGATCGGCGGCCTGGAGGATGCCGACGGCGGCTCCATCATGGTGGACGGCTGCGACCTCACGGTGCTCAAACCTACCGACCTGGGCGAGTATCGCCGCCGTGAGCTGGGCTTTGTCTTCCAGTTCTACAACCTGGTGCCCGATCTCACCATCAAGGAAAACATCGAGGTCACGGCGCACCTGTCCAAAAACCCGCTCAATGTCGACGACCTCTTGCGTTCGCTGGGCCTTTACGAGCATCGCAACAAGTTCCCGCGCCAGGTCTCGGGCGGCCAGCAGCAGCGCTGTGCCATCGGCCGTGCGCTCGTCAAAAACCCGGGCCTGCTGCTGTGCGACGAGCCCACGGGCGCGCTTGACTATAAGACGTCCAAGGAAATCTTGCAGCTCATGGAGGATGTCAACCGCACCTACGGCTGCACCATCATCATTGTCACCCACAATGCCGCCATCGCGCGCATGGCCAATCGCGTGCTGCGCCTGCGCGACGGGCACATCGTCGAGGATGAGCTCAACGAGTCGCCCGTCGCGGCCGCCGAGCTCGATTGGTAGGCGGCGCCATGACACCTCTCGCAAAACGTCTCCCGCGCGAGCTGCGCCGCAATATCGGCAAGTACCTGGGCATCTTCTTGCTTATGTGCGGAAGCATCGCTCTCACCTCGGGCTTTTTGCTCGCAGCGCATTCCATCGGCTGCCTTATCGACGACATGCGCGATGCGTACACGATTGAGGACGGCCGCGTGACCACCTCCTTCGAGGCCACCGACGATCAACTCAAGGCCGCCGAGGATGCAGCCGGCGACGTCGGCGGCGTCACGCTCTACAAGAATTTCTCCATCGACGCCATCATCAAAAAGGCCGCTGGCGACGATGGCACCAAGCGCACGCTGCGCACCTATGCGCACCGCAGCAAGGTCGATATCGCGTCCTACTGTGAGGGCAAGGAACCCAAGGCGGATGACGAGGTGGCCATCGACCGTGTCTTTGCCACCAATAACGACCTCGCCGTGGGCGATAAGGTCGAGCTTGAGGGCCGCACCTACACCATCTGCGGCATCATGACCCAGCCCGATAGCCAGGCGCTGTTCCTCAACAATTCGGACTTTACGGTGAACACCATCACCTATGGCGTGGCCGAGGTCACCGACGCCGGCTTTGCCGCGCTCGAGGATGCCGGCGGCGCGCCTGCCTACACCTACTCCTTCACCTTTACCGATCGCGATCTTTCCACCGCAGACCGCATCGACGCCGAGCAAGATATGGTCGAGGCGCTGACCGATGCCGATGCGCGCGTGGACGATCTGATCGATGCCGATTCCAATCAGGGCATTGGCTATGCGCGCGACGACGTGAACGGCGACTCCATGATGTGGATGACGCTGCTCGACATCATCATCGTGATCATGGCGTTCGTCTTTGTGGTCCTTACCGACGCCACCATCGAGGAGGAGAGCGCCATCATCGGCACGCTGCTCGCCAGCGGCTATCGTCGACGCGAGATCGTGCTGCACTACCTTGCGCTTCCCGCTATCGTGGGCGTGGTCGCGGCGCTTTTGGGCACTGCGCTCGGCGTTGTGTTCTTTACCGAGCCCATGCGCAGCCTCTATTACGGTTCGTATGGCCTGCCGCCCTTCCAGGTGCACTGGAGCTGGGAGATCTTTGTGAAGTGCGCCGTGGTTCCCGCCGCCGCGCTCATCCTCATCACGCTGGTGGGCCTGCTTCGCAAGATGGGCAAGACGCCGTTGCAGTTCCTTCGTCACGAGGCGAGTGGCAAATCGGGCACCAAGCGCGGCTTGCAGCTGCCGGAGCGCATGGGTTTTGTTTCCCGCTTCCGCCTGCGTATCTTCCTGCGCAACCTGGGCAACTTCGCCACGCTCTTCGTGGGCATTGCGTTTGCCTCGCTGCTGCTGCTCTTTGGCCTGGCGATTCTGCCCACGATGACGCACTACGCGGACAACCTGGAGACAAGCCTGGTCGCCGAGCACCAGTACACGCTCAAGGCGCCGCTGGAGCTCGAGGGCACTGCCGAGGAGCGCGAGCAGTGGTCGGCACTCGAGCGCTTGCAGTCGGTTGACGGCGCGCTGCTTTCCGCCGCTCAGGATGCCGATGACGAGCTTGACGACGCGGCCGATGCGGCGCAGACAGCAGCCGATGCCGCGACCAGCGCTCCGTCTGCCGAGAACCTGGCCGCAGCGCAGGATGCGCTTGCCAAGGTCCAGGACAAGAAGGATGCGCTCTACGCGCGCCTTGACGATCTTGCCGATGCCCTCGGCTGCGACCGCGGCGAGGCTATCGACCTGATCGACAAGGCCTCTAAGATCGACACCGACAACGATGATATCCACCCGGTCAACACGATCGACAACGGTGCAGGCGCAATCGCGCAGGCCGAGAAATACGCCGTCTACCAGCTGCAATACGATCGCGGCGACGGAAATGGCGAGGAGACGATTTCCGTCTACGGCATCTCGCCCGATTCGCGCTATTGGAAAGACCTCAACGTCGGCGACGGACGCGTCGTCTTTGGCGGCGGCCTGCTCGACAAGTTTGGCTGGAGCGAGGGCCAGAAGGTCACGCTCATCGACAAGTACGAGGGCGAGCATTATTCCCTTGAGTACGCGGGCAAGGGCTGTGCCTGGGGCTCCAAGTCGGACATGAATATCTATATGAGTATCGACGACTTTAACGAGCTGTTCGACAACGACGCCGCCTACTTTAACGGCTATGTGAGCGACGAGAAGCTCGACCTCGATGCTCGTTACTTTGCCGGCGACACCACGCCCGACGACATGCGGGCCGTGGGCGACCAGTTCATCGGCATGATGAGCAAAATGATCGGAATGATGATCGGGCTCGCGGTGTTTATCTTCCTGCTGTTTATGTACCTGCTGACCAAGGCGGTGATCGACCACAGCGCCCGTTCGATCAGCTACATGAAAGTCTTTGGCTATCGCGATAGCGAGATCTCGCATCTGTACATCCGCTCGATCACGCTGTGCGTGGCGGCGTCGCTCGTGCTGAGCCTGCCGGTCATTATTGGCTCGCTCACGGCCATCTTCCGCTCGATGCTGCTCGCCTACAACGGCAATATCGAGATCTACGTGCCCGCTTGGTCCATGGCTGCATGCGTCGGCATTGGCTTTGCGACCTATCTGGTCGTGGCACTGCTGCACACGCGCTCCATCAAGCGCGTGAGCCTCTCCGAGGCGCTGAAGGTCCAGGAATAGAGAACCGCCCGCACGCGGGGGCACGAACCGAAGGAAGGGTGCCCCCGCGTTATTTGCCCGCCAGGCCCGACGTGGGCAAACGCGCGCAACGTCAGACTTCCCCGAACAGAAGGAGACCCATGGCAAGATCGGCAGAGGAGCTCAAGCAGCTCTCCATCAAGGAGTTCACCGAGGCGGCAAAGGTCTACGAATCCGGCCATGCCGGCATTTACGAGATGTGCAAGGACGACTATCCGCAAATGCTCGAGGAGCTTGAGCTCGAACCGTTCGAGGACGCGCTCGACGTGGGCTGTGGAACCGGAGCCGTCCTAGAACTGCTCCACGCCCGGTACCCCAGCAAGCACTTGACTGGACTCGACCTCACACCCGGGATGATCGACGTCGCCCGGGCAAAGCAGCTCGATAACGTCAGCTTTGTCGTCGGAGACGCGGAGGCACTGCCCTTCGAGCCCCGGAGCTTCGACGCCGTGCTCTGCTCCAACAGCTTCCACCACTACCCGCATCCGGAGAGATTTTTCGCCGAGGTGGCACGCGTCCTTCGGCCCGGCGGGCGACTGGTCCTTCGCGACTACACCTCGAACGATGTCGCGGTCTGGCTCATGAACAACATCGAGCTACCGCTGGCACGCCTCTTGGGCCATGGCGACGTGCGCATCCTCAAGCTGTCCGAGCTACGCGCGCTCGTCGAGGAATCCGGGCTCACCCCGCTCAAGCTCGAGGCACAGAAGGGATTCCGCGCGCATCTGGTCGCGCAAAAGGGCTAGCGGTCCGCGCCAGGACGCTCCGTCACGCCAGGGCACGCCGCCACGCCAGGGCACACCATCAAACCAGATTGTGGCCACGCCAGAACGCGCCGCCAAACCAAGGCGCGCCGCCACAAACGTGACGGCGCGTCCCTCTTACCAGATGCCGGTGATTCGCCGGTCTGCCGGTCGGGTTGGCAAGGACTGTCCCCAGCTGCCGGCAGGAAAGGAACGTCCCTAGCTGCCAGGCGGCGAGGCACTCATTTAAGTCCGTCCCCAATGAGTGGTTTCAGTCATTTAAGTCTGTCCCCAATGACTAGGTTCCGTACTTGACTTTAACTCTGCTTTAACTGGTACCATCCTCTATGTCTGTAACGCCATATAGACCGAGGGGATAGATCTATGACCGCAACTGCACCCGCAGCACCCGCTAAGGTGTACTTCACCAACCTGCGCACGCATGCTCGCGAGAGCCAGCTCGACAAGCTCAAGCGCCTCATCCGTCACGCCGGAATTGAGCAGATCGACTTTGAGAACAAGTTCGTCGCCATCAAGATTCACTTTGGCGAGCTGGGCAACCTGAGCTTTTTGCGCCCCAACTACGCCCGCGCCGTCGCGGACGTCGTGAAGGAGCTGGGCGGCAAGCCCTTCCTCACCGACTGCAATACGCTCTATGTCGGTAGCCGCAAAAACGCGCTCGAGCACATCGATACCGCCTACCAGAACGGCTTTACCCCGTATGCTACGGGTTGCCAGATCATCATTGCCGACGGCCTCAAGGGCACCGACGAGGCGCTCGTCCCGGTCGAGGGCGGCGAGTACGTGCACGAGGCCAAGATCGGTCAGGCGCTCATGGATGCCGATATCGTGATCAGCCTCACCCACTTTAAGGGCCATGAGCAGGCCGGTTTTGGCGGCGCCATGAAGAACCTGGGCATGGGAGGCGGCAGCCGTGCCGGCAAGATGGAGCAGCATGCCGCCGGCAAGCCGAACGTCGCGACCGAGCACTGCGTTGGCTGCCATGCCTGCGAAAAGATCTGCGCGCACAACGCTATCTCGTTCGACGGCACCCGCGAGCGCGAGCTTGCCAGCGGCGCTACTCGCACGGTGCACGTGGCTGCCATCGACCACGATCGCTGCGTGGGCTGCGGACGCTGCATTGCGGCATGCAACCAGGACTGCATCAAGCCCGGTTATGAGGCCGCGGCCGACGTGCTCAACTGCAAGATCGCCGAGTATACGAAGGCCGTCGTCGACGGCCGCCCGAGCTTCCACATCTCGCTTGCCATGGACATCAGTCCCAACTGCGACTGCCATCCCGAAAACGATACGCCTATCGTCAACGACATCGGCATGTTCGCGAGCTTCGACCCGGTCGCCATCGACCAGGCCTGCGCCGACGCCGTCATGGCGTCTGAGCCGCTGCCCAACACCGAGCTCACCGATAGCGCGGCCAAGATGGAGCACAACCACGAGCATCTGGAGGGCGAGCAGGCCAAGGATCCCTTCTGCATCACGCATCCCGACACCGACTGGCGCGTGTGCATCGCGCACGCCGAGAAGATCGGCCTGGGCACGAGCAAGTACGAGCTCATCGAGGTCAAGTAGCGTCGTCCTATTGGACAAACCAAGCGCCTTTGTGGCGTTAGTTGAGTAAAAGCCGCCCACGAGCACAACGCTCGCGGGCGGCTTTTCAGAAGTGCGGTGAAAAATCGAATACCGCCGACCACAAACCGATTTTTGGCAACAAAACCCCAGACGTTGCTTTTTGCCTAATAATTCTTGTCGAGGAAGTCGTCGACCGTATTCCAGTAGAGCTCGGGGTCAACTTGCGCGCTCTTGGCGTGGGTGGCGCCGTGGATAGTGAGCTTCTGTTTAACCTTGCTGGCGCACGCGTCGTAGTTTTGGTCGAGCATGTCGTACGGCACAAAGGTGTCCTGGTCGCCGTGGATAAACAGCATGGGAACCGTCGCGTGTTTGAGTTGCTCCACACTGCTCGCCTTATGAAAGTCGTAGCCCGCGCGCACGTTGCACACCAAGTTTGCTACATCGAGCAAGGGAAAGCTGGGCAGGCTGAACACGTCCTTGAGCTGCAGGGAAAACTCGTCCCAAACACTCGTATAACCGCAATCCTCGATAATGCATTTCACGTTTGCGGGCAGAGATTCCCCCGCGACGTTCATGGCGGTTGCCGCACCCATCGACTCGCCAAAGACCAGGATGCGCGCCTCGGGGTCAGCCTGAACGATTCGCTCGATCCATGCAACGACATCGAGCCGCTCGGGCCAGCCCATGCCGATATAGTCGCCGCCGGAGCGCTCGTGGGCACGGGCGGCAGGCGCGAGCACGTTCATGCCGCGGTCATGGAATCGTTTGGCGTATCGGGCCATACCGATGGGCTCATCGGTGTATCCGTGTAGGCAGATAGCGTAATCGTGCATGCTCTCCGGGGCGGCAAAATACCAAGCGGCAAGCTCGGTCCCGTCGTCTGCGGTGAGGCTGCTGCTCTCGCGATGCTCTTTGAACCACGCCCGCGCTTCGACTGCCTCGGCATCTATCTGCTCGTCCTTCTTGTCATCCTTGCCGTCTTGCATCATCTTCATGGTGTACGGTGCTTGGGGATTCAGCGCGAAGTCAAACAGAAAGTTGCCGGCAAATCCGAGCAGCGCAACGACAACCACCAGTGCAACGATGCCGGCTATCTTGAGCTTTCGATGGGAACGTGCGTTTTGAGCCATGCGGTATTCTCCTATAAGATGTTAATACATCAACATTTAATGCAAGCGCATTATGGACGTTCGCCGTTGATGCGTCAACAGGCAAAGAATGGGTAAACAAAGGGTCACGTATAGTGCAAATTTCGCACGTACCCAGACGCTTTGATATAGTGTTGAGAACTCTTTACGTTGGAGGATGTAACCGGCATGTCCGATTCGAGCGACAGTTCTAAGCCGCGACCCAAGACCGCGGCCGTTCCACACTACACGGTGGGTGAGGAGATCATGAACTCCGTCACCCATGGTGTCGGCTGCCTGCTGGGTATCGCGGGCCTGGTGCTCCTGATCGTATTCGCCGCCCTGCGCGGCGGAGGCCCGGCCCACATGGCCGCGGCAATTGTCTACGGCGTCAGCATTATCCTCGAATACCTAGCCTCCACGCTCTACCACGCGATTCAGCCCGCGCGCGCCAAGCGCGTGTTTCGCATCATCGACCACAGCTGCATCTACCTGCTCATTGCGGGCAGCTATACGCCGTTTTGCCTCATCACGCTCGCAAACGACGGCGGCGCTGTGCTGTTCTTTGCCGTATGGGCCATCGCCATTATCGGCATCGCCCTCGAGTGCTTTATGCGCGAGCGCCAGCCGCATTGGGTAAGCGGCCTGGTCTATCTGCTGATGGGCTGGCTCGTTGTCTTTAAGCTGCCCGAGCTCGTGGCGCTGCTCAACCCCGTGGCACTTGCCCTGCTCGCCGTCGGCGGCGTGTGCTACACCGCGGGCGTGCCGTTCTATATCGCCAAAAACGTGCGCTATCTTCACAGCGTGTTTCACCTGTGGGTACTCGCCGGCAGCATCTTCCAGTTCATGGCGGTGATCCTCTTCGTAATCTAGCGACCACGCCAGCGCCCGTGCCCCCGCTCGGTCGCCAGTGCAATTGCCGTATCAGCCGTCAACGTTTTAATCCGACATCCCGAATCTTGGAGGTTCGAGAAACTCCCGATGGACATAACCATCTCCCTTATCACCACCCTCGTTTTGACCCTCATCAACGGCTACTTCTCTATGTCCGAGATGGCGCTCACCACGGCCAAGCGCGCCGTGCTGGAGCACGAGGCCGAGGAAGGCGACAAGCGCGCCGAGCGTGCCATTAAGCTGGCTGCCGACTCCGACCAGCTGCTCGCCACCATCCAGGTCGCCATCACGCTCGTGGGCTTCGCCTCGTCCGCCGTCGCCTCGACGAGTCTGTCCGACCCGCTCGCCACGTGGCTCATGAGCTTTGGCATCGCGCCGCTCTCCGCCATCGCGCGCGGCCTGGCGCCGGTCATCATCACCGTCGCGGTCGCCTTCGTGTCCATTGTGATCGGCGAGCTCGTCCCCAAGCGCATCGGCCTGGCCAATGCCGAGGGCGTGTCCAAGCAGGTCGTGGGACCGTTGTCGTTTTTCCAAAAGATCGCCCGTCCGCTCGTGTGGCTGACCGGTGCTTGCTCCGATGGCCTGGCCCGCATCCTGCGCATCAAGAGTGCCGACGACCGCCAGAACGTCTCGGAAGAAGAGATCAAGTACATGGTCTCGGAGCAGGACGACCTGCTCGACGAGGAAAAGCGCATGATCCACGAGATCTTCGACCTGGGCGACACCGTTGCCCGCGAGGTCATGGTGCCGCGCGTGGACACCACCATGTGCGAGGACGACGAGACGGTCGCCGACGTGCTGTCCACCATGCGCCAGACCGGCTTTAGCCGCATCCCCGTCTATCACGAGGATCCCGACAACGTCGCCGGCATCGCGCACATCAAGGACCTGATTCAGCCCGCGCTCGACGGCAAGGGCGACCAGCCCATCGCCGGCTTTTTGCGCGACGCCACCTTTGTGCCCGACACCAAAGACATCCTGCCGCTGCTGTCCGAGATGCAGACCTCGCACGACCAGATCGTGGTGGTCGTGGACGAGTACGGCGGCACGGCCGGCATCATCACCATCGAGGACATCGTCGAGGAGATCGTCGGCGAGATCGAGGACGAGTTCGACCCCGACAACAAGTATCTCACGCGCCTTTCGCGCCGCGAGTGGCTCGTTGATGGGCGTTTTTCGTGCGATGACGCGATTGAGCTTGGTTGGCCGCTCGAGGAAAGCGATGATTATGAGACCATCGCCGGCTGGATTTTGGAGCTTTGCGACTCGGTGCCCGACATCGGAGAGGTGTTTGAGGTTGCGGGGTACAAGTTTAAAGTGCAGTCGATGCGTGGCCAGCGCATCTCGCTCATTCGCGTGATCGCTCCGGCCGAAACCGATAAGAAGGATTCCGAGTCTTCGGTAGACGAGCCGACGACGTCGGGTGCGGGTTCCGCGAATCCGCACGACGGCGACGAGTAGGACAAGGAAGAGTAGGGGAGAGTTATGGCAGGCCTGTTCAACATCCTTAAGGTCACCGTCAGCGAGGACAAGATCTGCGCGCATGTGCTGGTGAACCCCGGCATGCCGCTCATGACCTCGGAGGACATCGAGGCTACGGCGCGCGTGTACTACCTGGTGCCCGCGATTGCCAAGCACCTGTGCCTGGGCGATTCCGGCCGCGAGTTCCAGGACTGCATGGGTCAGACCGAGCTCTGCCATCTGCTGGAGCACGTGACGGTCGAGCTCATGAACGAGACCGGGCTTGCCGGCAGCATCTCGTGCGGCCGCACGCGCGTAAGCGAGCACGACGAGCGCGTTTTTGAGGTTGAGCTTTCGTGCCCCGACGACGCGCTGGCCATCGGTGCGCTGTCTTCGGCCACCTTTATGATGGACTGGGCGTACCTGCACGCCGACCAGCCTGCCCCCGACGTGGAAGGCACGGTCGCGGGCCTGCGCAACCTGGTGCTGGGCATGCGCGCCGAGGCCGAGGGCAAGGATCCTCACGAGGCCGTCGCCGCTGCGAACGGCGAAGATGCTGCCGAGGACGAGGGCGCTGACGAGGGCGATGTGCCGGTCGACGCCGAGCCCGTTGTCGATGCGACCGCCGAGCCCGTTCCCGCCGAGCCCCAGGGCGTCCCCAACTTTGACGACGAGCCCCAGGTGACGATTGATACCGAGGGCGCGGTTGCCGAGAACCACGAGGCCTCCGCTGCCGTCTTTGGCGGTGCGGCGACGGTTCCGGCAGGACCTGCGCATGAGGGCGGTCTGCCGCTCGTGGACGGCGCCGGCGAGGACCCGGGTGCCACGGTGGCCATGCCGGCTATGCCTCAGGAGTAGGCCTACGCGTTTATCACCATCACGTACCTGCGCCTTTGCCGTACGCAGATGAGCGGAGCGGCAAGTGATGTGCTGCGGGTATAATGGACAGCATTCAAACGGTGGGCACCGACGTGCCCGCAGGAGAGGAATGATCATGGGTAAGACTTTCAGCTTTGTCTCCGGCGCACTTTTTGGTGCCGCTGCCGGCGCTATTGTCGGCGTTGCTCTGGCCCCGCGTTCGGGCGCCGAGACCCGCGCCATGGCTGCCGATATCGCCAACGACGCCTGGGACAATATGCGCGACACCTACGAGCACAGCGCCGAGGAGGCCCGTGCTGCGGTGAATGACTTTGGCCCGATGGTCGACGCCAAGACCGACGACCTGCGCGCCAAGGTCGACCTTGCCCGCGAGCGCATGGACCAGCTGCGCGAGCAGCTCAACGACGCCATTTCGGGCGGCAACGTGACGCCTGCCGCCGACGTCGTGGTCGAGAACGCCGTCGAGGCTGATACCGAGGCTGCGGAGCCCTCGACCGAGGCATAATGCGCGCCGGGGATTTTGTCGGCGCCAAGATCTATCGCAAGCCTACCGAGGACAAGCGCACCAAAAAGGACGGCACACCGCGCAGCCCTAAAAAGCTCGGAAAGATTCACTTTCCGGTCTTTACCCCGGGCGGTACGCGCGTGGTCGGCTTTATGGTCCGCCAGTCCGATATCGCGGGCATGATCGAGCGTCCCGACCGATTCGTAGCGCTCGACGCCATTGGTGTCTACGAGGGCGCCATTGCGGTCGATGACGTCAAGGACACGTACGATTCCGCCGCCGCTAAGCGCCTCGACATCAACTTGGACGATTGCATCATCTGGGTCGGTATGGACGTGCGCACGGAATCGGGCGACGTCGTGGGCTATTGCTCGGACGTTGAGTTCAAGCCACGCTCGGGCATCGTGCAGGCATTCTATGTGACCGCCGGTGCTGCTTCGAGTGTTTTGGTTGGTGACACGCAGGTGCCGCCGACGATGCTGCGCGGCTACGAGAACGGTGCGATGGTCGTCTCGGACGAGGTCAAGTCGCTCGGGTATTCGGGCGGTGCGGCCGCCAAGGCCGCCGAGGCCAGCGTCGTGGTGGGCGACAAGGTCAAAAAGGGTGCCAAGGTACTCGACGACAAGGGATCGGTTGCCGTGGACAAGGGCAGTCGCGCACTGGGCAAGCAGCTCGGCAAGACGCGCGGCATGTTCAAGGCCTTTAAGGACGAATACCAAAAGGCGAGCGGAGGCTCGTCAAAAGCTACAAAATAGCGACGTACCAAATGATGGGAGGCAAGCCGGAGACCTGTTGCTCCGGCTTGCTGTGTTTATGGGGGAGGGCACATGCACCAAAACGGATCCAACTTAAACGGGCGTTCGGGTGCGCATCCGACAGCGCGCCGCGACCTGGGGCAGCTGCCCAGCGGTCAGCGCCGCCGTCACCGTAAGCCCGGCGCGATGTATCTCAACCATAGCCGCGGCTTTAGCGATCGCAGCGCGCGCATCGGCAACAGCCGCACACCCCGTCGTTCGTCTCGCCTGCCCTATGCGCTGATCGCCGTGGGTTGCGCGCTCGTGCTGTTTATCGCTGCCGTCGTGGGCTACGTCAACCGCAGCGTGGACGTGGAGCTCAACGGCCAGAAGACCGCGGTGCGCGTGGGCTCTACGCTGCAGAATCTCATCGACGAACAGGATTTGACTGACACCTACGACGCAGGCGACCTGCTAGCCGTCGATGACAGCGTGCTCAAGCGCCATGGGGGCGAAAAGCTGTCGGTGAAGGTCGACGGCAAGCGCGTGAAGCAGGGCAAATGGGATAGCCGCGAACTCGAGGGCGGCGAGAAGGTGACGGTCAAGGATGGCCGTAACACTTACGAGAAGCACGAGGTTCAGGCTACGGTTATCGAGCCCAAGCTCAAGGTCGAGGGCACGGGCGCTATCGAGTATGTGCAGACATGGGGTGTCCAGGGCCGATCCGAGGTGTGGGTTGGTGAGCGGTCAGGCAAGACGCAAGACCGCGGCGAGGTTGTGCCCGCCACCGATTGCGTTGTTGCGTGCGCCAGCGTGGCGCCCAAGGGCAACAAAAAGTACGTGGCGCTGACGTTTGACGAGGGTCCGAGCGGCGCCACCAAACAGATCTTGCAGGTGCTCAAGGAAAAGGGCGTCACCGCGACGTTCTTCCTTTCGGGCGATGCGGCCGAGGCCTCGCCTGCCACGGCCAAGGCGATTGTCGACGCCGGGTGCGAGATCGGATCCAACAGCTACAGCGACGATTCGCTCAAGGGTCAGGACCGTGAGGCGGTGCGCGAACAGATCACGAAAGGCACCGATGCGATTAAGTCGGCGACCGGCGTGAAGACGATGCTGCTGCGTGCTCCCTACGCTGCCTTTGACGAGCAAAACTGGATTGATGCGATGGACCTGGTCTCCGCCGTGGTCTCGTGGAATATCGACTCGGGCGACTGGCTGCTAAACGGTGCCGACGAACAGGTCTCGACGGTGCTCGATTCGGTGACGCCGGGCAATATCGTGCTGCTCACCGATAGAGACGAATGCGCCGAGCAGACACTCGAGGCGCTGCCGCAGATTATCGACGGCCTCATTGCCGACGGCTACAAGATCGTGACGCTCAGCGACCTGGTCAAGACGGACACGTCGCTGAGCAAAAAGCTCACCTCGCTGACGAAGGTCACCATGCCCAAGGACGCCGTGTTCCCCCAACTTGCCGAGGACGACGACACCACAGAGTAGTCATTGGGTAGTCATTTAGGAACGTCCCCAATGACTATGTCACGGATGCGTCAGCGTTTGGTATGCCTGCAATGTGCAGCGCATAAATTCGATGCCGCAGGGCGATGCTGATGCTATAGTTACTGCGGTTAATGAGGGTCAAGAGAAAGGTTACAGGTGAAATCCAAACCTCGACCATACAGTCGATGACCCCATGCAGGTGCTTTTTGCGCATGCACGGGGTGTAAGCGTCGAGCGGCGTGCCGCCCGCGCATGCGTATACATATCCAGAAGCCCCCGGACGTCGCACATGCGGCCGCGTTCGGAGGAATAATGATGGGGAGCACCATTGAATTATCTGAGTGAGATGCTCAAATTGCCGGTCTTGGACGTCGATGGAGAAAAGCTCGGCGTGGTGAACGATTTTGGTATTGCTACCGGCGAAGTTTTTCCGCACGTGACGTCGCTCGCGTTCCGCGGTCCCGGCAAGACGCCGTTTATGATCAGCTGGCGCAAATGGGTCGACCGTATCGACGAGACGGGTGTACACCTTAAGACGTCGGCCACCGAAATCCGTTTTTCGTACCTGCAGCCGACCGAACTCTTGCTTGCCCGCGACGTGCTCAACAAGCAGATTGTCGACACGCAGGGCATGAAAGTCGTGCGCGTAAACGACATTAAGTTTTCCATGTCGGGCGAAAATCAGCTGCGCCTGCTGGGCGCCGAAGTGGGCGCCCGCGGTCTGCTACGCGCGATCAGCCCCGCACTCGAGCATATCGTCGAAGGCTTTATGAAGCACCTGGGCAAGCCGCTCAGTGAGGACATCATCGCTTGGTCCTACATGGACCTGCTCGATCGCTCGACCAAGAACATTCAACTCTCGGTGTCGCACAAGACGCTCGGCGAGCTGCACCCTGCCGACATCGCCGACATTATCGAGCAGCTCGACCCGCGCCTGCGTGCGCAGGTGTTTGCACAGCTCGATACTGCCCAGGCCGCCGAGGCCATCTCGGAGTTCGATGACGACGAGCTTATGACCGAGATGCTCGAGGGCCTGTCCGACACGGACGCATCGTCGATGCTGGCCATGATGGACCCGGACGACGCCGCCGACCTGATCGACGAGCTCGATTACGAGAAGGCCGAGAAGCTCCTGCGCCTGATGGGCGTCAAGGAGGAGAAGGCGATTCGTAACCTGCTGGGCTATGAGGACAACACCGCCGGCCGCATCATGACCTCGGAGTTTGTCTCGCTGCCCGCCACGGCGACGGTCGGCGATGCCATCGAGGCGATTCGCAAACTCGATGAGGACTTCGAGAGTGTCTATTACGTCTATACCGAGGATCCGAGCGGCATGCTCACCGGCGTGCTCTCGCTGCGCACGTTGATCGTGGCCGACCGCGATGCCACGCTGGGCCAGCTCGCCTATCGCGACCTGGTCTACGTGTCGCCCGACGAGGACCAGGAAGACGTGACGGACGAGATGACCAAGTACGACCTGGTTGCCATCCCTGTCTGCGACGAGAACCGTCATATCCTGGGCATCGTGACCTTCGACGACGCCATGGACGTTATCGCCGAGGAGCATCAGGAGGACCTGCAGATCGCCGGTGTCGGCTCGGGCGATAGCGCGTCGGACGACTCGACGAACGTGCTCAGCTGGTTTGTGCATCGCCAGTACTGGGTTGTCGTGTGGGGCATTGCCTCGTGCATCATGGCAACGGTGCTGGGGACGGCGCTCGGCTCCGCGCATCTGGTGGTGTTCCCCATGTGCGCCATGCCGCTCGTGCTGCTTGCTGCCTCGCGCATGGTGTCGTTCGTCAAGAACTACTTCTTGGAGTATGACGGTCACGACGACGAGCCCAAGCCGTATCTGGGGTTCTTCTTCCAGAGCACGGGCATGGGCCTGATTCTGTCACTCGTGACCTACCTGTGCGCCCAGCTGGTGCGCACCGCTGCGTTCCCCGATGCGCCCATGTTTGAGGAGCAACTCTTTACCGGGTGCTTTAATATCGCTGCCATCATTTGCCTGGTTGGCAACATGAGCGCCGTGATTTACCTGATGGTGCTGTTCTGGCGTGACGAGCATGACCTCAACACGTCGGGCACCGCCATGAACGTTATTGCCGTCATGATCTCGTGCGTAGCGTACTGCGCCGCTGCGGTGCTGCTCACCATGTCGGTCATGGGTTAGGTGGTCGCGTGCAAAATACCAAGCAAAAGTCGGGCACCAAGCAAAAGTTGACCATCGCGGCCATCTTTGGCGCTATGGGTCCCGGTCTGCTGGCGGCGCTTTCGGGCAATGACGCCGGCGGCATTGCAACGTATTCCAGCGCGGGCGCCAGCTATGGCTACAAGATGCTCTGGATGCTTCCCGTCATGACTGTGCTGCTCATCGTGACGCAGGAGACCGCGGCGCGCTGCGGCTGCGTCACGGGCAAGGGCCTGGCATCGCTCATTCGCGAGCGCTTTGGCGTGCGCAAGAGTGTACTTGCTATGGCGGCGCTGTTGATCGCCAACACGGCTGTGACCATTTCGGAGTTTGCGGGCATCGCCAGCGGCCTTGCTCTCTTTGGCGTTCCGGCGAGCATCTCGGTGCCGTTGGTGGCGCTGCTGGTGTGGATGCTTACCATGTCGGGTAGTTTCCAGCGCATCGAGAAGATTCTGCTGCTGGTGAGCTGCGTGTTCGTGACCTATGTTGTCGCCGCGTTTATGGCTGGCCCCAACTGGGGTGAGGTCGCGGTCGACCTGGTCGTGCCTAACATTCAAAATGACCCCAGCTACGTGTCGCTCGTGGTCGCAACGATCGGTACCACCATCGCGCCGTGGATGATCTTCTTGGCGCAGAACAACGTGGTCGATAAGAACGCGGGCGAGGACGATATCGTGCTGCAGCGCATCGATACCGTGAGCGGCTCGCTTGCCGCCGATGTCATTGCCGGCTTTATTATCATCACGACCGGTACGGTGTTGTTCCCGGCGGGTATTCAGATAAGCGATGCTGCCGATGCTGCCCGCGCGCTGGAGCCTATTGCGGGTCAGTGGTCCACGGTACTGTTTGCCTCGGGCCTGGTCGCGGCGAGCTTCTTGGCCGCCTGCGTGCTGCCGGGCGTTACGTCGAGCGCTATCTGCGAGGCATTTGGCTGGGAGCGCGGTGCTGACCGCAGCTGGGACGAGGCCCCGGTCTATCGCGGCATCATTACGGCCATCATCGGTATCTCTGCCGTGCTGGTGCTTATGCCCGGCGTCGATCTGTTCCAGATTATGATGACCTCGCAGGTCATCAATGGCGTGCTACTGCCCGTGGTTCTGGTGTTCCAGGTGGTTATCGCCGCTGACCGTCACATTATGGGCACTAACCGCAACGGCCGCGTGTGGAACGTGCTCACTTGGGCGACTATCGGTGTGATTACGGTGCTCACGGTCGTCATGTTTGTTCTGCAGGCGATGGGTTACAGCGCTTAGCGCCTCTTTTGGACTCCAAACAGGCCGCCGCCATGGGCTGCGACCTGTTTTTTTGCCTGCTGTAGGGTGTTAGCTATATGGCAGTGGGCAAAAAATGCCAAATATGAGTACTGTTGCTAAGTGAATAGCATTTACATCCAAGAAGATAATGAACATAAACTATAGTATGTTCATTAAAATTGGTTCCAATACGCCTTAAACCAGTCAGGTTGGCTGCTTTAGGGGTTGTAGGAGACGCTCAGACGTCATTTTGGGTGGTTTTGCCTGTTACTAAAATGGTAACACTACTCATATTTGCCTTTTTTGTCCACAGACCTTTGAGGTTGCGGCGAAAAGGGCTTGTTTTGATTGTTTGGGGCAGGCGCGAGGCGCGGAAACGATGTCTGGAACGGCGGAGCGGCTTGGAATTCATCCGTAGAGGTCTTCATTGGCTGCGCCAGGAGTGTCCCTAACTGCCGGAGGGGGTGTCTGCCGTAGCAGACACCCCCTCCGGATGTGGGAAGTTTACGCTGCAGGTTACTTGTCGGTGCCCAGCTTGTGTGGCTTGAGAGCGAGCGCATTGACGAGTGCGTCGGTGGCAGACTTGACGGCTGCCGGCTGCGGATCGTTGACGTGATCCTCGGGGTGTACGGGCAGGTCCTTCTTGACGGCATCGTGGATCAAGTTGAGGTACTCAGTCACGCCAGTGGTCGATAGGTGCGTGCCATCGCCATCGAACAGGTCGTTGCGGTTGGCACTGTATCCGTACCAATCGATAACGCGCACGTTCTTGTAGCGCGTAGCGGCGTTGGCGATGGCCTGGTTGGTAGAGCCAACCCACGGCTGCGGGCTGCGCGTGTTCACAAACACCACAATACGCTTATCTCCTGCATCGGCCATGATGGCGTCGATCTGGTCGTCGGTTACCAAGCCGTTGGTGCCCAGCGCAAAGACCACGATCTTGCCGGCAAGGTTCTGCTGGAGATAGCCCTCAAATGTCGCGCGGCCCGCATCAAACTGGCGGCCCTTTTCGGCATCGATATGGCTGTGTGGGAACACGCCATCAAAGGAATCAACGGCACGCAGCGACACGGAGTCACCGATCATCAACAGGTCGTAGGAGCCATCGGGGAAGCCGTCGTTGTCCTTGTCGGTGTCGTCGGCCGCCTGCTGGTCGGTGGGCGCGGTGTTTTTGGCTTCCTTGTTCAGAACTTCGGCGCCCTCACCGCTCAGCGCAGACGTCTCGGGCACAAAGATCAGGCCGCCCAGTGCAACGACCAACACGACGGCGCAGGTTGCGCAGGCAGGGACGTGCGCGCGTGCCCAGTTAGCGGGCTTTGTGGTGCCATCGCGGAACTCGGCGACGGTGCGGCCGAAGGCGCCCTTCCTAAACGGCGTTTCGATAAAGCGATAGGAGCACTCGGCTACGGCGACCACCAGCAGCACCTGCAAAATGTACTGCCACCAGGGCGTATCGTTGATGTTGGCGACCGGGTTCATGAGCAACAGCAGCGGATAGTGCCACAGGTAGATGCTGTACGAGCGCTTGCCAATCCACACGAGCGGCTCGGCGGACAGCGCGCGGGCAACCATTCCCTGGGGCTGCACGCAGGCCGCGATGACCATGAGCGTGAGGATCGAGCGCAGCAGTGTGCCTCCGCGATACTGGAAGGCGGTGTAGCCGTTGGTGAGCGCGACCATGGCGGCAAGGCCAACCAGACCCACGACGCCCAACACATCGATGGATGCGGGCGAGGACCAAAAGCGCACGAGGGCGCTCGGCTGTGCCGGGGCGGTCTCGGCTGCTTCGTCGGCCTTCTCGCCAGGCTTGCCCTCGGCGTTCTTGCCGTGCTTGGCGGCGCCAGCTAGGCGATTGAGCCCCAAACGACGAGCGAGACGCACCGGCGCCAGGTCGCGATCGGGGATAAAGGCCATCCAGGCACCCAGCAGCAGCGAGAACACGCGGGTGTCGGTGCCGTAGTACACGCGGCTGGGGTCGGCGGCAGGGTTGTAAAGCACCATCATGGCTAGGGCAGATACCGCGGCAAGGCCCAGAACCACGCGGCGCGTGTTGGGCTTGCTCACATGCATGGATACCATGGCAAACAGCAGTGGCGGCCAAATCAGGTAGAACTGTTCCTCGATGGCAAGCGACCAAAAGTGCGTGAGCGGCGAGGGGTCGCCCAGAGCATTGAAGTACGAGACGTTTTGGGCAATCTGCCACCAGTTGTTGAAGAACAACAGCGACGGCAGGATGTCGGGGCGCATCTTGGTGAGCATCACGTGGTTGAAGACGGTGCACAGCGCACAGGTCACCACCACGACGGTCACCACGGCGGGGACCAGGCGACGGATGCGGCGGATCCAGAAGCTCTTGAGGTCGATGCGGCCGGTCTTAGCGACTTCGTTGAGCAGCAAGCGCGTGATCAGATAGCCCGAAAGCACAAAGAAGATCGTGACGCCGAGCAGGCCGCCCTGAGCCCACGTGAGGTTAAGGTGATAGAGCACCACCGCGACGACGGCGAGCGTACGCAGGCCGTCGAGTGCAGGGATGTAGCGGGACTTGGGGCGAGCGGGCGTCTGCTCCGCGGCGGGAGTGTTGGCGCGGCCCGCGTTGTTGGCAGAAGCGCGATGGGGGCTCGCGGTGCGTCGCGGTTCGTCGGCACGGCGTTCGCCCTTCACGCGTTCGTGCGGCGCCGGCTCGTTGCCCGTGCGGCGTCGACCGCGCGAGCCCGATTGCGAGAGTTGTTCCATAAAACATCATCCAATGACGAGAATAATCATCACGCCTTCATTGTAGCTGCCTGCTCCTGTGAATGCTTGCTGCTGGCGCAAGCTCAAGCGCGCGTCCACATCAAAGTGAACTAAAGTTATAGGGGGTGCGAGAGTGCACGATCGACGGCCGACGGTGGGCATAAGGCCCGCAGATGAGGAGGTTTCCATGGCAGATCGCGGCATCGTTGCGGTGTTCGGCAGCATGAACATGGACCTTTCGGTGGCGTGCGAGCGCATACCGCGTGCGGGCGAGACCGTCGGCGGCAGCGGGTTTATCACCAACGCCGGAGGCAAGGGCGCCAATCAGGCCGTAGCTGCCGCGCGTATGGGCGCGTGCACGCACATGATCGGCGCGGTCGGTCGCGACGCGTTCGGCGCGTCGCTCGTGGCGGGGCTCCAAGACGCCGGCGTGGACTGTGACTTTGTAGTGCATCGCGATGACGTGGAGACGGGAACGGCGACCATCATTCGCTGCGAGAGCGACAACCGCATCATACTGTCACCGGGCGCCAACCATGCGCTTGCGGGCGCGGACGTTGCCTGCGCGTTGAGGCGTCTGGTGGCCCATGAGCTCGACGGCGACGCCAGCGAGATTGCCCCGGCTGCCGGAAGCGTCTTTATCGCCCAGGGCGAATGTGACCTTGCGGCGACGGCCGAGGCGCTTGTTTGCGCTCACGAGCTGGGGTTCTATACGGTCTTTAATCCAGCGCCCGCCTGCGAGCTGCCTGCGGAGGTCTGGCCTGCGGTCGACCTGGTCTGTCCCAACGAGACCGAGTGCCAGGTGCTGACGGGCATTCTGCCCACGGATGATGTGAGTTGCGTCGCCGCGCTCAATGCGCTGCTCGACAAGGGCGCCGGCGCCGCGGTCATCACGCTGGGCGGTGCCGGCTCGGTTACGCTCGGCGATGGCGGTGAGCTGCTGCGCATGCCGGCACTTTCGAGTGCGGTAGTCGATACCACGGCCGCCGGCGATACGTTTATCGGCGCGTTGGTGGCGGCTCGCCTAGAGGGCTTGCCGCTCTTTGAGTGCATGGCCGCGGGCGCTCGCGCCTCGGCAGTGACGGTGTCGCGCCTGGGCGCTCAGCAATCGATTCCCACGCGCGCCGAAGTTGAACATTGGTTTGGTTAAACGATAAAGACGGAGAAGCGGAGTAGAACAATGGCAATCAAGAAGCTGATCCTTGATCTGGATATGGGTGTGGACGATGCGATGGCGCTGGCCTATGCCATCGCGAGCCCCGAGGTGGAGCTCGTGGGCATCACCACGTGCTTTGGCAACGTGCGCGTCGAGCAATCGGCGCACAACTGCCTGGCGGTGCTCGATCTGCTGGGTCGCCCCGAGGTTCCGGTGTACCTGGGTGCCGACCGTCCTCTGCAGGCGACTGAGCCCTATACGCCGCCGGCGTCCACCGCGCTCATTCACGGCAAGAACGGCATCGGCGGCGCGAGCGTGCCCGCGTCGCCCTACGAGCCGGTGGGGGCGACCTCGGCCGACGGCAACGCTGCGGTCGATTATCTGATCGATGCCGCGCGCACCTATGGTCCCGATCTGGTCTACGTAGCGACTGGCCCGCTCTCCAACCTGGCGCTCGCCCTGGAGCGCGATGCGGCGGCGATGATGTCCATCGGCCGCGTGGTCGTGATGGGCGGCGCCCTTACCGTGCCCGGTAACGTGAGCGCGGGCGCCGAGGCCAACATGGCGAGCGACCCCGAGGCAGCCGACGCGGTGCTGCGCTCGGGCCGTAAGCTCACCATGGTGGGTCTGGACGTGACGCATCGCGTGGTGCTCACACGCCGCGACATTGCCGGCTGGACGGGCTCGGGCACCATGGCGGGCTGCGCATTTGCGAGCATGGTCGAGCACTACATTGGCTCGTACGAGATGAACGCACCCTACCTGGGTGGTTGTGCGCTGCACGATCCGCTGGCCGTTGCCGTGGCGGTCGACCCCACGCTCGTAGGTGCGCTCGGCTGCAACCTGCGTGTTGATCTGCTGGGCGAGTACCGCGGTCGCACCATCTGCGATGAGCGTCGCCTGTCCGATCCGGACAAGAGCGCGCTTGTGGCACTGACCGTGGATGCTCCGCGCTTCCTGTCCGAGTTCAAGACGCGTATGGCCCGTGTCCTTGGCTAAGTTGTCTTTTTGGGACGGGGCTTTTTTGACTGGTATGATTGGTGTGACCATTCGAACCAGCTAAAAGAGCCCCGTCCCAATTTGACTATCGAGAGGATCTGCCATGGAGCGCATCGCGAGCTTTTCCGTTGACCATCTGCTGCTTGACCCCGGCGTGTACGTGAGCCGCATCGACCGCGATCCGGCGACCGGCGCCGCCGTTACCACCTTTGACCTGCGCCTGACCACGCCCAATAAGGAGCCGGTCATGAACACGGCCGAGTGCCACACCATCGAGCACCTGGGCGCGACGTTCCTTCGCAATCATGCCGAGTGGTCGAGCCGCATTGTCTACTTTGGCCCCATGGGCTGCCGCACGGGCTTTTACCTGGTTGTCTTTGGCGAGCTGACGAGCGAGAAGGTCTTGCCGCTCGTCCGCGAGCTGTTTGAGTTTGTCGCCGGCTTCGAGGGCGATGTCCCCGGTGCCGCTCCCGAGGAATGCGGTAACTACCTGGACCAGAACCTCCCCATGGCCAACTGGCTTGCGCGCCGCTACCTCGACCGCGACCTGGCCGATATCGACGAGAAGCATCTGCACTATCAGCAGGCGTAAGGGCTTTGTCATCCAAAACGCGCGCATTGGGCGCCTTCGCTTATGCGGGGGCGCCTTTTTGTTGATTGGTCGGGGTGAGCGTTCAAAATCGCTCATGTTTGTTCTAGAATGTTCGTATAGTCACATTTACGAATAGGAGTGAACATGCATATCTACTCTGTCAACGATCCCGAGTTCAAATCCTATGGCAACGTTTGGGATGACGTTCCGTCTGAGCTCACGTCGCCCGTGCTCGAGGCGCTCTCTGCCACGCCCATCCCCGAGGGCAGCAAGTACGTTGCAAGTGCGCCGGAGCTCGAGGGCGTCAAGGATGCCGATAAACTGGGCTTTCTCATGTTTGGTGGCCGTCCCTTCCAGCTCGGCTGGTGCAACGGCCACAACACGCGTCTCAACTGCCTGGAGTACCACCGCGCGAGTGAGTTCAACCTGGGCGCGCGCGACTTTATCCTGCTCGTGGCGCATCGCTGGGAGATCGAGGACGGCAAGCTCGATACCGCGTGCGTCAAGGCGTTCTGCGTGCCGGCGGGCAAGGTTGTCGAGGTCTTCAACACCACGCTCCACTACACGCCGTGCATGGTCGACGACGGTGGCTTCCAGGTGATGGTGGCGCTTCCCGCCGGCACCAACGGCCCGCGCCCCGAGGCCGCAACCGACATGCCTACCGCCGGTGACAGCTACTGCTACTGGAAGGCCGACAAGTGGGTTCTCTGCCATGCTGACAGCCCCAAGGCTGCCGAGGGCGGCTACGTAGGCCTCATCGGCAAAAACCTCGATATCGCCTGCGACTAGAATCTTCTGTCTCGATCTGTAACATCTAGCGGGCTAAATCGTCTCTACCTGTTACAGATTTAGACAAACTGCAGGGGACAGACCGAACAATCTCGATCTGTAACACCAGGCTCGGTTTCGACGGCCTACCTGTTACAGATCGAGCCAAACCGGGCCCAAGCCGCCACAAAGGTGCCTGTCCCCTTTGTGGTGGCTGCCTAGAGTTGGCTGCGCAGATAGTCAGCCATATATGGAACGGCGAAACGCACGTAACCGCGGCGCGCCTGTTCGATTACGCCGGCGTCGATGAGGCGCCGGCGATACTTTTGCGCATAGTCGGGTGTGACTGACATACGTTTCGCTACATCGGAAATGCGCGAAACGGCGTCTTCGTCATCAGTCATTGCGTCGAGAAACGCGACGTCTTGGTCCGATAGCGCGGCGAGCGTCGTTTCACAAACATCGTTTTCGAAATCGGCTTTTGACGCTTCGATAGCTCCGTCGACTTGCTCTGGCGTTACGTGTTCTCCTGTCTTGCAGCGATTGCCGATGTTATAGCCGATGAGCTGCAGCATATAGGGCGAGCCTTGGGTTGCGCGAGCGGCACGGAGGCGAAGATCGCCTGGAATATCAAGGTCGAGCTCTTCGAAAGCCCGCTGATAATAGGCATCGACATCTCCGACTGAAAGCGGTTCGAGCGTGACCTTGCGAGCGCGGTTGAGAAATGTCAGCACGCGGTCATTGAGCGTTGCACAGACGGCTCCCGGGAGACCTGCCATAACAAGCGCGACGTTGAGTCCCTCACCGACCAGCTCTTGATAGGCGGTGACGAGCTGTCTAATCTCAGGTGAATTAGCTTGGAGCTCATCGATAAGGATGAGGATGCCGTGCCCCTGCTCGGTCAGCTTGCGCGCCAGCTGCGTGAGTTTGAACTGGAAACTCTTGGTCTCCTGCACATCGCGTGTGAACTCGAGACCGGCTGAGAAGCCGAAGACGCTCAAGCTACCGCCAGAAAGTTTGGGGAGATGACGCTTGCTGACATAAGGCTCGCCTGCTTCTTGGATTTTTTCAACAATGCGCTCAAGCATATCTTCGGAGGCTACGGTGGGTGTGGCGACAACAAAACCGAGCTTGCGTGCGCGGTCGGCAAGTTCCCACAGAAGAACCGTCTTGCCGCTGCCTCGCTGGCCGAGCATGAGCATGGCTCGGTCTCGATTGCCCGGCTCCTGCTCAAGACCGGAGATGAATGTCGAAATCACGTTCCCGCGACCCACCAGATAGGACGGGCGATTTCCAAATGAGGGGGAGAAGATGGTTTCAGTCATAAGTCTCCTTTCCTTTTTTTCCTATTTTTTCCTTTCTTTCCTATTCAGTCAAATGAATTGCTGAGCGAAGGCGGTTACGTAGGCCTCGTCGGCAAAACCTCGACATCACCTGCGACTAGAATCTTCTGTCTCGATCTGTAACATCTAGCGGGCTAAATCGTCTCTACCTGTTACAGATCGAGACAAACCGGGCCCAAGCCGCCACAAAGGTGCCTGTCCCCTTTGTGGTGGTTTGGGGCGGCGGTATCAGAAAGTGTCAGACGGGGGCGGCTGCCGGGCCGCCGTGTGCGAAAAGAAGTGTCGGCCTGCGTCGCTGTCGTTGGGCGAGGCCCTATTTGCGGGGATACTGAAACCACGACAAGCAGCGTATGAAAGGATCGATGCATGGCTTTTCGTAAAGACTTTCTGTGGGGCGGCGCGACGGCTGCCAACCAGTGCGAGGGCGCCTATAACGTGGACGGCCGCGGCCTTGCCAACGTGGACGTGGCTCCGCACGGCCCCGAGCGCTATGCGGTGGTCTCCGGCCAGCGTAAAATGCTCGACTTCGAGGACGGCTATTACTATCCCGCGCAGACCGGCATCGATTTCTATCACCACTACAAAGAGGACATTGCTCTCTTTGCCGAGATGGGCTTTAAGACCTTCCGTATGAGCCTGGCTTGGACCCGCATCTTCCCCAACGGCGACGAGACCGAGCCCAATGAGGCTGGCCTGGCCTTCTACGAGGATGTATTCCGCGAGTGTCAAAAGCACGGCATCGAGCCGCTCGTGACCATCGCGCACTTCGACTGTCCGATTCACCTCATCAAGGAGTACGGCGGCTGGCGCAACCGTAAGCTCATCGACTTCTACAAGAACCTCGCGACCACAATCTTTACCCGCTACAAGGGTCTGGTGAAGTACTGGCTTACCTTTAACGAGATCAATATGATCTTGCACCTGCCGTTTATGGGTGCCGGTCTGGTCTTTGAGGAGGGCGAGAACAAGGAGGCTGTCGAGTACCTGGCCGCCCACAACGAGCTCGTTGCCAGCGCTTGGGCAACCAAGATTGCCCACGAGATCGACCCCGAGGTCAAGATTGGCTGCATGCTCGCCGCAGGTAGCTACTACCCCTACAGCTGTCGTCCGGGCGATGTGCGCCAGGCGCAGCTCGACAATCAGGACAATTACTTCTTCGTCGACGTTCAGAGCCGTGGCTACTACCCGGCCTATGCCGTCAAGAAGCTCGAGCGTCTGGGTATCGATGTGAGCATGACGGACGAGGACCGCGAGATCCTGGCCGCCAACACCGTCGACTTCATCAGCTTTAGCTATTACAGCACCCGTTGCTCCGCCGGTGCCGATAACCCCGATGTCGAGCGCACCCAGGGCAACGCCTTCGCCGGCGCCAAGAACCCCTACCTGCAGGAGAGCCAGTGGGGCTGGGCCATCGATCCACTGGGCTTCCGCATTACGCTCAACGACCTGTACGACCGTTATCAGAAGCCACTGTTTGTGGTTGAGAACGGCCTGGGCGCCAAGGATGTTGTCGAGGAGGATGGTTCCATCAACGACGACTACCGTATCGACTACCTGCGCCAGCATATCGCCGCGATGCGCGATGCGGTGACCGAGGACGGCGTTGACCTGCTGGGCTACACCACCTGGGGCCCGATTGACCTGGTGTCTGCCGGCACGGGCGAGATGTCCAAGCGCTACGGCTTTATCTATGTGGACCGCGATGATGCGGGCAACGGCACCCTCAAGCGCTCCAAAAAGAAGAGCTTCGACTGGTACAAGAAGGTTATCGCCACCAACGGCGAAGATTTGGCCTAGGCTTTCCCGATAACCGTAGCCTCCTAACCAAGGCGCCCGGCGAGTATGTGCTCGCCGGGCGCCTTGCCGTCTGCGAATTTTGGGACATGCGGCCCGCTTTTTCGACCCATCTGTCGGTACACTAAAAGCACTATGGGTACCCGCGAGCGACATATCGGCCACGCGGCCGCCCGATCCGCTCCCGTGGCGGATCCCAGGGGCGGCAGGCTCTTCGCCATGCCGCGATTCCTTGTTGGCATAACACATCAGGTGTACCGCCACCGCGTCTTTGCTATCGCCGGTGTCATCACCGCGCTGTTCCTCATGCTTTTGGTGGTCTTGCCGTCGCTGTTCGCCTTCGACCCCAAACTTTCCAACGCCGTGCCCGCCCATAGCGAGGTGTCCGAAGAGGTCGTGGATGCGCTCGTCCATTCGAGCTCTCTCCCGCTGCTTGTCGCCGCAATAGTATTTTCAATTTGGGGCGTATCGGTCTATCTGCGCTGTTTGGACTATGTGTTGCGCCGCCGCCTTGTTGCCATCGCCACCATCTGCACCCTGTGGATGATCGAAGTCATTCTCAAGTACAAGTCGTTCACGCCGTTCTATGCCACCGTGCTGTGGTACCTGTACTACGTGCCCATGACGCTCATTCCGCTGCTCTACCAGTTGTGTGGCCTGCGCCTTGCGGGCCTGGAGCAACACCGCCTGGATCGCCGCTACTGCGTTGCGCTGTGGATTGTGGCCATCCTGCTTATCGGATTTGTGCTCACCAACGATTTTCACCAGCAGGTCTTCCGCTTTGACCGTACAAGCGACACCTGGAGCAACGATTACACGTACGGCTGGGGTTATTTCGCCGTCTTAGCGTGGACGGCCTTTAACTTCGTGGCCTTTTTTATCCTGGTTGGTCGGTCCTCGTTCTTTCGCATCCAGCGTTTCTCGGGTACGGCGGCGCTCGTACTGCTGGGTGGCGCATTCTTTGCCATCTCGTATGCGTTGCGCGTGCCCTGGGCATGGAAGCTCAACTTTTCGCTCGTCTACTGCGTTCTGTGCGTGGTGGCGATGGAAATCTGTCTCGATTGCGGTGTCATTCCGTCATATCACGACATTGCCGGCATCTTTGACACCTTGCCGCTTGACCTCAAAGTTCTAACGCGCGACCTGCAGGAAGTCTATGCCACGCCAGTGTCAAAGCCAATGCCGGTGGGCGTGCGCGAGGAGTTGCGGGTCCAGGAGCACGGCCGCGCCCATGCCTTTGCCGTGGCGTCCGATCCCGATGTAATGTACCGTGCCTTCCCACTGCTGGGCGGATCGGCCCTGCTTGCCCAAGACGTGTCGGAGCTCAACGAGCTTAACCGTGAACTGGCACATCGTCGCATGGAGTTGCAGCGTCAAAACGAGCTGCTCGCCGCCGACTACGACCTTAAGACGCATTTGGCAGATCAAGAGGCCGAGACCCTGCTGGTCCAAGACGTGGATCAAGCGCTTGCCCGCGCGCTCGAAGGGATGTACGACCTGCTGAGCTCGCTGCCGCCGTTGACCGACGAAGCGTCTTCGCACGAGCGCTACCGCATGCTGCAGCGCGCCAAGATGCTCGTCGCCTATTGCAAGCGCAAGGGGTCGCTCACGTTGGCACAGCACGGGGAGAGCGGTTTTGATCGCGACCGCATTCAGCTCATTGCCAACGAGCTCGCAAGCGACCTGCGCACCATCGATATCGATTGCGCCTCGATTATCGCCATACGGCGCCCGATGCACGCCAGTACGGTAAGCGCCCTGTACGACTGCGTGTATGACTTTGCGTTTTTTGCCTACACCACCGACCATCCGGCGCTTATGTATCACTTGGGCGACCATGACCGATGCAGTGTCGAGCTGCGCGCCACGCTTTTTTCCAACGATGATGCAGATCTTTCGCAGACGCCCGCTGCGCAAGAGCTCGAAAGCGCTCTGCAAAGGCGCAACGTGGCATACCGCCTTGAGGGCGAACCCGGCCAGTTGCGTATGATCGTGTTGATGCCGAGGGCGGGTGAGTGACGATGCAGATTTCGCTCATCCTTCCCCAAATCGTTGCGCTCGATGTTGTCTTTGCCCTGGCTGCGTGTCTGCAGACGATCCACGTCCCGCTCATCTCATCGCGCCGCTCGTCCTATAACCGTAAGGTGATTTGCGCCTACGAGGCGAGCCTCGTGGTTCACCTGGTGGTTTCGGCGCTTATCTTGTTCGCGTCGTCTGGCTCGTATCTGGTGGCGCCGCTTGACGTTTGTGCCAGGGCAATGGGCGGAGTGCTGTGGCTCAATGCCGCAATCTTTGCCTATGGCGTGGTGCTTATGGTGCGCTATCGTCGCCCCGTCATGCTGGTCGAGCTGCTGCTTGTTGTCGCCGTTACACCGCCGGTGGTTTTTGCCATGGGCTCGGCGTGGACCGTTGTCCTTATCGCAGAGGGAGCGTTCTTCCTGTTCCGTTCCATCGCGGCGCTCTTGATGGACGTCCGTAACCGCCAGGAGGATATCACCGCGTTCTCGACGATCGAGACCATCAACGTGATTCCCGTGGGCATCCTGTATCTGGACCCGAGGGGCCGTCCGCTGCTCATGAACCGCTGCATGCGCAGAAACCTGGTGGAACTTCATATGCCCACCGACCTAGGCGATATGAGCGGCACATGGAACGACCTGCGCAAACTCAGCATGCAAATGCCCGAAAGCAGCCAGAACCGTGTGCGGATTAATCTGGACCGCTTTGGTGAGGCGCGGGCGGTGGTCGAGGTTTCTCCCGCCGAGATTCGCTTGTTTGTGCACGATGACGTTATGGTTTCGGGCCGCCTCTTTGAGCGCATTATCGGCCTGGATGTAACAGAGTATGCGCATGCTCATGATCGCCTGGCGCAAGCCAACCACCTGCTTGAGCTTGCGGGCCAAGAGCTCCAAGCCCAGATCGAAGAAGTCAAAAAAGTTGCTGACAATGCGGCCTATCTGCGTATGCGCGCTCGCGTGCACGACGTGATCGGGCAGCGCCTGTCCATCCTCCATCGTTATCTGGAGGAGGGGCGCCTGGATGACGAGTCACTCGAGCAGATCGACCCGCTGCTGCGCTCAATCGCTGCCGATCTGCGCAGTGGGGGCGACACCGAACCGACAAGAGCAACTGGGCGATATCGTCCATGCCTTTGGCCTGGTGAGTGTGCAGATCGATGTGGAGGGCGAGCTGCCTGAGGACGCGCGTGTCGCCGCAGCCTTTCTGCAGATTATCCGCGAAGCCTCGACCAATGCCACCAAGCATGCACAGGCCCATCGGGTCCATGTGCGCCTGTGGCGGGAGACGTCGGAAGGCAGCGCTGTTGCGCGGATGACCGTTTCTAACGACGGCGCGCCTGCACCCGTATCGTATCGCGAGGGAACGGGTATTCCAGGTATGAGGCATGTCGCGCAAGATCTGGGCGGCTGCCTGGAAATCCATGCCGCCCCGTCCTTTACGCTTGCGGTGTCCATCCCGCTCAACGCCAGCGCCACAGCTCAAAGGAGAAACTCATGATTCGCGTCCTTATCGTCGAAGACCAAGCTATCTTGCGCGAGAGCCTGGCGCGCTCCGTTGGCGACCAGCCCGATATGACCGTTGTTTCCGCCATTGCCGATGCTTCCGAGGCCTTGGGTGTCGCGCTCAAGGAGCGCCCGGACATGATACTGATGGACGTGTGCACCGAACACGATTCAAACGGCATCGTGGCGGCGGCGCGCATCAAGGAGCAACTGCCCGAGTGTCGCATCATTATCATGACCGGCATGCCCGAGATCACCTTTGTCGATCAGGCCCGCGAGGCGGGCGTCGACAGCTTTGTGTACAAGAACGTCGGTATCGACGAGCTGTTCGCCGTGATGCGCTCCACGCTGGCGGGCTATTGCACGTTTCCCAAGCCGCCCGAGAGCATTTTTTCGGGCACGGCGACCCTCGACGATGTCGAGCTGTCGATTTTGCGCCTTGCCTGCGAGGGCAAGAGCCGCCGCGAGATCGCGGCCGAGCTGTTTATGAGCGAGGGCACCATCAAACGCCGCATCTCGGAGATTCTCAACAAGACCGGCTACGACAACATCATGCGCCTGGCCGTGCATGCGGTGACCGAAGGCAGCATCGTCCCCAACATGGAGCGCCCGTAGTCGGTGTGCCGCCCGTGCTCCAACGCCGAAGATAGGTCGCCCGCCGTTTTGCATCTAAAAACGGCGGGCGACCTGCTTGTATGGGCAGTGCTGTCGGCATAAAGCGGCGGGGCCGCAGGATTATCTCCTGCGGCCCCGCCTGGCATGTGCGCGGATATGTCCGCCAATCCGCGGCTATCGGTGTCTGCCGTTACGCGATGGTTGCGCTGTAGGAAGCGACGTCCTCATAGGAATCGGTCAGGTAGGCGTCGATGCCGATGGTCGTATTGACGAGGTCGTCAAGGCTATCGAGTGTGCCGTTCGAGAACGTGAACTCCTCGGTGGCGTTGGTGCCGGGCATCAGGTGAGCCGAGAACCAGGGTTCCTTCATGGTGCCGTTGACGTTGGTCTTGCCGGAAGGAGCGTAGAAGGTCAGGTCCTTGTCGCTCTTGTTGGTGATGTTGACGACAAAGCCGATGTCGCCCCAGTCGTCTTTGAACTTCTCGGTGATGGTGATGGTGCACAGATCGTCATCGGCGACGGTGACGGCGGGGGAGATTTCGACGCTCTGGACATCGTCGTCTTCGACGGCCTCATCGATCTCCTCTTCCTTCTCGGCGTTCTCGCGATCTTTCTTCACCGTACCGGACAGATCCTTGTCGGACTTGGTGAAGATGAGCTTGTCGCCGTCCACCTCAAGGACGAGCTTGTCGTCCTTGAGCTTCAGGTCGTGCGACTCATCTTCGGCGGTGATCGTTACGGTGGTGGCGTCCTTGGCTTCCCATTTTAGGTCGGCGACCTCAAGGAACATATCGAGGACGCCTGTGCCGTCCTCGTCGAGGATCAGGACGCAGTTGAGGCCCCACTCCTTGAGCATATCCATGTACTCATCGGTGAGCTCTTCGCCATCCAAGGTTCCACCCGAGTACTGCCAGCTGCCGACGAAGTTGGCCTTGGGGTCTTTGCCGCCGCCGCTGCAGCCCGTCAGGGCAAAGGCGAGCGCCAGGACGCATGTCAGAAATGCGAGTACGGACTTTTTGAACGTTGTCTTCATGGTGTCCTCCTTTATCGAACGAAACCCATAGAAGCAAATGCGGGGGTGGCGGATCCCCCGCCAATTACCAGATAGAGGGGCTAGGGCCGGGGCGTTCCGCAGTTGCTGCAGAACTTGCCGCCGTTTTCGCTGCCGCAGTTGGGGCAGAACCACTTGGCCGGTGCCGGGGCGGGCGCGGGACTGCCGCACTCGGAGCAGAACTTGCCGGTGTTGGTGGCGCCGCAGCTGCAGGTCCATGCGCCTGCCGCAGGTGCGGCGGCGGGAGCCGGGGCGGGAGCCGGAGCCGGCTGCGGGGCGGCCTGCTGCTGTGCCTGGCCGGCGGCAAACAGCTGGCTGGCGTTCATGCCGCCCATGCCGCCTGCCATGCCCATGCCCATAAAGCCTGCCACCGCGCCGTTGGGGTTGGCGGCTGCCGCGCGCATTGCGTCGCTCTGGGCGCTGGCAATGTTGGCTGCCGCCATGGTGGGATCGCGCATGACCGCGGCTTTCTGCAGGTCCTTGATCATCTGCTCGTCTTCTTGCGAGGCGGCGATGGAGTTGACGCCAAAGCTCACGATCTCGACGCCGCGCAGGTCACGCCAGTCGGCAGAGAGGACCTCGTTGAGCGCGCGGGCGAGCTCGGTGGTGTGGCCGGGGATGGCGCTGTAGCGGATGCCCATCTCCGAGATCTTGGCAAAGGCGGGCTGCAGGGCGGTGAGCAGCTCGGACTTAAGCTGGCTGTCGATCTTGTCGCGCGTGTAGCTATCGGTCACGTTGCCGCATACGTTGGTGTAGAACAGCAGCGGGTTGGTGATACGGTACGAATACTCGCCGTTGCAGCGCACGGAGATGTCGACGTCCAGGCCAATGTTGTTATCGACCACGCGGAAGGGCACGGGCGAGGCGGTACCGTACTTGTTGCCGATGATCTCCTTGGTGTTGATAAAGTAGACGCGCTGGTCCTTGCCCGCGTCGCCGCCAAAGGTAAAGCGGCTGCCGATATTGGCGAAGGTCTCCTTGATGGAGTCGCCCAGGTTGCCGCTAAAGACGCTCGGCTCGCTGCCGGTGTCAAAGACAAACTCGCCGGGCTCCAGCGCGACCTCGATGATCTTGCCGTTTTACACCACGAGCATGCCCTGGCCGTCGTTGACGGCGATGACGGAGCCGTTGGAGATGACGTTGTCCTCGCCGCGCGTGTTGGAGCTGCGGCCGCCGGTGCGCTTGCTGCCCTTGCAGGCCAAGACATCAGCGGGCATCGATTCGCAATAGATAAATTCCTTCCACTGGTCGGCCATGACGCCGCCGGCAGCTCCCAATCCAGCTTTCAAGAGTCCCATGGTGATCTTCCTTTCTCGTCAAAGGCCGGGTGGTATCGGTCAGAATGGCTAATCGTCCTTGTTGTCCTTCATGACAACGGTGGTCTCGGTGTGGCTGAAGGTGTCGTGCTTCTCGGTCAGGTCGAGCTCGCCACAATACTCATCGGCATGGGTTGCTTCGTTGGCCGTCTTGAGCTGGCCTACCAGTAGCACGTCTCCGATAATCACGATGATCAGCGGCGCGATGATGTTGATGAGGATGCCCTCGATATCAAAGATGAGGTAATCCGGATCGAAGGCGTATTCCCCCATAAAGAGAATCTGGGAGAGGATAAATCCGATCACGAAGAACAGCACCGAGGCGATGGCGAGCTTGGGCTTGGAGCAGGGGAGCTCGCCGACCAAGCGGCCGGTCTGGCCGTTCATGGCAAACAGGTAGCTCTTGCCGTTCCACGAGGTGGAGAGCATCCAGACGGGGAACAGGGCGTAGTCGCTGTCTTCCCAGGTGTAGTCGAGCTGCTTGCTTTCGACCGTAGCATCGTCGTATTCGTCGACGACGGTCTCGCGCAGGGCCGAGATCGTGCTTTCTTCCATACGGCGCTCGGCGCGCGCCTTGCAGGTCTCGCAGTCCTCGTCGTAACGGTTGGCGATGTAGCCGGGCATATATGCGACCGAGAACGGACGCAGTGCGTCGTAGTCAAACGGCTCGATGGCGTCCATGTGGCCGTCGGGCATCTTGGACGATCCGTCGACGGGCACGCGCTTAAACGAGATATTGCCCTTGCGATAGGCATCGTAGTGGTCGGTGGTCGTGACGGTGCGGTCGGATTCCTCGGTCACGGTCTCGTTGGTCGCGTCAAAGTACACTTCGCCATCCACGCGGGCGCCGTAGAGCCAAAACGGCACGTAGACACCTTGGACCTCCTCGATGTGGTTGCCGGTGACAAAGCTCTTGGGCAGCAAGACCTTGCCCTTGTAGTGTTCCTTGAGTGCGGCCGTGACGTCGTCGTGCCCGAGCTTAAACGGAATTACCAGGTCGGGCGAGAAGTCGCCAGAGAGCTGGCCGGGCGCCACGGCGGAGTTGCCGCAGTACGGGCAGGTGGTGACGGCGACGGTGCCGTCGGACACGAGCTCGGCGCCGCACGACGAACAGATGTAGCCGGCGTTTTGAGCCAGCTCCTGCACGGCATCGTCGACAGCAGGCTTGGGGGCCGCGGCTGCGGCATCGGCTTTGGCATCTGCCTTGTCCTGGCGCTCGCGATAGAGGGCCTCGACTTCTTCGACTTCAAAACGCGAATCGCAGTAGTCGCAGACGAGCTTTTGCTCGGCACTGGCAAAGTGAAGGGGGCCGCCACACGCGGGGCACTGATAGTTGACGCTCTCGAAGGCCATGATCGGTCCTTTCGCTGCCGGAGGCTATGCGCCGATGGCGCCGCCGCAGTATTCGCAGCGCCCACTGGCATCGGGAATGGTGGTTGCACCGCAGAAGGGGCAGGTCACCGCGGTCTTGGGGGCCTTGGCGGCCACGACGCTGTCGCGCGTCTCCTGGCGCAGCTGCACCAGCGCGTCGCGGACCTCGGTTGCCTGGCGCTTGGCCTCGCGGTATTCGATGGAGCCGCGCTGATCGATGGTGGAGTCGTTCACGCGCAGGTTGATCTCGGTAAAGTACGGCGTGTTGACGTGGATGGTCAGATTAAAGTCGTAATCCAGGTCGTAGCGCGGCGGGTTGTAGCTCTCGCGCTCGCCGTCCTTGGTCTCGCGATAGATCTCGGTGCGATGCTCGTCGATATCCATATCGCAGCCGAGTACCTGCGAGAACTCGATGATGTCGGGATTGGCGTCGCGCCAGCGGCTCTGCGAAGTGATGATCAGCAGGCCCGCGTCCTCATCGAGCATAATATTGGTGCGCCCGGCAGAAAGCGTGCGCGTGGGGTTGAACGAAGACAGGCGTTCGGCGTTGGCCTCGCGGTAGGCGAGTTGCTCACGGATGTCGTCCGCGGTGCTGGAGCGATAGCCGTGAAAGTAGGGGGAGAGCTTGCCGGCGCACTCTTTGCACAGGTAGCCTTCATTGATTTTTGTCTTACCTAGAAGTCCCAGCTCGGTACCGCAAATCGCGCACTCTTTCTTCTCGAACATCTTGTCAAAGAAGCCCATGGCTGCCTCCCATCAACTGGTAGCGTGTGTCACTTTTGATGATGGGGGAGTGCGCGATCCTTCGCGATACCCAGACGGCTCAAGGAGTCTCCACAACTGGGACACATGGCCCATTTTTCATCCGACACATAGGGACACTCCTTGCCGCGGGTAGTCATTGGGCACTCATTGGGGACGTACTTAAATGAGTGGTAGTTGGAGACGCTCCTGGCCGAGCTAGAGATCGCGCGTGTCCCTTCTGGTCCATGCGGCTCAAAATCGCGGCGTGATGTGGACGGCTGGGGTCGAATTGGCAGCATTTCGAGCTCGGCTTCGATATTGAGACTGGTTCTTTATTAAAATAGATTTCCAGACAATTGAGCGGCTGGGGGTTAACCATGAGGGACATGGGAGACACAACCGCATATCTGCGTCGGGGCATTCGGGAGATTATATGCCTGGCGCTGTTCTTCTTCACGTTTTTGGCGTGCGAGTATCTTTTTGATGCGCGCATGGCCGAGTTCGTGTCTCCGAACGAGGTCGTTATTTATGAGAGCCTTGTCATCGGCGCGAGCGTGATTGGCTTCTTTGTGCGTCCCATTCTGTACTATCGCCGTCCCCATGCTATCGACGCAACGAGTGACGTCACGGGCGTTTTGCTGGTGGCGGCATTGCTGCTGTTGATTATGGCGGTTCAGGTTGAGGTGGTAATTGCCGGCAGTTTGGTGGCGTGCTGCGCGTTGGGCTACTGCGGATCGACTGCCTACGCAAGCTTTGCACGGCGCTTTGCGCGGACGCCCTGCTTGGCGCGCGCCGCCGCACTTTCTTACGTCATGGGCGTGCTGGTGCAGGTCCTCAACCACATGGTGATGCCTGCCGGCATTCCTCAGCAGGCTGTTCTGGTTGTCTGTGCGATCGCGCAGGTGGCGTTGCTCCACGGTGCCCGACGCGCCAAGCTGCGCGACGAGTCCGATCCCAGCTTTGAACCCAGTGTTGCCGGGCTTTCGGTAGATGCTTTGGAATATGGCGCCAAGTGGCAAGACGATCCCAAGGCAAAGGCGGCATTCCGCCGCGCCGTGGTCCGCCTGACCGTGGCGACGGCGTATCTTTCCGGCGTATTCGCCGCTCTCAACGCGGGTCTCACAACCTTGCATGCTACCGGAGCCGTTGATTTGGGTGACTGGCCGCGCCTGCTGCTTGTCGTGAGCTCGTTGGCTGCCGGCGTCCTATTTGACCTGCACGGCCGCTCGTATATGAATATCGGCATGACATGTGCCGCCATACTGTCCACGCTTTCGTTCTTTGTGCTCATCGTCGATGGCAATGGCGGCAACGAGCTTGCTGCCACAATCATCTTTTATCTGGGCTCGGGCTTCTTTGTGGTGTTCTTTACCACAAAATATGCCGCCGTCTCGCTCTATGCGCGCTGGTCATATTTTTGGCCGTGCATGGGTCGCGTCGTCAACAACATGTGCTCGATGCTCGTGACGGCGCCGGCGGTGGCGATCATCTCGAGTCAAAACGTGCTGGCTGCGATCGGTGCGGCGCTCGTGATGTTTGTGGGCATTGCGATTACGCTGCTGGGGCAGTTGGGGCAACGAACCGATGATGCCGTGATGCAGGGTGGCCTGCCGCTTGCCACCGACGATCTTGGTGGGGATCTTGCGCCCACACGCTCCGACCCCGAGCCCGTGGAGGCAGCGGAGCTCACGTCCGATGAACGCCTCGATGCTTTCGTCGCCACCTTTGGGCTTACAGAGCGCGAGCACGATATTCTTGAGGTCTTGGTCGTTTCGGACCAGAGCGTTCAGGACATCGCCACAACGCTTTTCCTTTCGCGCTCCACGCTCTATCGTCACATTTCCTCGATCAACAAAAAGACCGGCACCGCCTCGCGCATGGCCCTCATCAACTTCTTCTGGTCCTGGACACCCAAGGACTAGCTAATCTCCCAATAAGTCGCGGTGGAATAGTCCCTAAATTAAAGTCACGGGGCTTTAAACAGGAACTATTTCACCGCAACTGCTGGGGGGATAGACTGCGGCGGCGGCAGAGGCAACGGCAGCGGCGTTGGCAGCTGTGGTAGTGGCAACGGCAGCTGGCAGGGTGTTTTCCGTCTACTTGCTACAGCAGCTCGCCGTGGCGGGCAATGTAGCGGCGCTTCGCCAGCTGGGTGAGCGCGATATAGGCGGTAACGATGCCAATGAGCAGCCCAAAAAAGCTCGTGGGCAGCGGCATGAGGCCGAGCGCATCGGCGATGGGGCTTGCCGGCAGCCAGGTGACGAGCGCCAGGCCCAGCACGGTAAGAACGCACAATGCGGGCGCGGCGTGGTCGCGCGGGCTCGGCAGATGCGGGGAGCGCAACATGTGGACCACGAGTGTCTGCGACCACATGGACTCGACAAACCAGCCGCTCTGGAAGAGCGCAGCAAAGGTCGCCATACCCGCGACGTCGCCCGCTGCGGCAAGCTCGGACCAGCTTGCGTCCACGGCGGCGGGGCACACGACAAAGAAGAGCGCGGCGAAGGTCACGATGTCAAACAGCGAGCTCACGGGGCCCAGCTCGAGCATAAAGCCCTTGATGGACGCGGCGTCCCAGGCACGCGGGCGGGCAGTCCAGGCGTCATCGACGGTGTCCCACGGCAGTGCGATGCACACGATCTCGTAGACCAGCGATAGCAGTACCAGCTGCAGGGCGCTCATGGGCAAAAACGGCAAGAACAGGCTCGCGACGGTCACGGACAGCACATTGCCAAAGTTGGAGCTCACCGTGGTCTTGAGGTACTTGAGCAGGTTGCCGTAAGTGCGGCGGCCTTCGATGATGCCGCGCTCGAGCACGCCCAGGTCCTTCTGAAGCAAGATGATATCGGCGGATTCCTTGGCAATATCGACGGCCGAATCGACCGAGATGCCGCAATCGCTCGCACGCATGGCGGCGGCGTCGTTGATGCCGTCGCCCATAAAGCCCACGGTGTGGCCGAGCATCTCGCGCATGACACGTACCAGGCGCGCCTTCTGCAGCGGCGAGAGCTTGGCGAAGAGGTGGGTTTTCTCGGCGCGCTCGGCAAGTTCGGCGTCATCGAGCGCATCGATCTCGGAGCCGAGCAAGACGTTGCTCGCATCGATACCAATCTGCTCGCAGACGGTGGCGGCGACGCGGTCGTTGTCGCCGGTTAGGACCTTGACCGCCACGCCCTTGGCCTCGAGGGTGGCGACGGCGCCCGCGGCACTTGCTTTGGGCGGATCGAGGAAGGCCAAAAAGCCCATCAGCACCATGTCGCACTCGTCGGCGATGCCAAACTCGCCCACGCAGCGCGGATTGGTCTTCTGCGCCACGGCAATTACGCGTAGGCCCTCGGCGTTAAGTCCGGCGATCTGCTTGCGAATCTGGGCGAGCTTCTCGTCGGTGAGCGGCTGAGCGATGCCATCGATCTCGACAAAGGAGCAGATCTCGAGCATTTCCTCGGCGGCGCCCTTGGTAAGCATCTGGGTTTTGCCTTGGGCGTCGGCGACAACTACGCTCAGGTGACGGCGCGAGAAATCGAAGGGAACCTCGTCGACCTTGGTGTAGCGGTCGCGCAGGCTCTGGCCCAGCATGGAATCGGGTGCGACGGTCGAGGGTGTCACATCGGCACGGTCGATTACGGCCAGGTCGATAAGATTTTTGAGGCCGGTCTGGAAGAAGCTGTTCAAAAACGCATGGCGCAGCACGCGCGCGTCCTCGTTGCCATCGGTGTTGAGGTAGCGCTCGAGCACGATGCGGTCTTCGGTGAGGGTGCCGGTCTTGTCGCAGCACAGGACGTCCATCGCTCCGAGGTTTTGAATCGCCGGCAGCTCCTTGACGATAACCTGGCGACGGGCGAGGTCCTTGGCGCCCTGCGACAGGCTCGTGGTCACGATGACGGGAAGCATCTGCGGCGTGATGCCCACGGCCACGCTCGTGGCGAACAGCAGCGCGTCGATGACGTTGCCCTTGGTGGCGG
This sequence comes from uncultured Collinsella sp., assembly GCA_900542905.1. Lineage (GTDB taxonomy): Bacteria > Actinomycetota > Coriobacteriia > Coriobacteriales > Coriobacteriaceae > Collinsella. The sequence continues at coordinate 43,905 of UQPF01000017.1, forward strand.
CGTTGATGGCAAAGACGGCCGGCGCCATAACGAGCATCAGGCGCACCAGCAGCATGGAGACGCTCGAGACGCCGCGGTCAAACGCGCTCTTTTCGCCGCGCCCGTTGAGCATCTTGGCGATGCCGCCCAGGTAGGTGTCCGAGCCGGTGGCAACGACAAGCGCCATGGCGGCGCCGTTTTGCACGGAGGTGCCGGTAAAGACGATGTTCTTGCAGGCAGAGAGTGGCAGTGCGGAGCCGTCGGTGCCCTCGACGACGGTGACGGCGGTGGTCTTCTCGACGGCCTCGCTCTCGCCGGTGAGTGCGGACTCGATCACAAACAGGTCGCGCGCGGTGATGATGCGGGCATCTGCCGGCACCATATCGCCGGCAGAGAGACGGATTACATCGCCGGGGACGAGCTCGTCGAAGGGGATCTCGATGCGCTCGCCGTCGCGCAGGGCGGTGCAAGTGTTGGAGACCAGGTCCTTGAGGGCCTCGGCCGCATTGCCGCTGCGGGCTTCCTGGATAAACTTCATGCCGCCCGATACCAGCAGCATGATGCCGATGATGATGACCGTGGAGGGGTCGCGCTGCGGCTCGGGTGCGGCGAGCACGTCGATGTAGAGCGAGACCAGTGCGAGCGCGGCGAGGATGCCGGCGAAGGGATCGATGAACGCGTCGGCGATGCGGCGGGCGAGCGTTTTGGTCGTTGCCTCGATGGTGTTGGGGCCGACGGCGTTCAGGCGCTCAGTTGCCTGCTCGACGGTGAGGCCGTTTGCCGTGGCGTCAAGCAGTACGAGGGCGTCCTCGGCACTATGGGTGGCGGCGAATATGGTGTTCTTGGACAGGCCGGTATGAGCGGCAGGGCGCGCCGTGCGGCGGCGCTTGGAGATGGCTTCGAGTACCGTGACGGTTTTGAGCATCAGCATAGGGTCCTCCTTGTTGAGGGGAGTTAGCGTACGTGTCGTATTTGCTTCAAAAACCTAGATGTCGCTCACGTCAAGCTCTTGAGCCCACAAAGGGTGCAGCGCGCCTTTGCGGTGGTTTTGGCGATCTGCCGGTGGCGTTTATGCGTGTGCGGAGTCCTCGCGGCGTGCCGAGGGCGACATGCAGGTTTTTCGACTAGGACTGCCTTCCATGGCACACCTCCTAAAGGCTGAGCGCAGCGCGCTTTGGGTATCTCGTACCCCTTTTTAATCCGCCCGTATTCTTGATGAGGGGGTTTGACATGTCAACCCCATTGTTCGGAAAACCATTCCCCCTGACAAAGCCTTTACAGAATGCCGTGGCCCCAAAGCACGCCCGCATCTACGCTTCGCCTGCGCTAAACTGGAAGGCACGTACGCGATTACGAGAGGAGCCCGCATGGAGGCTTACAAGCAAGAGTTCATCAAGTTTATGGTCGAGTCCGACGTCCTTAAGTTCGGCAGCTTTACGCTCAAGAGCGGCCGTCAGTCCCCGTTCTTTATGAACGCCGGCGCTTACGTGACGGGCTATCAGCTCAAGAAGCTGGGCGAGTATTACGCCCAGGCCATCCACGATAACTTTGGCGACGACTTTGATGTGCTGTTTGGACCGGCCTACAAGGGTATTCCGCTGGCCGTCGTGACCGCAATTGCCTACCACGAGCTGTACGGCAAGGAGGTCAAGTACTGCTGCGACCGCAAGGAGGCCAAGGACCACGGTGCCGATAAGGGCAACCTGCTGGGTTATGAGCCCAAGGACGGCGACCGTGTGGTCATGGTCGAGGACGTTACCACCAGCGGCAAGTCCATCGACGAGACCTATCCCAAGGTCAAGGCTGCTGCCGATGTCGAGATCAAGGGCCTGATCGTGTCCCTCAACCGCATGGAGGTCGGCAAGGGCGGTGTGACCACCGCTCAGAAGGAGATCGAGGCAAAGTACGGTTTCCCCGTCGCGAGCATCGTTTCCATGGCCGAGGTCGTCGAGACCCTCTACAACCACGAGATCGACGGCAAGCTCGTCATCGATGACGAGCTCAAGACCGCCATCGACGCCTACTACGAGCAGTACGGAGCACGTTAGTTACGGCGTTTTACCAAACGCCGTAACTGCTCGACGCTGCGCGGGCCGCATTTGGACAATCTGACGTTCAACTTCAAGGGCGCGACCAGAAGGTCAGCGCCCTTTCGTTTCACGTCACCTTGTCACAAATGCGACCCGCTCGCTGGCGTTGCCAAAACATCGGCGTTGCCGTGGTAGTCATTGGGTAGTCATTGGGGACGTTCATAAATGACTACTCAGGAATGAGCGTGGATAATCTCCCGTTTTTGGCCTGTGTGCAGGCTCAAAGTGGGAGATTATCCACGCTCGCTTTAATTTGCCTGGGTTGCGATGCCTATCTAATCGGCTCGGCGTCTTCCCTGAGAATCGAAAGATACTCTTCATACCCGTACTGCCGGTATCTCTGTCTTGACTCGTCGAGCGGACGGAGGATACCCAATTCTTCAAATGATTTGACGAGCGAGCTCGCGGTACTCCTGCCGATATCGAGTTGGGCAGCGATGAATGCGGTGTCGACGATGGGGTGCTCTTCAAGAATGCCCAACAGCCTTTGCCCGTTTGCAGCAGTCCTTCCGAGATTTTCGGTAATGGTTGCTGTGGAACGGTTATGGAGGTCAACAAGGTTTTTTAAAGACCCTACCGAGTCCTTCGCACTTTCGAGAAGACTGTTGCAGAAAAACTCTATCCATTCCTCGTAAGTGCCTCTCTCCCTTACGGATGTGAGTTGCCGGTAGTACTCGCTTCGATTTTTCTTGAACTGGAACGATGGATAGAACAAGCAAGAATGAAGAACGCCATCATTGATGAGCATAAGTGTAATGAGAAGCCTGCCCAGGCGACCGTTTCCGTCTAGGAATGGATGGGCAGTTTCAAATTGGTAATGGACGAGCGCCGCCCGCACAATCGGATCCATTTCGACTTGAGGCTCATTGATAAAGCGTTCGAGGTCCTGGAGCGTGTTACTCAAATCTTCAATGTTTGGAGGGACAAACGATGCGGTTGCAATGGTGCAGCCTGAGGGGCCAATCCAGTTTTGTGAGGAGCGCAGCTCGCCTGGATTCTTCTCCGTTCCGCGCACTCCGTCCAGCAGGACCGCATGAACTTGCCTAAGAAGTCTCGTGCACAAGGGCATCTTTTTGAGCAGTTCTACGCCGCGGTCGACAGCACGGACGTAATTCACGACGTCTGCGACATCTTTATGATGGAGTTGTGTTTGCGATGGACTAAGTAGGTCGTCAAACGTGCACTGGGTTCCCTCAATTTGCGAAGAAAGGAGTGCTTCTTTGCGCACGTACATTGTCAGATACATATCGGCGTTGGGAACAAAGTAGAGCATGCCTTCAAGCTCTCCAAGCTTTCGTGAGCATGCGGAAAGCGTGCGATAGGTTTCCTCGGTGAGGTTTAGCTGCCTCAATGATTGCAAGGGCGTTGGAAAAAACGAATAGTAAGCCAATTTCGAGCCTTCGTGAGTTCGTGTGGGTAGTCCCTACGCCTCGCGCCCCGGCAGGGCCGGCTTCAGGTCCGAGCACCTGAGCATCACGAGGGCGATCAGGTTGTCGATGTTGCGGAAGCCGTAGCCCTGCC
>UQPF01000018.1 GCA_900542905.1 uncultured Collinsella sp.
ACTTGTTCATGAGGTACTCGAGCTGCATGAGCTCGTCCCAGGTGCCGCCGACGCCCATCAGGAACACGGCGTCGTAGCCCTCGTCGGCGACCTTGTCGGCGAGCGCGGTCATCTTCTTGCCGGTCTCGTAGAGCGCCTTGCCGTCCTCGAGATAGCCCTCCTGGTCGAAATGCATGATCTCGATCTTCTCGGTTTCCTTCATTTGTCTCTCCTTTCTGGGGTTGTTTCCACATCCCCCATGCCAACGGGCATCAAAACCCGCTTACATTCCGTAACACTCAGCCGCTTTGGCCTTAAGCGCATTGACTGACTCTTCGTAGCCCTCTGCCTTGACCTCCATTTGCTTGGAGACAGCATCGAGATACGGGTGAACGTCCCATGACTTCAGACGCTCGGCGATAATTGCCGCAATCGTCTGGAAGAACACGAGATTGGGAATTGCGCTGAGCAGCGGAGCCACCTGAGGCACCACAACCTCGTAAGCCCCACCCTTGGGATGGGCCGTGAGCAGCACCGTTTTTGTCGTAACGTTCGATAGCGCATCGGCGATATTCGCAAGACGCTCCGACCCTTGCGGATCGTCGACAATAAACACCAGATAGCCCGGAACGATCTGCATCTCGGGACCGTGGACGAACTCCTCGCCTTCGTGATGCATGGCAGGAATCTTGATGGTCTCGCTCAGCTTGAGCGCCGCCTCCTCGGCAACACCGTAGTTGGGGCCGTTGCCGACGACCATGGCGGGCATGTGCTCAGAAAGCTCGAGCATGTGGTCTTGGACATATGCCTCGGCGGTCTTGCACATCACGGCATTGGCCTGGATAGCCTCGCGCAGGTCGTCAAGACGCTGGGCAACGCCTTTGGCGTCAACCGTTCCGCGCGCCTGACCGCCGTAAATACCAAAGAGCACCAGATACTCAACGAGAACCTCGACGCCCAGAGTTACAAAGTCCACCGACTCGACGCCCACACCGTAGTCAAGAACGATGTCAGCGTGTTCCTTGATGGGTGCCTCGACGTTTGCCGTGAGCGCAACTGCAGCCATATCGTGTGCGCGCATGTAATCGAGCGCCGCAATCGTATTGGTCGAATAGCCACTCTGCGAGACGGCAATGTTAAGCGCATGCTGTGGATAGGCGTGTTCAAAATCGACGAAGGCCTCGGGCGTCACAACGGACACCTGCATCTGCAGCGCATCTTGCAGGTAATCGCGGGCGCAATCCGCAGCATGGCGCGACGAACCCGAAGCAACGATGCGCAGCGCGTCAAAAGAACCGGACTGGAAAATATCAACGAGCTGCGCTACCAGCTCAGACGAACGCTCGAGGTTCTCTCCCATACGCACATGGGCAAGCTGAACGTAATCGAGCATCTTCATCGTCTCACCTCGTAAAAATCATTAGTATTTGATACCAATCACAGTTACAGGTTACAGCTTTTTGATACCTCTTTGTCGATTAATTTATCCCCTTCGGCGAACGGTCGATTTTGAGCCATGTAAGGTTGTATATACAGTCTGCTCAACGAATCAAAATTCCGTCAACTTTTCAGCCCGTTATGCAAAAAACCAGCTAGTACGTATAGGTATATCCACCCGCATCACCGCGGTTAAACGACTTGACGTACTCGATCGCCTGGCCGCTCGCATCGAAGCTCACGCACTCAAGCGTCAAGGCAAGATCGCCCTGCTCCAGTCCAAGCAGGCCGGCATCTCGCGCGCCCAGTGCCTCGATATCGAGCTTCTCCTGTGCCATGACCGGCTTTCGGCCCAACATCTCATAGGTCTCGTACAAACTGAAGACCGACACGTCAATATCTTCGATTGTGGGAAACAGCAGGCACGGGATGAACGCCATCTCAATCGATACGGGATCACCGTTGACGAAGTTCAAACGCCGAATCGAATACAGCAAATCGTCCTCGGCAATGCCAAACAGGTTGGCATAATAAGGGCCCGCATAACGCTTGGAACGCGCGAGGATGCGGACGGACGGCTCGCCGCCCGAAGCACGAACCGACTCGCGAAAGCCTCCTGTTCGCTCGTAGGCAACGGGCACTTTCTGTGCCACAAACGCGCCCTTTCCGCGGACGCGACGAATCTGCCCGCGCCGAACCAACTCATCGACAGCACTCCGGATGGTCAAGCGTGTCGTACCAAATTCCTCGGCGAGGTCTTTTTCGGACGGAATCATGGAACCCGTGGGATATATATCGCGTTCGATACGCTCTTCAATGCGACGTCGTATGCGCATATAAACCGGGGTGGCATCTACTGTTTCAGCCATTGTTCACCTGCCACGCTCCTCATGCCGTTCTTTTCACCGTTATCGGCAAAGCGGAACTTTGTGGGCAAAATCACCGATTTGCAATGCTCCACAAAACGCATGTCCTTATCAAATTCGATCGTGCTCTCATAGAACACCGGCGTTCCCTCTTCTTGCTGGAGCAGCTCGGCCTCTTCGACGTTCAAACGCGAGATGGAGATATGCTCACGTCCATGCTCAACACGCACGCCACCTTCTTTGAGCAAGACATCGTAAAGGCTCTCACACTCAAAATCGTGCTCGGGAAGCGATGAGCACAGGGACAAGTTAACGTGAGCGGTCTCGATTGACGCCGGCTCGCCCTCAATAAGTCGAACGCGCTGCATGCGGAGCAAGGGAGCGCCTACAGCCACCCCAAGCTTGTCGGCAAGCGCCTCATCCGCCTCGATGGTCCCGGTGGAAACCAGACGAGAAGAGGGGTGCAGGCCGGCAGTCCGCACAGCATCGGAAAAGTTATACGTTTCCTGGAAGATATTCAGCGGCTTGGGAGGACACACATACGTGCCCGATCCGCGACGGCTCTCGAGCGTTCCACACGAGATAAGCCGCGTGATACCGGCACGCAACGCCGTACGCGAAACGCCAATCTCTTCGCACAGCACGCGCTCGGCCGGCAGGCGATCGCCGCCGGCAAGCTGATGGTGCTGGATATACCAAAGAATTCCCTCAACAGCACGATCTTTGGGGGGAATTGCATAAGATTCGCCTGCCATTGCACAGACACCTCATTCAGACACGTATGCCGCCAAAATTAGGTCAGCCCTCCCATGGCATCAAATTCGGCCTTGATCTTCTCGGCGACATTCCGATACGACTTATATAGACTTGAATCGCGTTTGACCTCGTCGGTCATAACGGGAATCTCTAATTTGGAAACCTCGTCTTTTCCCGTCTGAACCGCCACAACAACGCCCATACCAAGACACATATTACGCTTGGCAGCATTTATTTTTGCTGCCTTGGCAGGATTTGCCAGGATACGCTGGGCAAATTCCTGTTTAGAGACCGCTTCTTCGGCCTCCGGATCGCCCGCCTCGGCCACTTCGCACTGCAGCACATCCGCATAGTCAAAAATCTTCGGCTCGCCGCCGCGCTGATGCACGGCCCACTTGCGGCGCGTGGCATCTTGGTAGATAGCCGGCAAAAACGTAAACCGCGGTGGGTCCAAAATCGTATCCGTGATGGTAAACACATCGGGATCAAAGGCATCCTGCGGGTTTTTCTTCTTGAACAGCCCCATATCAGCCTCCCGTACTAGCATTAAGCAACTCAAGCTGAATATAGCACCAATTTCAAGCCGCCACTTTACCGTATCGGTACGCGGCGTCTATGGCTCGCCCAGCGGAAGAGTTTACGGACGAGGGCCGGGGTGCCTGCCTTGTTTTGAGAAGTTCGCGGAGCCCACTTTTCAAAACAAGGCAGGCACCCCGGCCCCGCCGGCAAATAGCGGACACTCCGCATGCAATCTATGCAAACAAACAAGTACGCTTAGCTACATTCGGTAAGCTCGAGCACGCTGCCCTTAACGATAAGCGCCGGCTCCAGGACGACCTCTTCGGCACGCCTGCCGCCCCTACCGGCAAGACGCTTGGACATGCAGCCAAAAGCATGCTCCGCAAGGACACCAGGATCCTGCTCAATCGCGGTCAGCGCCGGCTCAAAGAGAACGTCGGCCGCCGAGTTGTCATAGCTCACCACCGAGATGTCGCCCGGGATGCTCTTCCCCATCTCGTGCAAGCGCTTGAGCAGACCGAGGGCGATGTTATCCGAGCTTGCGAACACGGCGGTAGCATCAGTTGCGAGCACCGCCTCCGAGGCCTCGTAGGCACTCGGGATGTAGTACTCGCTCTCAAACTCCAAACGCGCGTCGATAGGCAAGCCAACCTCGCGCAGTGCGCGCTCATAGCCGGCAAGTCGCTTACGCCCCGTATTGGAACGGCGCGCGTTAACCAAGCAGGCAATGCGACGGTGGCCCTGCTCGATCAGATAGCGGGTGGCCATGTAGCCACCCATCTCGTGGTCGAACATCACCTTGTCGCACTCGAGCCCCTCAATGGCACGGTCGACCATCACGGCAGGGATAGGCAGATGGCTGACTTCTTCGCGCAGGGCGCGGTCGTCGGAGAACTCGTCGCCCACAACCAGGAAGACGCCATCAACGCCGCGCGTTACCAGCTGACGCAGCAGCTCCAGATCGTCGTCGGCACTTCCACCCGAGCTGGTAATGAAGAGCGCATAGCCGTCCTCGCGGCAGCGCTTTTCCAGGCTACCGGCGAGCGAGGCAAAAAAGCGGCTCTCGATGTTAGGGACGATAAGGCCCAGCGTGCGCGACTCGCGCATGACCAGACTACGCGCAATCTGATTAGGAACATAGTGGTTGCGCGCCGCGACCTCCTTGATGAGCTTGCGGTTTTCTTCCGAGATGCGACAGGGCCGATTATTGAGAACAAGCGAGACCGACGAGGGGGAAAGCCCCACCTCCTGGGCGATCTGCTTGAGGGTGACTTTGTTGGCCATCTCGCTCCTTCCAGGTTTACGCGCAATCTCTTGAAAGTATAGCGACCACCCCTCTACCTCGGTGATAAACACTTTACCAATCCGGTAGACGGCTGTTTTATCGCCGCCAGCGCACCAAATCCGTCCGGGTGGGGTATATTGCAATCGATTGATGACAACGACCACCAAAAGGCGGATATTCGTATGCACGAGAACGACTTTTTTAACGAGGACCTGCTGTGCGCGCTTGCTGGCGTTGCCGGCGAGGACAACGTGCTGATGAGCGAGCCCATGCGCGAGCACACCACGTTTAAGATCGGCGGCCCGGCCGACGTCTTTGTCACGCCCGATACCGAGCAGGGCCTCGTCGCCACGCTCGACACCTGTTATCGCTGCGACCTGCCGCTCACCATCGTGGGCAACGGCTCCGACCTGCTCGTCGGCGACAAGGGTATCCGCGGCGTTGTCGTGGCGCTGGGCGAAGGTCTCTCCAACATCACCGTCGACGGCACGCACGTCACGGCGGCAGCCGGCGCGCTGCTTTCCGATGTCGCCGCGGCGGCAGCCGAGGCCGGCCTCACCGGCATGGAGCCCATCTCGGGCATCCCCGGATCGGTCGGCGGCGCCTGCTACATGAACGCCGGTGCCTACGGTGCCTGCATGGCCGATGTGCTGGAGTCCGCGCGCGTCTACAAACCCGCTCGCCAGCTCGACGACGGCACCCGCGGCAGCGGCAATATCATTGAGTTCGATGTCGATGAGCTCAACCTGGGCTATCGCAAGAGCCGCATTGCCGACGACGGCTTCATCGTGCTTTCGGCCACCTTCAATCTCGCTCCGGGCAACGCCGCGATGATCAAGGCCGACATGGACGACTACCGCCAGCGCCGCGAGGACAAGCAGCCGCTCGACATGCCGAGTGCCGGCTCCACTTTCAAGCGCCCCGAGGGCTACTTTGCCGGCAAGCTCATCATGGACGCCGGCCTGCGAGGACACGCCGTTGGCGGCGCGCAGGTGAGCGAGAAGCACTGCGGCTTCATCGTCAACGCCGACCACGCCACCGCCGCCGACGTCGACGAACTCATCCGCCACATCCAGACAACCGTCAAAGACCAATTCAACGTAGACCTAGAACCCGAAGTCCACCGAGTCGGCGAATTTTTATAAAAAAGAAGGCCCCGAAAGGGGCCTTCACCATATTTATTCAGATAACCCAGTCCGGTGTGTCGCGCTCAGGACCCGAGAGGGCCGGGACAGTCCGAGAGGCATAAGGTTGATCGCGAGTTCCGCACGAGCCGGAGAGCACTTAATGTGCTCTCCGTGCGAGCAGGACTGCCCGAGCAGGCAACCTTATGCCTCTCGGACTGTCCCGGACCAAACCGCCGTTACGACAGTGCAATACCGCCAAGCCAGCCCCAGCGCACGCCAGAGCCAGTACCATAAAAGCTAATGAACGAATCGAGCGACTTCGATGTAATGGCACCCTCGTTGCTCATAACGATGCCGCCGCCAACGTAGATACCCACATGACCGTAGATAAGGCCCGGAGCACCCGTGCCGCTGTGCGAGGAATCGGCCACGATCATGCCCACCTGCAGCGCCGAGCGGTCGGAGCTATAGCACCAGGCGTTAAACATGTCGCACGCATTGCCTCCAAAGTAGCCAACGCCGGCGTTACGGAAGACATTGGTGACCCACGCCGCGCACCAGTTCTGACCCGGCGAAGGCGTGGAGTAGCACGCGTTGACGACAGCCTGCTGCTTGCCCGAGCCGGCATTCTGCTGCGGAGTTCCGGGCGCGTACGATCCACCACCCGAGCTCGAACCACCCGAGTAGGAATTGTTCTTGTTCGCGGCAGCCGCGGCAGCGGCAGCCTTCCTAGCGGCCTCCTCAGCCTGGGCAGCAGCGAGGATCTCGGAATCGCGCTGAGCCATGAGCTCCTTGACGTCGTCGGAAAGACCGTTCAGCACGGTCTGGACTTCTTGCTGCTTGGCCTGCATGTCCTGCATCTGGGCAGTCTGCTGGTCCTTGAGCTTCTCTAAGTCGGCCTTCTGCGACTCGAGCTCGGTCTTTTGCGCATCGAGCTCTTCCTGGATGGTCTGAATGTCCTCGATGGCGTCGCGGTCGCTCTTGTTGATCTTCTCAACGTAATGCGCGTTGGCGACGAGTTCCTCAAACGAGCCAGAGGCCAGCAGCAGCGACAGGATGTTCGTGCCGCCGGACTTGTAGCTGGCGGCCACGCGATCGGAAAGGTCGTTGCGCTTCTTCTTGAGCTCGGCCTTCTTTTCATCGATCTGGGCCTGCGTGTCGTCAATCTTGCCCTGGACATTCTCGATGTCGTTGAGGGTCTGGGCATTCTTGTTGGCCAGCGCCGCATACTCATTTGCGATGCTGTCGAGCTGGGCCTGAACCTCGTCGAGCTGGGCCTGGGCGGCATTCAGTTTATCGGTTGTTTCTTTGGAAGCCTCCGCCGCATGGGCGCGAGCGGGCAGGCCAAAAAGAACTGCCGCAGAAGCGGCGCCGAACAGGGCCTTGAGGGCAGTGCGGCGCGAGAGCTCCTGGGAAAGGATGGAATCGCTGTTTGGTGACATATGTACTCCGTTACATGTTTATTTATATGTCGCTCAACTCATACATATTAGCGTACATATGGCGCGTCCCAACGATTTCCACGAACGGCAGGAAACTACAAGGTCAGCGGCTCGTAAGCAAATGCCAAAGATCAGGTTATGCGTACGCAAGCTCTTCTGATGAGTACGTTAGCACAATCCTCTGCTTTTCCCACAGCGCACGATTTGGGCGTCCCTGCCTGCGCTATACTCCCCTGAAGAAGTGTTCCTGATTCGATAGGAGACTACATGTCCAAAGCACTCGACCCCAAAGACACCTGCGTCCTCGTTACCGGTGGCGCCGGCTTTATCGGCTCGCACACCGTCGTTCAGCTTCTCGAAGGTGGCTACCAGGTCGTCATCGTCGATGATCTCTCCAACTCCAGCTCCGTCGCCGTCGACCGCGTCAAGACCATCGTGGGCGACGAGGCCGCCAAGAACCTCACCTTCTACGAGGCCAACGTGCTCGACCGCGACGCGATGAACAAGATCTTCGATACCCATCAGATCGACCGCGTCATCCACTTTGCCGGCTTTAAGGCCGTCGGCGAGTCGGTGAGCAAGCCCGTCGAGTACTACCACAACAACATCGAGAACACCCTGGTGCTCATCGACGTCATGCGCAACCATGGCTGCAAGTCCATCATCTTCTCGAGCTCCTCGACCGTCTATGGCGACCCGGACAACCCGCCCGTCACCGAGGAGGATCCTAAGAAGCCCGCGACCAACCCCTATGGTTGGACCAAGTGGATGATCGAGCAGATCCTTATGGACGTCCACACCGCCGACCCCGAGTGGGACGTCGTGCTGCTCCGTTACTTCAACCCCATTGGCGCTCATCCGTCGGGCCTGATCGGCGAGGATCCCAAGGGCATCCCCAACAACCTGGTGCCCTATGTCGCCCAGGTCGCCGTGGGCAAGCTCGAGGCCGTTCAGGTCTTTGGCAACGACTACCCCACCCCCGACGGCACCGGCGTGCGCGATTACATCCACGTGTGCGATCTGGCATCTGGTCACGTTGCCGCCCTTAACTGGATGAACGGCAAGACCGGCGTCGAGATCTTTAACTTGGGCACCGGCACCGGCACCTCGGTACTCGAGGTCGTCGCCGCCTTCTCCAAGGCTTGTGGCAAGGAGCTGCCCTACGTAATCCGCGAGCGCCGCGCCGGCGACATCGCTGCCAACTGGTGCGATGCTTCCAAGGCCGAGCGCATGATGGGCTGGAAGGCCCAGTACGACATCGCGGACATGTGCCGCGATAGCTGGAACTGGCAGAGCCACAACCCCAACGGCTTCGCCGACGCCGAGTAGCAAAAACCTACATACCGCTCTTGCCCCGATCTCACGTTGTGAGGTCGGGGCTTTTTCATGGCATGCAACCATTCGCCGAAAATCGACCAACTTTTTTATCTTGCCTGTACATGTTTAAACAACATGTTCTACAATAGGCGTATCGAATCAGAACATCGGAGGCGGACTGCACACCCATCGGCAGGCCGACCCCACAACAAGAAGGTTGGTGAGCGCATTCATGGAGCGTGCAAGCGGCGTCCTCATGCCCGTCTCATCTCTGCCCGGACCATACGGAATCGGCGGCTTTGGCTGGAATGCCTACGACTTCGTCGATTTTCTCGCCTCGTGCAAACAACATTACTGGCAGATTCTGCCCCTTACGACGACCAGCTATGGCGATTCGCCCTATCAGTCGTTCTCGGCCCGCGCAGGCAACCCCAACTTTATCGACTTTGCCGAGCTTATCGAGGCAGGGTATCTAGAGCAGCGCGATATCGATGGCGTGTATCTGGGATCCGACCCCAGCAATGTCGACTACGGTGCTATCTTTGGTGGCCGCCGTCAGATTCTCGACCGAGCCGCTGAGCGCTTTGCTGCCGACAAGCCGGCCGATTTCGATGACTTTATCCAGGCCAACGAGGACTGGCTCATCCCCTACTGTGAGTTTATGACCGTCAAAGAGGAGTGCGGTCTCAAGGCGTTTTGGGAGTGGCCCGCGGAGCTCCGTACCCGCGGCGAGGCTTCCGCCAAGGTCTGCGCCGACCATCCGGCGCGTATGCTCTACCACCAGATGACGCAGTACTTCTTCGATCGCCAGTGGAGCCGCCTCAAGGCCTATGCCAACGAGCGCGACATTCTCATCATCGGCGACCTGCCCATCTATGTCTCGCGTGACTCCGTCGAGATGTGGGCGACGCCCGAGCTCTTTAAGATCGACGCCGCCGGCAATCCCGTGAGCGTCGCCGGCACGCCGCCCGACCAGTTCTCGGCCACCGGCCAGTACTGGGGCAACCCCATCTACGACTGGGACGCCATGGAATCCGACGGCTTCTCCTGGTGGGAGAGCCGCATTCGCGCCGCCCTCGACATGTACGACGTCATCCGCCTGGATCACTTCCGCGGCTTCGAGGCCTATTGGGAGGTGCCGTTCTCCTCGCCCGATTCGTCCTACGGTTCGTGGACGCAGGGTCCCGGCCTCAAATTCTTCAAGACGCTCGAGGAAAAGCTCGGCACGCTGCCCATCATCGCCGAGGACTTGGGCTTCCTCACCCCCGGCGTCATCGACATGCGCGACAACTCGGGCTTCCCCGGCATGAAGATCCTGCAGTTTGCCTTTGAAGGCACCAACTCGTACTACCTGCCGCATAACTACATCGCCAACACCGTCGCCTATGTGGGCACCCACGACAACGAGACGGCGCGCGGTTGGTTTGAGGGAACGGCCACCCCGCGTCAGCGCGAGCAGGCAGCCCTGTACACCCATCAGCAGGCCGGCGAACCCATGGCAGATGCACTCAATCGCACCATCGCCGCCAGCGTGAGCGACACGTGCATCTACACCATGCAGGATTTGCTCAACTTGGGCAACGAGGCGCGCATCAACACCCCTGCCACGCTGGGCGGCAACTGGACCTGGCGCATGCTCGACGGCGCCATCACCCGCGAGCTCGAGCACAAACTCACCGACTGGACCGAGACCTACTTCCGCATCCCATCGGAAGCCGAAATCGAGCTTCCTCAATAGGAGCTACCGCGCCCGACCCCTCCCCACCGTGCGGACGCGCTTGCTTTTCCCGCGCGAGGCCACCCCAATCCCCTCGCGCGGGCTTCTTATGAATTGCAGACATGAAACAACCCATCACAGGAGAAAACATGCCCCAAATTAACCTCATGGAACTCGCCGAGCAGTCTTTTGGCACCTCGCTCGAGCAGCTCGACGACCGTCGCATTTACAAGCTGCTGGTCAAACTCGTGCAGGAGCGCTCCGCTGCCTGCCCGCTCAACAACGGCAAGAAAAAGCTCTATTACATTTCCGCCGAATTTTTGATCGGCAAGCTGCTCATCAACAACATGATCGACCTCGGCATCTACGACGAGGTTAAGGACCAGCTCACCGCCGCAGGCCACGACCTCAACAAGATCGAGGAATTCGAGGTCGAGCCGTCACTCGGCAACGGCGGCCTGGGCCGCTTGGCCGCATGCTTCCTGGATTCCATCGCCACGCTGGGCTTGACCGGCGATGGCGTGGGCCTCAACTATCACTACGGTCTGTTCCGTCAGCGCTTTGTCGACAACCAGCAGAAGGCCGTCCCCGACGAGTGGCTCGGTGAGCAGGACATCCTAGTCGACGATGACCGCACCTACACCGTCGAGTTCGGCGATTTTGCCGTTACCTCTAAGCTCGTCAACATCGATGTGCCCGGTTACGGCCAGCCCACCAAAAACCGCCTGCGCCTGTTCGACCTGGCGAGCGTCGACGACGGCCTGGTCCCCGGCAGCTCCATCGACTTCGACAAGACCGAGATCGCCAAGAACCTCACCTTGTTCCTCTACCCCGACGATTCCGACGAGCAGGGCCGCCTACTTCGCATCTATCAGGAGTACTTCATGGTGAGCAACGCCGCCCAGCTCCTGATCGACGAGGCCATCGAGCGCGGCAGCAACCTACACGATCTGGCCGACTACGCCGTGGTCCAAATTAACGACACGCACCCCACCATGGTCATCCCCGAGCTCATTCGCTTGCTCACCACCGAGCATGGCATCGAGTTTGACGAGGCCGTGACCATCGTACGCTCCATGGTCGCCTACACTAACCACACGATTCTTGCCGAGGCGCTCGAGAAGTGGCCGCTCGCCAGCCTGCAGAAGGTCTCCCCTGCCATCGCCGACATTATCGTCAAGCTCGATGAGATCGCGAAGGCCGAGCACGATGACCCGCGCGTCGCCATCATCGACGAATACGACACCGTCCACATGGCCCACATGGGCATCCACTTTGGCTTCTCCATCAACGGCGTAGCCGCCCTCCACACCAAGATCCTGGAGGACACCGAGCTTCATCCGTTCTACGAGATCTATCCCGAGAAGTTCTCCAACAAGACCAACGGCATCACCTTCCGCCGCTGGATCCATGGGGCCAACCCCGCGCTCGCCAGCCTGCTCGACGATGTGATCGGCACCGACTGGCGCAGCACCGGCGATCTGAGCAAACTCGCCAAGTTCGCCGACGACAAGGATGTTCTTGAGCGCCTGGCCGCCACCAAGACCGAGGCCAAGGCCATCATGCGCCAGTTCATGGCGCTCGAGCAAGGCGTGACTATCCCGTCCAACGCCATCATCGATGTTCAGGTCAAGCGTATCCACGAGTACAAGCGCCAGCAGATGCTCGCACTCTACATCATCTGGAAGTACCTCGATATCAAGAACGGCAACAGACCTAAGCACCCCGTCACCATCATCTTTGGCGGCAAGGCGGCGCCTGCCTACACTATCGCGCAGGACATCATCCATCTGATCCTGACGCTGTCGCAGTGGATTGCAAACGACCCCGACGTGGCTCCCTACCTGCAGGTTGTCATGATCGAGAACTACAACGTCACTGCCGCCGAGCGCGTGATCCCCGCCGCTGATATCTCCGAGCAGATCAGCCTGGCCTCCAAGGAGGCGAGCGGTACCTCCAACATGAAGTTCATGCTCAACGGCGCCCTAACCCTGTGCACGCTCGACGGCGCCAACGTGGAGATTGCCGAGCTCGTGGGCGACGAGAACATCTATACCTTTGGTGCCTCGTCCAAACAGGTCGAGCGGCTCTATGCCGACGGCACCTATGACGCCGGTGTGCTCTACCGCAAGCCCGGCATTAAACTGCTGGTGGACTTCATCACCAACCCGGCCTTTATGGCGACCGGCAACGTCGAGCGCCTGCAGCGCCTGCACGATGACATTAAGGGCAAGGACTGGTTTATGGCCCTGCTCGACATCGAGGAGTACATCCAGACCAAGGAGCGCGTGTTGGCCGACTACGAGGACCAGGACGCCTGGATGCGCAAGACGCTCATCAATATCGCCAACGCCGGCACCTTCTCGTCTGACCGCACGATCTCCCAGTACAACGACGAGATTTGGCACCTGAGCTAATTTCGTTTCCTTTACCCATCCTCTTGAAAGCGGAGTCGTGGCAACGCGGCTCCGCTTTTTGTGCCCGCACGCTACCCTGTGACCCGACTCGACCAAACAATCTCGATCTGTAACAGCTACTCGGTAAAAACGGCCCCAGCTGTTACAGATTGAGACATACCGGCCCCTCCCCTTGGGTTTATCTCAATCTGTAACATCTAGCAGCTGAAATTCGCCTTTGGTGTTACAGATTTAGATGAAATGGTTAGCTCAGCGGAACCGTCTCGATCTGTAACATCTAACGTCCGAAATCGGCCCTACCCGTTACAGATCGAGACAAACGACCGGTCAGACAATCCCAGCACAAAGAAAGGCTCCCCTCTCGCCCAGTGGACGGGAGGGGAGCCTTATATGTGACCGCGGCAAAAGGATGGCAATACCGCAGTCGCCCAAAGGGAGGGCCCGGATGCACCAGGCCTAGATAAGGTTCTTGCCAGAGACCTTATCGAAGAGGTGGGTCGCGTTCTTCTCGAACTTGAACCAGATGGGGTCGCCCGCCTTGAGCGCGCCCTTGGCCTCGAGGTCGACAACGGGAATGATCAGGACGAACTGGCCATCGGGAGCGGTCACGTGGACATGCTCGGTCGAACCCATGAGCTCGGTCACCTCGACGGTACCCTGGAGCGCGCCCTCCTCGTCCTTGTCGGCAAGCAGAATCTGCTCGGGGCGCACGCCGGCCGTGATCTCCTTCACGTCGCCGCCGTCCCAGTTGAGAGCAAGCTGAGCGCAGGTCTCGGGAGCGAGCGCCACGTTCATATCCTCGGTCTTGACGGTAAAGCCGTTGCCCGAGCGCACCAGCTGGGCATCGAAGAAGTTCATCTGCGGCACGCCGATAAAGCCGGCAACGAAGATGTTCGCGGGATGATTGAAGACCTCCTGCGGGGTGGCGATCTGCTGGACGACGCCGTCCTTCATGACCACGATACGGTCACCGAGGGTCATAGCCTCGGTCTGGTCGTGAGTAACATAAATGAACGTACCCTTGATCTCGTGGCGCAGCTTAATGAGCTCGGCACGCATCTGGTTACGAAGCTTGGCGTCCAGGTTGGACAGCGGCTCGTCCATCAGGAAGACCTTGGGGTCACGCACGATGGCGCGGCCGATAGCGACACGCTGGCGCTGGCCGCCGGAGAGCGCCTTGGGCTTACGGTCGAGGTACTCGGTAATGCCCAGAATCTCGGCAGCAGAGCGAACTTTGCGGTCGATCTCGTCCTTGGGGACCTTCTTGAGCTCAAGCGTAAACGCCATGTTCTCGTACACCGTCATATTGGGGTACAGAGCATAGCTCTGGAACACCATGGCGATGTCGCGGTCCTTGGGCGCCACGTCGTTGACGCGCCTGCCGTCGATGAGCACATCGCCCGAGGTGATGTCCTCCAGGCCGGCGACCATGCGCATCGTCGTGGACTTACCGCAGCCAGAGGGGCCAACGAGGACGACGAACTCCTGGTCGTGAACGGTGAGGTTGAAGTCCTCTACAGCGAGCACACCGTCCTCGGTAACCTTGAGGTTGTGCTTCTTCTCCTCGGTCTTCTTCTTTTTGCCAAAGAAGCCCTTCTTTTTGGACTCGGTGTTGGGATACACCTTCTGAACATGTTTGAGAACGATCTCGGCCATGTCTTTACCTTTCGATATGCGGCGCCGCGCTGAGGGGCGCCGCAGAAACTTGCAAAACAGTTACGGCATCAGCCCTTGACGGCACCTGCCACCACGCCGTCGATGATGTACTTCTGACAGAGGATGTACATGATAACGATGGGGATAACGACCATCATGATGCAGGCCATCATGGGGCCGAGCTCGACGTGGCCGTAGCCGCCGCGGAAGTACTGGATCAAGATAGGAATGGTCTTGTACTTGGTGGAGTCGAGCGTAAGGTAGGGCAGCAGATAGTCGTTCCAGACCCACATGGTCTCGAGGATGCCGACCGAAAGATAGGTGGGCTTCATGATGGGAAGGACGATCTTAAAGAACACCTGGACCGGGTTGCAGCCGTCGATCATGGCCGCCTCTTCGATCTCGAGCGGAATGTTCTTTACAAAGCCGGCGAACATAAAGACCGCCAGGCCCGCGCCAAAGCCGAGGTAGATAAAGCAGATGTTGAACGGCGTGTTGAAGCCGATGCGGTCCGCCAAATTGGACAGCGTGAACATGAGCATCTGGAAGGGCACGACCATCGAGAAGACGAACAGGTAATAGAAGAAGTTCGAGATCTTGCTGTTAACACGAACCACGTACCAAGCGCACATGGAGCAGCACACCAAGATCAGCACGACCGACGTGACCGTGATGATGAGCGAGTACATAAATGCCGAGGCAAAGCCCTGCTCGTTAAGGGCGTGCATGTAGTTTGCGAGGCCGTTGAACGTCTCGGGCGTGAGCAGATCGAATGCCGTGGTGGTGCTGATTGCAGTTGCCTTTTTAAAGGAATTGAGCGCAATCATGAACACGGGGTAGATCCACGCGAGCGACAGGATCGTAAAGAAAATCGAGAGCGCGCGGTTGATAACCTTATCGCGTTTCATTACTGCTGCACCTCCTTGGACCTCGTGGCCTTAAGCTGGATCATGGAGATGGCCACGACCAGGATGCAGAAGATAACCGCCTTGGCCTGACCAATGCCCTGCCATGCGATACCGGCACGCGAATAGAACGTGTTGTAGATGTTCAGGGCGAGCATCTCGGTGGAGTGCGCGGGGGCGCCGCCGGTAAGGGCGAGGTTCTGGTCGAACAGCTTAAAGCCGTTGGTGATGGACAGGAACAGGCAGATGGTGATGGTCGGCATCAGGTTAGGGATCTTAACCTTCCAAAACGTCTGCCATGCCGTAGCGCCGTCGACCTTGGCGGCCTCGATGTAGTCGGACGGAATGGACTGCAGACCAGCGATGTAGATGATCATCATGTAGCCGACCTGCTGCCACAGGGTCAGGATGATAAGGCCCCAGAAGCCAGCAGCAGAGTTAAGAGCGATGAGCTGGGCGCCCACGTTGGAGAGCAGGCAGTTGATCAGAATCTGCCAAATGTAGCCCAGCACGATGCCGCCGATCAGGTTAGGCATAAAGAAGATCGTACGGAAGATGTTGGTGCCTTTGAGCGCCTTGCGGGTGAGCGCCTGCGCAATGGCCAGGGCGATCACGTTGATGAGCACCGTCGACAGGAAGGCAAACGCCACGGTAAAGAAGAACGACGTGGAGAACTGCGGATCGGACAGCGCGCGCACGTAGTTCTCGATACCGACAAAGTGCGCGTTACTAATGATAATAAACTGGCAGAACGAGAGATAGAAGCCCTGGATAAAAGGGATCACGAACCCGATCATAAACGCCAGGCACGTGGGCAGCATAAAGAGCGGCCACCAGCGCTTGAGTGCTTTGCCCATAAAAGGGTCCTTTCAATATGCAGGGGGCGGGCAAACCAACGTCTGCCCGCCCCCTGTCGCTAATCAGATAGCTTGGGCAGCAACTGCTTACTCGGAAGCGGCCTTCTCGGTCTTCCAGCCATCGACGAAGGCGTTCTTGACGCCGTCCCACTTGCTGTTATCGGCAGCGTAGGCAATCAGAGCCTGCTTGAGGTTCTTCTTCCACTCCTCGGAGGGAATGTAGACGAAGTCCCAAGCGACGGTCTTCTTGCCGTCCTTGGCCATGGCAACGGCCTGCTGCGAGAAGACGTTGGTGGTCTCCTTGGCGCTCTTGAACGGAGCGGTCAGGCCCATCTTGTCGGCGATGATGCTGGTCGGGGTGTCAGCGGTGACGCACCAATACATGAAGTCCTCGGTGGCCTTCTGGGCATCCTCGGAAGCCTGGGAACTGACGCACCAGTAGTTCTCGCCGCCGGAGCACAGGCCCTGGTTCTCCTCGCCGTCAACACCGATGTAGATCGGCATCATGCCAATCTGATCGTCGGTCATGCCGGCCTTGACGAGGTCAGAGTAGGCCCAAGAGCCGTTCTGGTAGAAGACGGCCTTGCCGGTTGCGAACTCGTTGGTGGCGTCGTCGCCGGTCTTGGAAGCAAGCTGCGAAGGATCGCAGGTGGAGTCGGTGATGTACAGGTCGAAGATCTGCTTGTAGTTGTCGAGGAACTCACCCTTGATCTCGTCGTCCTCCTGGTTGTGCTCCTTCTCAAACTCGTAGTAGAGCGGCATGTTGGCAAGGTGGGTGGTGTAGCGCCAGCTGGAGGAGTCGTCCATGCCGGCGGAAGTGAAGGCACCCTCGACACCAAGCTCGTCCTTGCGGGCCTGGATGTCGTCGGCACAAGCCTTCAGCTTGTCGAAGGAGTTGATGTCCTCGGCCTTGTAGCCAGCCTTCTCGAGCAGCTGCTTGTTGTAGATGATGCCGAAGCTCTCCTGGACCCAGTCGATGCACACATCCTTGCCGTCGGACTGCAGAGCCAGGGAGTCGTCAATGAGCTCACCGCGGAGCTTGGTATCGGACAGGTCGGCGCAGTAATCCTTCCAGTTCTTAAGACCGGTGGGGCCGTTGACCTGGAACAGGGTCGGAGCGGAGCTCTTGGACATCTCGGACTTAAGCTTCTCCTCGTAGGTGTTGGAAGCGGCGGTCACGATCTTGACCTCGACGCCCTTCTCCTTCTTATAGGCCTTGGCGATCTCCTTCCACTCCTTGTCGACCTCGGGCTTGAATTGGAGGAAGTAGACCTCGGCAGCGTCACCAGAAGCAGAGGAGCCGGAGCCGGCAGAACCACCGCAACCCACGAGGCCCAGACCAAGAACTGCAGCCGCGGAACCAGCAAAGCCCAGGAACTGCCTTCTGCTCATTTCGTTCTTCATTACAATCCACCCTTTCACACCGTGGCGGCACCCTTTGCCGCCGCCTTCGGAGATTGGCTCGGGGACTTTGCCCCTTTTGCTGATTTGAACGATACGCCATTTGGCTAGTTGTTTGAACAAGTATTACTAGAGCGGTAGAAAAACTTCGGTGAACGGTAATTTCAACTTGATACTTGACAAGTTTTGTATAAACAATTATTTGTTATCTAATGCAGAGAAAACGCCCGGTCAAGCCGATGTACCGTCGGTTTGACCGGGCGTTTTCTCTTTGAGGCCATGAGTCTCGTCAGGCTGCGAGCTAGCCGGCTATCGCTTGGAATTGACGCGGTAATGGAAGATCTCGGGGTGTGTGCGAGTGTGCGTCACCTCAAACAAGATGCCATCCGAGGTGTACGACTGACTCTCCATGACGGCAACGCAGTTGTATTTGCCGAGGTCAAGATAGCTGCAGTCCTCATCGTTGGCGAGCTCGACACTCACCGTACGACGGCTCGCCATCACTTTGACACCGCGCTTGTGCTCCAGATAGCCGTAAATAGAATCTGCCGCGATCTCGGGAGTCAGGCCCTTGGCGATCGACGCCAAAAAATAGCCATGGTCCACTTGGCGCGCGTTGCCGTTGAGGCTTCGGACACGCACTACGCGAATCAACTCCTCGCCCACCTTAAAGCCCAGGTGACGAGAGAGTTGCTCGGTGCAAACCAGATGTTCGAAAGACTTAACGTCCGTCGATGCAACGGCATTGTTGCGCTTTGCAAACTCGCCAAACGACTCAACCTCTTCGAGTGCGCCCAACATGTCGGTTTCGCCCTTAAGCCAAATAACGCGCACGCCCTTGCCGTGTATGGGCTGCACAAACATCCCGTCGGCCAGCATGCTCAAAGCGCGGCGGACGGTATTGCGCGTGCAGCCAAATTCCGCGGTCAGCTCGGCTTCGGTTGGCAGCATCTCCTGAAACGCATAGGTCCCATTAATGATGCGCGAGCGTATTTCTCGGTAGATTCCTTCGTATATCGCTTTTGGCATTGTTTCACCTCTACATTATTCATTTCCGGCTAGGCACGATAGCATTTCTTAAAGTTGTTTAAACCGAATATCGGTGAAGCGACAGGATTTAGCCGTTGACGGTTTCTGTCATGCCCAAATCGGTTTCGCTCAAAACTGCCGGTACGACACTCGTCTGGTCCTCTACAATGAATCCATTGTTTAAACGTTTCCCCACGCGCAACGCGCCTCGATATTCGGAAGGCAGAACATGCTGCAAAAAATCCAACGCTTTGGCGGGGCAATGTTCGCGCCCGCCATGCTGTTTTCTATATCAGGCCTCATGGTCGGCGTCTCCGCTCTCGCAACGACTGCGGACATCGTCGGCGATCTCGCCGTATACGGAACCCCTTGGTACGTTTTCTGGGCTATCATCCAGCGCGGCTCGTGGACGGTCTTTAAACGCCTCCCGCTCCTTTTTGCCGTAGCGCTGCCCATCGGTCTTGCCCAAAAACAACCGGCTCGTTGCTGCCTCGAGGCTCTCGTCGCCTATTTTGCCTACTGCTTCTTTTTGAGCGAGATCATTAAGCTGAGCGGAGACAACCTTGGACTTGAGTACCCGTCATCTTTGACCTCCGCCAGCGGTATCACCGTCATCGACGGCATCAAGACGCTCGACACCGGCATTATCGGCCCGCTGGCGGTATCGGCAACCGTCGTCGCCATCCATGACCGCTTCTACGATGCCAAAATTCCCGATTGGCTCGGCACCTTCTCGGGCTCCTCGCTGGTCTACCTCATCAGCTTTTTTGCCGTGTTTGCCCTTGCCGCTATCTCGGCCGCCATCGTGCCCTACGTATACGATGTAACTGATACGCTGCGTCACGCGCTTGCAGGCATCGGTCCCTTTGGCGTGGGCATCTTTGTCTTTTTAGAACGAGCACTCGAGCCCTTTGGCCTGCACCACCTGCTCTACATGCCGATCTACTACGACAACCTGGTCATTAACGACGGCATCTACGCCACGTGGAGCAGTTTGCTCCCCATCCTCTCCCATAGCACGCGCCCCCTTAATGAACTTGCGCCGTGGGCCGGTTTTACCGCCACCGGCTGGGTCAAGCTCTTTGGCCTTCCTGCCATCGCAGCTGCGTTCTACTCCACCGCAAAACCCGAGCGCCGCGCCGGCCTCAGGGTCATCCTTGCTCCCGCCATCATCGCCTCGGTGGTTTGCGGCGTTACCGAGCCACTCGAGTTTCTCTTTATGTTCACCCACCCCGGGCTCTTTTTGCTCTACGCCGTCTTATCGTCTTGCCTTGCCACAACCATGAATCTCTTTGGCATCGTCGGCATCTTCTCGGGCGGCCTGATGGAGATGGCAGCCTTCAACTTTATTCCGCTCATGCGCACGCATGCCGGTGCCTATCTTTTGGCGCTCGGTATCGGCCTTGCCTTTAGCCTCATCTTTTTTGTTAGTTTTCGAGCACTCATCTTGGTCTATGACCTTAAGACACCGGGCCGCGAGGATCATGTTGCCAATCGCGCGGCAATCGATTGTTTAACGGGAAGCGACTTTGCCAAAGAGCAATCCCCCAATGACGAGGTCGATAGTCGATCCGATCAAGATCACGTCCTCGCTGAGCGGGTAATTCAGCTTTTAGGTGGCGTTGGCAATATCGTGGGCGCAACCAACTGCGCCACGCGCCTGCGCGTCGAGGTCGCAGACCCTTCCATCGTTGCAGATAACGCGTCGTTTGTCGCGGTGGGCGCCAAGGGCCTCATCATTACGGGCAAGACCGCCCAGGTGGTCATCGGCATCTCCGTTCCCCGCGTTAAAGAGCATTTTGACCAGATCATGGGCCTCGAGCCGGAATTTGTGCCCACCACCTCGGCCTCCCCTGCCGCCAGCGCAGCCCATAAGCGCGGCTCTATTTGCTTCTTCGATATCGACGGAACGCTCGCCTGGCAAGACCCCAGGCTCGCCCAAGACCTTCCCGAAGACGAGCGGGACCTCTCCCCCTATCCCAACGAGGCGGTTTCGCAGGCAATCCGCGAGTTTGTCGCCAACGGCAACATGGCCTTTATCTGCACGGGACGTACCCTCAGCTGCATCCACCCCAAACTTCTTGAGCTGCCTTGGACCGGCATCGTCTGTCTTGCGGGCGGTTACGCCGAGATCAACGGACACGCAATTCGCGATCTGTCGATGACGCCCAGTATGCTGCAGCGTCTTGCCCCCTACCTTGAGCAATCGGGCGAGGTCATCCGCTTTGAGGGCCTCAACGGCGTCGTGCGCATGAGTGCCGATGCGCCCGATGCTCCCGGATACGCGCGCACCCTGGGCGACGCAGTCACGCAGCTGCAACATTACAGTGTCTACAAGATCTTGATGTCTACATCGCTCGCCAACCACATCGCTCAAGATAAGGCACTTGAGCCGCTGCTGTGCTTTAATGAGCTCGAACTCGAGGTAACCGAAATCTCGCCCCGCGAATGCACGAAGCGCGGGGGCATCCAGTCTGTACTCGACGCCCTCGACCCCCACCACGGAACCGTATACGGCATTGGCGACGCCAGCAATGACGTCTCGCTGATGAACGCCGTCGATGTCGGCATTGCGATGGGCAACGCACCGGACTATCTCAAGGATAAGGCCGATTACGTGACCGACACCGTCGATCACGACGGTGTCGTTGCGGCGCTCGAGCATTTTAGGCTGATTTAGGCACACTCCATCAAACGCACGCCCGTTGTCCTAAATCGCCAAAACTGCCGCGCCAAACGCCCTGAT
Source organism: uncultured Collinsella sp. (assembly GCA_900542905.1). Lineage (GTDB taxonomy): Bacteria > Actinomycetota > Coriobacteriia > Coriobacteriales > Coriobacteriaceae > Collinsella. The sequence continues at coordinate 21,457 of UQPF01000018.1, forward strand.
GTGGCAATATGTTGTCTGCATATTGCATCAATGCAACCTCAGAAAGAATGCGAGAACCCGTGTCCAGTCCGTTTACCAGCTTTTTAGCCCAGCACTTTGACCAGATTAACGACTATCTGGCCACGTTCTTTGACGGACAGGCGACCTCTGCCGATATCGAGCGCTACCTGTATGCGCCGCTCTCGGCTTTTACGGCCAACGCCGGCAAGCGCCACCGCCCGCTTATCTGTATGCTCGCCGCAACCGCAGTGGGCGGTAGCTTTGAGAGCGCCCGCAGCGCCGCGGCAGCCATCGAGCATTTCCAGTCGGGCGCGCTGATCCACGACGACATCGCCGACAACGGACAGCTTCGTCGAGGCAAGCCCTGCATGCACCTTACCGAGGGCACGGGCCTTGCCATCAATTGCGGCGACCTGGCGCTCACCATGGTCACCAAGACGGTTCTCGACGACCCCACGCTGGAGTCCGACGTGAAGCTGCGCGTGCTCCACGAGCTTACCGAGATGATCGTCCGCACCATCGAGGGGCAAGCACTCGACCTGGGTTGGGTCCGTGACGGGCGCTTTGATATCTCGGTTGATGACTACCTGGACATGGCGACGCACAAGACCGCGTTTTACAGCGGAGCCACGCCGCTTGCCGCCGGAGCCATTATCGGCGGCGGCAGCGATGAGCAAATCGAAGCGCTGCGCGCCTTTGGCCTACACACAGGCCTCGCCTTTCAGATTCAGGACGACCTGCTCAACCTTGTCGGCACTAAGGAAGCCGCCAACAAGGACTTCCGCACCGACATCACCGAGGGCAAGCGCACGCTTGTCGCCGTACACGCCCTCTCTGATGAGCGCCACCACGACGAGGTCGAGGCGATTCTTTCCTCAGGCACCGATGATCCCGCGCAGCTCGCGCGCGCCGTGGAGATCTTCCAGGAGACCGACTCCATCGATTACGCCCACACTTACGCGCTCGACCTGACCGCTAAGGCCAAAGCGGCCATCGAGAACGTTGAGCTTGATCCGCACGCACGCGAGCTGTTCCTCTCCATGGCAGATTTCTTTGTGGAGCGCCTTAACTAACGGGGGTTATAAAATCTGTCAGCAGCGTATTTAGGCACAACTTGCTACACTGTTGAGTGCATGTTTATGCGTCCCTTTGCGTTGTCTATCCGACAGACGCTCAAATAGTACGAATGGTACGCCGAAAGGGGTTCGTTCATGGAACCTATTACAACGGGCATGCAAGGAGCAGCCGTCGAAGACGTGCAGTCTCGTCTCCTGCAGCTCGGCTACACGATTGATGCCGCCGAAGTCACCGACAAGTACTTTGGAGCCACCACTGAGCAGGCCGTCAGCACCTTCAGGCTCGACAGCGGCCTTGCTGCCGGTCATGCCGTCGATATCCCCTGCTGGAGCGCCCTTGTAGACGCTTCGTATAAGCTGGGCGACCGCACTCTCTATCTGCGCATGCCCAATTTCCATGGCGCCGATGTGCAGGCCCTGCAGCGCGCTCTCAACGTTTTGGGCTTTGCCTGTGGCGAAGACGACGGCTACTTTGGTCCGCATACCGAGGCCGCCCTGCAGCAGTTCCAGGAAAATGTCGGCCTGTTTGCCGACGGCATGGCCTTCCAGGACACCTACGCCTACATCAACCGCCTGCACCATGTGTGGGAGGGCAAGCCCTCGGTCACCGAAGCCGAGTCCCGTATCGGTTTTGCTCGCGCCGCCAACGTGCTCGAGCGCTTCCAGATTGCCGTTATCGGCGAGGACCCCATCGCACGCAGCGTTGCGTCGCGCATGTGGAATATCGCCACGGCAACGACCGACAACAGCGGCATGATGCTCTGCGACTCCGAGGTCCCAACCGACGTTGACCTAGTGCTCGAAATCGCAAGCGATGAGCTGCCCGCAGATGCAGCGCCGCGCGCCACGATCGCCCTCGCCGAGTGCCACAACCTGGCCCAGCGCATCCGCACTGCCAATGTCGCCGCGCAGCAGAAGCCGGCACGCATTCGCATTGAGCTCACGGGCATGACGCGCTACAACGGCACCTTCACGGCCAGCGACGCGCAGACACTCGCCGTACGCCTGCTCGATGGCGTTTGCGATGCCCTCGCAGATTAGGTAAACTAAACGAGTTGCTTTTGGGCAACACCACACATTGGGACGTAGTTCAACGGTAGAACTCCGGTTTTTGGTGCCGGCTGTTGGGGGTTCGAATCCCTCCGTCCCAGCCATTAAAACTGAGCGCCCTGAGCCCATAACGGCCCAGGGCGCTTTCTTGTAGGCAAGCGGAGGGATTCGAACCCGCAAGGGTGCGAAGCCGAGGAAACGCGAAGCGTTTTCCAGCGCAGCACGCAAGGAGCAAAGCGACGCAGCGGAGCGCTGCCGCCGAAAAGGCGGACGCGGAATCCCTCCGTTCCACAGCCGGCACTTGGGGACGTTCCTAAAGTGCCAGCACTAAAGGAACGTCTCCAAGTGCCGGCCTCCCAAAAATCTACCTTTAAAAGACAGGCGCCCCAGGCCCATAAGGACCAAGAGCGCCTTTCATCTAGAAAATATCAGCCCAGTTCCGAAAAGCGAGCCGCATGCGACAACCAAGTAGCCGCAGGCCCCGGGAGAGTGGGGACACCGGCTTAGGTTTATCGCGAGTTCCGCACGAACAGGAGGCCACTTAATGTGGCCTCCGTCGTGAGCAGGACTGTAGAGCAGGAAACCTAAGCCGGTGTACCCACTCTCCCGGGGCCGAACGCCCTAGTTGTTCAGCATGCGGTCGAAGCTTCCCGAGTCGCCATCCCGATAGTCTGCGGTCATCAGAATCTCCTGCGGAATGCGCCCGCCCTCGCGCAGCACGTTGCGGAACTGCACGCGCGTAACCATGGGCAGATCCTTGATCGTCGCTGCCAGGTTCTGCGGCACACCCTGGTTGGCAGCCGCAGGCTCGCACTCTCCGCCGGCCTTCACGCGACGCTTATGCTCAGCGAGCATGGCGCGGTACATGCCGGCATGCAGGCGAATCTCAACCACATTGGCATTGCGAGCCTGCTCGACGATGCGCGCGCCCTCGCGATCGATATCGCCCACGTAGTAGACGTAGTTAAAGCGATAGCCAATCTCGGCCAGATAATCGTCCAGGGCATGCGAGACGCTCGCCTTGCATCCGCCGCCAAAAATCACGCCGCCCACCTTGATGCCAAAGAGCTTGGCGTGCTTGCGGCCACGCAGCAGCTTGACGATCTCGTCGTAGGTGTCCAGGTTCTCGACCATAATGAACGGCTTGTCGGCGCCCAGCGTAAAGAAGCCCGTAAAGTGCACGGGGCGATTGGGGGCGACCTTGATCGCCTGCATGCTGATGCCCTTTTCGGTCATACGCCTAATCAAGCGCTCACCGTGCTTGCCGTCAAAAGCCTTCTCGTCGTTAAAGATCTGGTAGGCACGCTGGCGGCGCGAGGCAACCGGCGTATCGGCACCTCGGTTCTGCTCGATCCAAGCCTGGATGATTGCGATTTCCTCGGCAATCTTGCGGTTGGACATCTCGTTGTGCTGAGTGCGCTGCGGAGCCTTTTTGCCGTCCTTGCCCTCGACCTTTACGATCTGTGTCTGCTGCTCCTTGATCTTAGAGAGCGCCGTGGGCGTAGGGACAACTTTGAGCAGCTGCCTGCCTAAAACGCGGGCAAGGGCAAACGCCGAGGCCTCGCCGTGAACGGCCGACTTGGGCTGCTGGGCAGCAGTATCTGCTGCGGCAGACTCCGGCTTCCTCTGAGACTTGCGCTTAGAATCGCCTTGGGAATTGCGCTCGCGCTTCGGCATAGACGCCTGCTTCTGCGGACGAACGGACTTGCTCTCCTTCGCCGGCTGGCGCTTAGGCTGCCCCGAAGAAACCTCGGCCTTCGCATCCTCGTTCTGCGGCGTGGTCTTCTCGGCCGCAGTCTCGGCATGGGAACTGCGGCCCCCACGATGGCGACGGCGGCGAGGCCTGCTCGACGCGCCCTGCTCCGTCTGCTCATCAGTAGGCTGCTGGCCCTTGGCCTCGGCATCAACCTCAAGCTGCGGCTCAACAGGCTTTTGCTCGCGAGCCACCGGCTCAACGGCCTTCTCGTCCTTCTCGCCCTGAGTGGTCGAAGCCGGTTCGCTCTTCTCCTGACGCCTTACGGGATACGCGCGCCCCGCAAAACCGCGGCCGGGACGACACGAACCCGGAGCCTTCTTGGCAGACTCCTCAACATCGTCTGCAACCTCAGAAGACTCTTCAACCTCACGCGCGGCATCCTGCTGTGCAGTCTTAAAGTGAGCACCGCGACGACGCTTGGGCTCTTGGGCCTCCACGGGCTTTTGCTCCCTCGCGGGCTTCTGCGACTCGGCAGCAACCTCGGTCTCAACAGCCTCAGCATCCGTCTCACCCTTTCGAGCAACGGCGCGACGGAAGCGCTCCTGCTGGGCGCGGCGCTGCGCATCGCGCTTGCCACCCCCGCCAAAACCGCCGCGTCCTGCCTTGGCCGTAAAGGCACGCACGACGTTCTCATCGAGCAACTCATCGGTATCGACATGCTCACGCGGAGCAGCTTCTTCCACAGCAGGCACGTCAGCGGAATCCTCGACGACAAAATCTTCGACGGACTCGGCAGGCTGCTCCTGGACATCGCGGATCTCGGCATTGATGGTATAGAACGCCGGGCGCCCGTTAATGCCGCTACCCTCGATCTTGGTCACGATCTTTGCCGCGATAAGCTCATCGCGCATCGCCTTGGTGTCGCACTCCTTATCGACGGAGCGGAAAATCTGCGCCAGCGCACTCGACTTAATCTTGAGCGCCTTGCGGCAAAGCAGGTCGTAGGCAACCAGCTTGGCACGCTCAGCAGAAAGCGACGTCTGGCTGCTCAGGCGCTCAGCCAAAGCATCGACATTGTTTTGATTATCGGAATATACCGTCTTGGCCACGGGGCCCCTTTCATATGTACACATATACGTCTATATGGTACAACGCGCGCCCTTATCCACGCAAAACATCTGCGAGAACACTCGAGCGTCACCCGCTTTCGCATGAAAAAAGACCGAGCCCGCGAAGTCGCGGACCCGATCTTTCCGAGTCATATGGATGGAACGGTTAGTCCATCAAGCTGACTAGGCCTTGGCGGCCTCGGCGTCAGCGGGAGCCTCGGCGGCAGCGGCGCGACCGTACTCGGCCTTGCCCATCTCGGACCACTCGGGCTCCTCATCAGGCATGGAGCCAGCCTCCTTGCCGAAGAACTCCTTGAGGCAGTTGACGGCGACGATGAGGCCCAGGACCATCAGCAGGACGGCAAAGACGAGCTGCAGGCCCTTGGTGGCGGCGACGGAGACGGCGGCCGTGGTGGCGGTAGCCGGGATGGTGCCGAAGAAGCCGTAAGCCTGGACGGCGGCCATGCAGCCCATGGCGCTCTGGACCAGCGAGGTGAAGGTGCAGCAGAGCAGGAAGGCGACGGGCACGTAGAGCATCCAGCCCTTGCGGCCGGTGCACTTGCAGAACACGGCGAGGGTGATCATGGTCATGCCGCCGAGCAGCTGGTTGGAAGCGCCAAAGAGCGGCCAGATGTTGGCATAGCCACCAAAAGCGAGGGCGAGACCAGGAAGCAGGGTAACGACCGTGGCGAACCAGGGGTTGCCGAGGACCTTCATGTAGCCGGCCTTGGACTCGATGGCCAGAGCATCGTTGGTCTGGGCAAAGAACTCGGAGAACGAGGTGCGGGCGATGCGGGCGACGGCGTCGAGCGAGGTCAGGGCCAGAGCGGAGACGTTCATGGTCATAAAGACGGTAGCGAGCGTGCCGTCAACACCGAAGGCCTGCATACCGCGGGAGATGCCAGCGGCGAAGATCTGGAACGGGGTGGAAGCGACACCGGCGTTGAGGGCGCCCGTACCGGCGGTGTTCATATCGGAGAACATGATGCCGGCAACGATGATGGCAAGGATGCCGACGAAGGACTCGACGATCATTGCGCCGTAACCGACCTTGACGGCGTCCTGCTCCTTCTCGACCTGCTTGGAAGAGGTGCCGGAAGAAACGAGGCTGTGGAAACCGGAGAGAGCACCGCAAGCGACGGAGACGAACAGGACCGGGAACATCATGCCGGAGGCAGTGGAGAAGCCGGTGAAGACCGGAGCGGTCATCGTAGCCTGGCCGTGAACACCCAGGACAACGATGCCGAGGACAGCGCAGGCGATCATGACGATCATCATGATGGAAGTGAGGTAGTCACGCGGGGTCTTGAGCATCTGGATGGGCATAGCGCCAGCGAAGACCAGGTAGACCATGACGACGGCGAACCACTGGAACTTATCCAGGTAGACCGGGAACTGCATACCGACGGCGAACATGAGAACCATGAGGACCACGCCGGTGACGAACTCGGCAGCGCCGGTGAGGTTGAACTTCTTCTGGGCCCAACCAAAGGCGATAGCGACGAAGGTGAACAGGATGGAGATGGTACCAGCGCAGCCGGCGGCATAGGACTTGGTGAAGTCGATGGCACCGGTAGCAGCACCAGAAGCGTCAACGGCCGGGGTGAACATGAACGTCTTGCAAACCATGTCGGTGAAGGCGGCGATGACGATGATGCAGAACAGCCAGCAGAACAGCAGGAACAGGCGACGGCCGGTCTTGCCGATGTACTTCTCGATGAGCTGAGCGAGCGACTTGCCGTTGTTCTTCATCGAAGCGTACAGGGCACCAAAGTCGTGGACGGCGCCAAAGAAGATGCCGCCGATGAGGACCCAGAGCACGACGGGCAGCCAGCCAAAGGCCATGGCGACGATCGTACCCGTAACAGGGCCGGCACCGCAGATCGAGCTGAACTGGTGCGAGAACGCGGTGAAGGCGGAGACGGGCGAGAAGCTCTTGCCGTCCTTCATACGCTTGGCCGGCGTGAGGGCCTCTTTGTCAACGCCCCACTTGTTGGCCAGCCAGCGGCCATAGCCCAGATAGCCGCAGGCGAGCACCGCCGCGGCCACAACCATGAGCAAAACTCCGTTCATTACATTTCCTCCTCTAAAAAGAACTACTCAGACATAAAAAATGAGGGCCGTCGGTTGCGCTCGACGGCCCTCATCTTCATCAGCCGCCCGTTATCGTACGGGCTAGCTGTATGTGCTAACCCGCATCAGATAATTACTACGCTGATAATGTTTAGCTGATGCGTGAACATGTCTAAGAAATCCTCTTCAATCATGATGTGAACGATCCGTGCGTGTTCACATCCCCCAGTGGTTGAAAAGGAGTATGAAACTTTAGTTACCTAAAGTCAACACAAATTTGTAATGAATTTTCAACTTTTTTGAATTTCTCGGTATAAAACGCCATTGACCTCGGACTTTACCCCACGACAGTTTTTGCATGAGAGATGCCCCTGAGAGCCGCGGGAGCCGGGCGGCGCATATGAACTTTCCTGCTCTACAGTCCTGCGCAAGACGGAAAGCACATTAAGTGCTTTCCTTTGCGTGCGGAACTCGCGATAAAGTTCATATGCGCCGCCCGGCTCCCGCGGCTCTCAGGGGCTCCCATCCCAAATGTGCGGAGCAAAGCTCCGCATGCCAACTTTTTCTTTCAGCTAAAGCACGCCGGAAATTCGACGCTGGCTTGTTAACCTTGCTGGACGTTGTCGACGCCGATCCAGCCCAGAAGCTATATCGATACAGAAAGGTCCCCGGCCCTGCCCGGGCCTAGCGGCCGCATATGAACTTTATCGCGAGTTCCGCACGAACAGGAGGCCACTTAATGTGGCCTCCGTCGTGAGCAGGACTGTAGAGCAGGAAAGTTCATATGCGGCCGCTAGGCCCGGGCAGGGCCGGGGACCGCACCCGTACGACTACAGCGTCATGTTTGGATCGGCGTCGACGTCGAACGGTGAGATTTCACCTCGGTCGAATTTACGGCGAGCGACCTCCGCAATCATGGCTGCGTTATCGGTACAGGCAGACAAGGGCGGCACCGTTACACGAATCCCCTGACGCCCAAGCTTCTTGATCATCATCTCGCGCAGATGCGGGTTGGCCGAGACGCCGCCACCGATGCAGTATTCCTTGCATCCGGTAGCGTGCAGTGCGTTTTTGGCCTTCTTGTACTGCACGTCAAAGACAGCTGCCTCAAACGAAGCCGCCAGATCGGGCAGGTGAATCGTGCGACCGGCCTTGGTCTCTTGCTCGATGTAGAGCGTCACCGCCGTCTTGAGGCCCGAAAGCGAGAAGCGGTAGTCCCCCCTGCTGTTAAGCGCACGGGGGAAATCGATCGCCTTGGGGTTGCCCGTCTCGGCCAGCTTGGAGATGATGGGGCCACCGGGATAGCCCAGACCCAACGCCTTGGCTACCTTGTCGAAGGCCTCGCCCACAGCATCGTCGAGTGTCTCACCAAGTACCTCGTAGTCGCCCCACGCCTTCACGTGCACGAGCATGGTGTGCCCGCCCGAGACAAGCGTGAAGATGAACGGCGGCTTGAGGTCGGGCTGCGCCAGCAAGTTGGCAAACAGGTGCCCCTCCAGATGGTTGACGCATACGAGCGGCTTGCCGGCAGCGTAGGCAAAGCCCTTGGCAAAGGCGACGCCAACCACGAGCGCGCCCACCAGGCCCGGACCCTGTGTCACGCCCACGGCGGCAAGCTCGCTGGGAGCAATGGCTCCACCCTCAAGGCCAAGCGATGCTGCGGCATCCTCGAGCGCCGCATCCACGACACTCACAATCACCTCAACGTGTTTGCGCGAGGCGATCTCGGGCACCACGCCGCCAAAGCGGGCATGAAAATCAATCTGTGTCGACACCTGGTTGGCCAGCATATTGCCATCCGCATCGATAATCGCCACGGCCGTCTCGTCGCAGGAGCTCTCGATAGCGAGCACTAGGCGGCGGCGCTCAATTTCGGCACGCTCCCCCTCGGAGCGCCCAGGCGCAGGCAGCGGCCATACGCGCTGCTCTGCCGCCGTCGGCTCGGGCGAAGCATTGTCGACCGGAAGTACCAGGGGCAGCGGGGCCGTCATGACGATGGCGTCCTTGCCGGCACCATAGTAGCCGCGGCGACGGCCAGCCTCGGTAAAGCCCAGAGCGTTATAGAGCGCAATCGCGCCCTCATTGCCGTCCTCGACCTCGAGCGAAGCCGTGGTGCAGCCGAGCATCTGGGCATCATAGCTCACGTGCGACAGCAGCTTGCGGGCAATGCCCTCACGGCGATGTGCCGGGTCGACGGCGACATCCAGAATCTGCACATCACCGTCCACGACCATACCGCCGGCAAGGCCCAGCAGCTTGCCGTCGTCGTGTGCCACCCACCAACTACGCGGCGCAGCGACGTCCTCGCCCAGTTCGGACAGGAACATGCCCGGCGTCCACGCCTCGTGTCCGGCACCTTCAAAGCAGGCAGCCTCTAGCGCGCTCGCGCCCTCGGCATCCGCCGCGCCCATGGGACGGAACTGCAGATGACGACCGGCGAGCTCATCGGCAACGCCCGTAATTTCGCTCTGCGCACTCTCGGCAAGACCAAGACGCTTGCGCTCGTTTTCCTCGGCATCCGAAAGGCGCGTGTAAATCGGCAGGACGCGGGCCGGATCGCCGTCACCCGCAGCGTGCGCGAGCAGCAAGCCCTCGCCCGAAGGCCACCACAGGTCGCGCTCCACGCAGCGGGCGGTCTCGTCCTCACCCAGCAGCTTGCCATAGCGCACGAGACCGTCACCGGTCAGCTGAAGCTGGTCCCAGTCCGCTGCTTGGCGCCACTCATCGAGCGCCACGGCGGCCTTGACCACGTGTTCGCGCTCAAATTGACGCTCGGGGCCCTCATCGACCAGCATATACAGCGCTGGATATACCTCACCGCGCATAGCATCGGCCAAGATACCAAGCTTGCCGCGCACGCCAGCCTTCCACGCCGTCCAAGCGCAAGCGTCGAGCGTCGACACGCCCAGCAGCGGAACATTGGCACCACGTGCGAGGCCCTTGGCAGTGGAGATGCCGATGCGCACACCCGTAAACGACCCCGGACCGCGGCCGACCACGTAGCAACCAACATCGCTGCGATCCAGACCGGTTTGAGCCAGTACGCCATCAACGGTATTCACGAGCTCAACGTTGGCGTGACGGCGACACATGTGGTCGCCACTCACGAGCTTCGTCTCGCCCGTCTTCCCATCAATCCAGCTTGCCGCGCAGGCAAGCATGTCGGTCGAGGTATCGAGCGCCACCACCAGCGCGTTGTCGTTATGCAAGCTCATCTTGTACAGCCTTATCAATCAAATGGGAAAGCTCCATTGCGCGGTCACCGTGTGCCTCGAGCGTTATCGTTCGCACATCGCTGTCGCCCTCATCACGCTTGAGCGTCACCGAAAGATACTCATCCGTCAGCTCGTCCTGGAATTGTTCGCCCCATTCCAGCAGGCAAGCACCCTCATAGCCCAGCACATCGAAAATGCCCGTATCCTCGAGCTCGTAGGCATGCTCCAGGCGGTATAGATCAAAGTGAAACAGCGGAATACGACCTTGATCGTGAACGGCCATGAGCGCAAACGTAGGGCTCGTAACCATACGCTCATCGCCCAGCCCGCGCGAGACGCCCTTGGTAAAGTGAGTTTTGCCCACTCCCAGGCCACCGGTCAGGATGAGCACATCGCCGTCCTCAAGGCACGGTGCAATTAGCTCGCCAAAGTACTCCGTATCGGCAGCGCAAGTCGTTTTGTAAGTACCTACCCCCAGGCGCTCCAGGGACATATATGCTCCTTATTATTCCGAGGCGTCCTCTGGTGCGGGATGTCGCTCCAGATAATCGCCCAGCATCTTAAAGTCTTCCTCCAGCAGCTCCTGCCACGCCGGATTGCGCAGCGCTGCTGCCGGATGAAAAGTGGGCATTACTACAAAATGCCCCATCTGGTGGAACCTGCCGCGCAGCTTAGTAATGCCAATCTCGGTCTTAAGCACAAAGTGCGTCGCGGGGTTGCCGAGCGTCACGATAATATCAGGCCAGATGCTTCGAATCTGCTCACGCAAAAACGGCGAGCAAGCCAGCACTTCCTCGGGACGCGGATTGCGGTTTCCCGGCGGGCGGCACTTAAGCACGTTGGCAATGTAGACGTCTTCGCGTTTGAGCCCCGCCAGCGACAAAATGCCGTTGAGGTCCTCGCCTGCCGCCCCCACAAAGGGCTCGCCCTGCAAATCCTCATTGCGGCCCGGCGCCTCACCGATAAACATCACGCGAGCGCGGGGGTTTCCCACGCCAAACACGATATTGTGACGCGACTGGTAGAGCTGGCAGAGGTGACAATCGCCCAGAACGGCCTCAATTTCCTCGAGTGCGACCTCACGTGGCGCCTGATGGGTATGGCCGGGGATGTGCATGACGCCCATAGCGGCTCCTACACGTAGACCTTGTCGAGACGCATGCCAAAGCCGCAGGCGACCTCGTAGTTAATCGTTCCGCGCAGTCGGGCCATCTCGTCCATGGTAATCTCGGCATCGCCATCGCGGCCGACAATAATCATCTCGTCACCATACTCGGCCTCGGGAATCTCGTGTGCCGGGTTGGACTGAATGGCGACCATAAACTGGTCCATGCAGATATTGCCAACCTGATGCACGCGCTCGCCGCGATACAGCACATCCATACGATTGGAAAGCGTACGCGATAGGCCGTCGGCATAACCGATCGGCAGCGTGCAGATCTGAACGCGCGTACGCGGTACGCGGTAGGTAAAACCGTAGCCCACGCCCTCACCCATCGCAGGGTGTGCCACGCGCGTCACGCGCGCATGGACGCTCATAACGGGGTCAAGCTGCATCACGCGGCCACTCAGCTCGCACGGCTGCATGCCATACAAGCCAACGCCGGCGCGGATCATATCAAAATGCATCGAGGGGTCGAGCATCGAGGACGGCGTATTGGCGCAGTGCACGATACCGCACTCAAAACCCGCATCCTTAATGGCCTGAGCGGCCTCGGTAAAGCGCTGACACTGCAGCTTGTAGTCCCAGCCCGAAGGTTCATCGGCCGTGGCGAAGTGCGTAAATACGCCGTCGCACTGAATACCACGATGGAAATTTATACCGCGGACAAAGTCGAGCACCTGCGTGTAGTGAACGCCGATACGATTCATGCCCGTCTCGATGGCGAGATGATACTTGCCCACTTTGCCCGCCGCGACGGCACATTCGCCATACGCAAGAGCAAAGTCAGACGTATAGACCGAGGGCATGATATCAAACTCGAGCAACGTCGGAATGGCCTCGATAGGCGGCTCGCTTAGGATGAGGATGGGTTTCGTAATCCCGCCCTGTCGGAGCTCAACGCCCTCGTTAACCGTCGCCACGGCAAACATGTCGGCACCGGCCGAATACATGATCTTGGCGCACTCAACAGCTCCATGACCATAAGCATCGGCCTTGACCACGCAGCACAGGCGCTGACGTGGATTCAGCAAGTTCTTATAGGCCCTCGTGTTGCGACGGAGCGCCCCGCGGTCGATCTCGACCCAGGACCAGCGCGTCAAATCGGCTTTATTCATGATTAGTCATCCGACCCTTCGTCCATGATTCCCAGATCTTCGAGCGCATCCTTTGCCGCCAGTTCCATGGCAGGACCGATCAAGTCGATAAGATCGGTCGCGATGACGCTCTTCTCACCATACTCCGTCGCCGCGGCAAAACCGGCGTAGCTGTGAAGTGCGACGGCGTACGAATACAGCAACTCCCAACGATCCATCTCGTCGCGCATGGTGGCAAGCGTGCCGGCCAAAATACCCGCGAGAACATCACCCGAACCGGCAGTTGCCAGAGAAGCCGGACCCGAGAGCGGCAGCAGCACACGCTCAACGCCACAGATAGCCGTCGTCGGCCCCTTGGCAATGACCACCAGATTGTCGGAGCCTGCAGCCCAGACAACCTTCTGCGCGGCCGCAATCGCGGTACCAAGGTCGTTCACCTCGTCACCGGCAACCAGACGCGAAAGCTCACGATAGTGCGGCGTCATAACCAACGGCTGCTCGCGACGATACATCTCGGGATTACTATCAATACCGTCAATGGCAATCTTAGCAAGGCAGTTGAGTGCATCGGCGTCCAAAATAAGCGGCACATCAAGCTCGAGCAAGCCCGAAACCACCTGCATAGCGCCGGCAGATGTCGTCATACCGGGACCGCACAGTACACAGCTGTACTTCTTTGCAATCTCGCACACAGTCATGCGCGCAGCGGCGCCAAAGGAGCCGCGGGAATCAGACGGAATAGCAAAGACGGGAATCGAAGGAAGTGCCATGCGAATAAGATTGGCGCAGGCGTCAGGAGCCGCGACTGCCACGTAACCAGCACCCGCGCGAGCTGCAGACTTGGCCGCCATAATGGCAGCACCAGGATATTGCGCAGATCCGGCGACAATAAGCACAGAGCCACGGGAATACTTATCGATATTCGTAGGTAGTGGAGCAAAGTAATCAACTAAGTCACCGGGCTCGACAATCTCGGCGGCGTGGTCGACATCATCGATGACCTCGTCAAGACGGTCGTAAAGATTGCCGCAGATCAAATCGCCAGCATACTCAGGGCCATCAGCGCTATACAGACCAATCTTGGGCGCAATCATCGTCACCGTATGCTCGGCACGAATGCAGTCGTCATCAACAACGCCCGTCTCGGCATTCAGGCCCGAGGGGACATCAATGGATACGACACAATCGGCGCATTCATTGACCGTAGGAATCCAGATGGAGAACGGCGCACGCAGATTCCCGTGGAAACCGGTACCAAAAATGGCATCAACAACAACATCGGCCTTATCGATCAAAACCTCGAGTTCGTCACGCGAGGGGCCGACACAAACGTGCACATCGCGGCCGGCAGTACGACGAGCAACATGACGTGCCAGAGCAGCAGGAATCTCATCCGGCTCAACCGGAGAAACGATATCGACGTCCACACCCTTATGGCTCAGAATATCGGCGGCAACCCAACCGTCGCCGCCATTATTACCAAAACCGACCAGAACGAGAACCCGATCGGGATTGAGCTTCAAGACCTCGTTGGCGGCAAACTCACCCGCTAGCTCCATAAGCTCGGCCTTCGAAGTCCCTTCGCGTTCGATGATGTCCTCGAGACGAACGACTTCTTCGGTACTCAAAACCGGTTTCATCTATGCTCCTAGCGTATCTTGCGAAGCATCGCCCAGGTGCTCCGTCAATGCTGAATTCTGCAGCTGCTCAAGCTCATCTAAAACAGAGCGAGCCTCTTTAAATGTCTGCGCTACGCGTTTCTTGGTACTCACCTTTTCCTCTTTTGGCTTAGGCCGAGCATCTTCGGTAATCGCGATGGCATTCGCAACGGCTAAGTCTCCTGTAAGCGTAATGGAAAGAGCGACCTCAACAACACCCAGCTCTTGAGCGATCTCGAGAGCACGGCCCGAAAGCAGCGCCTTCGGTTTGCCGAGTTTATCACGCGTAACCGAAACATCCTTGCGACCAACGCCTTGACTAAAACCCGTGCCGAGAGCTTTAAGTACCGCCTCGCGCGAAGCAAAGCGGCTGGCATAGTGAGCAGCGGGGCGCGATGATGCATCGCAATACGCACGCTCTTCTTCGGTAAACACACGCCTAGCAAACGACGGCGTCTTTTCAAGAATTGATTTCATACGGGAAATCTCGACGATATCAACGCCGATACCAGCTTCAGCCATGTTCACCTCCATATCGCACAGACTAAGTTATTGTAGCCCGTTCACAGAAGATGCGACAAACGAGGGTTATAAAACACAGCTACTATGTGAGACAAAAGCCCGCAAACGCAAAAAAGGGGGAGGCCGCGAGGCCTCCCCCTTCTCAGTTCAAGCGTACGGCTCGGTGCCGTCCACCGGTCAGCGGCGCCCTGGCCTCCCACGGGCTGACCCCGCAGTACTCTCGGCGCGATGGGGCTTAGCTTCCGGGTTCGGAACGGGACCGGGCGTGCCCCCCATGCTCTG
>UQPF01000019.1 GCA_900542905.1 uncultured Collinsella sp.
TCTCCACCGTTCCTTCAACTGGGAAAACGGCGCCCCCGGACCCCAGGAGGGGCCGCGGGGGCGTTCAGCTAACTGCGGGAATGGCCTATTTGCTCAATGTGTTCGGCTGAGATCGGAAATCAACCCTATTGTTTGCGATAGGAAAATGCGGTGACGGCCGCAGCCTCTAGTGCTTGCCGCCGTGACTGTTGAGCCAGATATTGCGGCCCAACATAAGCGCCAGCACCAGCGCGCTCACGTAGCCCATAAAGCCAATGACCGGGATACCAAACACAACCGGCTCGATGCGCGCGTAGTACACCACCGACGAACCGATAAACAGACCGGCGATCACAATTGCCATCGACATGCGGTCGATAATCCCACCTAGCTGTCGCAGCGCCTTATCGCTGCTCATGATCTGCGTGTTCACCTTAAGCTGGCCGCGCGTAAGCATACGCGAAGCCAAGCCCAGATACTCGGCCGCCTCGAGCGAGCCCTTCGCCGCGCGATAACTGCTCGCTGCAAAGTCGCGGCTCATCTCGCGCATGCGCGCATAGGTGCTTTTCTCGTTTTTAATATGCGTCTGGATGATTTGGATCATGTTGACGTTGGGCATGTACTCGGTCAACAGGCCCTCGAGCGTCACCATGCCGCGGGCGAACATCGTCACCACGCTCGGCAGCTCAACGTCATTTTTGCGCGCGAGGTTTAACAGCGAGGTCAAAAACTCGCCGATATCCAGGTCTTTAAGGTCGAGCCCGGCAAAGTCGGCAACAATAAAGTCCAAGTCGGACAAAAAGGCCGAATGGTCAAGCTCGGCCGAATCGCCGCGCGTCACGGCAAAGCGCATGAGCGAATCCTTGAGCTTTGGCACGTCGCCCTCGGCCACGGCAAAGATCATATCCTTGACGATGCCACGGTCGTGGCTCGACATGCGTCCGACCATGCCCAAGTCGATAAAGTAGACAATTCCGTCTTTGAGGATGATGTTTCCCGCATGCGGGTCGGCATGGAAAAAGCCGTCGTTGAGCACCTGCGTCGAATAGTCCTCGACGATTGCGGCACCGATCTTTTCCAAGTCATAGCCCTCGGCCACTAAGCGTTCAGGATCGGCGATCGAAATGCCGTCGACGTAATCCATGACCACCACGTGCTCGGTGCACAGGTCCAGATAGGATTTAGGGCACGTCACGCCATGAACGCTCTTATGGAACTCGTAGAAGTCGTTGAGGTTTTTGGCCTCGGCCAAAAAGTTGGTCTCCTCGCGAAACGAGGTCCACAGCTCCTCGACTACGCCGTGCAGGTCAACGAATTGATCGGTATTGACGAACTTGGAAACGATACGCACCACCGAGCGGATGATATCGATGTCCTGTGCCATAACCTGCTGCGCACCGGGGCGCTGCACCTTGACGGCCACGTCCTCGCCCGTCACCAGACGAGCGCGGTGCACCTGCGCGAGCGATGCGCTACCAAGCGGATTGGGGTCGATCGCATCGAACATCTCCCCCAGGCGCAGGCCGTATTCCTCTTCCAAGCAGCGGAGCACTACCTCGTACGGCACCGGCTCCACGTCGGAGCGCAAGCGGCGCAGCTCATCGCAAAAGCGTTGCGGCAGAATCTCGGACCGGTTGGCCAGAATCTGCCCCATCTTGACGAACATGGGGCCGAGTTCCTCGAGCAGGCGGCGCAAACGAACCGGCGTGAGGTTATCCCACACGCGGTACTTTTTAACCAGGCGAACAATCTGCCCGATACGCTCGCGGCGACCCGCCGGCGTGAGCTGGTATTCCTCGTCCGGCGCCATCGCGTCGGGCTCCTCGGGCACCATATCGACAGCGCGCGGCTTCTTGCGAGCGCCCGAGACGGCGGCGTCGACCTCATCGACAACCGCCGCCTCGTCACCCAGGGGATCTAGTTTGTTGTAATCGGTGGTGGAATCTGCCATCTGCGCTGCTACTCGGCCTCTTCGGTATCCTTCGCATCGTCGGGCTCAACGGACTCGACGGGCACCGAGGTCACGTTGTCCTCGACCGAATCGACGATGTCGCGCACGTGGGCCAGGAAGGCCGTACGCTCGGACGCGGTCATAACGCGGACGCGAGCAAGGATGAGCTCATCGAGCACGCGCTGGGCCGCGGTCTCGCCCTGCATGCCCAGACGCTCGGTCAGATCGGAGATGGTACCGCCGGCCTGCTCGAACATGTCGGACACACTGCGGGCGATATCGGGGGTGGCGGTGTCCTTGCGGACCTGCTCGCCCTTGGTGTTAAGGTCGTCGAGGACCTTCTTGCCGCCTTCGACAGCAACGGCGGCAGCGCCAAAGCCCACGTTAATGGCGCCGTTAACAAGCTGATCGAGTTTCATAACCATGGTTATCTCCAATCACAAACAACTGCATTGGCGTTCTTGTACCCAAGATTGAGCGAAAGCGACAAAGCGTTTTAGCGCTATTCGATCGACGGGAAATCCCTACCTCACGTTGTCATTCATCGCGAAAGAGTTCTTCATGGCGCAGCTCGTGGTGTAAAGCACCTTGCCCAGCAGGGCATCGGTCTCCACGCGAACACGCTCGGCAAAGGCCTCGTTGGCGCGTGCAAGCTCGGCAGGCACCTCGACCTCGGGCAGAGCGGCTACGGCAGCGTCGACGTCATGGATCTGCTTGTGGCCCATGCCACCGATCTTCTCCTGATAATCCTCGACCGCGCGGCCGCACTCATGGAAGCGGACGTCAGCCAGCGCGCCGATCAGGCGGTTGGCCCAGTAGAAGTTTTCGGACGTCACGCGAGCCTGCGTGTCGGCATAGTACTCGGGCATAGTCTCGACGTTGGCGTACAGCGGAACCAGCGCGTTAAACGAGTTGGAACCAAAGGCCATCCACTGCACGGCGCGGTAGGCCGGCTGCGCATAGGGGCGCAGCTGCAACACGGCAAGCTGGCTGTTGCGGTTGATGCCGATGGGGCGATAGGCACCACGCGTAGCGGGCGTGCCCTTGCTGCCGTAGCAGTCGTACTCCGTGCCCTGGTAGTGGCTCGAGAGCACGTACTTGATGTCCTCGATGGTCACCTTGCGCTCGGGCACGCGGCTCCAGGGGATATCGTCGCTCTCGGGCGTGTAGTCGGCGTCGGGGCCATCCCACACGTCGCTGGGGTTGAGGCAGCGCTGCATGTACCAGGCGCGCGGCGTGTTGTAGACATGGTCGCTGTCGCTGTGCGAGCCAAAGGCCTCGCGCGGGTTAAAGACGGCAGCCGGGCCGTCGCTCTCGACGCCCAGCGTCAGGTCCAGATGCCACTCGGCCATCCAGGCGCGCAGGTCGGCGGAGCACATATGGTCGGCCTGGGCGCCCTCGGCGTCATCCAGGTCAAAGCTGTCGATGCCCAGCTGGTTGGGCATGGTCACATAGGCGTCGTCAGGCACGCGCTTGGCGATCCAGTGGTGACCGCCGATGGTCTCGAGCCACCAGATCTCGTCCACGTCGCTAAAGGCGATGCCGTTGTTCTCGTAAGTGCCGTAGCGCTCGAGCAGGTCGCCCAAGATACGCACGCCGTCGCGGGCGGACTTGGCATACGGCAGCACCAGGGTCACCATGTCCTCCTCGCCCAGGCCACCGGGCTGCGCCGGCACATAGCCGTCCTCACCCTCGTTGCCCTTGGCGGGCACGTAGTCCACGAGCGGATCGGCGCCGCGGACGCGCTCGTTGGTGGTAAGCGTCTCGGTTGCGGACATGCCAACATTGAGCTCGTTGAAACCGGCCTCGGCCCAGATACCGTGGCCCGGGACAACATCGGGGACGCTCGTATAGCGCATGGGGTTATCGGGCAGCTCAACGGTCAGGTGGCTCAGGACGCTCGTGTAGACACGCGGCTGCTCGTCGGGATGCACTACGCGCATGCGCTTGGGCTCAAATACCCCGTTGGACGAGTCCTCGTTACGCGCGACCAGGGTCGACCCGTCGTAGCTTGCGTTTTTACCGACCAGAATCGTTGTGCACGGCATGCGCATCCTCCTTGAGCGAAGAAATCAAACGGCAACAGTGTATCGCTTCGGCGCAGAAAGGGCGAAACCACGGCCTCGGCAGCCCCCGTGGTCAAAAAATGCCAAATATTAGTACTGTCACAAATTTAGTGGCAGCAAATTGCACTGTTCCGGGCGCCGGGAATCCTCACCTGTCCAAAAACTGAGTCTAGTAATTCCCCATACGTCCAATAAAATTGGCTCTTTAACGATATTACTTATCGCTAAAGAGCCAAAATGATCTCAAACATATGTGACTAACTTGGCAACAGTACTCATATTTGGCATTTTTTGACCACGGGGTATCTAACCAACCCCCTAAACAGCCTCCAAACGCCTATTTTACCGCGCGCTCAGCCGCCTCGATCACGTGCTTGGCGAGAATTGCTGTCGTCACGGCGCCCACGCCACCCGGCACGGGGGTGATTGCGCCAACAACCGGCTCCGCGGCATCAAAATCGACGTCGCCGACCAGCTTGCCACCGGCTTCGTCCCAATTAATGCCAACATCGATAATCGCCTGGTCCTCGCGGACCGCATCTGCGCCAATCGTGCGCGCGCGTCCAACGGCGGCAACCACAATGTCGGCAGCACAGCACTCTGCGGCAAGATCGCGCGTATGCGTATGGCACGTCGTCACGGTTGCGTTGCGCGCCGTAAGCATGGCGGCAACGGGGCGGCCAATTACCAGTGAGCGTCCGACCACAGCAACCTTGGCCCCATCCAGCTCAACGCCGTAATGATCCAGCAAAGCAAGCACGGCTTCGGCTGTGCAGGGGGCAAAACCCTCGCCGCGCCCCGAAAGCGTGGTGAGCAGTGAAGCCGGCGTCATGGAGTCAACGTCCTTGGCGGGATCGAGTGCCGCAGCAACCGCATCCTCGTCAAGCCCAGCGGGCAGCGGGCGAAACATCAGGCAGCCGTGAACGGCGGGATCGGCATTGATGTCCTTAATAGCCGCCAGCAGCTCATCTTGCGAAACATCGGCGGGAAGCAAAATGCGTCGAGCCTCGATGCCAACCTTCTCGCAGCGCTTGAGGGCGCCGCGCTCGTAGGATAGATCGTCCTCGCGCTCGCCCACGCGAACGATGGCCAGCGTCGGCACAACGCCGCGCCCGCGCAAAGCCGTGCAGCGAGCGGCGAGTTCCTCGGTCAAAGCACGGGCAACGGGAGCACCCTTGAGCAGCTCTGCCATGGCTATTTCCTCTTCCTTGCGGCGTCGGCAGCGCGGCGCGCCAGTGCATCGGCGCGCGGCAGCCACGTATCCAGCAGCTCATCGCACGCCGCCTCAAGTTCCTCGGCGTGCGCCCGGTCTTTCATAGATGTGGTGTTGGCAAAGAGCGTCAGGCTCGCACCCTGCATGGCGGCGCGGCAGAACACGGCACCGCACGCCACGTCGGACAGCAGTTGGCGCGAGCCCTTGTCTGCCATGTCCTCGAGCAGCGCCAACGCGCGCCCACAGGCATCCATAATGCGGTACGGCGGCATGGCGGCCACGTGCAACGCGTCCTGAATCGCAGCCGGTCGAGCCGGGTCCTCGCGCGGAATACCGTACGCCGCAGACACCTGGCCGTACGCACGAACATCCTCGGCGACCAAACCCACAAGCTCCTGTGCCAACTCGTCTGCCTGGGCAAACGCGCGCGTCAGATCGTCTGCGCGATCGACAAGCGCGGGATTGGTCGCACCGTAGCGGGCGACCATCCCGCAAAGCGAGGCGCCCAGTGCGCCCACAAAGGCGCTCGCACTACCGCCACCGGGAACCGGCTCGCGCGCGGCAAGCGCCTCGGCAAACCCGCGGCAGGTCTTGTCCATCATCTCTTGGCTCATACGCACGCACCTTCAAGTCATATACATCGGTCGGGTGGCAACCACCGACCGACCGTATCGATCACATAATGGTGCTAAGTCTAGCCCATAAGTACTCGAGCGTCAGCGCACCTGGCCATCGCGGATTTCTATGACGAACGATAGGCGTCGGCACCGCAAACATGGGACACATGGCCCACCTTTCGAGACTTCCGGACGTCAAAAACTGAGGCATATCTATAAACAAGGAACCTGTTGGGGCAACGCCCACGCACGCGCGCCCCATTAAATCAACGGGCACCTCACCCCGGGGAGGGCCGACAGCATCGGCCCTCCCCTCTTTTGCGACCGCACATATTGCCACTTGTCGGCGCAATTCCAGCCCCCAGAATGGGACACATGGCCCACCCTAGCGAGCCGTCCACGCGTACAGTAAAGACAGGTAATCCGTGGGCGGTTACAGATCGAGGAGGACACGACCATGAAAAAGAAGGCCTTTGCGATTCTCACCCTCTGCATAAGTCTCTTTGCCGCAGTTGCCCTGGTGGGCTGCGGTGGCAGCGGCGGCGCTACCGGAAGTGGCGGTGGCGGTGGAGCAGAAAAGCCAGCCGTGGATATGAGGACCGACTTCATTTGGTTTAAGGTCGAGGTTCCCGAGGGAGTCGAGATCACCGACGTTGCCGGCGACACCGCCGACAGGGCCCAGTTTAAGTTCACCGAGAGCGAGCACGCCAGCGACCGCTTCATCCCCGTCTTCGATCCTGACAAGAACGCCGACGAGCTGTTCGACTACGAGGCAAAGTGGAAGGCCAACTCCGGATGGACCGAGGGCGATTCCGTTAAGTACAACGGCAAGACCTGGCGCAGTGCCTACTTCACGCACTCGGGCGGCGTAACGACCGAATACTTCACCGACGTTGACGGGGGCAGTGTGTATGTGCGTATCGACAACGTCGAGGAGCACAAGGACGCCGTCGAGACCATGATGAAGTCTCTGGAATTTGCCGACGACATCGCCGAGGCCAAGACCGAGGCCATGGACGTCAAGCTCGACGATATCGAGATCAAGCGCTAAGCGACTGGCGAGTGCAACGGAAAACACGGTCGCAGTGCAAACAAGCGACGGTACCCCAGTGCTTCGTACCCAGGGAGGGCCGGTAAACCGACCCTCCCTTTCTTATGCCTGTAGCCGACGAACGCGAGGATGCCGGACGTCGGAACCGCCCCAAATGTGGCAACAGTACGAAAACGACAAACGCCCCAACACGTCCGCCCGCCGATTTATTGTGCCGCGCAGGCAATTAAACCAGCATCTTTAAACATCTGAGCAGTATAGTGACCAAAACTATCGCATAACCGCACTCTGCGAATGGAGAAGTTATGACCGAACACCACGCCATCAGCCGCCGAGCATTTACGTTGGGCCTTGGACTCGCGGCGTTGTCGCCACTTGCAAGCCTGCCCGAAACCGCGGCATTGGGCATTAGCCCGCGGGCAGCCTTTGCGGACGGCACGGCCGGGCCAGCAGTCAGCCTCGACAATTTCGTCATTCGCCTTCGCCCCGCGGGCTATTTTCGTACCGCAAGCGTTAACGAAGACGGCAACGTCATCGGCAACGTCTGCCATCTGTTTAATGACGGCACGTCCAGCAAGCTCATCCTTGAGAACGTAACGACCAAGAATGACGATACAAACTAGTATGCTATCCGCACCTTGCTCAATTTCGAAGAGCATAAAAAGACGGGCTACAGCATTTGGTCGGTCGATGGCGACTCGGACAAAGACGGAAAGGTCATCCACGTATGGAGCGGCGAGTATGACAACAAGCCCAGCCGCGCTTTTGCGTTCGAGCGGCAATCAAACGGAACCTATATCATCGAGACCGCACGGTCGAGAAAGAAACCGAGAAAAAAGACATTAAGTACCTGGCAATAGAATCGAGCGGCGAAGACCAGGACAACAATAAGATCTGCCATAAGAGTAAGAGCATTCCGTGGGAGCTCGAACTTATCGGTTACGACATGAAAAAGAACGATGCCACGGTTAGCAGCCTCGACTGGATCACGTACAGCAGCTACGTCGATGGGCCATGTTGGATGAAATACGTCGACGACAACAAGTTCCTCGACGAGCTGAGCATCCCGGGTACGCACGATTCGGGCACCTGTAGCGTGGACAACGACACCGAGCCCCAATCCTCGCAAGTAAAATGCCAGCAGGATTACATTCCCACGCAGTTGCTCGAAGGCATTCGCTATTTTGATATCCGGCTCGGAAAGGGCGACAACCCCGGTATCGACCACGGGGATTACTACCTGCTCAAAAAAGACGCGTACTTTATGCATCTTTCCGATGTCATAGGCTACTTCAAAACGTTTTTGAACGAAAACCCGACAGAAGCGCTCATCATGCTTGTATCACGAGGCAACGACGAGGCTACCGACGAAAGTGTTACGACGGCTTTCGCCAAGGTTTTGGACGACAACCCCAAACTGTTCTATACGTCGAGCCGAATCCCCACGCTACACGAGGTGCGCGGAAAGATCGTTCTGCTGCGTCGATTTAGGCTCGCCGGCAACAGTGTAAGCGGCCACACGTGGGGCCTCGACCTTACCGAATGGGATGACAAGATCAAGGCTCACTCCGACAGCGTCACTATGTGTCTCGTCCAAGACGCGCGGGGCTTTGAAGCCGCGGGGGAAACAGGCGACAAAGAGCCCTATTGCACCAAGGTATACGCCCAGGACAAGTACAAACTCACGGGAACCGACAAGCTCATCTGGGTCGATAATGCGCTGAAGGAAACGTCCGGGCGCACGCGCAACGAGGTAGATGTCGAGGACGATAACGGGGCCAAGGAGAAAGTCCTGGAGCGTTGC
Source organism: uncultured Collinsella sp. (assembly GCA_900542905.1). Lineage (GTDB taxonomy): Bacteria > Actinomycetota > Coriobacteriia > Coriobacteriales > Coriobacteriaceae > Collinsella. The sequence continues at coordinate 8,682 of UQPF01000019.1, forward strand.
TGGTCTATCAACTACACCAGCTGCACGGGCTTGTCGCACGGAGGCAATCCTTTTACCTCGGCACGAGTAGTCAACGAGCATCTGTATAAGAGCCCGTACATCAATCCCAGCGGCATCGAGGATACAAAGTCAGATTACCTCAAGCACATTGGCATCATCGCATCCGACTTTGTTGATGCGGCGCTGGCCCGGAGCATCTATCAGCGCAATTACGATACGGAGCACAAGCAGACGGCTTCGTGCTACCTCCCAGCCCGCATGCACATGACATATGGCGACTCGCTGAGCGACGCCTCGCTCCAGGACGGCAAGACCGTTGGCGAGGGCCATTTCCGCCTTGTCGACAGCAGCAACGTACTCAACGTAGCGGCTTCGGGGCGTGCATTTGTCATCGAATACGTTGATATCGACGCCCTGGGCAACGAGACCGCTACAGGGCTGCGGGGCTCCGTGCCCATCGATATCGATCCACGCGCGCTGACGCCCCATTTTGAGGGACTCGAAGGCCTTAAGGCCGGCGAAGACGTGCGCGCCAAGATTGCGGCATCACTCGAGGGCAAGCTCGAAACCGATGCCTGCACGGCCCAGCTCGAGTTTATGCACGGCGCGAACGGCGCTCCGGGCACAGCAATGGCCGAGGGCGAAACATTTGCCGCAGGAACGTACTGGGTGCGCGTGAACGGTCTCTTGGGCGACGCGGCGCAGAACTACACGCTCGCCAGCGACGGAGCCGCAAGCTTTACCGTAGCGGCCTCGGGCAGTGCAGGCGGCACCGGCAGCGGCACGGGTTCCAACGCAGACGGCGCCGACAAGAACGGCGGCGGCAACAAGAGCAAGGGCTCGACCGGAAAACTCGCCGACACGGGCGACGGCTCTGGCGTTGCCGCCGGGCTCGCTGCCGCCGCCGTGGCGACAACGGTCGCCGGCGCGGCGATGCTTGCCAATGACCGCGAAAACGTTGGGGACGACAGCGAATAGGCAAGCCCGCCTTTTAGACACATCGACTCAATTGGGGGGGCGCAGAATACCGTTCTGCGCCCCGATTTTTACCTTAGCCCGAACACCGTTATCGGCTACATCACCATGTTCAGCGCATTCACGAACTCCTGAGCTTGGGAGCGGCTGCTCAGACTAAAGACACAGGCAGTCAACAGCCTGTTACGTAGGAAAACGTCGCGGCCCTTGATCCTGCTGATCCCCGTAATGTCCTTAAGATAAACAATCTCGGTGTGCTTGCCACCAAAAGTGCCCTTCTTGAGCACCTCGATGCGGTTAGGGTAGATCTTGACGTCTTTAAACCTACCCGAACCTTTGTCCTGGAACAGCAGCGTGTTGTTGTCCATACGCGTCACTCCCGTGGGGTTCGCTAAAACTGTCTCTATGGCCACATTTTAGTCACCGCAAGGCCCCATGCGAAGGTGCCAAACAGCACAGTAATGCGAGTCCGCGCGAGGCTTTAAACTAAATGCGATAAAGATGCATTCCACAAGAGGAAAGTGGGGCGACAGTGATGGGTGAACTGGTAAACCGTGGAGAATCGGCAATCGTGCCCGAAGGTTTTTACAAGCAGGTCTCCTCGATTCTCAACGCCGCTCGCGACAAGGCCTATACCGCCGTTAACTTTGCGATGGTTGAGGCATATTGGGAGATCGGCAAGAGTATTGTTGATGAGCAGGGCGGAGAGGAGCGCGCAGCATATGGAGAGGCATTGATTGCAGGCCTCTCCAGAAGGCTTACCGCGGATTTCGGAAGAGGCTTTGGCATCGCAAACCTTCGCAATATGCGTCAGTTCTTTCTTGCGTTTCCAATTCGCGACGCACTGCGTAGCGAATTGAGCTGGACTCATTACCGCAGGTTGATGCGCATTTCCGACCCTGATGCTCGAACATGGTACATGAACGAATGCGCCGATTCTCGTTGGAGCACGCGTCAGCTCGAACGCCAGATCAACACCATGTTCCGCGAGCGCCTACTTGCCAGCAAGGACAAGGAGGCCGTCACCCAGGAAATCCAAAAGAGCGCCCCGGCTCGTCGCCCCGAGGATATCATCCGCGACCCATATGTACTGGAGTTTTTAGGTTTCTCGGACGATACTGCGTTTCGCGAGAGCGATCTAGAGCAGGCGCTCATCACGCATCTTCAGAAGTTCCTGCTGGAGCTTGGCCGTGGTTTCGCTTTCGAGGCGCGCCAAAAGCGCATCACCTTTGATGGGCGCCATTTCTATATTGACCTTGTTTTTTACAACTATCTGATGCGCTGCTTCGTGCTCATCGACCTTAAGACGGACGACCTTACGCATCAGGACCTGGGCCAGATGCAAATGTATGTGAACTACTACACGCGCGAGCTCATGAACGAAGGCGACAATCCGCCCATAGGCATCGTGCTCTGCGCGGACAAAAGCGATTCGATTGTCGAGTACACGCTGCCCGAAGACAACGACCAAGTGTTTGCCGCCAAATACCTGCCGTATCTTCCAAGCAAGGAAGAGCTGGCGCGCGAACTGAGCGCCGAGTACCGCGCCATCAACGAAGCGACTAATGGCGAAGTGCAAGGGTAGCAGCACGTTGCGACCGAAGCCACCGCAGCCGTCGCAGGCGCACTCGCGGTTGCGACGCACGCTACGAAACAATACCGGTCATGGACGCCGGCAACGACATTCTAGCCGTGGCTGGCGAGCGTGACCTGACAGGCAAAGACGCGGCCTTCGTCTGATGTGGGTCCATTGGCTGCCACAGAAAAGGGCCGGTTGCAGCCGGCCCTAGACGATAATACCTGCGTTGCCCGCGCTTCCGAAGTGTGACTAGCTGAAGAGCGGGTTCCGCCGCACACCCTGATTTTACCCAGTGAGGCAGCTCTTTTGCAGCCGCTCCACTGTTTATTTACATCTGGCACCCTCAAACAATCAGACGGCAGCCCGCACTCCTGAGAGCCGCCCCATACCCCCGGCCATCACGTTACGGTGCCAACCGGCACCGCTCCCCTACTTCCCAAATAGCGCACCCAGCAGACCGCGGCGTTTGGGCTTTTCTTCTCGGTAGGAACCCTCGGCAACCGCTGCAACCTGGCGCGGTTGCTCGCCGCCTCCACGGCGCACGATCTGGTACAGGAAGGGCGATTTAACGTATTTGACCTCGACGGGCGTGGCGTGCACGGTGCTCTCACCGGACAGATGCAGGCTCGGGCTGAGCGACGCCACGATATGCGTTTCGCGCTTGTCGCTAAACACCACCGCGGCCGCGCGGCCCGTCTGGCCGTTTACGGCAATGCGCACCTGCTCGCCATCGCGGCCGTCTGTCGCCGGACGATCGACAAAGTAGACCGGCACCATCACCAGGCCGTCCTTATGTTTGCGGGCCTTGCGCGCCCACATGCGAATGCTCTTTTTATTGAGCTCCAGTACAGCCTCGGCGTCGTTGCCCGCAACGTCGAGCGCCAACTTATCAATGACCACCTGGTCCTTGGTAGACGCATCGACTGAGACAACGCGAAAGTCACCTTCCTGCATGGCGGGATCGAACGGACCGACCTTGGCAAAGTCCCACGGCTCCAAAATGCCCATGAGGCGAACGTCCAGGTAGTTTGCCCTGGGGTATGCCCAGTCGAGCACCTCGTAGTACACCAAGGCCTCCTTGCTCAGGCCCTTGCCCGGGAAGCTCGCCATCATGCGCAAGTCCGCCAGCGCCATGGGGAAATAGAAGAGCATCATGTCGTTTTGGATCGCGTCTTCCACGTCGTGCCCGGCAAAGGCATCCGGATACTGGCGCACCAGCTGCAGCGCGTTGGCACGTGCCTGCTGCGGCGAGATTTCGCAGGGAATACCCTGCTCGGGCACATACTCCGCACCAACGCCCATGGTCAGGCGCTTGCTAAACGTCCCCGGCTTGAGCAGGTCCGCAATGCCGATCTTATTGCCGCAGGACGGGCACTCAAACACACGCTGCGTTGACTCGCCCTCAAAGGACGCTCCGCAGAAGGGGCAAGGAATGCTCACATGCGTGGCCTCTTGGAACTCCTGCGCCGTGCCGCGATCCTCCCACAGCAGATGTTCCAGGACCGACTGATTGCGCCAGTGCGCATTGAAGAAATACCAGTCCGGGTCCTGCGGGCGCTCGAGTTGCGACACATGCGTGAGTTTGAGCAGTCCATCCACCACCGTCAACGGCGTATGGCGAATACCCAAAGCGCTCTTGGGCTCTCCGGCGTCCGCCTGCCACGGAACCACCGTGCCGCAATAGGCGCACTCAAAGCTGCGCTTAGCCTGGTGCGAGTACATAGGGCCGCCGCAGTTTTGACATTTAATGGCAAACATCTCGTCCATGGAAACGTCCTCCTTTGCACAGGGGCTGTCGACATTAAGTATGTCGAGCAAGCAGGCACATGCCCATACCCATGTGGCCCAAAATGGACCACCCAGGCAGACGAGAAGGCTCGCTCGTTAGCACCGGCAGACTATTGCTGCATTTTCTGAGCATCGGCGCACGGCGCCCCCGTGCGAGCTACACTATCCCCTTAAACATGATTGTGAGGACGACCGCTATGCTATTTGTAAATCGGCTGGTACATACGCTTGTTCCCGGCAGCGAGAGCGAGCCGGTCGATGCATCTTGCCGCACCAACGCGGGCTTTTCCGCAAGCCTCGTCTGCATTGGCCTCAACATCACCCTGTGCCTGGCCAAGGGCATCGCGGGTCTGCTCGCCGGCTCCGTCTCCCTCATCGCCGACGCTTTCAACAACCTCTCCGATGCCTCGAGCAACATTGTGAGCCTGCTCGGTTTCCGCCTTGCCAGCCGCCCGGCAGACGAAGGCCACCCCTATGGTCACGGCCGCTACGAGTACCTAGCCGGCCTGTTCGTCGCCGTCCTGGTTTGCGCCGTCGGCATCAACCTGATTCTCGAGTCGGTCACCAAGATCATCAAGCCCTCGCCCACCGCTTACACGTTTATTTCCCTTGCGGCACTGGCTACGTCCATGCTCGTTAAGCTCTGGATGGCAGCGTTCAACCGCACGCTGGGCGATCGCATCGACTCGGAGACGCTCATCGCCACGGCGCAGGACTCCAAAAACGACGTCATCACCTCGGGCTCGGTCTTGGTGGCGGCGCTTATTTCGCAGACGACCGGCTTTGATCTCGATGGCTGGGCAGGCCTGGGTGTGGGCATCTTCATCTGCATCAGCGGTCTGGGCCTGGTGCGCGACGCCATCAGCCCGTTGCTGGGGCAAGCGCCCGACCCCAAGCTCGTCCAGGCAATCCGCGACAAGATCATGTCCTATCCGCAGGTCTTGGGCACACACGACCTCATGGTGCACGACTACGGCCCCGGTCGTCAGTTTGCCAGCGCCCACGTGGAGATGCCCGGCGAGGGCGACGCGTTTGAGCACCACGAGATTCTGGACACCATCGAGCACGACATCAAGCGCCAGATGGGCATTGGTATCACGCTGCACTGCGACCCCATCGCGACAACCGGCGATGACTTGCGCGGCTGGGTCAAGCGCGGCGTCATGCAGATCGATCCCGCGCTCTCCATCCACGATCTGCACGAGCACAACGGGTTCGTTTCGTTTGACCTGGTGCGTCCCGACGGCTTTGACATATCCGACGAGGAGCTGCTGGAGCTCGTCACGCGCATCGTGCACGAGCGCCGACCCGATGCCTCATGCGTCGTTACGTTTGACTCGGGCTTTAGCTCGCCCGAGCGTCCGGCCGAGCAGCTGTAGCCCCGCTCCGCTCGTCCGCTAGTTTCCCTGCGCGCCCGAGATGCCGTTTTGCAGTGCGTTCCAGGCATCCGTCGCCATGTCGCCCAAGTTCTGCGCGGTATCGCCCAGATTTTGTGCCGTATCGCCCAGCTCTTGCGCCTTGTCTCCCAACTCCTGCGCCTTGTTGCTCAAGTCCTCCAGCGTATTGGAGCTCGAGCTGTCGGTACCGCTTTGGCCGTCGGACGAGTTGCCCGAACTGTTCTTGTGCGTGAGTTGAATTTCGAGGTTGCCGTTGTCGTTATAGTAGGCAGAAGTAACGACCCAGTTGGCATCGACGACGGGCGTTGAGCCATCATCAGTCAGGACCACGGCATTCGAAAGATCGGCGCCGCGCGACTTGAGGATCTTCTTGGCGTTGGACCAGTACTGCCCCGGGATATCGCTCAGATCGACGGTGCCAGACGAGGCAGACTCGGTTTGCTCGGCAGTGGTATCGGCCGTTGAACTCCCCCGCTTGTTGAGCATGCCCGACACGATGGCAAACACAATCGACAGCGCAAAGAAGATCGCCAGCACGATGAGGATCTTCTTGATCACGCTCGACGAACGCGACGGCGCCTCTTCCTCGTCCTCGCCATATTGCGGAATCGACTTGGGGTACTCGCGATACGGCTCGCGCGACTCGTAGCGAGGCTGCGCCGTGCGAGGCAAATACGTCGTCTGCTGAGGCTGCGGAATGGGATTCTGCGGCAGGTCATCATAGGAATTCGGCGTCGAGGCAGCATAAGAATCCTGCGGCGCGTAATCAAACGGATCCGGAGCTGCGTTGCCATAGGGGCCTTGCGAAGATGCAGCGTAAGAATCCTGCGCCGTGTCGCCATAGCCCATAACCCGGGTGGGCTCGGCAGAAGGCTGCGTCGCGGCGGGGTCGGTATAACCGGGGTTGGGAACAACGCGGGTCGCATCGGCGCTATCGCCAGCCTGCGCGGAACCGTAGCCGCCCATCACGGTTGTCTTGTCCTGATCCATGCAACGATTCCTTTCCGTCGCGCGTGAGCCTCAAGTTATCCATGCATTCTACCCGCGCAAAAGCCTATGACGGGCAGAGTCCGTCGGTATCTACAAGACATGCGCGGGCCTAAGGATCAAAAAGCCCCGCCGTGCCTTGTGGGCGCGGCGGGGCGGGCTAGCAGCTATGGACAGCAGGCTTAGAACAGGCCGGTGATGTTGCCGTCGTTGTCGACGTCGATGTTTTCGGCCGCGGGCACCTTGGGCAGGCCCGGCATGGTCAGAACGCTGCCGGTCAGCGCGACCACAAAGTGGGCGCCGGCAGAAACCTTGAGCTCACGCACGGTGATGCGGAAGTTCTCGGGAGCGCCCAGGACCTTGGCGTTGTCGCTAAAGCTGTACTGCGTCTTGGCGACGCACACCGGCAGGTTGCCAAAGCCGTTCTCGCGCAGCTCGGCGAGCTGGCGCTTGGCGGCCGGCGTAAAGTCAACGCCGTCGGCGCGGTAGACCTTGGTGGCAACGGCCTCGAGGGCATCAGCGACATCAGCGCCGTCCTCATAGGCAAACTTGAGCTCGCTCGGCTGCTCAATCAGACGCATGACCTCATCGGCCAGCTCGAGCGCGCCCTCGCCGCCCTTGGCCCAGACCTCGGAAAGCTTAACGTTGACGCCGAGCTTCTGGCACTCGGACTCGATGAGTGCAAGCTCAGCCTCGGTGTCCGTCGGGAAGCGGTTGATGGCGACCACGCAGGGCAGACCGTAGACATTCTGGATGTTATCGACGTGGCGCAGCAGGTTGGGCATGCCGGCCTTGAGGGCCTCGAGGTTCTCCTCGTTGAGGTCGGCCTTGGCGACACCGCCGTTGTACTTAAGCGCACGAGCGGTCGCGACGATTACGACAGCGCTGGGGCGAACGCCCGTCATACGGCACTTGATGTCGAGGAACTTCTCGGCACCCAAGTCGGCACCGAAGCCGGCCTCGGTAATGGCGACATCGCCAAAGCGCATCGCCATACGCGTGGCCATGATAGAGTTGCAGCCGTGGGCAATGTTGGCGAAGGGACCGCCGTGGACAAACGCGGGCGTGCCCTCGAGCGTTTGCACCAGGTTGGGCTTGAGCGCGTCCTTAAGCAACGCGGCCATGGCACCCTGGGCCTTAAGGTCGCGGGCACGGACGGGCTCGCCGGCAAAGCTGTAGCCGACGACGATCTCACCCAAGCGTTCCTTGAGGTCGCTGATGCTCGTAGACAGGCACAGGATTGCCATGACCTCGGAGGCGACGGTGATATCGAAGCCGTCCTCGCGCGGCACGCCCTGGGCCTTACCGCCAATGCCGTCGATAACGTGGCGCAGCTGACGGTCGTTCATATCGACGACGCGCTTCCAAGTGATGCGCTTAACGTCAATACCGAGCTGATTGCCCTGCTGGATGTGGTTATCAAGCATGGCGGCCAGCAGGTTGTTGGCAGCACCGATAGCGTGGAAGTCGCCGGTAAAGTGCAGGTTGATATCCTCCATGGGGATGACCTGAGCCCAACCGCCGCCGGCAGCACCACCCTTCACGCCAAAGACGGGGCCGAGCGAAGGTTCGCGCAGGGCCACGGCACTCTTGACGCCGCGACGACGCAAGCCGTCGGCCAGACCGATGGTCGTGGTGGTCTTGCCCTCGCCCGCAGGCGTTGGGTTGATAGCGGTCACGAGGACGAGCTTGGCCTGGTGATCAGCCGGCTCGTTGAGCAGTGAATAGTCGACCTTAGCCTTGTCGAAGCCGTACGGAATAAGGTGCTTAACGTCGACGCCGGCGTTCTTGGCCACCTCGGTAATAGGCAGCGGCGTGACAGAACGTGCGATTTCGATGTCAGTAGGCATGGGCGGTCCTTTCGTTACCGAATGAGAAAAAGACCAATTCAGCATAGCACGGGCGCGCAATAGTAAAACGCCCATAACCGATGAACGGCGATATGTTTACCCGATGCCCAGCGATAGCCCAACAGCCCGCCAAAACAAAACGCCCTAAACGGTAGGTTCAATCCCCAGGTGCTCAAAGGTGCGGAGGGTTGCCTGACGGCCCTGCGGCGTACGAATCATCAATCCGCACTGCAGCAAATAGGGCTCATAGACATCCTCGAGCGTGCCCGGGTCCTCGCCCACCGCGCTGGCAAGGGTCGTAAGTCCCACGGCACGACCGGAGAACGTCTTGGCGAGCGTCTCCAAGATACGAATATCCATCCAGTCCAGACCGAGCTCGTCGATCTCGAAGAACTCGAGCGCCTGGCGGCAGATATCGAGCTCGATGGGGCCGTTGCCGCACACCTGTGCGTAATCGCGCACGCGCTTGAGAAGGCGGTTGGCAAGACGTGGCGTGCCGCGCGAACGCGAGCCGATCTCGAGCGCACTGGGATGATCGATCGTCACACCCAGGATAGTCGCCGAGCGCGTCACAATCTGCGCGAGTTCCTCGACCGTGTAGTAATCCAAGCGATATGAAATGCCAAAGCGGTCGCGCAACGGGCCGGTCAACATGCCTGAGCGGGTCGTTGCCGCTACCAGCGTAAACTTGGGAATATCCAGGCGAATCGAGCGCGCCGCCGGACCCTTGCCAATCACGATATCGAGGGCAAAGTCCTCCATCGCGGGGTATAGGACCTCCTCGACCGAACGGTTGAGGCGGTGGATCTCGTCGATAAACAGCACATCACCCGGCTGCAAGTTAGTAAGGATGGCCGCCAGGTCGCCCGTGCGCGCGATGGCAGGGCCACTCGTGGTCTTGATCTGAGCGCCCAACTCGTTGGCGATAACGGTGGCCAGCGTGGTCTTGCCCAGACCCGGAGGACCCGAGAAGATCACGTGGTCGAGCGTCTCGCCACGGCTCTGTGCCGCCTCGATCAACACGCGCAGGCTCTGCTTGATGTGCTCCTGGCCACAGTAGTCGTCCAGGCGCTGGGGGCGCAAAGTGCGGTCGACATCGAGGTCCTCGGCCGTCAGCTCCGAGCCCACCATGCGCTCGCCGTGCGCCATGGATGCCGCCGGCGAGTTGCCGGGCGTCGCCCACAGGTCCTGAGAGTCATCGGCTTCCCACATCACGCATCCATTCCGAGTCGCTTAAGCGCCGCGCCGAGCAGATCCTCGACACGCATATTCTGCCCATCATACCCGCTCAGGGCAACATCGGTCTCCTGCGGGCTAAAGCCCATGGAAAGGAGCGCCGCACGGGCATCATCGATGGCCGAGGGAGCAGCAGCGGGCACGGGCATCGCAACCTGGCCGGGAATCACGTCGACCGGCACAAAGCCCTTGTCCTTGGCAAAGGTGCTCTTGAGCTCCAGGATCAGACGCTGAGCTGTCTTTTTGCCCACACCGGGCACCTTGGCCATGCCCTTGTCGTCCTCGGCCATCACCAGCGAATACAGCTGCCCCACGGTATAGGTAGAAAGCACGGCGAGCGCCAAGCGCGGACCAACACCCGAGACGGACACGAGCCGGTCGAACATCGTGCGCTCATCCTTTGAGGAAAAACCGAAAAGTGTCATGGCGTCCTCGCGCACCTGCATACGCGTGTAGAGGCAGACCTCGCCGCCGGGCGTCGGCAACGTGGCCGCAGTGCTGCCCGAAATGCCGAGCTCAAAGCCAACGCCCGACACATCGACGACGGCAGAGCTCATCGTGGCCTCGACAAGCGTTCCATGGAGCTGGGAAATCATCAGTATCCGGTTCCTCTCTGTTGATAGAACTCGCCACCGGTGAGGGCGCGGGTGCGGCTGAGGTTTACGTGGCAGATGGCACAGGCCAGGGCATCGGCGGCATGGTCGGGATGCGGGTCGTGGTCGAGCTGCGTGAGCGTGCGTACCATGTAGGCGACCTGCCGCTTGTCCGCAGTGCCGGTGCCCACCACGGCCTGTTTGATCTGCATGGGCGTGTACTCGCCAATCTCGAGCGCACATTCCGAAAGTGCCACGAGTGCAGCCCCGCGGGCATGTGCCGTGGGGATGGCCGAGCGAACGTTGGCGCCAAAGTAAATGCTTTCGATAGCAGCGGTATTGGGGCGGTAGCGCTCGACGACATCCTTAAGGTCATGGGCGATATGCGACAGGCGCACCGCGAGCGGACTTCCGGCACTGGTCTCGATGCAGCCGTAGGCACGGCAGCGAACCTCACCACGCCGCTCCTCGATAATCCCCCAACCCGTATGAGCCAAACCGGGGTCAATGCCCAAGATAACCAAGCCGACCTCCCCTCGTCACCAGCACAGCACAAGACAAGGCCCCGCGCATCATTCACGAACGTCTGTTCTAGAATAACACAACGCTAGCCCTATAAGTCAGCCGAGATCGAATTGTAGGTTGAGTATACGCAAGCGAGCGCCCGCCAGAGCGAGCAAGGTGCCTTGAAAGAGGAGGGCATTGACCTGGCGGTCATGTCCGACGATTGAAAGGCAGATTGCCGCTCTGGCGGGCGCGCAGCGACCTAGTTCTGAGAGAAGAACGGGAATTGTCGGGGATCAACCGGCGGATGCGGCATCGGGCCACCCTGGGGACTACCTTGCGAGCCGCCCTGACCGCCCATCATCTTATCGATGGCGTCCTGAACCTCGCCCTCGAACTTTTTCATTCCCTCGTGTAAACGACGCTGACCGTCCTCAGAGCGCAGCTCCTCCATTTGCTCGGGCGAAATACCCAGTAGCTCGCCCAGCACACCCATCATCTCGTTTCGTACGCGCTCGCTCGTATCCTCGTCAGCAAAACGGCGCACCTCGGCGCGCGCCAGCGAATCGACCGTCATACGCTCTTTGCCGTTAAGCCCCAGGTCGGACCACGCGAGCATATACGGCCAGGCACGCTCGGCAAACGAACGGGCCGAGACGATCGGCGCCATCGGCAACATGCGGCGGGCAGCCTCACCCTGTCGAACGAGCATCAGCAGCAGCGAGCAGGCCTCAGGCTTGCCAGCGGCAATCGGGATGTCGTCGAAAGATCGATTGCGGTCCACGTGCGCCTCGAGCGCGCCATCGACCTCACCCGGCTCAAGCCCGCCGAGCAGCTGTGCCGCGCGGTCGAGCATATCGACCGGACCGTCGAGCGTCGAGAGCGCCTGCGCCAGCACGCGCTCCATACAATCTTCCACCGCGTTGAGCGTCACAAGCTCTTGGGGCACCACGGCAGACGCGCGGTTGCGCACACGCGCCACAAACTCAAGCGTCGACAGGTACACATCGCCAAAGGGCGCGTAATCGCCCTGGTAGCCGCCGCAAAGCGCCGGCGCCGCCAGCGCGTACTCGGTTTTGGACAGCGGACTCAACGCCATCGCACCCAGCTCGAGCGCCGTATCCTCCAGCATGAGGCCCAGCGTGCGAGAGCGCAGGCGCTCGGCGTCGCCCGCCGACACATCGCGGTCGAGCACGCGCGCGGCATCCGGCGCATCGCGCTCAACCGTGCGAATATGCAGGCGCTCGGCAATGGCGCGAACGGCGGCACAGCGAGCAGCCTCGGCCTCCTCCTGCGCCGGCGTAAAGATGCGGTTGCGCCCCAGCACCAGGCCAATCACATTACGTGGGCCCAGAGCGTCGACGGCCAGCGCCGCCAGCAGGGACGACGGCAAGTCGCCCTCGAGTGCCACCACGGCGCGCGACGCACCGTGGGCCCGGGCGTTGTCGCGCACGGCAAGCACCAGCGCCTGCCACAGCCACTCCTCGGAACGGAACTCGGGCAGTTCGTGATCTTCCAGGGCATCGAGCATCACGCCGCGCTGAATCTCCTGAACCAGCAGGCTCTCCTCAAAACACGGCGCCTGGGCCACCACGCGACCGCAGTCGTCGAGCACAAACGAACCGCCGGTATACACCGACTCGTCATAGGCACCGACCGGCGCCATGCAGGCAAACCACACGCTGCGCTTGGATGCGATCTTGCGGTAGGCGCCGCTGCGAACGGCGGCAATGGCAGCAGTCTCGCGGTCGGTCATGTCAAACGCGTTGAATTGGAAATACGCAATGAGGTCAACACCGGTCGGCAACATCTCGAGCTCGCGGTCCAAGTCAAAAATCACGGCGATGCGCACGCCATCCACGTCGAACACCGGCGGCGCCCAACGCGTGTCGTTGTTCTCGCCACGCTGCAGGGCAATGCTCGAACGCGCCGGCACCACATGACCGTCCTTGAGCATCATGTAGTCGAGTAGCGGCTGGCCCTCAAACGAAACCGCCGCGGGCACGATGCAGATCATGTCAAGCTCCTGGATGCGCTCGGCGACACCAGTCAAGCCGGCAAGCATGTCGTGCTCAAAGTCGGCAGCGCCCACCAGGCCACCGGGCATGGCGCCCATAAAGAGCGGAGCCGGAACGCACAGCACGCGCGCCCCGCGCTCGTGGGCCAGACGAGCCTGGTCCTCGATGCGGCCGCAAATGCCCTCAATATCACCCAGGCGCATATCGATCTGTGCAAGCGCGAGCTTCATGGCTCAGCCCTTTCCGTCGTAAACCATCGAAATCGTAGTAAAAGCGCCGGCCGCATAATGCAGTCGGCGCTCGCATGTGCATATGCTAGCTATGATACCCCGAGCGGGGGCGCGCTCCTAGAACGTCGCGGACCACAGCCCGTGCAGGTTGCAGTAGGCATAGACGGTACCGGTCTTGGAACCGCCGGCAAAAAACGTCGCGGGCTTCATGCCGGGCTCAAGGTAATGGACCTCTAAGCGGTCCTCGGCCTCAAGGGCGATCCACTCAATATAGTGCTCGGGCAGGCTGGGGTGCTCGACCGAGCCAACGCGTGCGCGAATCACGTGACCGTCGCGCTCGGTCTCGACAACAGGCACGTGCTTCTCGTGCGCCGCGTCCTCAGTGTTTGCGGTCAGTTCCGTGCAACCGGCAGGGGTTGCAACGTCGTTGCCAAAGGCGGCAATGAGCTTACCGTCGGGGTCCTTAAAGAATTTCGCCATGATGTTCTCCTTTGCTGACGTGCCAATGTTCTTGATGGTTCTTATGCCCAAAGGCAGACAAACCATCCACGGCATTGCAAATGAACACATAACGGGCGGGGACGATGGGGCAGCGTGCGCTATCCGCCCTGGCGGCCCCACCCGAGCGGGTTAGCGCCCGTCGCCGCCCAGCAGCGCCAGAACATCTTCGCGGGTAAACAGCGCCGACGAGATGCCGTCGCCGCCGAGCACGCTGTTGACCAGGTCGCGCTTGGACTCCTGCATCTGCATAATGCGCTCCTCGATCGTGTCCTTGGCGATGAGCTTGTACACGGTCACGGTATGTTGCTGGCCAATACGGTGCGCGCGATCGGTCGCCTGGTCCTGCGCCGCCACGTTCCACCACGGGTCGTAGTGGATGACCACGTCGGCCGCCGTCAGGTTAAGGCCCACGCCGCCCGCCTTGAGCGAAATCAAAAAGACCGGAACCTCGCCCGCTTGGAACTGCGCGACCATCTTGGCGCGGCTCTCCTTAGACGAAGCGCCCGTGAGCTTAAGGAAGGCGATGTCCTCCTTGGCCAAGCGCTTACCGATGATATCGAGCATACCCGTAAACTGGCTGAACAACAGGATGCGATGCCCGCCGTCGAGTGCGCCGTGCACGAGCTCCATGCACGTATCGAGCTTGGCGCTCCCCGCCTTGTAATCCTCGTAGTGTAGACGCGGGTCGCAGCAGATCTGGCGCAGCTTGGTGAGCTCGGCGAGCACCTTGAGTTTGTCCTTCTTAAACTCCCCAGCCTCGCGGTGCTGCACCTGCTGGGCGATGCGGTCCTGGTTGGCCAGGTAGAGCTTGCGCTGCTCGCCGGTAAGCTGCGCCATGACGGTGTCTTCGATCTTCTCGGGCAGGTCGGCCACCACGTCTTCCTTAACACGGCGCAGCACAAACGGCGACACGAGCGCCTGCATGCGAGCGGCGCTATCGCCCTCGGCATGCTCGACGGGGCTCTCAAAGCGCTTGGCAAACGATTCGCGCGTCCCCAAAAGGCCCGGCATCGAAAAGTCGAAGATGCTCCAGAGCTCGGACAGGCGGTTTTCGATGGGCGTGCCCGTCAGGGCAAAACGCACGCCGGCAGGCAGGCGCTTGGCGGCGCGCGCCACCTGCGTGAGCGGATTTTTAATGTACTGTGCCTCATCGAGCACCACGCGGGCAAAATCCTGCTCGACATACTCGTCGATATCGCGGCGCATAAGGTCATACGACGTCACGACCACGTTATGCTCGGCCACGCCGGCAATCTGTACGCGACGCTGTGCCTTGGCGCCCACGATGGCGCACACATCGAGCGAGGGCGCAAAGCGCTCCAGCTCGGCAGTCCAGTTGTACACGAGTGAGGCCGGGCATACCACGAGCGTGGGCTTGGTGTCCCCCGCCTCCACGCGCGCCAGAATATGCGCAATCATCTGGAGCGTTTTGCCCAGGCCCATGTCGTCGGCCAAGATGCCGCCAAGGCCCAGGTGTTCAAGCGAGCCGAGCCACTGGTATCCGTCGACCTGGTAGCCGCGCATCGTTGCCTTGAGCGATGCCGGCACCGTAAAGTCCATCTTGCCGAGCGTGTCCAGGCGCTCGACGGTACGGCGGAACGCAGCGTCGCGATCGGCCTCGAGCGCCGGCGTGCGTGCGAGCATGCTGTCGACGAACAGGGTGCTCGACGCGGGAAGCGACACGCCGTCGAGCAGGTCGACGGCATCGACACCCAGGTCCTCGGCAAGGCCAAACGCGGCGCGCGCTCCCTCGTCCAGGCGAATGATGTCGCCGGACGTAAGCCGCGCAAACGTTTGATGGCGCTTGTACGAATCGAGATAGACGGCAAGGTCCGCGGCCGAAAGCCCGCTCGCGCCCAGCTCGACAT
Source organism: uncultured Collinsella sp. (assembly GCA_900542905.1). Taxonomy (GTDB): domain Bacteria; phylum Actinomycetota; class Coriobacteriia; order Coriobacteriales; family Coriobacteriaceae; genus Collinsella. The sequence continues at coordinate 24,208 of UQPF01000019.1, forward strand.
CGAGCAGATTGCTCTTAACGGTCGCACGAACCGAGAGCTTGGGCGCGGGGCGGACCGAGATCTGGCGCAGACGGTCGCTAAGCATGACCTCACCCAGCTCGGACAGGGCGGACAGGCCCTCGGTCAGCAGGCAGAACAAGCGGGCGTCATCGCGCTCCTCAAACGCCAGACCGCCCTCGTAGAAATCGAAGTACAGGGCCGCCGTATCCATAACGCGAAACTCCGCCACCTCGTCGCGGGGTGGCACACCGGGGCGCTGCTCTTCGAAGGGGCTGCCCGGAGCGCCCAGGCCAAAGAGATCCGCCGACCAGTCGCCGTAGGTAACCGTAATCTTGCAGGTCACGAGCCCATCGTCGACGCCGATTGCCATGGCAAAGCTCGGCTCGGGCGCCACGGTATCGAGCGCAGCGGGCGCAGTAAGGTCGGTATAGTCGCGCAAAATGGGCAGCGCCATACGGCAGAACTCCCCCACCTGCTCGGCGGCAATATGGGCGGGCGTGCGGCACGGCAGCAAGCGCGACAAAAAAGGTGCGGCATGCTGAGCAAATGCAGCGTCGGTACGGCGCGCGCGGCGCGTGTCGACCAAGTAGGCGGCATCGCCCGACGCAAAGCAGTACATATCGGCGGGCAGGCGCAGGTCATAGCTACCACCAGCCGCCGGCGCGATTTTGGCGGCAAGCAGCGGTGGGCGCTTAGCGGATGCCCCGTCCTCCCCTTGCGGAGACAGCTCAACCGCCACGTCGTAGGTGCGATGCGTCGTCATCCCCCGCGACCAGGCGGGCTCAAAGGAGATGGTCTGGCCGCGCAGCAGGTCCAGCACATATACGATGCTATGCTCGGACAGCGGCAACTGACGCTCGGCAACAAAACCGCTGCGGGCAAAGTCGTACGACGCCGAACGCGAGCTTGTGATGTCATCAAGATAGGCAACTGTCGTCACAACAAGGTTGAGTAGCTTTGTCGACACGTCTTCGAAGGCTTCGGGCGTATGGACAAACGTGAGCTTCTTGCCGTACGAGAACGTGCCGCCTCGGACATAGGCGTCGGCCATGCCGTCGATATCCTTAACCACGTAGGACACCGAACCGCAGCGGATGCGAAACTCGAGCGCCCAGCTAAAGCGGTCGGCGAACAGCGGATTGTAGTACGGCACCAACGAAGGCTCCAACGCCGCCTTGGGGGCGTCGGGATCAACGGCACCGGCAAGCTTGCGGCGCATGCTCGCCAGCTCGTCCATGCGCGCATCCGAAAGATCGGAGAGCGCCGCCATAAGGCTCGGACTCGTGGGGAGGGGAGCCGGGAAGGGAAAGTTGGGGTTGACGGCCGGCGCTTTGGGCGCGGTGCGCGCGGGCTGTTTCGGCTGCGCCGTAAACGTGCGAACCGGTGTGCGCAGCCCCTCAACAGGCTCAATGCCGCTGGCGTCCAGGTACGCCAGCACTGTGGCGATGGCGTGCTTGCACATACCGGGGTAACGATAGGCAGCGGGGCAATCGCAGTCGTAGTCGATCACCTCGTGCTCGTCCATATCGAGCGCCACGTGCGTCTTGTACAGGTCGCCGCGCGAGCCGCGCACCGAGCCCTCAACCGTCACGTTTTTGGAGAAGCGCGAACCGCTGTCCTCAATCGACAGCACGGCGCCGTTGAGCATGAGCGAGCGCCCCTTCATAAAGGTGCCGCTCAACGCCGCCTCTTTCCGGAGCGCCTGCACAAACGTCCCCTGCGTCATCACTTCCTCCAATCTCACCCGGGGTAGCTTAGATCACCGTCACGCGGCCCTGGTTACCCACAATGGCCTTGGCCTCGGCCAGCAGCGGAATCGAACGCGCGTTGACCTTGGCAGGTACCTCGGCACGCAGCACGCGCCCGTCCACCTGCTCGATAAAGATCTCCACGCGGTCGCCGCCCGGGTTAGCGGTGAGCACCGTGGCCAGGCGCGCCATATTGCCCTGGCTAAAGCGGCTGTTGGGCACCATGACCTCAAACACCTTGGGCTTGTTGTTCTCCTCGTTGAGCTCGAGCGGCACGATCTCCTGCGCGATGATCTGGTCGCCGCGGTCCGAGCGCTCGAGCTTGCCCTTAATGCGCACAAAGGCATCGGACAGCTGCGCGCCGGTCTCGGGATCGACCTCGCCGTACAGGTACCCCTCGGCCTCCTTGTAGGTCTTGGGGAACACGACGACGGTGGCCTCGCCTTCCATGTCCTCGAGCTGCACGATGCCCATGGGGTCACCGTTTTTGGTCACGCGCTTGGACACGCTCGAGACCATGCCGGCCCACCACAGCGCCTTGCCCTCGGGAATTTCCTGGTTGATGGTGCCGCCCGTAGGATTCTGAACTTCGTAGCCGGTGTCGATCTGCGAGAACGAGAAGTCACGCGCCTTGGCTAGTGCATACTCAAACGGGCGCAGCGGGTGGTCCGAGACATAGATGCCCAGAACCTCCTTCTCCTGACTCAACTTAAGGTGGCGGTCCCATTCCTGGCCATCCGGATCGGGCACGCTCACCTCAAAGCCCGAGCCCTCAACGTCGCCAAACATATCGAAGAACGACGTCTGGCCGCTCGCGCGATCCTTCTGGCGCTTTACCGCGGCATCGATGATGTTCTCGGGGTTGTTCTTGTCCACAAAGTGCATCATCTGGCGACGCGGATACCCCGTGGAGTCGAAGGCGCCTGCCTTGATGAGCGATTCGATCACGCGGCGGTTGGCCTGGCTCGAGTCCACGCGCTCGACAAAATCGTGCAGCGTCTTAAACGGACCGCCCGCCTCGCGCTCGGCGATAATCGCCTGCGCCACGCCGGTGCCCACGCCGCGGATGCCGGCCAGACCAAAGCGCACGCCCTCCTTGGTAGCCGTGAACTCGGTACCGGACTCATTGACATCTGGCGAAAGCACGGGGATGCCGTCGTGACGGCACGCCGAGACGTAATGAACGATCTTGTCGGTCTTGCCCGTGTAGGACGTCAGAACGGCCGCCATGTACTCGTGCGGATAGTGCGCCTTGAGCCACGCCGTCTGCATAACCAGGATGGCGTAGCCGGCGGAGTGCGACTTGTTAAAGGCGTAAGATGCGAACTCGAGAACATCGTCCCAAATCTTCTGGGCGACCTCGCGCGTGTAGTTGTTCTTGATAGCGCCGTTCATCCAGTGGTCGTAGGTGGTCTCGTCCGAGCCATCCTCCCAGTGCAGCACCGTCGACGTGAGCAGCTTGATCTTTTTCTTAGCCACGGGCTTACGGATACGCGAGTCCGATTCGCCCTTGGAGAAGCCGCACATCTCGACGGAGATGAGCATAACCTGTTCCTGGTAGACCATGGTGCCGTAGGTTTCGCCCAGGATGTCGTCCAGGCGGTCGTCGTAGGAGACGGCCGGCTCCTTGCCGTTCATACGGTTGATGTAGGACGAAACCATGCCGGCGCCCAGCGGGCCCGGGCGGTACAGGGCGATCAATGCCACGACGTGCTTGTACTCGGTGGGCTTCATGTTCTTGATCGTGGCCGTCATGCCGGCGGACTCGACCTGGAAGACGCCGGCGGTATGGCCGGAGCCCATGAGCTTAAAGATCTCGGGGTCGTCAAAGGGGATCTCTTCCTCTTTGATGTCGATGCCGAAGTTCTTTTTGATGTTTGCCTTGGCCTTGGAGATAACCGTCAGCGTGCGCAGGCCCAAGAAGTCCATCTTGAGCAGGCCCATGTCGGCAACGGTATGACCTTCGTACTGGGTAATCTCGACGCCGCCCTTGGTGTCGAGCTTGGTGGGCACGTGCTCGTTGACGGGGTCGCGGCAGATCAGAACGGCGCACGCGTGCACACCCTCGCCACGGGTAAGGCCCTCAATCGAGAGCGCCGTGTCGATGATGCGGCGGGCGTCGTCGTCCTTTTTATAGGCCTCGGCAAAATCGGGGTTAAACAGATCCTCTTTGCCGGGTTGCTTTTCGAGCACCTGCTTGAGCTTGACCTTGGGGTCGCTCGAGACCATCTTGGACAGACGCTGGCCCATGTAGACCGGGTAGTCCAGGACGCGCGCAGCGTCGTTGATGGCCTGCTTGGCCTTAATGGTCGAGTAGGTGATGACGTGGGTGACCTTCTCGGGGCCGTAGAGCTGGCGAACGTGCTCCACGACCTCGAGGCGCCGCTCATCGTCGAAGTCCATATCGATATCGGGCATCTCGGTACGCTGCGGGGACAGGAACCTCTCGAACATCAGACCGTTCTCGAGCGGGTCGAACGCGGTGATGTTCATGGCGTAGGCGACGATAGCGCCGGCGGCCGAGCCACGGCCGGGGCCGACGCCGATGCCGTTGTCCTTGGCCCATTGCACGTACTCGGCAACAATCAAGAAGTAGGCGGCAAAGCCCTTGTCGCAGATGACTTTGTATTCGTACTCAAAGCGCTCTTTGATGTTGACGCCACCAATCTCGCGCGTGGCCCAGTCGTCGCCGTAGTGCTGGCGCAGGCCCTTCTCGCACTCGCGGCGGAACTGGCTCTCGTGCGTCTCGCCGGGATCGAGCAGCGGGAAGCGCGGCAGGATGATGGAGTCCCAGTCCAGCTCAACGTAGCACTTGTCGGCGATCTCGAGCGTGTTGTCGCAGGCCTCGGGGCAATACGGGAACATCGCCCGCATCTCCTCCTCGGTCTTCATGTAAAACTCCGAGCCAGTCATGCGCATGCGGTTAGGGTCGTCGACCTTGGCGTTCATGCCAATGCACATGATGACGTCCTGCACGGGCGCGTCCTCGCGGCGCAGGTAGTGGAAGTCGTTGGTGGCGATGACCTTGACGCCCACCTGCTTGGCGATATCGATGAGCGTACGGTCCATCTGCTCGTCGGTCAGACCATTGTCGGTAGTGATGCCGTGTTCCTGGATCTCGATGTAAAAGTCGCCGGGTTCGAAGGTATCGCGGAAGGTCTCGGCCCACTTGATGGCGCCCTCCATGTCACCGCGGTCGATGTATTTGGGGATGATGCCCGCGATGCAGGCGCTCGTGCAGATCATGCCCTTGGCGTGGCGGCGCAGGTTGTCGAGCGTCACGCGCGGCTTATAGTAAAAGCCCTGCACGGCGGCCTCGGAGACCGTCTGCATCAGGTTGACGTATCCCTCCTGGTCCTTGGCCAGAAGGATCATGTGGTAGAGCTCGGGCTTATGGTCGCGGGCAAGCGTCTCGTCCGGCGTAAAGTAGACCTCGCAGCCAAAGATGGGCTTGATGACCAGAGGCGGCTTGAGCTCGTCGATGTTGCCCTTCTCGTCCCACATGGCCATGTCCTTCACATACTGGGCATGCTCGCGCGGGCTGGACTCGGGATCGGGCTCCACCAGCTCGTCGCGGCGGTCCTTTTCCAAGAAGGCCTTGTCGTGGCTCCAGGTTTTGTACTCGGGCGTGTTGTGGTTGACGGCGTCGCAGGCCAGCGCCAGGTCGGGTACGCCATACATGTAGCCGTGGTCGGTAATGGCCACGGCGGGCATGCCCAGCTCAACGGCACGATTGACCATATCCTGGATACGGGTTGCGCCGTCGAGCATGGAGAAAACAGTGTGATTGTGCAGATGGACGAATGCCATGTGATGAGCTCCGATGCGGGTTCGTGTTCTGACTGAACGATTTTACCCCACGGCACGGACAGCGCCCGAACCTAGCCAAACCCACACGGGCAGTCTTTTTGGGACGTGTCCTTTTTAGCTGCTTTGACCTGATTGCTTCATTCGTCGCAAAGGGGCCGGACCGCGACCCCATGTCGCGGTCCGGCCCCTGAGGAAAGCTCAGCTCAGGTCCTCGCCGTTTGAGGCAATTACCTTGCGATACCACTCGAACGATCTTTTCTTGCTGCGCCGACGTGTGCCGTGTCCTTCGTCATCGAGGTCGACATAAATGAAACCGTAGCGCTTGCGCATCTGGCCCGTTGCGACCGAAACCAGATCGATCGGTCCCCAGCACGTGTAGCCCAGGAGGTCCACCCCGTCGATTTCGACGGCGTCCTTCATAGCCTGGATGTGCTCGCGCAGGTAATCGATACGGTATCCATCATCCACAAAGCCGTTCTGATCCGGCTCATCCGGGGCTCCGAGACCGTTCTCCACGATAAAGAGCGGCTTTTCGTACCGGTCGTATATGTCGTTCATGGTGATGCGCAGCCCTGCGGGATCGATGAATCTGCCCCATGGCTCCATCTTGAGGTAAGGGTTGGGGGCACTCTTGAGTAGATTGGAGTCGAACTGCCCCTCGGTGTTTGCCTGCGCCACGCGCGTCGAGTAGTAAGAGAAGCCCACGAAGTCCACCGGATTCTGCGCAAGGACCTCCTCATCGCCCTCCGCCCAAGGAATCGCGAACCCTTGACGCTCATACTCCGTGAGCATGTAGCACGGATAGTGGCCGCGCACCTGCACGTCGGTGAACATGTAGTGCTTGCGATTCTCGTCCTGAGCCGTTTTAACGTCGGCAGGGTTGCAGGTAGCAGGATAGAAAATACCCGCATTGAGCATGCAGCCGATTTGCGCACCAGGGATGATCTCATGGCAGGCGCGCACCGCGCAAGCACTCGCCACGAGCACGTGATGCACCGCGTTATGAACGGAGACGTAGCGGTCCTCCCCCTCATCAAACACGATGCCTGCCGCCATGAAGCACGCAGAGGTCATGATGTTGATCTCGTTGAACGTGAGCCAAGAGCGCACTTGATTGCGGTAACGTGCGAACACAGTGCGAGCGAAGCGCTCAAACATGCCCACGAGAGCGCGGTTGCGCCAACCGCCGTATGCCGTAACAAGATGCATGGGCACGTCATAGTGGTTGAGCGTCACCACCGGCTCGATGCCCTGTTCGAGGCAGGTGCGAAACACATCCTCATAGAACGCGAGGCCCTGCTCGTTGGGTTCGGAGTCATCCCCGTTGGGGAATATACGGCTCCATGCGATGGAGAGGCGCAGAGCCTTGAAGCCCATCTCGCCGAAGAGCGCGATGTCCTCGCGGTAATGATGATAGAAATCGATGGCCTGTTGGGCCGGGTAGTAATGGTCGGACAGCGGCTCGAGCGGAACGTCGTCACCCCTGATGACGGCGAGACGGTCCCGCCCGTACGGCAGAAGATCCGCGTTGGCGAGCCCCCGCCCGCCCTCGTCCCAGGCACCCTCACACTGGTTGGCGGAAAGCGCGCCGCCCCAGAGGAAATCAGAACGCAATGGCATGGGAGTCCTCCTTATCTTGCTTTTAGTGCGAACGGGCACCACCATGCAGCGGTGCCCGTCCGGGTTCATGGGGCCCCAGTTCCGAGAAGAGACTCATTGCGCTAAGGCACCCTTCTAGATGCAGCGCTTAAGCCTCAAGGGCCTCCTCGGCTTCCTTCTCGCCCGATTCGCGATTGTCGAAGCCAAAGACCATGCAGAGGGCGAATGTCACCGCAAAGCCAATCGCGCAGCTGATGGCGCCCGGAATGATGTCCTGGCTGAACTTGATGACGTTCATCCACGGGAAGCCGACTCCCGAGAAGACGAAGATGCGCGCGTTGAGCAGACCGCATGCAAGGCCGCCGGCCGCGCCGCCGATCATCGACCAAGCGAGCGCCTTCTTATCGCGCAAGAGGATGCCGTAAATGATGGGCTCGGATACGCGGCCGAGCGCATAGGTAGCGAAGGTAGTCCAACCGAGCTGACGGTTAGCCTTGCCCTTTGCACGGATGCCGTAGGCGAGCGCGACCGCAAGCGTCACGTAAACAACCACCGTCGTACCCGGAGTGCACACGGCGTCATAGCCCACCTCAAGCCAGCCGGGCATCATAGCGGTGAGAATCGGCACATGCATGCCGGTAGCGATCACGAGGTTCCACGTCGCACCGACCACCAGACCGCACAGCGGACCGGCGTTCGCGCCGAGCCAGATGATGATATCGGCGATGATGCCCATAATGAAGGAGACGGCGGGGCCGAAGACGCAGAGTGCAAGCGGCAGCATGATGAGCATGGTCCCCACTGGAATCACGAGGATGCGCAGCATGTCAGGGCAATGCTTCTTGATAAGCCCCTCTACGTAGGACTGAATCCACACGATGAGGATGATGGGAAGCACCGACTGTGTGTAATTCACCAGCGTCATGGGGATGCCGTAGACGTCGAACGGAGCGCCCTCCTCGACGATAGCGAGCATGCTCGGATGAATCATAATAGCAGCCGTCATGAGCGCGAGCACAGGACTCGTCTGGAACTTCTTGGCCGCCGCATAGGCACCGAAGATCGGCAGGAAGTAATATGCCGCGTCTCCCACCAAGGTGAAGAGCCGGTACATGCTGCCCTCCGCGGCTAGAAGGCCCGCGCCTTCCGGACCAAGCAAAATGGTGAACATGCGGAAGATACCCGCGATGCAGAACACGGGCAGAATGGGAGCGATAGAGCCGCTCACCGCATCGAGAATCAGATTGCCGATGCGCTTCGGAGCGAACCGCTCCTTCCAGGGAAGCCTCTCTGCTGCGTCCAGATCTTCATCAATCGCCGTCTGGACTTCAAAGCCGCCTTCCCTGCATACCGCGTCGTAGACCTTGTCGACGGTCGGCCCGATTACGAGCTGCACCTGGCCGCCAGCGTGCACCACGCTAATCACTTCGGGAATCGCATTGAGCTTGGCGTCATCTGCAAGCCCCTCGTCCTTAAGAACGAGGCGCAGACGCGTCATGCAATGCGTCGCGCTTGAAACATTCGCCTTGCCGCCCACCTCTTCGATGATTCTTTGGGCGAGTTTTTGATAGTTAGTCATCATTCCTCCTTTTACGCCACGAATCGTCGTGGCACGAGATGGTTCTCGTACTTTCGGAGGTCATGCCCTGCCCTAACACAGGTTACAATCCTTCTGGCCTGGGTTGTCAGCGTCCGGCTGTGCCGGATTCCGCCTTCGTACAGATACGGTTGACATGGAGCATGAAGTAAAGCTTCTCCTCGTCGGTGAGCTCCGTATGCCATTCCCGCTTCATATAGGTACAGATGTGGTCGATGCATTGCGCAAGCTCGGGAAACTCCTCGCGCGAATTCGCATAAAGCGGCAGATTGGCGCTGCTGAGGCTATCGTTACCCTTGATACGCTTGAACAGATACTGCACGTGTGTCGCAAACCGTGAGAACTCAAAAGACTCCCGATCGATGATGGTACGGAAATCGTACTCGACGATATCAGTGACATCGTTGAGCAGGCGCTCAAACGATTGGGCGCGATCGCTTGCCACAGTAACCTCTGCCCCAGTCTTTGCATTGACCAAATTCATGGCGATGCTTGCCACCTCTTCGCGCGGCAGCTCGACGCCCAACTCCTGCCGCACGCGCGCGGTAATGTAGCGGCCGATTTTGTATTCCAGCGGATAAAGCTGCTGCACATCATAGGTAAGGGGCATATCAAAACGAATGCCCTTCCTCTGCCGCGCAATCGCAAAGGCGATATGGTCGGCCATGATGAGCACGGCGTTGGGACTGAGTTCGTAAGGCAGCTCGTTCTCTACAATATCCATGATCTTTGCCGTAAACAGCACCACATCGGCAGGAAGATCCTGCATGATACGCTGCCCCTCGGCATCGATGCTATAGAACGTGCGCTCGATATGGTCCATCGCGAGCTCCCGGGGGAAGTCACCACCGAAGCCGACACCCTTGCCGAGCGCCACGACCTCGCGACCGCGACTATCTCGACAAATCACGGCGTTATTGTTGAGCTTTCTGATCGCCAGCATATCGATGCACCTCCTCTCTTGATGATAGGGCACTCATTCGGAGCTGAACAAGACGATATGAGAAAGCCATTTGGGTCGCCTCCCCCGCGGCGCAGCTTCTTTCCGCGGGCTCGGGATGCCACAATGGGCTTTGAGTATCGGCCCGTGCGGTAGCCCTTACCGCACCTGCGGGG
>UQPF01000020.1 GCA_900542905.1 uncultured Collinsella sp.
TCCGGACATGCCGTCCTCCGATCTCCCGGGGCCGGCCGGCCCGGCCCTCAGGGTATCGGGTTCCCACATTCATCCGCACATGTGCGGATGAATGTGGGAAGTGTTCGGATGAAGTTGATAATCAAGGATCGCAAACAATAGCTTTTACCTTGGGCTTCGCCTGCGTGCGAGGCCCTTTTGCGTGATATCATTTTGACGGTAATAATCGATGGCCTAGATGGTGGTGCGGAGACGCACGAATGCGCGGTTATCCTGCGCATTTGGGAGAATCGGGGTGCAAGTCCCCAGCTGTACCAGTAACCGTAATTCCTCTTGGCTCGGGATGCTCGCGTCGCAGATCGGACGACGTGCCCGAGTCGTTAAGGTTAAGTCGGATCGCCTCCCGTCTTGCATGCGGCTGCGGCTTTTGCCGCCGGTGTGCATAGGGCTCTGGAGGGAAGGGGGACCCCGATGGGGGAACTCGAGCGCAACATGCGCGATGACGTGGGGCAGTCTCAAGGCAACGCTCCAAGTGCAGACAGTAGGAGACAAATGGATATGTTTGAGGACGAGCGCCAGCGCGTCTCGCATCGCCGTGGCGCAATTGCGCGCGGCGTAGCCAAGCGCGGCCTGGTGGCATTCCTGGCCTTCGCGATGGCCTTTGGCACCACACCGGCTCAGCTGTGGGCCGAGGGCGCCGAGGGCATTGCCGAGGCTGTGGCTCAGGCTGCGACGCCGGGCGAGGACGCAGCGCTTGCGGGCGGTACCGCTGAGCAGAGCGGCGCCGAGGTTTCGGATTCCGAGGGCGCGCCTGCAGCTAGTGCAGCCATAACAGAGGCAGCAACTGGCGGCGAAGGCTCGGCGACGGGGGAGAGCCCTGCCACGAGCGAGCAGTCTTCGACGGCATCCGCTGGCCAAGCGGGATCTGCCGCCGCGGCTGCCGTTCAGACAGAGAACCCGACAGAAACCGGCGATGTCGCCAAGAAGCAGGTCGAGGTCTCGTTCTCGATTATCGGCACCGATGCTGACGGCAAGGCTCAGACCTGGGTGGCACCTACGCAGCTCAAGCTCGACGAGGGCGCGACGGCTGCGGATGCCTTCATTAAGCTGCAGGAGAAGATGGGCCTCAAGGCGAAGTACGAACCGAACACGGCATACGGTTTCTACCTCGAAAGCATCACATCTCCGAGCGATGGTCGCACGCTTGCCTACGATCCGACGACTTATGCCTTCTGGCAGCTGTTCGTCGACGGCGCGTCTTCCTCGGTTGGCGCGAGCAGCGTCAAGCTCACCCAGGGGCAGAAGATTGAGTTTGCCTATACGGCTGGTAGCTCGTCCCCTGTCGTTAAGGACCAGGTTGCCGCAAATGTGACCGTCATTGGTCGCGATGCCCAGGGCAAGACTCAGACTTGGGTCGATAACGCGCAGTATGTGGTGACGTCCGGCTCGAGCGCACTTGACCTTACGAAGGTCGCGCTCGAGGCGAATGATATTGACGCCGTTGCTGCGGGCTCCTTCATTCTGAGCCTTAAGTACAACGGTGTTGAGCTGGGTACGCCCCAAGATTATTCGACCTATTGGCAGCTGTTTATCAACGGCAAGTCGAGTGACTATACGGCGGACAATGTCACCATCCATGCCGGCGATACCGTCACGTGGTTCTACGGTGGCTGGGGCGACCAGTTGCCGTCCGATTCTGTCCATGCTTCTGTTCAGGTTCTCGGTAAGGACAAGGACGGCAAGCAGCAGGTTTGGGCTTCGACGGGTCAGACGAGTCTCAAGGCGGGCTCTACTGCCAAGGATCTCCTTGAGCAGACCGGCCTTAAGCTCGATGCTAGCGAATCGTCTTGGGGCTGGTTCCTCAACGGTATTACTTCGCCGTTCGACAGTAAGTCCTATGGCTGGGATGCTGCGACCAAGAGCTATTGGCGCTTCTACGTAAATGGCAAGTTCGCCGACGTTGGCGCCGGTGCCTACAAGCTCCAGGAGGGTGACGCCGTCACCTTTATGTATGGTGCTGACGCCGATGCCCTCCCCGGTCAGGTGCTTGGATCCGCCGATGTTATCGGTCCCGATGTCAACGGCAACAATACTCGCTGGGGCTCGGCAAGCAGTGTTTCTTTGCCTGAAGGCTCTACTGCCCAGAACCTTATTGAGACGGTTCTGAAGGCCAAGGGCGTTACGTACAACGGCTCCCAGAGTGGCGAGTACTGGTTCCTCAATTCCATCAAATCGCCGTTCGAAGACAAGTCGTACGGTTATGATGCTGCGACCAATAAATATTGGCACCTGTATATCAATGGAGAGCCCTCCTTACTCTGCGCCAATCAGATTACGCTCAAGAGCGGCGATAAGGTCACGCTTGCCTATACCACCGACGATTCGCCCATGCCCGATCCCGACAAGGTTGTCGTGGACCCGAGTGCGACGACTCCTGATTGGGATGCCGAGTGGGCCGGCTACGGCAACAGTGGCAACGGTTCGACCGTAACGGATGCCAAGACGCCTGCGCAGGCCGCCGGTCTTAAGTGGGCCTTCGATTGGAAGGCCGAGTCTGGTCAGCAGTATGCCAACTGCAGCGAACCTGTCATCGCCAACGGCTTTGTGTACATCGCGACCGAGAACGAGCTCATCAAGATCGATTCGTCCACGGGCAAAAAGGTTGCCTCTGCGCCGCTTGCCTCCAAGGTGAGCTACACCTCTCGTCCGATCTATACCAATGGCCTTATCATCGTTCCGCTCAACGGCGGTGCGGTCCAGGCGATTACTGCAGACAAGCTGATCTGCAAGTGGCTGACGCCTGGTTTGACGGACTTGACGCAGAGCTCCTGCACCGTCGTTTCGGACGGCGAGTACGTCTATGTAGGCTCGGTCGATATTTCGTATGACGAGAATTACAACGCGACCTACGGCAACGGCTCCTTTGCGCGCATTAAGATTGCCACAGGCGAAGTCTCTTGGCAGAACATCGACGCAGCTGAGGGCTATTATTGGACTGGCGCTGCCCTGACGGATAAGTACGCCATCGTCCCCACGAGCGCAGGTACGCTTAAGTGCATTGATAAGGCAACGGGCGATGTCGTTTCGACCATGAAGCTCGGCACCCTTGCGAACGCTGACTGCGTCGCCGATCCGTCCAATGGCTCGACCTTCTATCAGATGACGCACGACGGAAAGCTCCATGTGATTTCGCTTTCGGCGAAGGGCGTGCTGAGCGAGCAGAAGACGGTCGACCTGGGTCTCACGAATAACATGAGCGCCCCGGCAATGTCTGGCGACAACTTGATTGTCGGTGGGCAGACGGCTACTGGATCTGCTCTGGTTCTCTATAATCTGAAGACTGGTAAGACCACGATGGTCACCGCTGCTGACGGTAAAGAGCTACCGGCCGGATTTAACGGTATTGCTGCTACTCCGCTGGTGAGTGTTCAGGGCGGCAAAACCTATGTGTACTTCACCGTTAATAGCGCGGATAGCAAGGACTACGTCAGCTACTCTGCTGGTGGTGGGGTGTATCGCTATACGCTCGGCGATGCAGAGGCGACGCAGATTTATGATGCGGCTGGCCATTACCAGTACTGTGACTCTCCGGTCATTGCCGATGCTTCTGGCAATCTCTACTACATTAATGATTCGGGCACGCTGTTTAAACTTGGAGCTGTCGAGTCTTGGACGGTTGCCTTTAATTCCAACGGCGGGTCTGCTTGCGACACTAAGTTTGTTGCCACGGCCGATGGCAAGCTGGTCAAGCCGGCCGATCCGACGCGCGATGGCTACACTTTCGGCGGTTGGTATACCGATGAGGCTTGCACGCAGGCGTATGACTTTAGCACGCCGGTGACGGCCGATCTGACGCTGTATGCCAAGTGGACCAAGAATGCCGTTAACCCTGGCGGTAATGGCGGCGCTGGTTCGAATGGCGGCGGCGGTTCTGGTACCGGTACTGGTTCTGGCACTGGCACTGGCACGGATTCCGGCTCCGGCTCGAAGGGCGGCGCTGTCGCCCCGGGTCATAAGCCGACGACCAAGACGACGGTGTCGACCAAGACCGAGACCAAGGACAACAAGTCCGACAAGAAGGACTCCGATAAGTCCGATAAGAAGGACGAGAAGAAGTCTGACAAGAAGGACAGCAAGTCCGACAAGAAGTCCGATTCCAAGTCCGATACGGGTGCTGCTTCTACGACCACTGCTAAGAAGTCCTCTAGTGCTTCCGAGCAGGAGACTGGCACCAACCCGCTCGCCATTGTTGGCGTTGCCGCCGGCGTCATCGGTCTCGCCATCGTCGGCGTGTTCGTGTTCACCAAACGTCGGTAGGTGAGGGTTGTGTCCAATAAATCCAAGGACGCTGACCCCAAGCAACCAGATTCCTCGTTCATTCAGTTCGACGATGCAAAGCAACAGGGCGCCGCTTCGGCGGCGTCCGCCTCTCGTCGCAAGGCGCTCCTTGGCGTTCTTGCTGCCGCGTGCACCATTCTGATCGTCGTCTCGCTGGGCTTCGTCCATCCTTCCGAGAGCGGCGCCTGGTCCATTGACTGGATCGTTCAGACCGTGACGGGGGAGAGCGTCGTCGCCAAGGACACCAAGGGGTTTGGCTCGACTACGACTACGACTTCGGGCGAGGCCAGTTCCAAGGATTCCGAGTCTTCAAACAAGGAATCGGACAAAAACTCGGATAGCAAGAAGTCCGAGGACCGGGGCGGCAAGAAGTCTGGCGATAAATCCGCTGCCCAAAATACGGGAGCCGGTGATACTTCCAATGCGTCTGGTGGTGCTTCTTCGGGCGGTGGCCAGTCGTCTGATGGAGCCTCATCCTCTAATGGTGGAAACGCCTCCTCGGGCAGCCAAAGCGGCTCACAGGAGTCCAACTACGTTACGGTGACGGTTTCGGTCACATCGAGCGCTGTGGGCAATCCCGTGTCCTCTGGCGGCACCTTTACCTTTAACGAAGGCGCCACCGTTTACGATGCCCTGTGCGCGCTGGGCCTTTCTGTCAACGCACACGGCTCATCGTACGGCACGTATGTTTCTGCGATTGGTGGTTTGGCCGAGAAACAGTACGGCGGCACGAGCGGCTGGATGTACTCCGTCAACGGCACAACGCCCATGACGGCCTGCAGTAACTACGTTCTCTCCAATGGCGACAACGTCGTTTGGTATTACGTAACGGGCTAGAGGCCTCGACATAGCGCGCCAGACGGGCGGTTCGGACAAACATCCGGGCCGCCCGTTTTTCGTGCGAATGGGACTGGGTCGCCGGGTCTCTCGGCAAACAAAAAACCGGTTGGAATGGGAATTCCAACCGGTTATACATTCAAGCAAATAGTGAATCGACTATGACCGTGCGCCCTCGAGGAAGAAGCGGCGGCTGAAGTAGTTGTACCAGGTGACGAGGAACGTGGCGATGGCCTTCATGGCTTGGTAGCCGATGCTCAAAAACGTGACGCCCACAAACATATACAGGTCGTTGAGGCCCAGGCCGATCACCGACAGGATGGTGAAGATCGTGAACTCACGCTTGCGGCTCATGCCTTCGCGGTGGTCGAACACGTACTTCATGCTGAGCCAGTAGTTGACCACGACGGACGTGATAAACGAAACCGTGGTGCTCATCAAAAAGTCGAGGTGGAACAGCTCGACGAGCGCAATGAGCATGCCCCAGTCGATGCCAAAGGAGATAAGACCCACGACAGCAAACTTGAGGAACTGCTTGGTATGAGGTTGTGCCAGCGCCTTGCGCACGTAATCACATCCAATGCGTTGATGAATCGAGCAGAGGATACTTTAGAGCTTTTACAAGGGAAACGTAAGGTCTTTGCCAATAACTATATGAACTCGCCAAATTTTCAAGAGCTAATCCGCAAACGTAAAATATTTGCCCGTAAACGAGCGACACCCACGGACGATACTGCGCTGAGTGCGCGTCGTCCGTGGGCGCCGTAATGCTGCAGGGGTTTCGAGCTATTTTGTCTCGTCGCCCTCCAGGAAGATTTTTCGGGTCACAAAGTTGTAGACCATGACAAGCGCGGTGGCGCAGATCTTGGCGATATTGGCCTCGAGTCCCAGGCCGGCGTTGAGCGCCAGCACGATGCCGTCGTTGAGCACCAAACCGATCACGGACAGCACGACAAAGATGATGAACTCGCGGCGGCGGCTCATGCCTTCCTTGTGCGCAAACACGTACTTCATGCTTGCGAGGTAGTTAAAGATGAGTGAGATGATAAAGCCGCTGGTGTTGGCGATTAGGATGTTGAGGCCCAGACCGTAGTGGAGCAGATTCATAATGCCAAAGTCGATAACCGTGGCAATGACACCGACGACGCCAAATTTCATGATCTGCGCAAGGAGCTTTTGCATGGTACCTGCCTTAAGCTGGCGCCGAAGCGCCGCGGGGATGACAAACTCAGCAAGTTTAGCCAATCCCCGCGGGTGGTGCTAGGCGCGCTCCTCGATAGCACCGTTTCTATATGCATCGAGCAGCTGACGCAGGTCTTGGATTTGGCTGCGGATCTTGGCGCCAGTATCGGTGTCGCTCACCATGCGGCGACGGTCCGCTTGGTCAAAACGGTTGGTCTCGCTTTCGATGTCCACGTTGCGCGTGAGTGCCTCGGCAACCGTCGTAAAGGCCCGGTGCGACTTGAGGCGGCAGCCGCGCGAGCTCGAGATGAGCGTATAGCCGGCGATGCCCGTCTTGGGATGGTAAGCGCGGCAGAAGCCGCCATCGATGACCAGCAGCTTGCCCTCGGCGCGGATGGGCTGCTCGCCCTTGGTGGTTTTAACGGGCGTGTGGCCGTTGATGATGTGGCCGGTCGGCGAGCATGCCATGGGCGCGACGCCAAACTCGCGCATGATATCATCGCAGACCGAGGGCGACTTGGTAAGCGTAAAGTACGGGTCCATCGGCTCGACCCAGGTGCTCTTATCGGCGATATAGGCGCGCTCAAAGGTACGCACCAGGCGTCCGCTGGCGGGTGAATTGAAGCCAATCCACAGGTACCACATCCAGTCGAGGGCATCGCGGTCGCCCACGCGCCACGCGCGGCGGGCGATGTGGTCGCAAAAATCGAGATAATCGCGGCCAGCGTGCCAGGTGCCCAGGCAGTTCATGCTGCTAAAGGTGCCGTCTTCGTTGAGCGGAACGCAGCCGTGGAAGAGCAGGTTGCCGTTGGCGACCTTGTAAATCGAGCCGTGGGAATAGAGGAAATCGATATGGCGATGCAGGTGATCGGCGGTGACAAACTCTGACACGAGCTTGTCGATGATGTGCTGCTCCTGAGACGTGAGCGTGTAGGGGTCCGCCGGGTCGACGGTGGGGAAGTCGTTGGTCGTGAGCGGCCACACGCTGTCGTCGGCGAGCGTGACCGTGCCGGTGTCGTGGTCGATCTTGTCGAGTAACAGGCGGTCGGTCATATCGAACTCGGGGTGGCGCTGGATAATCTGGCCCTCGAGCTTAAAGAGCAGCACGTTGATGGCCTTGATCAGCGGGGTGATGGACTCACCGGCGGTGTAGGTGGCATCGGCAAAGGCGACAAGCTCACGCAGCGAGATGCCGTAGTCGTTCTCCAGGATCTCGTAGTTGTCGTAGCGTAGGTTGTTGCGCAACACCGTGGCGATGCAGGCGGGCTCACCGGCCGCAGCGCCCATCCACAGCAAGTCGTGGTTGCCCCACTGGATGTCGAGTGAATGGTAGGTGAGCAGACGGTCCATAATCTTGGCCGCGCCGCCGCCGCGGTCGAAGATGTCGCCCACCAGGTGCAGGTGGTCGACGGCCAGGCGCTTGATGAGCGAGGCGAGCGACTCGATAAAGTCGTCGGCGCTGGCGGTCTCCAGGATGGACTCCACGATGCGCTCGTGATAGCGCACGCGATAGTTGTTCTCGTCCGGGTGCGTGTGCAACAACTCGTCGATGATGTAGGCGTAGTCGCGCGGGATGGCCTTACGCACCTTGGAGCGCGTGTAGCGGCTTGAAAGTGAGCGAGCGACCATGATGAGCTGGTCAAGCATCGTCTTGTACCAGGTTGGCGAGTCCTCGCGCCGGCTGCGGACCAGGTCGATCTTCTCGCGCGGGTAGTAGATGAGCGTACACAGCTCGCCCTTTTCGTCAAAGGAGAGCGTGTCGCCAAAGATCTCGTCGACATGTTCGCGCACGACGCCCGAGCAGTTGTTGAGGATGTGCATAAAGGCTTCGTACTCACCATGCACGTCGCTCATAAAATGCTCGGTGCCTTTGGGCAGGTTGAGGATGGCCGAGAGATTGATGATCTCGGTAAACGCGGATTGTTCGGTGGGGAACTGTCTCGAAAGCAGGCGCAGATACTTGAAGTCTTGCGGGTTGCGATCGAATGCGACCATGAAACACCTTCCGATGGGGCTGGTAAAACTGATAAACAGCGTCAAACGTTTACCAGTATGCGCCGCTTTTGTTTCGATTTTGCGCCAGCGGCTGAATTGTCGGCTGAACGGTTTGGTAAATCGATTTAGTTGAGGTAGATATGGCGGTTGGGTGGAGACGACAGAGGGTGTTTTCTCAGATATTTATGCGTGGGGCCGGTGGAGACGATGGTGGTAAAGATGTTCACTATATTTGGTTCGATTTGGTAAATAGTGGACATATGTACCGCATGTAGGCTCACTGTGCGATAATTTGCGCAGCAATGAGTAAGGAGCCTCATATGAGTGATTTTGTCCTGACCTGTGAATCCGCCGCCGACCGAACCCGTGAGTTCTTTGAATCGCGCAATATTCCCGTCGCGTATTTTCATTACGAGATCGACGATGTTGTCTATACGGACGATCTGTATCAGTCGATTACGCCGGACGAGTTTTTTGCCCAGATTGCCGCGGGCGCCATGCCCAAGACGTCTCAGGTGAGCGTGGGCGAGTACGAGGAGTTTTGGGAGCCGTTTGTTGCCGAGGGTAAAGACGTGCTGCACCTGACGTTGTCGTCGGGTATTTCGGGCACGTATGGATCGGCCTGCGTCGCGGCGCAGATGCTCGCGGATCGCTATCCCCAGGGCGGCAAGGTGCGCGTCATCGATTCGCTGGGGGCGTCTTCGGGCTTTGGTCTGTTGCTGGAATATGCCGCCGACGTGCGCGATAGCGGGGCTTCACTCGACGAGACGGCCGCTTGGATTGAGGAGCATAAACTCAACCTGCACCACTGGTTCTTCTCGACCGATCTGTCGAGCTACCTGCGCGGCGGTCGCATTTCGGCCGCGAGCGCGATCATCGGCACGGCGCTCAAGATTTGCCCGCTTATGACGGTCGATTGCGAAGGTAAGCTGTCGCCACGTGAGAAGATTCGCACTAAGAAGCGCGCGATTTCCGAGATGGCTAAGACCATGATGGCACACGTGCTGGACGGTGCGGATTATTCGGGTAAGTGCATCATGTCGCACTCGGCGTGCCGCGAGGATGCCGAGGCAGTTGCGGCGCTGATTGAGGAACAGGTTCCGCAGCTTAAAGGCAAGATTGAGATCAATGACATCGGTACTCTGATTGGCTCGCATACCGGACCTGGTACGGTGGCGCTCTTCTTTATGGGCGACAAGCGCGTGGATTAATTTGCCCCATCACGTCGCTGCATGATTGCTCAAACGAAAACGGCCCGTCTCACGTTTGTGGGGCGGGCCTTGCTGTTGCGGCTAGCGTTTCTTTCCGCGGAAGAAAAAGCCGTGCAGTGACGGCTTGAGGCCGCGATTGGCGCGATGCTCCTCGACGCGCTCGTGGATCGAAGCGATGCGCTCGATGACTTCGTCGGGAATCGGCACGTCAGGATTCATGTTCTCGACCTGGCTGACCTCGGCGGCGGCGACCTGGTCGATAATGGGCACATCGTCGCGCGAGATGACAGGTGTGGCGTCTTCCTTCATCTTGCGATAACGCTGCATCATGTCGGTCTGTAGCTGCTGGGCCGAAGGCGGCGTCCAGATGATGGCGTTGGCGCCGGCGGCGATGGTTTCACGGATGCTCTCGGGCGTCTTGCCGCCCGGTGCGATGAGCGGCAGGTTGGGATAGTGCTCGCGCAGTTCACGCAGGACCTGGGGTGTGTTCTTGCCGGCGGCGATGTTGAGAATCTTGGCGCCGGCGCGCACCTTGGCGTGAGCATCATCGTCGCAGCGAACGACCGTGGCGATGACGGGGATGTCGGCGATGTTGGTGATGTGCTCTACCATCTCGGCAGTAGCGGGGGAGTTGACCACGCAGCCCGCCGCGCCCTGCATCTCGGAGACGGCTGCCATCTGCACGGAGCGCTTACCGGTCGTAGTTCCGCCGCCCACGCCTACAAAGACCGGGCACTCGGCGACGGTCAGCAGCGCTTGCGTAATGGCGGGCTGCGGCGTGAAAGGGTAGACCGCAAAGACGGCATCGGCGTTGGAGTTGCGGATAACCGCGACGTCGGTGGTGTAAATGAGCGACTTGATGCGTCGGCCGAAGAGCGTAAAGCCGCTGGCCTCCTCGATCTCGTCGGGCATGCGAAGGGCCGCCTTGCGCAAACGCCCGTCGATGGGCAGCGGCTCCATGGGGAGCAGTCCGTTGGGGGTCACGGCTACCTGGGGCTCGGTGAACTCGTCTGCGAGCTCGACCTCGGAAAAATCGACCGAGGCGACGATGTCCTCGTGAACCTCGGCAGGTACATCGATGGGAGCTTGGTCGTTTGCCGCGGCAGGCGTGTCGAAGGAGCTGGTGCCGACGAAGGCGTCGACGCGCTCATTTAGATCGTTGAGGGTATCCATGGAGGCTCGATTCTATGTGATAACGGCCGGCGCTATGCAGCCGGAATTGCGAATGCTAAATCGTTTGACGAGTTGATTTTTCCCCGCCGCGCCATCCGTTAGACCGAAGGGCCGGCGAACGTGAAGGAGCTGTGGTGGCGGGGATCGAGGTGCTATCTTGAAAGTCCCGTTTAAAAGAGAGGTGACGCGGTATGGAATTGACAGCAATGTTTGGCTCGATTGGCCTGTGTGTGGGCGCAATCGTTGCCGCCGCGGTCATCTACTTTGTGGTCACGGCCATTAAGGGCAAAAGGGCCGAGCGCAAGGAGCGTGCGATGCTTAAACAGCATCGCGACCAGCAGGGCAAACGCGCACAGAAATAGCTTGTTGAGTTTTGGATCCGTGCGCTAGCTGCGTTTTCGGATCAGGGCAATGTAGAAGCCCTCAAAGTCGCGGCTGGGCGGGATGGTGAGCGTGCCGGGCATGCCGTTGGTGATGGCCGATACCTGACCCGCTGCGATTGCCTCGGTGAGAGCGTTGGACTCGATGCGCGGCTCCTCACTGGCTTCCTGGGCGCGGCGTGCTTCGCTTTCACTCGGCGTGCCGTCGAGGGGAATGAGCTCGCAGTCCATATGCTTGTCGAGGGCCTCTTGCAGGGCGTCCTCGTTTTCCTGCGGCATGATCGAACAGGTGGAATAGACGAGCGTGCCACCCGGCTTGAGAGCGCCCATGGCGCGGTCCAGAAGCGCGCGCTGCGAGCGGGCGCACTTGCCAAGCAGTTGCTCGGTCAGGCCGCGCAGGCTTTTCTCGTTGCCGCTGATGACGGTGCCCGTGCCGGTGCAGGGGGCGTCGAGCAGAATGCGGTCAAAGCGGAAGAACTCGTCGAGCTCGCGTGCGTCGATACGCATGACGGGCACGTTTTTGGCGCCCTGGCGGTGGAGGTTGGCTTCGAGCTTCTCGGCGCGGGGAATGCTCATCTCGCAGGCCGTGAGGTGTGCCTGGCCCTGGGTGAGGGCGGCGACCTGCGTCGTCTTGCCACCGGGGGCCGCGCACATGTCCAGGATGTCCTCGCCGGCTTGAGCGCCCAGGGCCAACGGTGGCATCATGGACGACAGGCTCTGCAAGTAAATCTTGCCGTCGCGGTAGATGTCGAGGTCCCACAGGTCGGAAACCTGGGCCTCGGACAGGATGAAAGCGTCCGGGTACCAGGCAACGGTTTGGTGGGCGATGCCGGCCTCGTCGAGTGCGGCGGCGATGTCTTCGGCAGTCGCCTTGAGCGTGTTGGCGCGCAGCGTGACCGGGCGTGTGGCCGCAGCGCCGAAGCCCTCGATAATGAGCTCGGCATCGGCGGGGGCATAGGCGCCGGCGACCGTGTCGACCATAAAGCGCGGCAGGTCGGCGGCGGAGTGTTGGGCGGCAAGCTGGTCGGAAAGCTCGGTAGCGGCAAACTGCCTGAGCTTGAGCTCGGCCTTGACCTGCTTTTTCTGCTTACGACGACGCGGCTTGGACATCCGTCTTTCCTTCCACCTAAATGATTATTCTGGGACGGGGATTAAAAAATCATTCCATGACTCCGTCACAAAATGACTGTACTGTGGCGCCCGGGAATGATTTTTTAATCCCCGTCCCAGAATAATCATTCTCGGGCGCGTTGCGTTTGCCTAGTACTGGCTCTCGTGCTTGCTGAAGAAGTCGAAGCGCGGGGGCAGCGGCTTCACGCGGTGCTCGCCGGGCTTCTCACCCAGGCTCTCCACAAACTCGTCCATGGAGGCAAAGATGTTGTCCCAGCTAAAGAAGGCGACCGGATCGATGCCGAAGTACTCGCAGATGAGCTCGCAGCCGGCCGGGACGATGCCGTGCATCAGGACGGTCGCCACGCGCAGCTCGGTAAAGGCGTCGACCAGGGCCTGCTTCATGGCGGCGTTGGCTGGTTCGCCCTCGAGCTTGTTGGCGGCCTTGGAGGCGTCGCTCCAGCGCTTGTTGGCGGCGCGCAGGTAGTCGTCGCACACGGCGAGCGCACGGTGCGTCTCGAACTTGTACATGGCCTGTTCAAAGGCAAGGGCGGCCTGCTCGGCAGCCTCGACCACGGCAGCAGAGGCGGCACCGGCCGGAATGCAGCCGTTGCGATAGGGGCTCTCGTCGCCCTCCTTGACGGCGACGCCGTAGAAGCAGCTGCGGGCCAGGCGGTTGAACACGCCGGTCAAAAGGGCGCTCTCCTTAAGGGCCGGATCGATAACGCGCTTGTCGTCGCAGGCGCGCACCTCGTTGCCGTCCTTGTCCTTGCCGGTCACGCGCGTGTCGTATGCCTTGGGGCTAAAGCTCACCGGCTTCTCGGAAAGGCCGAGCGACAGCCAATGCGCGCGCATCTGCTCGCAGGTGTAGTGGTTGAGCAGGTCGTCTGCCGGCGGGGGAGGCGTCTGCGAGGACGAGCTGGCCTTTTTGCCCATGTAGAGCAGGTGGTAGCAGGCGCTGACGGTGCTCTGCGTGAGGTCCCAGCCCAGGGCCTCCCACATGGCGGTCTGCGCGATGCAGTAGAAGTAGATGTTGTCCTGACCGATGAACTGGTAGATCTGAGCGTCGTCAGAGCACCACCAGTCGCGCCAGTCGAGTGAGCTGTGCTGATAGGTGGGCGCGGGGACCTGCGTGGAATCGGCGGCGGGCTCGCCCATGAGGGCGGCGTCCTGGGCGGCGATACCCTCGGTTACGCCGGCGGCGCGGGCATCGCGGGCGAGCACGGTGCGGGTGTAGCTGATGGGCGCCCACAGACTCTCGGGCCAGCACCAGCAGGTGACGTCGTTCACGCCGTCGACCTCGGGCACCGGAACGCCCCAGTCGATGTTACCGGTGATGCGGAAGGGCACGAGCGCCTTGCCGCTGCGGAAGCGCACGCCGCCGTTGGCGAGCACCGCGTGGGCGTCGTCGCGCTCCTTCCAGCTGGGGAAGGTGACGGTAAAGCTGCTCTTGTTGCCCTCGGGCTCCAGCACGGTGTGCTCGGGCAGTTGATCCTCGACGGCGTCGAAGGCCTCGCGGAACTTGTTCTGGATGTAGATCTGTGCCGGCAGCAGCCACTCCTCCATGGTCTTGGAGACCACGGAGCGAACCTGCGGGTTCTGGGCGAGCTTGGCGGTGTAGGTCTTCATAAAGTCGAGGTAGGCCGGCAGGTCGAAGTAGAGGTTGTCGACCGGGCGCAGCTCGGGCACCTCGCCGGTGAGCTGGCTCTTGGGCGCGATGAGCTCCTCGGGCTCAAACTGGTGACCCAGGTCGCACTCGTCGGCGTAGGCTTTCTCGGACTTGCAGCCCTGGATGGGGCAGCGGCCGATCACCTGGCGGCCGTTGAGGAACGTGCCGGCCTTGGCGTCGTAGAACTGCAGCGTGGAGCGCTTGGAGATGGTGCCCTGTTCGTGCAGACGCTCGATAATCTCGGCGGTCACCTCGTTGTGAATCTGCGCAGCCGGCTCAAGGCCCGAGCCGCCGTAGATATCGCAGCTGATGTTGTAGTTGTTGAGGGTCGCGGCCTGGCGGGAGTGATTGGACTCGACGTACTCGCCGATGGACTTGTCGTAGCCTTCGTTCTCCTTGAGCTTGCGGTAGCTCTCCATGATGGGCGAGCCGTAGCAGTCGGTGCCCGAGGTGAAGATGACGTTCTCGCGGCCCAGACGGTCGCGCAGGAAGCGGGCGAAGAAGTCGGCCGGGACAAAGACGCCACCAACGTGGCCAAAGTGAAGGCCCTTGTTGCCGTAGGGCTCGCCGGCGGTAACGATGGCGCGGCGAGGCCAGCTGGGACGGTCGTTCATGGAGTATTTGGATGCCATGGGACTCCTTCGCATATGGTGAGAGCGCGGCCGGGCGCAAGGCCTGACGACGCGGTGGTCAATTCGTGCATATCATTCGACATTATCGCACATGCGGACGGGTACGTGGCAGGGGCGCTATCCTAAGATGCTATGAATGAGATTTCCAACATACATGCGTTTGAGGACGAGGATTTTCTGCGCGCCTGCTTTGTGTGGGGGATGGCAGTGCTTGGCGCATTTGCCGTGTGCCTGGTGCCGGTGTTTATGCTGCTGGGCGGGCCCGCAGACTTGGATGTGGCGGACGCGGGCGGCTGGACGGCGGTTTTGGGCTGGATAGTCGGCTTGGCTGCGGTTTCGGTGGCGTCATTTGCCGTGCACGAGCTGGTGCACGGTGTGTTATTTAAGCTTCTGGCGCCTGCGGGCGCGAAGGTGACCTTTGGGGCGAATCGCGAGACGGCGATGATCTATGCCTGCGCCGAGGGCGTGGTCTATTCGCGCCGGCGGTACGTGGCAGTTTGCCTGGCGCCGACGGTTGTTGTGACGGCGGCGTTTGCCCTGGGGTTTGCGTTTTCGGGCTATCCGCTGATGTGCTGCCTGGCGGCCGGCTTGCATTTGTCGGGCTGTGTGGGCGACTGGTATTACGTGCGGACCATCCTGCGCGACCGCCGCATTGTCGCCTGCGAGGACACGTCCTTTGGCGTGCGCTTTTTCGGGTGAGGAGATGTTGATGAAGCCGTTGTTGTTGCACGCTTGCTGCGCGCCGTGCTCGCTTGAGCCGGTCCGCCTGCTGCGCGAGGAAGGGTTTGAGCCCACGATTTGCTGGACCAACCCCAATATTCAGCCGCACGATGAATGGCAGCGTCGCCTGGACGAGCTGCGCCGGTGGTGTGCCGATGGCGACATCGAGCTTATCGAGGCGGGGGAGGACCGCGAGCGCTGGGAGGCCGGCGTGGCCCCGCTGGGCGCCGATCGACCTCGTCGCTGTCGCGCGTGCTATGCCCTGCGTCTGGCCGAGGCGTGTCGTGTGGCCCAGGAGCGCGGGTTTGAGTTTGTGGGCACGACGCTCGCCGTCTCGCCGTACCAGTTGTTCGAAACCTGCAATGATGTGTTGGAGCGTCTGGCTGCTGCCCGCGGTCTCACTCCGGTGATTCGCGATTTTCGCACGTATTACCCCGAGGCGACACGTCGTTCGCGCGAGCTGGGCATGTATCGGCAGAACTACTGCGGCTGCCGTTTCTCGGCCGTCGAGGCGGCCATGGACCGCGCCCGCATCCGCGACGAGCGCAAAGCCGCCAAAAAGTAGTTCACTTGGGACGTCAGCCTGCTAGGATGTAGAGCGGACTTTAGCTATATAAGGAGAATCCGACGTGTCTATGCGTACCGATGATTTTGACTATAACCTGCCCGAAGAGCTCATCGCCCAGGCGCCTGCCGAGCCGCGCGACTCCTGCCGCCTGCTGGTGGTTGATCGCAAAGGCTCCGAGACAGGAACGCCGTTAGGGCATGGCGGCACCGTCGAGCACCGCATCTTCCGTGACATCATCGACTATATCGAGCCGGGCGACGTGCTCGTCATCAACCAGACGCGCGTGATGCCGGCCCGTCTTATCGGTCGCAAGACGGGCTCGGGCGGCGTGGTCGAGACGTTGCTGCTCAAGCGCCGCGAGGATGTTGACCCGCTGGGCCATGTTTGGGAGTGCTTGGTCAAGCCGGGTAAGCGCCTGAAGCCCGGTGCTCAGATTGAGTATCGCGCCGGTGGCGCTCATGCGCCCGAGGGGGCTCCCGTGGTGCTGACGGCCGAGGTCGTCGACTTTGTCACCGATAGTCGCGGCGGCCGCCTGGTGCGTTTTGAGCCGGCCGGTTGCAATGCCGCCGGCGAGCCGCGCGCGCTTGACGAGGCCATCCATGCTGCCGGTCACGTGCCGCTGCCGCCCTACATTACCGATTACGAGGGCGATCCCGAGAAATATCAGACCGTGTACGCCATGAAGGAGGAGCACTCGGCTGCCGCTCCCACGGCGGGCCTGCATTTTACTCCTGAGCTCATGGCCGCTATCGAGGCCAAGGGTGCCAAGTTTGCCGCCGTCGAGCTCGAGGTGGGCATCGATACCTTCCGCTTGGTGGAGGAGGACGACCCCACGCAGCACGTCATGCACACCGAGCGCTACCACGTGTCGCAGGAGGTTGTCGACGCCGTGCATAAGGCCAAGGCCGAGGGTCATCGTGTGATCGCCGTCGGCACTACCGCGGTGCGCTCGCTCGAGAGCGCGTTTGACACGGACGCGCCGGTGTCCGATCCGGCCGTGACGGCGCGCTATTTTGAAGGCCGCGAGGACGGGGCCGATACGCTTGGCCGCGGTGACATCGTGGTGCGCGAGAACGCCACGACGCAGCTTTACCTCATGCCCGGCTCGACCTATCACGTGGTCGACGCGCTGATCACGAACTTCCATGTGCCGCGCTCCACGCTCATGATGCTCGTGAGCGCGCTTGCCACCCGCGACCAGATCATGGATGCCTACGCCGCTGCCATCGAGGAGCGCTACCGCTTCTTCAGCTTTGGCGACGCGATGCTCATTTGTTAGTTACGCGGTTCTACGAACCGCGTAACTGCTCGACGCTGCGCGGGCCGCATTTGGACAATCTGACGTTCAACTTCAAGGGCGCGACCAGAAGGTCAGCGCCCTTTCGTTTCACGTCACCTTGTCTCAAATGCGGCCCGCTCGCTGTCGTTGCCAAAACATCGGCGTTGCCGTGGTTGTCGCTGTAGTCATTGGGTAGTCATTGGGTAGTCATTGGGGACGTTCTTAAATGACTAGTCAAAGGGGACACTCTTACGGCACTTGGCACTTGGGGACGTTCCTTTTGTGCCGGCACCTGGGGACAGTCCTTATGTCAAGAGATCGGTGCAAGAGGGATAGGTTGCCTTGCGTCGATCTAAATAAGTTGCGGTGAGATAGTTCTTGAATTGGCCTTTTTGGGGCTAAACAGAAACTTTCTCACCGCAACTGAGTTGAGGCGTTTTTTGGCAGCTGGTTTACTTGCTCGCGAACAGCCAGATCAGGATGATTGCCAGAATCACGGCGACGATGCAGACGATGGCGCCAGTGAATTTGATGCGTGAGTCGCGGGTACGCTCGCGCACCGCGTCCTCGGTGGCCTCGAGCTGGGCGACTTCTTGCTCGGTCTCGGCGTGTTCGGCTTTGTCTCGGGCCAAGGATCCTGCAAGCGACTCAGTGATCTCTGGATGGTCATGCACCTCGGTCGCCTGCTCGATGATCGACTGTGCATGTGCGGCATCTGCTTGGGCGTTGGCGATGCTTTGCTCTTGGTCGCGGCGTGCCTTGTCCTCGGCGGCTATCTTCTCGCGCAGTTCGCGCTGGCGCGTCGTGGCGGCAGTTTTCGCCGTCTGCAGCTCGTCGCGCGCGGCATCGGCCTCAGTCGTCACGGCTTGGTGTGCGCGTTTGGCTTCGGCAATGGGGGCTTGAGCCTGCTCGACGGCCTGCTCGGCTGCGGCAAGCGAGTGCTCAAGGTCGGCGGTGATGCGCGGGACATCTTCTTCGGCTTTTCGCAGGGCATCTGCCGTGTCGGAGATCTGCATCGAGAGCTCGCTGGTGCGCACCGTATAGTTGGCGGGATTTGCCGAGGGATTGCGTTGCAGCTCGGCATACTCATGACGCAGCGTCTCGAGCTGGGCGCGCGTGGCGTCGACGGTTTGTTGTGCGGCCGCAATGCCGGCGTCTCGCTCGGCCTTCACCTTGTCGCGGATGCGCTTGGAATCCTCAAGACGTCGAACGAGGCGGTTGCCGGTCTCGCGAGAGCTTGCCTCGCGGGCCTCCACGGCGTCGAGCGCGGCCTTCAGGCGGAGCTCAGTCGCGTCATCCTCTGTCTTCATTTGTTCGAACTGACCCTTGAGCTCTGTCGCTTTGGCGGCGTGGGCATCACGGTCAATCTCGGCTGCCGCGGCGGCCTTTTGCGCTGTAGCAATCGCTTGGCGCTGGTCGGCGACGATCTGGTCGTAGCGGCCTGCGATATCCTGGCGCGTCTCGAGTTCCTCGGCCTGATCGGCAATGCGCTGCTCAAGTTCGGTCAGGTGGGCGCGGGCATCGGCAAGTGCCTTTTTCGCGGCGTTCATCTCGCGCATGGCCGAGGCGCCCTGGGCGATAAAGGTGCCCACGGCGTTCGCGGTGTTCGAGACAGCGGTCCCCAGATCGCGGCTCGCGGCGGGGGAGTGCGGGGCGGTCGGGCGAGTGGTGTCGGCAGCGTCCGCATCGGCAGTCTGCGGCGCGGCGATATTGCCGGTACCGCCCTCGACCACAGAAAAGCCTGCTGCGTGCGGATCGACCGCATCGGCGCCAATCGTGGGGTGCTCGAGCTGGAGAAACGAGGGCATGGTACTGCCCTGGTCGGCAACCGGAGTCTCGCCGGGCACAAAGGTCGAGGCCGCCTCGGCGGCCTCCTCTTCCTCGGCATCAATATCGGCATCGGCGACGGCGTCTTTCATCGCTTTGACGGCATCCATCATGGAGTCCATGACGGCATCGAGCTCTTCTTCCGAAGACACCTCGATGGGGCCTGCCGCCTGTGGCGCGGGGTCTGTGTCGGGTTCGGCATCGCTCGGCTCCGGCTGCTCGCTTTCGTCATGCTCGACAGTATCGTCTGTGTCTGTTGCTTTATCCGCATCGGCGTGCACATCTGCGGCAGCGTGCACATCTGCGGCAGCGGGCGCATCTGCGGTGGCGGGCGCATCGGTGGAGGCGTCGACGCAGGTAGGAGTATCGCAGTCGTCGACGGCGTTTGCGGAATGATCAATATGCTCTTGAGTCTGGGGGTCCAGCTCGTCTGTCATAGGCATGTGCTCCTCATCGTTGTTTGTCACCCTATGATAAGGTCTCGCGCCGACATCCCGCGCGCCGCAGCAAAGTTTCAAAACGTGTTCGATGGCTCGATCTGATAACAATAACTCGGCCGTTTTATCCAGTTTGTACTTGACAATCCCTTCGCCGAACTACGTGGTGCCGTTCGCCTACCGCGGTCTTTTATTTTTGCTTGAACACGCTAAAGTTGCATCTCAGCTTTTGGCGCGTGAAGTTGGATACGCGCAGTCGGCGGGCGTGCCCGTCGCGATTTGAAAGGACTTTGTATGGGACTTTTCACTGGTAAGACCGTGATCGTCACCGGCGGCGGCAAGGCCACGCTTAAGGACGGTTCCGCTGGCTCCATCGGCTACGGCATCGATATCGCATTTGCCAAGGAGGGCGCGAACCTCGTCATCACCGGCCGCAACGTCGCCAAGCTCGAGGCCGCCAAGGAGTCTCTCGAGGCCGAGTACGGTGTCAAGGTTCTGCCTGTTCAGGCCGATGTCTCGGCTGGTCAGGACAACGAGGCCGTCGTCCAGAACGTCATCGACAAGGCCATTGAGGAGTTCGGCCGCATCGACGCCGTCGTCAACAATGCTCAGGCTAGCGCCTCGGGCGTGACCATCGCCGATCACACCATGGATCAGTTTAACCTGGCCATTTACTCCGGTCTGTATGCTACCTATCTGTACATGCAGAAGGCCTATCCGCACCTGAAGGAGACCAAGGGCTCCGTGGTCAACTTTGCCTCGGGCGCCGGCCTGTTTGGCAACTATGGCCAGTGCAGCTATGCTGCCGCCAAGGAGGGCATCCGCGGCCTGACCCGCGTTGCCGCCAACGAGTGGGGCAAGGACGGCATCAACGTCAACATCGTGTGCCCGCTTGCTTGGACCGCTGCGCTCGAGAACTTCCAGGATGCCTATCCCGAGGCGTTCAAGGCCAACGTCCACATGCCGCCGGCTGGTCACTACGGCGACGTCGAGAAGGAAATCGGCCGCGTGGTCGTTCAGCTCTGCGGTCCCGACTTTAAGTACATGAACGGCGAGACCGTCACCCTCGAGGGTGGCATGGGCCAGCGGCCGTAGGGGTTACGCGGTTTTACCAAACCGCGTAACGGCTCGACGCTGCGCGGGCCGCATTTGGACAATCTGACGTTCAACTTCAAGGGCGCGACCAGAAGGTCAGCGCCCTTTCGTTTCACGTCACCTTGTCTCAAATGCGGCCCGCTCGCTGACTTATGCTCAACCTGCGGCGCCATTTTGCTTGAAGGCACCTTGCTCGCTCTGGCGGGTTTTCGCTCATATGACCCAATCCGCTGTCAATGGCCACAATGGCCCCGCCGACCGCTTGCAATCGGTCGGCGGGGCCTGCCGTTGAACCCGTCCCGGTCCGCCCCCGGCATGTCGTCGACGCCTTCGGCTCAGTCTCATATCCGCGGATACCGTTCTGCCGGCCCGCACTCCATTCCTTCGGCGGGGTTCCCCAAGTCTGTCGAGGCGCATGCGGAGGGCTCCGCGCGCACAGCGAAATAGGGGGTGTCCCCGAAGGCCGCCCGGCTCGCCGGGACGGGGGCCATGTCTATTCCGCGCCCTCCCGGCACATCATGCCGAGGGCCCAGAGCCACCTCACGAGCTCGGCCGCGGTGGCCGCGTTGGCCTTCGCCGCGGGCACGCCGCGGGCGAGCATCTCCTCGCGCCGCCGCAGGAGCCGCTCGGACCCCTTCCTCCCGTGCATCCTTATCTCGAGGGGCACGCCCGTGTCCCTCGGCATGAGCTTCGGCTGGTGCCGTGCCGCGGCGTAGCACCATGAGCCCTCAACGGCCAGCTTCCTCACGAGCGCGTTGCCCGCACCGCTGATGCCTCCGAGCCGCACGGAGCCGCCACTCGACCTCTGGCTCGGCGCGAGGCCGAAGTAGGCCGTGACCTGCCTTCCGGAGCGGAACCTCGTGAAGTCGCCGACCTCGGCCGAGAAGGCCGCGGCCAGCGCGAAGGCGCAGCCCTTGATCGACTGGAGGGCGGCCACCTCCGCGGCGATCGGGCTGGCATCCACGGCCGCCCTGTACTCGGAGAGCAGGTCCGACCGGGCCTCCGCCGCGGCCTCGACCTCGTTCCTCAGGGCGGCGAGCGCCCGAACCCCGCCATCGCCCTCCGGCCTGACCTTGTCGAGCCACCTCAGGAAGTCGTAGGCCCAGTACTTCCTCGGGTTGCCGGCGGGCGTGGTGCCGCCGTAGACGAACCCCCGCCTTGCGAGGAAGGCGAGCAGCCGCTGCTTGGCGGTCGCCAGGCGCGCGGTCGCCCCGTCGTAGGCGCCGGCGAGGTCCCTGATGCCTTCGACCTCGGGGGAGGGGACCCATACGGGGGAGATGTCGTGGGCGAGTATCGCCTTGGCCATCCTGGCGGCGTCGTCCCTGTCGTTCTTGGAGGCCGAGTCGGCGGCCGACCTGGGGATCTTCGAGACCGCGGCGACGACGCACTCGACGCCGAGCCCGGCGAGCTCCCTTTGCGGGGCGAAGCCGAGGTAGCCGCTCTCGTAGGCCGCGAGCGACGGCCCGGGGAACCCATCCATCCACCCGGCGATCTCGCCCCAGGGGTTGCCGGGGAACCTCCTCGTCACGGCCTCGCCGGTGTCCGCGTCGAGGGCGCAGACGGTGGTCGACCTCAGGTGGACGTCCATCCCGAACGCGGTAGAATACTTTGGCATGGGAGCCTCCCAACCTCGTTGCGGCGCGGCTGCGCCTATGGCACTTCGACATCATTGTCGCAGCCCCGACCCGCGGTCACGAGCGGGGGCTCCTATCTTTTTAGTGCCCTCGGATTGGGTCATAGTGTCTGTCGTTGCCAAAACAACGGTGTTCCCTTGGCTGTCGGAAATGATCCGTTGTCGCAAGGGGCAGGTTTCCTTTGCACCAGTTTCTGTCGAGTCGGTGCTCTTTGCGGGTTGCCCGTATAATGGTTTGCGTATGAACCGCAACCAAGGAGTTCCAGTTTATGGACCAGAGCCTTTTTAAATTCGACCTGATCGCCGAGGACCCGACGACGCATGCGCGTGCCGGCGTGCTGCACACCCCGCACGGCGACATCGAGACACCGATCTTCATGTCCGTGGGCACCAAGGCAAACGTCAAGGGCATTCCTACCGAGACCGTCAAACAGCTCGGCGCCCAGATCGTGCTTGCCAATACCTATCACCTGTCCATGCGTCCCGGCGAGGACACCATCGCCGAGCTGGGCGGCCTGCACAAGTTTATGAACTGGCACGGCCCTATCCTCACCGACTCGGGCGGTTTCCAGGTCTTCAGTCACAACGATGCCGTCAAGCTCACTGACGAGGGCGTGCGCTTTATCGTCAACGATTACGACGGCCGCCACGTGTTCTGGACACCCGAGGACAACATGGAGATCGCCATGAAGCTCGGCTCCGACATCTGCATGCAGCTGGACCAGTGCCCGGGCTATCCCGCCACGCGCGCCTACGTTGAGCGCGCCGTTGAGCTGTCGAGCATGTGGGCCGAGCGCTGCTATAAGGCGCATACCCGCGACGACCAGGCACTCTTTGGCATCGTTCAGGGCGGCATGCACCTGGACCTGCGCTTGCGCTCGCTGCGCCATCTGGAGGAGTGCGGCGACTTCCCCGGTTACGGCATCGGCGGCTACTCGGTGGGCGAGGACCACGAGACCATGTTCGAGACCCTGGCACCGCTCGTAAGCGAGTACATGCCCAAGCACAAGCCGCGCTACCTGATGGGCGTCGGCAACCCCACCACCCTCGTGCGCGGTGTGGGTGTGGGCATCGACATGTTCGACTGCGTGCTACCGACGCGCACCGGCCGTATGGGCACGGCGTTTTCGAGTGAGGGTCGCCTCAACTTCCGCAACGCGCGCTTTGCGCACGACGACGGCCCCATCGATCCCACCTGCACCTGCCCGGTGTGCACGGGCGGTTACAGCCGCGCACTCATTCGCCACATGGTCACGCAGAAGGAGATGCTCGGCGGCATTCTGCTGTCGATGCACAACATCTACTACCTGCTCAACCTTATGCAGCGTGCCCGTCAGGCCATTATCGAGGGCCGTTACGGCGCATTCGTGAGCGATTGGATGAATAGTCCTGCCGCGGTGGATTACTAAGGGCGACAGGCGCGCTTACAGAGCGTGGGCAACGGCAAAGGCTGAGCGGCAGCCGCTCGTCACATTCGCTGACGTCGGCTGCGCGACCGCTGACCGATGCCTTGCAAGCGCATAACGCATCGTGGGTACCATACCGAATAGTTGATGTTCGGGCGGGTGTTTGACGCATGGCGTCGACCCCGCCCGCTTTTCTTTTTCTCGATAGGAGTACCCATGATTAAGAATGAGAACGTCGAGGGCGAGCCCGCCTACGACGAGACGTACCGCCGCGGCCCCGTGGTTATGCGCGGCCCCATGATTCCTAAGGACAACACCTACGCCAACCTGCTGGCGCCCGAAGATTCAACCGACTGGTTGCATGCCGATCCGTGGCGCGTCCTTCGTATTCAGGCAGAATTCGTCGATGGCTTTGGCGCGCTTGCCGAGCTTGGTCCTGCGGTGACCATCTTCGGCAGCGCCCGCACGCCCAAGACCGATCCGCTCTACAAGGCGGCGCGCACAGTCGGCCGTAAGATTGCCCAGCGCGGCGTGGCGGTTATCACCGGCGGTGGTCCTGGTGTCATGGAAGCGGCTAATAAGGGGGCGGCGAGCGTCAACGGCAAGTCAGTTGGTTTGGGCATTGAGCTGCCGCACGAGCAGGGGCTCAACAAATACGTGAACCTTGGTATGGACTTCCGTTACTTCTTTGTGCGCAAGACCATGTTCGTCAAATACAGCTCGGGCGCTATTGTTTTTCCCGGCGGGTTTGGCACACTCGACGAGATGTTCGAGGTGCTCACGCTGGTGCAAACGCACAAGGTCAAGCGCATGCCGCTTGTGCTGGTGGGCACCGAGTACTGGCAGGGCCTGTTCGACTGGCTTAACGGCCCGGTAATGAGCGCCAGTATGATTAGCCCGCTCGACCCGGATCTGGTACACATTACCGACGACCTCAACGAGGCCGTTGACATTGCGCTCAGCGGGTTGATGTAGAGCAATCGTGTCTACCGCGACATGAATATGCATGGCAATCTGATGCTATCTAACGTCAGGTTGCCATTTATATTGGGTATACTGATGCAAAAGACGAGGGCAAGGAGGTCGCGTATGTCTACTGCAACGGTTAAGCCTACGACGGTTCGCCTCGAAGAGGGGCTCAAGGAGCAGGCGACTGAGTTCTTGGATTCGGTCGGCCTCAGCCTCAATTCCTATCTCAATCTTGCCGTTCGGCAGCTGGTAAATCAGCGAAAGATTCCTTTTGAGATTGTAGGAAGGGCGGAGATGCCCAACGAGGCGACGAGGCGTGCCATGGTGATCGCCGAGGCTCATGAGTTGGGGATTTTGCCGGACGATAGCCCGTCATTCAATAACGCTGATGAGCTTATGTCATTCCTCGATGAGGAATAGCGATGTTCGAGATTAAAGTCGAGGCTCAATTTAAGGCGGACTACAAACGAACGATGCGCATGCATCCGCAGCTAAAAAGTGAGTTTAAAGCGGCGGTTGCAGAGCTTGTGGCTCATGGGTCACTTCCGGCGGAGTATGGCGCCCACGAGCTCTCAAACCCGGGCGGAAACTACAACGGCCACATCGATTTCCACCTATCCGATGGCTTGGTCGATGTGGTCGTTCTTTATCTTCCCCATAAGACTAACCCAGTGATTAGGCTGGTGAGAATGGGCTCGCATGAGGAACTGTTTCAGGGTCCGCTGGGCTGATCGCCGATTTCCAAGTTGCGGTGGAATAGGGACTGATTTGCGGTCGATTGGCCAAAAACAGTCCCTATTTCACCGCAACTGATAGGCGCGCCCCGTTCGCTGCTGCGGCCCCCGGTTCTCCTCATTGCTGGATTTCGCTCAAAAACTCAGCGGCGACTTCGTTGCTTTTGAAACGGATGCTGCGGTCTTCTTTCTTGGGGAATGCCAGCAGCGGGATAGTCCCGTACCAGACAGTTTCCTCGTCAATCACGGCCGCGCACAGCCGCCCTTTGGCCTTGACGGAATAGTCGACGTTCATCTCGGCAAAAATCGCTTTCGCGTCATCGCGCGGAGGTGAGGCAACATAAACCTCAAGGGTAATCCCACGGGCGGCTGCGCCTGCGAGTGTGGTGGTGAGTTTCGTGAGGCATGCGGCGGATGCGTAGGATGCGGCTATGAAGGCACTCTTTGTGGCACCGGTGATGTCTTTAATTAATGCCTCAATAGCGTTTGCCGGCTCTATGAGAATGTTGTAATCGGGTTGCTCGCTGTCCTCTGCTGAATAAATTTCGTACCCCAACTTGGCGTACGTCTTGAGTCTTTTCTGGTACATGCGGGCGAGCATGGGTATCGACAGGTCAATGTAGTCGAATATCTCAACCTGTTGCTTGCCCTCGTGGCTTCTATGCAGTCTGCCCACCTGCTGCGTTACGCTGCCGTCCCAAGATATCGGCGTGGCAATGAAAAGGGTGTCAAGGTAGGACAGATCGAAGCCCTCGCTCAGAAGGCTTTCGGTGGCGACGATGATTCGATGTTCATGCTCAAAGCCGGGAAGACTGTTCAGTATCGCTTTTCTTTCTTTGGCGCCGATTTCTCCGGTTAAGAGTATGGGCTCGTGTCTGCGATCATTAAGCAACCTGAACAGTTCCTCAGCATGCTTTTTCCTTTTGGATAGTATGAGCGGATGTCGACCGTTTGACGCTGCTTCGAGGGCGTCATCGACAATCAATTCGTTTCTTGCCGCATGTGCACACAGCATATCGAGAATCTGATTGAAGCTTGCATCCGGCTCGTAGGCGGATAGCCGAATGCCGGTAAATCTCGGTCGAACGATGCGCTGGATGCCCTGCTGAATTGCCTGCGTTTTTGGATCGATGACATAGCGAAGCGGGCCGCAGAGCATCGAGAGCGCCCGCGTGAGTCCGTCGGAGCGCTCGGGTGTCGCGGAGAGGCCATATGTATATTTGGCTGGAGCGGACTTGAGGACGAGCTCGAGCTGTGGCGCGGCAGCATGGTGGCATTCGTCGCAGATAATGAGGCCGTAATTACGAACAAGGTTCTTAACTATCGGCTCCCCGGTTTGGGAGTCTTTGCCAGATAGCGACTGAAAGGAAGCGACGTCGATAAGGCCGCTGACGGCGGTTTTGCCCCCTCCGATTTGTCCAATAAGGGGAGGTTGCTTTTTGCTGATTCGTCCTTTTGGCGTTCGGACCGGCTCTCTGGTGTCCGTAATGTCGAGAAATCGTTCGAGCTGCGATTTCCATTGGGCTATGAGCGCGGTCTTTGGAACAATGACGAGCGCCGGAAGACCAACGGCGGCAATAAGATAAGCTCCGATGACGGTTTTACCGAAGCCCGTTGGCGCAGACATGATTCCGTCTTCGTATTCAAGCATCTGGTCGGCGGCAATTTGCTGTTCGGGATGAAGGGTCCCTTTGAATGCCATCTCAATTGGATTGCCTGTGCTACGTTCGTCTGAATAATGGGCAGTAACGTGGGCTTCTTGAATCAGCTGCTCAAGTTGGGCTTTGCAGCCTCTGGGAATCGCGACGCGGCCATCTCTAAGTTCGCTGAGGTCTATGAGTCGCGGTTTGCCGAATACTGATTGATGCATAGATTGCGCACGGAAGAACTCCGGGTTGGCAAATGTCGCAAGCCTGCGGATTTCCATTTGAGCTGCCGGGCTCAGAGACTTTTCGGGGATGTAGAGCATATCGGCTTGTGTGACGAGCAGGTTCGAGGGGAAGTCTCGTGGCGTGAGCGGGAGCCGCTTTCGTGGCTTTTGGACATTGCGCCTGGTTTTGTTTGTCGCTGCAGCTGTTGCTATTCCAAGCGGTTTGTTTTTGGTGTCCTCGATCAGACGATCCACCGTCGCACGCGAGATTAGTTGGATTTGCGAAAGGTAAAGCCATTGGTCGGGAAAGGGCTCGAATCGTTCGTCAACAAATACGCTGTTTCCTTCCCGCTGCGCTTTTCCCTGAAAGGGCAGCGCAATGAGATTTCCAAAGCCGCCTTCAGGAATGGTGGACTGCGCGGGTATCATTCGGTCAAAGGCTTCGAAGGTGATTGTCTTGTTGAGTGCCGCTGCTTCGGCGATAAGGCAGCTACCGAAATCTCGTGCTGTCTTTGCGTTTATAGGTTCTAGGAAGAAAAACCAGATATGCGCGCCGTTGCCTGACCTTGATCGCTCGACCGCAGCGTTAATTCCATGGTTTTTTACGACAAGCCTGATAGCGTTTGTCGCTTCTTTCCAATCGGCTTTGTCAAAATCAATGACAAGGACATTTGTGTTGCAGTCTTTGTCGAGAACATATTGACCTATGACGTCCCGGAGCCTGTCGTCGCTGCCTTTGAAATGGGCGATAATGGCGGCATCGTTCAGCTCAAGGAATGTGCGGCTGCGACATTCAGCGCATTTAATTCTGTGATGGTTTGCTTTGGGGCAAATGCCTGGCTTCCACTCATTTGCGCAGGCGGGTGTATAGCCGATGCCCCCGTCTTTTCTGCGATACCCGTGAGCGTGCACATCTTTGCGGCCGGTAAAAAGATTGCGAAAGAGCTCGAGTTTGTCGCGCGCTGGGCTCGCGCTGGTAACGATGCCCTCGGTCTGTGCACGTTCGCCGAAAGATTTGCCGGCTTTGTCCCATTCTTCGAGTGTTGCGTAACGGATGTCTGGACCGTTGCTACAGATTACGATCTGCTTACGCGGATCTGAAGCGTGGACAACCGTTTTATTGAGTTTGAATAAGGCGTTCCCGAAAAGGGCGTATTGATGCACGGCGTTGCTCATTTGAATGCCATTCTTGTCAGCGTTCATTGGGATGAGGGTACGTCATTTCAGCTTTATGAGATATGCGACTTCGATTTTGGTTCGGTAATAGTGGGGTACCGATCCGTGAGTGGCAATTAGCCGGTGCCAAAACGTGCGGCGGCTGTTGTTAAAGGTGTTTTGGCGGCTATGGGGCGTGTTGGCGGCGTGGGGAGGGGTCCTCGAATGACTCCGTGGTCAAATAACGTCAAATATGAGTACTGTTGTTAATGTAGTCTCATAACATTTGGTAAGAATAGAATACCAATTCCACATTATTCTATATATCTAACCCACTAAACACGGAATTTTGAGCCTTGGCAAGACGTGGAATTGATCGAAATGATCAATTCCGGCGAGATTTTGCTGCTACTAATTTGGTGGCGGTACTCATATTTGCCATTTTTTGTCCAGTGGGTACCGCGAGGGGCCTGTTCGACTGGCTCAACGGCCCGGTGATGGATGCCGGCATGATCAGCCCACTCGATCCAGACCTTGTCCACATCACCGACGACCTCAACGAAGCCGTCGACATCGCCCTGAGCGGGCTGATGTAGGGTAGGTAAAATGGGACGGGGCTAAAAGACTGGTCTGAAACGTTTGATACCAGTCTTTTTAGCCCCGTCCCAAATGAACTGCTTCTAAGTTGCGGTGGAATAGGGATTGATTGGCGGCTAATAAGCCAAAAACAGTCCCTATTCCACCGCAACTGATGTGGGCGTCCCTAGTGAGTTGACTGGTAGCGGGGGCAGTAGCTGATGGCGATGGCGTCGACGCCTACGTGGGTGGCGATGGTGCAGCCGATGGGGCCGGTGCCGGCGTCTACGTAATCCTGACCCGCGAGTGCCTCGTTGACAAGCTCCTGCTCCTCGGCGGCGCCGGTCGTGAGCACGCGCACGCTGGAGCCCGGATACTCGGCCAAAAATGCGAGGCAATCGGCCATGGTGTTGGTAACGATGCGCTTGGCACCGCGGCCCTTTTTTATGGCCTTGATCTCGCCCGATTTCCACTCCGGCGAAACGGCCAGGCGAATGTTGAGCATTTGCGTGAGCTGGCCGGCGAGCTTGGGCGCGCGGCCGTTCTTAACGAGATTCTCGAGCGTGCGGGGAATCAGCAGCAGGTGGGCGTCGGGCAGCGTCGCGCGGATCTGCGCCTCGGTCTCGTCCAGGCTGCGGCCGTCCTCGCGCATGGCCAGCGCGTACTCCACCAGCAGGCCCTCGGCGCCCGAGCCGGTGCGCGAGTCGATGCAGCGCACGTCGAGCTCGTGCGTCTCGGCCGTCAGGCTGGCGTTGGCGTAGCAGGCGGACCACTCGCTGCACAGCGAGATAAAGATGGCGCTATCGTGGCCGTCGGCGCGCACGCGGTCAAAGAGTTCCTTGAACTCGCCGGCACTCGGCTGCGAGGTGTGCGGCAGCTGCTCGGAGCCGGCCATGCGGGCGACGTACTCTTGGGCGGTAATCTGCACCTGGTCGAGCAGGTCCTCGCCCTCGATAATCACATGCAGCGGAATCACGTAAATGCCGAGCTCTTGGGCGCGGGCGGGGGAGATGTCCGACGTGGAGTCGGTTATGATGGCAAAAGACATAATTGCACCTTTCGTTGGGGCGCGACGGCGCCGCCTTCTGAGAGCAAAGTGCGACAAGTATAGTGGAGTCGTTCCACATTTCTAGGTTCAATTGTTGAATAGTCAACAGTTTGAAGTGTCGGTGTGGAAATCGTCAACTGGGGAAGAGGGATGCCGATGGAGGCGCTGGAGATATGCAAACGGCCGGTCGTGCTGTTTGATTTTGATGGCACGGTGGCCGATACGGGTCGGGCGGTGATGACCTCGACGCGCAAGACGCTGGCTGCACGCGGGTTTTCGGAGGCGCAGATGGGTGACCTGCGTCGCATGATCGGGCCGCCCCTGTGGAAGAGTTTTCACGACTTTTATGGCTTCTCCCGCGAGGAGTCGCTTGTGGTGGCCGACGAGTACCGCGCCTTTTTTGACGAGCTGGGACCGGAGGAGTATCCCGTGTTTGACGGGATCCCCGAGCTGCTGGATGGGTTGGTCGCCCAGGGCAAGCGCTTGGCCGTGGCGACGTCGCGCATGGAGGCAAAGTGCGTTGACATGGCGGGAGAGCTGGGACTTTCTCAGTTTGAGGCGGTGGTTGGCATGAATCCGCCGCAGGGGCGCGAGACCAAGGCCGATTCGGTCCGCGACGCGTTGGCGGCCTTGGGTGCGGCCGCGGGCGATGCCGTGATGATCGGCGATCGCTTTAACGACGTCGAGGGCGCGCACGCGATGAGCGTGCCGTGCATTGGTATCTATTCGGGCGCGGCGGCGCCGGGCGAGCACGAGGCGGCGGGTGCCGATGCAGTGGTGCACTCGGTGGCCGAGCTTGCTAAACTTTTCGCTATATAGGTATTTGATGTGAGGGGCGGGCACGCTCGCCGCTCATTGGTAAGGAGGTCGTCCATGAATCAGGTGGAGCAGAGCGTTGCCGAGTATGTCGACGAGGTCTGGGAGGATGTCGTCGCCGATATCGAGCAGCTGGTGAGTTATCCGTCCGTGGCAGTTTCTGCCGATGCGGAGCCCGGCGCGCCGTTTGGCCGCCCGGTCCGTGACGCGCTCGGCATCGCGCAGAAGCTCGGCTATCAGACGAGCGACGACGAGGGCTATGTGGGAATCGCCGATATCCCGGGCCGCGGCGACAAACAGCTCGCGACTATCTGCCACGTGGACGTGGTTCCCGCCGGCCCTGGCTGGAACACCGACCCGTTCACCATGGAGCGCCGCGAGGGCTGGCTGCTCGGTCGCGGCGTGATTGACGACAAGGGCCCGGCGGTATTGTCACTCTACGCCGGCGCCTACTTGCTCAAGCACGGCATTGTTCCGCGCTACACCTTCCGCGCGCTGCTGGGCTGCGATGAGGAAGTGGGCATGTCCGACGTTCACCATTATCTGGAGAACAACGCAGACCCCGACTTTTTGTTTACGCCCGATGCCGAGTTCCCGGTCTGCAATGCTGAGAAGGGCCAGTTTGGGGCGACGTTCGTGAGCCCCAAGATCGACGGCGGGCGCATTGTGTCCTGGAGCGGTGCCGAGGCGAGCAACGCCATTCCGTCGCAGTCTATCTGCGAGCTCGCGATTGCCGCCGATGAGCTGCCGGCGCCGGTCGAGAACGCCGACCGCCTTGAGATCACGACACTCGATAACGGGCATGCGCAGATTTTCGCCCACGGTATTGGCGGTCACGCTTCGATGCCTGAGGGCACCATCAACGCCGTCGGCCTGATCGTGTCGTATCTGCGCGAGGCCGAGGACGCGTTTGGTGCACGCGACGAGCGCCTGCTGACGCCTGCCGAGCACGAGTTCGTCAAGTTCCTGGCCTTTGTGCATGCGGATGCCTATGGTCGCGGCCTGGGTATCGACGCGACGAGCCCAGCGTTTGGCCCGCTTACCTGCAACGCTGGCGTCATCCGTGTGGCGGATGGCCATATCGAGCAGGTCATCGACGTGCGCTTCCCCGATAGCACGAGTGCCGATACCATCCGCGAGCAGCTCGAGCCGCTCGTGGGCCGTTTTGGCGTGACGTGCCGTGTGGGTCGTGCGAAGGTGCCGTTCTCGGTGTCTGCCGACGATCCGGCCGTGAAGGCGCTTATCGATACCTATAACGAGTTCACCGGCAAGCATGCCGAGCCCTTTGCCATGGGCGGCGGCACGTACGCGCGCAACTTTGCCCGCGCCGTCTCGTTTGGCCCTGAGGAGACCGGCCTGGAGCTGCCCGCATGGGGCGGCCAGATGCACGGCCCCAACGAGTGCGCCAACGAGGAACAGCTCAAGCAGGCGCTCAAGATCTATATTGTTGCGATCCTCCGTTTGAATGAATTAGAGCTTTAGGGTTACGCGGTTTTACCAAACCGCGTAACCAGTCGACGCTGCAAACGCCCCCAAGCGGCAATCTGACGTTCAATCGTCGGTCGCGTACAAAAGTACGCTTCCCTCCTCTTTCACGTCACCTTGCTCGCTTAGGGGCGTTTTCGCTCATATGACCCAATCCGCTGTCAAGAGCCACAATGGCCCCGCCGACCGCTTGCAATCGGTCGGCGGGGCCTGCCGTTGAACCCGTCCCGGTCCGCCCCCGGCATGTCGTCGACGCCTTCGGCTCAGTCTCATATCCGCGGATACCGCTCCGGCGGCCCGCAATCCTCTCCTTCGGCGGGGCTCCCCAAGTCTGACTACGCGCATGCGGCCGCTGCCGCGCGCCCAGCGAAAGCGGGGATATCCCCGAAGGCTGCCCGGCTCGCCGGGACGGGGGCTATGTCTATTCGGTTGCCTCCCGGCACATCGCGCCGAGGGCCCACAGCCACCTCACGAGCTCGGCGGCGGTGGCGGCGTTCGCCTTCGCCTGGGGCATGCCCCTGGCGAGCATCTCCTCGCGGCGCCGGAGCAGGCGCTCGGAACCCTTCCTCCCGTGCATCCTCACCTCGAGCGGGACGCCGCTGCCCTTGGGCATCAGCTTCGGTTGGTGGCTCGCCTGGACGTAGCTCCAGGACCCCTCGACGGCCAGCCTCCTGACGAGGGCGTCGCCGGCCCCGCTGATCCCGCCGAGGCACACGGAGTCCGCGCTCGACCTCTGCTTCGGGGCGAGGCCGAAGTAGGCCGTCACCTGCCTGCCGGAGCGGAACCTCGAGAAGTCGCCGACCTCGGACGCGAAGGCGGCGGCGAGCGCGAAGCCGCACCCCTTGATCGACTGGAGCGCCTCGACCTCCGCCGAGAGGGGGCCCGCCGCGACGGCGGCCCTGTACTCGGCGAGGAGGTCGTCGCGCGTCTCGGCGGCCGCCTCGACCTCGTTCCTCAGCGCCGCGAGCGCCCGGATGCCGCCGTCGTCGGCGGGCCGAACCTTGTCGAGCCACCTGAGGAAGCCGTACGTCCAGTACCTCCGGGGGTTTCCGGCCGGCGTCGTGCCGCCGTAGGCGTAACCCCGGCGGGCGAGGAACGCCAGGAGCCGCTGCTTCGCCGCCGCGAGCCTCGCGGTCGCGGCGTCGTGGGCGGCGGCGAGGTCCCTGAGCCCCTCGATCTCGGGGGACGGCACCCATACCGGGGTGACGTCGTGCGACAGTATCGCCTTGGCCATCCTGGCCGCGTCGTTGCGGTCGTTCTTGGACGAGAAGTCTGCCGCCGACCTCGGGACCCTGGAGACGGCCGCGACGACGCAGTCGACGCCGAGCCCGGAGAGCTCCCTCTGCGGGGCGAAGCCGAGGTAGCCGCTCTCGTAGGCGGCGAGCGACGGGCCGGGGAAGCCCGACATCCACTCCGCGACCTCGCCCCAGGGGTTGCCGCGGAACCTCCTCGTCACGGCCTCGCCCGTCTCCGCGTCGAGGGTTGATTTCCGATCTCAGCCGAACACATTGAGCAAATAGGCCATTCCCGCAGTTAGCTGAACGCCCCCGCGGCCCCTCCTGGGGTCCGGGGGCGCCGTTTTCCCAGTTGAAGGAACGGTGGAGA
>UQPF01000021.1 GCA_900542905.1 uncultured Collinsella sp.
CCCACTCCCGTCGTACGTCCCCACTCCCACCCGCCCCAAAAGAAAAACCCGCCGGTCAAATCTAACATTCTTGCCGGGCCCCGCCGGCCCCGCCAACTCCGTCGGCACATCGACATCTGCCAGAACGCCCTCAAACGGCAGCACCTCAACGGACCGCTCAACAGGCGCGACCGCATCTGCCTTGGCCCGCATGCGCTCCAACACCGTTGCCGTCTGCCCCAGCACGCCGGCGCTGCGAATCAAATAGACCTCGCAGCCCGCGTCCACCTTGCGTTTGCAATGCACGACGATGCGCTCTCCCGCAGCGGCATCCACGGGGCAAGGCACCTGTGGCCAGCGCTTGGGCACATCGGGACGCGCGTCGGCACCCGGGTAAAATCGGATTTCGAGCGTATCACCCGCCGCCACGGCGGCATCAAGCTCAACCGTCACCTCTTCGTGACCCACCGCCATCAAGTGACCCACGCGCACGCCCTGGTTGATCGCGCGCTCAAAGCTCATGAGCTCGGCGCCCGAACGGCCCCGCGGATACGCATCGGTAAAGCCGCGGTTGAACGACCTTCCCAGCTCGCGCTCAAGCGCCGGCACCGCAACGGCATCCCATGTGCCGTCGCGCAGCATATTGAGCGCCCGACGCCACACCCTCACCACGTTAAAGACGTAGTCGGGATTTTTCATGCGCCCCTCGATCTTGAGCGATGCCACGCCGGCGGCAACAAGCTCGGGCAGATGCGCAATGCCCAAGTAGTCACGCGGGCACAGCAGGCGATCCCCTTCGACAGAGACAACACTCTGCCCCGCCTCGTCCACCAAGTCATAGGATAGGCGGCACGGTTGCGTGCAGTCGCCGCGCATCGCCGACCGTCCGCGCCTCAGGGCCGAAAACTCA
The DNA here is from genome assembly GCA_900542905.1 of uncultured Collinsella sp. Taxonomy (GTDB): domain Bacteria; phylum Actinomycetota; class Coriobacteriia; order Coriobacteriales; family Coriobacteriaceae; genus Collinsella. Next base: position 890 of record UQPF01000021.1, read on the forward strand.
CACGCACCCGAGTATCCAATGCAAATAGCGCCGTGACAGAACACCTCGATGGGAACGCCAGTAGCGCAAAGCGTCCTAATCTCCGCCACGCTCAGCTCGCGCGCCGTCGTCACGCGCTCAACGCCCAACTCCTTGGCAGCCAACAGCACGGCACCCTCGCTATGAGCGCCCGCTTGGGTGGACAGGTGAATCTCGACCCCCGGAATCGCCGCACGAAGCGCGCAAGCCAGCCCGGCATCTGCCACAATCAGCGCATCGGCACCCAACGCGTGCGCATGCGCCCCCAACGCCACGGCGTCGGCAAGCTCATCATCGAACACGAACACGTTGAGCGTCACGTACACACGCACGCCATGGGCATGGGCCACGGCACAACCGCGCGCGAACTCATCATCGCTAAAGCCATGCGCGCTCACTCGAGCGTTGAATCCGTCCAGCCCCGCATAGATGGCATCGGCACCCGCCGCAATCGCCGCGAGCATCTGGTCGAGCCCGCCAGCAGGCGCCAGCAGTTCGGGCAGCGCCACTCCAGCCGCCGCCAACTCGCTTTCGCATTGTCCGCTCGGTTCCATCGGCCGAATCGCCATCGGTAAACTCCTTGCCAAGGTGTGCTTTCACTCTGAAAATTGCTGCCAACCAGCATACACGAGGCCTCGCGTGCCCTGATTGGTTTATCGTGTAATAACTTATGTCCATCCTGCCCGGCAGCATACCTGCCGCCTGGCACGACATACCCGGAGGTCAATCTATGGGTCCTCGCCAACGACAGGAACGCAGTCGCTCCAAGACGCATGTCCTTCCCATGATCTTGCTCTCGTTTTTGGGCTTTCTGCTTATCGCGGGCGTAGCGTTTGGCATCGGCATGATCGGCAACGTCAACCGCTGGCTGTCCGACCTGCCCGACTACACCGACGCGAACGCTTACCTGGTAAGTGAGCCCACCGAAATCGTCGACTGCAACGGCAACAAGATCGCGAGTTTCTACACTCAAAACCGTAAGTCCATCACCAAGGACCAAGTGTCCCCGTATGTGCTGCAGGGCACTGTCGACGTTGAGGACGAGCGCTTCTACGAGCATGGCGGCATCGACCTTTGGGGCATTGCGCGCGCATCGGTGGCAACCCTCACCGGCGGCCACGAGGGCGCATCGACCATCACCCAGCAGCTGGTTCGCAACACCATCTTGCAGGAGGAACAATTCGACTCGACCATCGAGCGTAAGGTGCGCGAGGCCTATATCGCCATCAAGATGGAGGATATGTACTCCAAGGACGAGATCCTCATGATGTACCTCAACACCATCTACTACGGCCATGGAGCATATGGCATCGAGGCCGCCGCCGAGACCTATCTGTCCAAGACCGCCGCCGACCTCAGCCTGAGCGAGGCCGCGCTGCTCATCGGCCTTCCCAACTCGCCCTCGCAGTACGACCCCACGGTTAATCCCGACCTGGCGCTGTCCCGCCGCAACAAGGTTCTGGACAACATGCTGCGTCTGGGCCACATCACGCAGGAAGAGCACGATGCCGCACAGGCTGAGCCCATCACGCTTAACGTGACCGAGATTTCGGGCAGTGGCGTCGATGTGTACTCTCAACCCTACTTTGTCTCCTACGTAAAGCAGCTGCTTGAGCAGGAGTTCTCCACCGACGTGCTCTTTAAGGGCGGTCTGACCGTCAAGACCACCATCGACCCCACCATGCAACAGGTTGCCGAGGAGGCTGTGCGCTCACAACTCGACACGCTTTCTCTCGACGGCCTGGACATGGGCATGGTCGTCGTTGACCCCAAGACTGGCTACATCAAGTGCATGGTGGGCGGCTACGACTATAACGCCGACGAGAATCACGTGAACCACGCTACGGCAAAGCGCCCCGTGGGCTCCACGTTTAAGGCCTTTACGCTGGCAACCGCCATCCAAAACGGTATGAACCCCAACGTCACCCTCAACTGCAACTCGCCTCTTACAGCCAAGGGCACCACGACCAAGGTGCAAAACTATGCCAACCAGAGCTATGGCAACATCACGCTTAAGCAGGCAACGGCATACTCATCCAACACCGGCTACATTCAGGTGGCAGAAGCCATCGGCAACAACAAGATCATGTCGCTCGTCAAAAAGCTCGGCATCGATCCCGCCAAGGACAATATCGAGGACGTTCCCGTCATGACGCTCGGCACCGGGTCCATCTCGCCGCTCGAGATGGCATCGGCCTACGCCTCTTTTGCCAATGGCGGCCATTATCGCCAGCCGATCGCCATCACCGAGATCGACTCGCGCACCGGCTCGGTTCTGTACCAGCACACCGACAATCCCACGCAGGTGCTCACCGAAGGCGAGGCTGCCGCGGTTACCGACGTTCTATCCGGCGTCATGCAGGGCAGCGGCACGGGTGCCGCCGGCGCGCTGAGCGTCAACCAGCCCTATGCCGGCAAGACGGGCACCACTGACAACACCACCAACCTGTGGTTCTGCGGCTACACGCCGCAACTGGCATGCGCCCTGTGGACCGGTTATTCTGCCGGCGAGATTCCCATCCAAAAGTACGGTACGGACCTGCTGGGCGACAGCACCAACCTGCCCGTCTTTAAGAAGTTCATGAACACTGTTTTGGCCGGAACCGAACGCGAGGAGTTCCCGACCGGAACGGCCCCCACGTACAAGAACAATAACGTCTGGAAGTTCTACGGCACAAAAAACAAAAAAGAAGACGAAGAGGAAAAGGAAGAGGAAAAGGAAGAGGAAAAGGAAGAGGAAGAGGAAGAGACCACCACGACGACCACGACGACAACCACGACCACCGAAACCCCGGGCGGCAACACCACCGGCGATAGCGGTACGACGGGTGGCGACGGTGGCACAGGTGGCGACGGTGGCACGGGCGGCGACGGTGGCACGCCGACGCCTACCCCCGATCCTACGCCCACGCCCGACCCCTCTACGGGCCAGTAAGCGCACAGGACGACTGACACCAAGGCGCCCGAGCAGCACGTACGCTGCTCGGGCGTTTCTTTATTTCGGCAGATGCCATAAGATGCCACGACGGCCCCGGCTGCAAGACCGATAGGGCAACAGGCGACGGCATGCAAAAAGGGCGCTGACCTTCGTCAACGCCCTCGGCAATTACCTATAGCAACAATCGACGCAGCAGCGGCGCCGCGCATCCCCTACTTATGAGAGTTACTCAGCTTGTTGATGAGTGCCTCAAGACGCTCGCCGTCCTCGGCCGTCTGCGCAATGACCAAAATCGTGTCGTTGCCGGCAAGCGAGCCGAGCACGTCGGGCAGCTCCGCAGCATCGACAGCTGCGGCAATACCAGAAGCCGTACCGGGCTGCGCCTTGATCATAACCAGATTATCGGTGCGCAGTACGCCGGTAACCAACTCGGAAACCATGCGCTGCAGATGCAGGTCCTCGGCAAGGACATAGATGCCCTCGGGGAGCTTACGCAGTCCCATGTCCGCGATATCACGCGAAACGGTCGCCTGCGTGCAATCGAAACCCATGGCGCGAAGCTCGTCTACCAAAACGCGCTGCGTACGTACGTCCTTATTGCGAACAATATCTCTAATGGCATCCTGGCGCCCATTGCGTTTTTTGGCCATACAAAACCTCACTCCAAAAGATGGTGGAGACAATCACTTAGTGATTGAATAGTTTAGCGCTATTTGAGGGTTTTTGTGAATAAGAACGCATTTCGAAACAATTCCATGCAATTTATTTCGAAAATCACACTACTAGACAGTCCTGGCGCCCGAACGATTGAAAAAGGCCGCCAGGTGCGTATACAACGCACACCGCATGGGCTTGGCACCAGCTATCGAACCATAGAGCAGACCTAGGCCACGATGATTGCCTTTAAGAGCCGCAACCATCTGACGGGTACGCTGCGCTTCGAGCATATCATGCAAACGGGCCGAACGCTCTATTGAAGACACCCCATGGGGGCTCAGGCACAAATTATCGATGCAGGCGACCAGGCCGGTGTAGTAATACCGCTGGCAGACCAGTTTCAACTGCTCGCTACCGCCCGCGACGGCAAGCGAGTCGACAAGCCTGTCGAGCGCCCCGATATCATCAGAAAGCCTGGCAAACATCGTAGGGTCAAACGTCTCCGTAATCGACGGCGCCACTGCATGAAAACGGGCACGGTCACATCCCGAAACGCACTTTGCACGCGAAAGCGCGAACGTCAAAAAAGACACCGTACGAAATGCATCGCCATGCGCAAGGCATGCCTCAAAGAGGGCGCGATCATACAGCACGCCAGAGGTCTGTCGGATTAAACCACAGGAGACCAATAGGGTCAGGCAAGCAGCCTGGTCCTCATCTTCAGAAACGGAGGGCGCGTCCAAAACTCGGGAATGGCGCTCGCGGTGAACATCGTAGCGATCGAGCGAAACAGAGGGAAACACGATGTCAGCCGAAGCGTCGCAGGAGCTTTCGACCATCTGCGAAAGGGACTGCGGCGCAAACCACTCATTGGCATTCATCGCAATGATCTGGGAGCCACGCGAAGCCGCGAAGCCGGCACGCAGGCAGGCGCCAGGCGCTGGGTCCTCAACATCAATCAAATCAATATGAATGTCCCTGCCGGCGGCAACTTCGAGCGAATGACGCACACCAGCTACCACGTCGCGGCAAACGACGACAATTTGCGAATCGTAGAGGTCTTGGTTCTGGATGCTCTCGAGAGCGCGCATCGTATAGCTGGGCGAACCCTCAACAATCAGGATCACCGAAAGTCGCGGATGCGAACCACGTCGAACCAAGTTTTCCGTCCTCTCGACAGCTGTTAATCAACTGTCGTTCATGGTACACCCCGTCATTTAATGCGGACGGACGCCCGTCGCGATGCACGTCAAGAACAGATGTTGCACACGCCCCGCCCACAGGCGCCGCGCACAAAGATCGCCGTCAGGTAGCACCTTCCCTAATCGAGCACCACAAGCTCGGTGGGGTCGTAGTTCACACCCATAAAGGTTAGACCGCATGCGGGCGCCGTGGGGCCCGCAGCGGTTCGGTCGCAGGCATCAATTACCTCGCGCATCCACTCGGGATCGCGGCGATGCATGCCGATCTCGACGAGGGTGCCCACAATGGTTCGCACCATCGAATGTAAAAACGCATTGCCCTCGATGGTAAACGTGAGGATGTCCTCGCCAAAGGCGACCTCATGACCAAACTCGGCACGCATTACACAACGGTGCGTAGGCTTTCCCACGGCAGAGGCGACCTTGCAAAAGCTCTTAAAGTCCTGCTCGCCCAAAAGCGCAGGGCAGGCGGCCGCCATCGCATCGACGTCAAGGGGATAGCGATGCCACCACACGGCACCGCGTGACAGCACGGGCCGCGCGTCGCGATCGGCAATACGGTAGGTGTAGGTACGAGAACGCGCGTCAAAACGTGCAGAAAAGCCCTTACGAGCCCTGTAGACCTCGCTTACGGCGATATCTTTGCCCAGGAGGGCATCCATAGCCCGCAACCATCTACGGCGCGTTAAAGCGAGCTCAGCGGCCGTCACAGGCACGCTGATGTACTGAGCAACCGCATGAACGCCAGCATCGGTACGGCCGGCGCACGTCAAATCGATTGGACGGCGCAGCAACGTCTCGATTGCACGGCGTAGCTCGCCCGCAACCGTCGTCTGGCCCGGCTGCTCGGCAAATCCGCTATAGGAGGAGCCATCGTAGGCCACACGAAATACAAGGGTGGCGTCAAGCTCTGGAATCGAATTAAATTCAGACGGCGCAGTCATGGGCGCTCCCTACAAACAAGCAACGGTATTGCGACAAAAAAAGAGGGGTACGCGAACGTACCCCTCGAATATAGCCTATGCAGACGTAATGTCTACTCAGCGGTCTCCTCAGCGGGAGCCTCCTCGACAGCCTCGACCTTCTTGGGAGCAGCGGCCTTCTTGGGGGCCGGAGCAGCCTTCTTGGCCTTAGGCGTGCAAGGCTCGGTGACGAGCTCCATGATAACGATAGGAGCATTGTCGCCCTTACGGTTACCGAGCTTCATGATGCGGGTGTAACCGCCGTTGCGGTCCTGCCACATGCCCTGAGCAGCCTTGTCGAAAATCTCGGCAACGAGCTGCTTATCGCCGAGCTTGGCGATAGCAAGACGACGAGAGTGCAGGTCGCCCTTCTTGGCCCAGGTGATGATCGGGTCGACGACCGAACGCAGCGCCTTAGCGCGGGTCTCGGTGGTCTTGATGCGGTCGTTCTCGAAGAGGGCCTTAGCAAGGCTCTTCTTCATGGCCTTGGTGTGGCTCGCATCGGTGCCGAGCTTCAGGCCCTTCTTAACGTTGTGACGCATGGTCTAGTTTCTCCTCAAATATGCGAAGCATTAAGCCTTCAGGCTCAGGCCCATGGACTCAAGCTTGTCCTTCACTTCCTCGATCGACTTAACACCGAAGTTACGGATGTTGAGCAGATCGTTCTCCGAGAACTCAACGAGCTGACGGACCGAGTGAATGCTGGCGCGCTTAAGGCAGTTGTAGGAACGGACGGAAAGGTCCAGGTCCTCGATCTGCTTGTCCAGCTCGGCGTTGTCGTTGGTGACCTCGGGAGCGAAGATCGAAGCCTCCTCCTCGACCTCGGGGGTCTCGGCAAGGTTCATAAAGGCGGCCATATGCTGGTTGATGATATTGGCAGCCTGAACCACGGCGTCGCGCGGAGCGATGGAACCGTTGGTCTCGATCTCGAGGACAAGGCGGTCGTAGTCGGTATGCTGGCCGACACGGCAAGCCTCAACGAGCTTGGCGCAACGGGACACCGGCGAGTACAGCGAGTCGACGTGGATCACACCGATGGGATCGTTGTCACGCTTGTTAGCCTCGCCAGAGACATAGCCGCGACCATAGCCGATGCGCATGCTCATGGTGAGATGGCCGCCCTCGGTGAGTGTAGCAATGTGCTGCTCGGGGTTGACCAGCTCAAACTCGGACGGAATAAAGAAGTCCGCACCGGTGACCTCACAGGGGCCGTCAACCGAGATGGTGGCGGTCGCCTCGTCGGTCGTGCCGAGAGCCCTGAAGACAAGACCCTTGACATTCAGGACGATGTCGGTGACATCCTCGACCATGTTAGGGATGGTCATGAACTCGTGCTGCGCACCATCGATCTGAATGGCCTCGACGGCGGCACCCTCGAGCGAGGACAGAAGAACGCGACGAAGCGAGTTACCCAGCGTATCACCGTAGCCACGCTCGAGCGGCTCGACGGAGACACGAGCAGAGGTCTCGTTGATCTCTTCGACCTGAACCTGAGGCCTAATGAATTCTGACATGTATTACCTCCAGCCTCAGCAGCCCGGATGGACTACTTAGAGTAGAGCTCGACGATGAGCTGCTCGTTGATATCACCGCTGATCTGCTCACGCGTCGGCAGAGCGAGCACGTTACCAGACAGCTTCTCGATATCGACCTCGAGCCAGCCAGGGACCTCAAAGCGCTCGGAGGAAATCAGGGCCTCCTTGATGGGGAGGAGGTCACGGAACTTCTCGCCGACAGCGACGACGTCGCCGGCCTTGACGCGGTAGGACGGGATGTCCACGCGCTTGCCGTTCACGGTGAAGTGACCGTGACGGACGGACTGACGAGCCTCTTTGCGGGTGCGGGCGAAGCCAAGACGGAAGACGACGTTGTCGAGGCGAGACTCAAGAATGATCATGAGGTTCTCACCGGTAACACCGCTCATCTTACGGGCCTTGTTGAAGTAGCCGTGGAACTGCTTCTCCAGAACGCCATAGATGAACTTGACCTTCTGCTTCTCACGCAGCTGCATGCCGTACTCAGATTCCTTGCGACGGCGCTTGGGCTGACGGATAGATTCCTTCTTGCTGCTGTAACCGAGCTCAGCGGGATCGATCCCGAGCTGACGGCAGCGCTTAAGAACAGGAGTCCTGTCGATTGCCATATTGATACGATCCTTTCAGTTACACGCGGCGACGCTTCTTGGGGCGGCAGCCGTTGTGCGGAATGGGGGTCTTGTCCTGGATGCTCGAGACCTCGAGGCCAGCAGCCTGGAGGGAGCGGATGGCGGTCTCACGACCGGAGCCGGGGCCCTTGACGAAGACGGAAACCTTCTTCATACCGTGCTCCATGGCCTGCTTGGCAGCAGCCTCGGCAGCCATCTGGGCAGCGAACGGCGTGGACTTACGGGAGCCCTTGAAGCCCACCTGGCCAGCCGACTTCCAGGAAATGACGTTGCCCTGGGGATCGGTGATCGAAACGATCGTGTTGTTGAACGTAGAACGAATGTGAGCCTGGCCCACGGAAATGTTCTTACGGTCCGCGCGCTTCAGACGGGCAGCGCGAACGTTCTTCTTAGCAGTAGCCATCTATCTAGCGCTCCTTATTTCTTCTTCTTAGCACCGATCTGACGCTTCGGGCCCTTGCGGGTACGAGCGTTAGTGTGGGTGCGCTGGCCGCGGACCGGGAGGCCCTTGCGGTGACGAAGGCCGCGGTTGCAGCCGATGTCCATAAGGCGCTTGACGTTCTGGTTGCGCTCACGGCGGAGGTCGCCCTCAACCATGATCTGGTTCTTATCGATATAATCGCGGATGGCGTTAACCTCATCCTCAGTGAGGTCCTTAACGCGCGTATCCACGTTAACGTTGCACTCGACGCAAATCTTCGTCGCAGTGGTGCGGCCGATGCCGTAAATGTAGGTCAGACCGATCTCAACGCGCTTCTCACGCGGGAGGTCGACACCATTAATACGGGCCAACGTAGTCTCCTCTCTTAACCCTGACGCTGCTTATGACGGGGGTTCTCGCAAATGACGAGGACCTTGCCATGGCGCCTAATGATTTTGCACTTATCGCACATCTTCTTGACCGAAGGACGTACCTTCATCGTTCTTCCTTTCGGTAGCGCTCAAACTACTTCCCTACTATCTACTCGCCCAGCCGCAGGCGTTTAAAACTATGGCTGGTCTTCACACACAATCCGACCGTAGGTTGAGCTAAGCCTGCAGTCGGAAATGGAGTGCGTGTATGCGTGCCGCTATTTGTAGCGATAGGTGATGCGGCCGCGGGTCAGGTCGTACGGGGAAAGCTCCACGACAACCCTGTCACCGGGGAGAATACGGATGTAATTCATTCGGATCTTGCCAGAAATGTTGCACAGAACCGAATGACCGTTCTCGAGCTCGACCTTAAACATGGCGTTGGGCAACGGTTCCTTTACCGTACCCTCGAGCTCAATTGCGTCTTCCTTCTTCACAAGCAATCATCTTTCTCTAGAAAACGACAGCGATTGAGTATTCTACAACACGTATGCACGCATCGTAATAACTTCGTAATGGCTCCACAACTAAATGGAACTTGTTACATTTCTCCGCCTTGGAGGGAGCACCAAGCACCTTGGGCATCCGTGGTGAGAATCACCGGACCGTCATTGGTAATGGCGACGGTGTTCTCGTAGTGCGCGGCGGGCAGGTGATCGTTGGTCGTAACAATCCAACCGTCGGAGCCCGTGCTCACATGGTTGGAACCCATCGTAACCATCGGCTCGATGGCAATGACCATGCCGGCCTGGAGGCGAACGCCCCTCCCCTTCTTTCCATAGTTAGGAACGTTGGGGTCCTCGTGCATCACGCGGCCAATGCCATGGCCTACATAATCACGAAGCACACCGTAACCGTGAGACTCGGCGAGGGACTGAACGGCATAACCGACGTCCCCGATATGGTTACCGGGAACAGCCTGCTCGATGGCTGCCTTAAGGCAATCGCGCGTGACCTCGCACAAAGCCTTGGCTTCGGGCGTGGGGGTGCCGACGAAAAACGTCCAAGCGTTATCGCCGACCCAACCGTCGACAACGGCTCCCGTATCGATGGAGATGATATCGCCATCGCGCAGGATCATGTCGGGGTTGGGAATACCGTGGACCACGGCATCGTTGATCGATGCGCAAATGGTCCCCGGGAACCCGCCGTAACCCTTAAAGGCCGGGGTGCCGCCATGCATGCGGATAATCTGCTCCGCGAGCTGATCGAGCTCAAAGGTGGAAACGCCGGGGCGCACCATGGCTCCAACGTGGCGGAGCGCCATCTTAGATAGCGCTCCTGCCTTCTTCATCTGCTCGATTTGCGTTGCAGACTTAATCTTGATCATAGACCGAGAGCCTCTTTGACATCCCCGTACACGGTCTCGCGAGCCTGGTCACCGTTGACCGACTTGAGCAGACCCTGGCCACGATAGTAGTCGACGAGCGGGCTCGTGGACTTCTCGTAGACGTCGAGACGGTTCTTGATGGTCTCGGGCTTGTCGTCGTCGCGCTGATACATCTCGCCGCCACACTTGGGGCAGGTAGCATCGGCAGCGGTGCCGGTGTAACCGCATGCGCGGCAGGTGCGACGCGAAGACAGACGATCGATAATGACCTCGGGGGCCACATCGACCAGAAGGGCGCAGTCGATCTCGCGACCCATGGCGGAGAGCTCGGAATCGAGCGTCACAGCCTGGGCGGTGTTGCGCGGGAAGCCGTCGAGGATGAAGCCCTGCTGGGCGTCATCGGCGGCAAGGCGCTCCTTGACAAGGTCGATCACGAGCTGGTCGGGAACGAGCTCGCCAGCGTCCATGTACTTCTTAGCCTGAATACCAAGCTCGGTGCCACCCTTGACGGCAGCACGCAGCAGGTCGCCCGTGGAAATATGGGCGACGCCAAACTCGGCGACGAGCTCCTGTGCGACGGTGCCCTTACCGGCACCCGGAGCTCCGAGCAATACGAGGTTCATGAGCAATCCTCCTCTAGCCTATTTAAAGAATCCATCGTAATCATACATCTTGATCTGGCCTTCGAGCTTATCGACCGTGTCGAGCACGACGCCGACCATGATGAGGATGGACGTGCCGCCAAATGCCTGGATCAGATGGTTACCCGTGAAGGAGAAGATGATCGAAGGCACGATGGCGATGAGCGCCAAAAAGACAGCGCTGGGAAGCGTGATCTTGTTGAGCGCGTTCTTGATGTAGGCCGCGGTAGCCCTACCCGGACGCACGCCCGGAATAAAGCCGCCCTGCTTCTTAAGGTTATCGGCCGTGTCATCGGGGTTGAACACCATGGAGGTGTAGAAGTACGCGAAGAACACGATGAGGACAACGTTAAGCACCCAGTTGAGCCAACCGGTCGAAAGCGCGGAGGCAACTGCCTGAATCCAGCCGATGCCGGGGAAGAACACGGCAATCTGAGCCGGGAAGTACAGCAGCGCCGAAGCGAAGATGATCGGCACGACACCCGCGGTGTTGACCTTGATGGGCAGGTAGGTGGTCTGGCCACCCATCATGCGACGGCCCACGACGCGCTTAGCGTAGGAGACCGGGATGCGGCGCTGGCCGCGCTCAAGGAAAACAATCAGCGGGATAACCAGCAGGATGATGGCGCAGATGATCACCATGGTGATGATGCCACCGGCATTGCCCTCGGTGCTGGAGAAGATAGCCTGCGGCAGACCGGCCATGATGTTCGCGAAGATGATCAGCGACATGCCATTGCCGATACCGCGCTGGGTGATGAGCTCACCAATCCACATGATCAGCATGGCGCCCGCGGTGAGCGTACCGACGATCATGAGGTCGAAGATGATCTCGGGAGCGCCGGCGCCATTGAAGCTGATGCCGAAGCTCTTAAAGAGGAAGAGGTAACCCACGGAGTTGAGGATTGCCAGAGCCAGGGTGAGGTAACGCGAATACTGCGTAATCTTGGTCTGACCGACCTCGCCCTCGCGGGCAAGCTCATGCAGGGAAGGCACGACGGCCTGGAGCATCTGGAGGATGATCGAGCTGGTGATGTAAGGCATGATGCCCAGCGAAAACACCGACACATAGCTCAACGCGCCGCCAGAGAAAAGATTCAGGAGGGCCATAGCACCTGCGGCGACCGAATTGTTATCGGTCGAGAAAAGGCCCAGCATCCCCTGGAAGGGAATGCCGGGCACAGGAACGTGCGCACCAATGCGGTACACGACGAGCATAGCTATGGTAAAAAGAATCTTTTCGCGCAATTCTTTGATGCGGAAAGCATTCTTAAGACCATTTAGCACGGCAGCTCGACCTTTCCGCCGGCGGCCTCGATCTTGGCCTGCGCAGAAGCGCTGACCTTGTCGACCTTGACCGTGAACTTCTTGGTGAGCTCACCATTGCCGAGCACCTTGACGGGCTCGAACTCGCTCTTGGTGATGCGAGCGGCCTTAAGAGCGGCACCGTCGATCACAGCGCCGTCCTCGAACTTACGCTCGAGACGCTCAACGTTAACGGCGGTGTACTCGATACGACGGGGATTGCGGAAGCCCGGAAGCTTGGGCAGGCGCATAGCCAGCGGAGTCTGGCCACCCTCGAAGCCGGCACCCTTGGTGCCGCCAGAGCGGGAACCCTGGCCCTTCTGGCCGCGGCCAGAAGTGGTGCCGTGACCCGAAGAATTGCCACGGCCGACGCGCTTGCGGTTCTTGGTGGAACCGGGCGCGGGAGTAAGATCGTGAAGCTGCATTTGCTACTCCTCTACAATCTCGACAAGGTGCTTGACCTTGAAGATCATGCCGCGGACGGACTCGTTGTCAGCAATCTCGCGAACCTCGCGGATCCTGTGGAGACCGAGGGCACGGACAGTACGGACCTGGTCCTGCTTGCAACCGTTGGTGCTGCGGACCTGCTTGATCTTGATGGTGTCAGCCATGCTTAGTTCTCCTTACCGACGAACATCTCGGAGACCGTCAGGCCACGGCGAGCCGCGACGTCCTCAGGGCTGGAGAGCTCCTTGAGGCCCTCGACGGCAGCCTTGATGATGTTGAGGCCGTTGTCGGTACCGAGGGACTTGGACAGGACGTTCTTGATGCCAGCAAGCTCAAAGAGGGGACGCACAGCGCCGCCGGCGATAACGCCGGTACCCTCGACAGCGGGCTTGATGATGATGCGGCCGGCACCAAAGTGGCCGAGAACCTCGTGCGGGATGGTGCCCTGCTCGGTCACCGGCACGTGGAACATGTTCTTCTTGGCATCGAGAGATGCCTTGGAGATGGCCATGGGCACCTCAGCGGACTTGCCCATGCCAACGCCGACGTTGCCCTTGCCGTCGCCAACGACGACGAGAGCGACGAGGCTCATGCGACGACCACCCTTGACGGTCTTCGACACGCGGTTGATGTAAACGACGCGCTCCTCGAACTCGGAGGCCTCGCGCTGCTGCTTCTGATTACGAGCCATGTGCTACATACCTCCTAGAACTCGAGACCGGCGGCACGAGCACCGTCGGCGAGGGCCTTGACGCGGCCATGGTAGATACGGCCACCGCGATCGAAGGCGACCTTGGTGATGCCGGCCTCGATGGCGCGCTTGCCAACGAGCTGACCGACCTTCTCCGCAGCCTCCTTGTTCGAGGTGTGGGTGCCCTTGAACTCGGCCTCGAGGGTCGAGGCAGAGACGAGCGTCAGGCTGGAGCCCTTGCTGTCGTCGATGATCTGGGCATAGATGTTGGCGTTAGTACGGGTCACGCGAAGACGCGGACGCTCGGAGGTACCCGAGACCTTGCCGCGAACACGACGCTGACGACGCTTGAGGCCTTCCAGCTTCGCCTTATGCTTGTTCATACGTAAACTCCTAAAAAGGTTGATCTTGCCAGCACCTGACGGGGTGCTGGTCTTATGCGAGTGAGTCGGTTACGACTACTTGGCGGCCTTACCCAGCTTGCGGCGGATGTGCTCGCCAACGTAGTGGATACCCTTGCCCTTGTAAGGCTCGGGAGGACGATGGCCGCGGATCTCAGCGGCGATCTGACCGACCTGCTGCTTGTTGATACCCTTGACGTTCACGTGGGTGTTGTCGGGAACCTCGAAGGTGATGCCCTCGGGAGCCTCGACGATCACGGGGTGCGAGAAGCCCAGGGAGAACTCGAGGTTCTTGCCCTTCTGCTGCACGCGGTAACCGACGCCGGCGAGCTCGAGCTTCTTCTCGAAGCCCTCGGAAACGCCAACAACCATGTTGTGGATGAGGGCGCGGGTGAGGCCGTGGCGGGCACGGGTCTCACGCTCGTCGTCGGGACGGGAAACGGTGAGGACGTTGTCCTCGACGTTGATAGCGAGCTTCTCAAAGACATCGAGCTCGAGCTGGCCCTTGGGGCCCTTGACGACAACGTTGTTGCCGTTGACTGCCACTTCGACTCCGGCGGGAATCTGGACAGGCTTATTACCGATACGAGACACGGTGATCTCCTTTCCTTCTACCTACCGAGCGAATTACCAGACGTAAGCGATGATCTCGCCGCCGACGTTGTGCTTGCGAGCATCGCGGTCGGTCATGACGCCATGGCTGGTGGAAATAATGGCGGTACCAAGGCCACCGCGGACGCGGGGCATGTCGGCAACGCCGGTGTACTTACGCAGGCCCGGCTTGGAAATGCGGCGGATGCCGTTGATGACCTTAGCCTTCTTGGGACCATACTTAAGCGTGATGTGCAGAGTCTTCTGGGGAACGGTGTCCTCGACATCGTAGCCCTCGATGTAGCCCTCCTCGTGCAGAACACGAGCGATCTCGACGAGCTTCTTGCTGCTCGGCATGGAGACCGTGGCCTTGTTCACAGAGTTAGCGTTACGGATGCGCGTAAGCATATCTGCGATCGGGTCTGTAAGGTTCATACAGATTCTCCTTCGTTCTTGATGAACACGTGCTCTTGGTTCTTCGCCGCCCTTAACGGCAAAGCCTTTTTAGCGCGTTTTCCCTGTTCCAAACTGATGCTTGAAACGCTGGTAGTGACTTACCAGCTGGCCTTCTTAACGCCGGGAAGCTCGCCCTTGAGTGCAAGCTCGCGGAAGCAGACACGGCACAGGCCGAACTTGCGGTACACAGAGTGCGGACGGCCGCAGCGCTGGCAGCGCGTGTACTCACGAGTAGAGAACTTCTGCTTGCGATTGCACTTGACGATCATCGATGTCTTAGCCACTTATATCCTCCTCACATAGAGTATTGTTCGCCCCAAGCGCCGCCCCCTTGTGGGAACGGCGCTTATAGGGCAGGTGAACCTATTTCTTGAACGGGAAACCGAAGGCGTCCAGAAGGGCCTTGGCCTCCTCATCGGTGTTGGCGGTGGTCACGAAAGTGATGTCCATACCACGCTGGTGATCGACGGAATCGAAGTCGATCTCGGGGAAGATGAGCTGCTCGGTGACGCCCATGGAGAAGTTACCACGGCCGTCGAAGCTCTTGGCGGAGATGCCGCGGAAGTCGCGGATACGGGGGATCGCGACGGAGGTCAGACGATCGAAGAACTCCCACATACGGTCGCCACGCAGGGTAACCTTGCAGCCGATCGGCATACCAGCGCGCAGGCGGAAGGTAGCGATGGACTTGCGGGCACGGGTGATCATCGGCTGCTGGCCGGTGATGGCGCGCAGGTCGCGCACGGCACCGTCGATGGCCTTGGAATCGGTAGCGGCCTCGCCGACACCCATGTTCACGACGATCTTCTCAAACTTGGGGATCATCATGACGTTCTCGTACTGGAACTTGTCCTGAAGCTGCTGCTTGACCTCGTTGTTGTACTTGGTCTTCAGACGCGGCACATACTTCTCTTCTGCCATTGTTCACTCCTTCTTGGGGTTTTAAGCACGGGGCGTGGCCACGATGGGTTGTCCTCGTGCCTCCTGGCTGCATCCGCGCCGCTCATGGCATTTTGCGGTTTGGACTCGACACAGCAGGAGCCGACAAAACAATCGGTACTATACGCGCATCGGGAGCGTATTTCCAGAAAAACCTCGTCTGCCTGCACAACTCCACAACTCCCCCGCACAAATTGATCCCAAAAAGCAGTTGCGGTGAAATAGGGACTGTTGGGCGGCCTAACAGGCTTAAACAATCCGTATTTCACCGCAACTTATTGGTGAGGATGCGATTAGCGCTTGCGGGGGATGAGTTTGGTGCGACGCAGGTGGATCATCTCGGCGGCGATGGAGATGGCGATCTCCTCGGGGTCCTCGGCCTCGATGGCAACGCCGATCGGAAGGTGCAGCTCGTCGATCTGGTCCTGCGTAAAGCCTTCCTGCTCCAAGCGAGCCCGCACAAAGGCCGTCTTGCGGCGCGAGCCCAAGCAGCCCAGATAGGCGGGTTTGGCACGCATGGCCTGAATCACCACGTCGATATCGGACTTGTGACCCGCCGTGGCGACGACCACCAGGTCGCGCGGGCCGATGGGGCACTGCTTGCTCAGGCTCTTGTAGTCGACCAGACGACGGTCGTAGACACCGGGCACCCAATCGGGGGTCAGCGTGCCGGGGCGGTCGTCGCACGCCACGACGGCAAAGCCCGCCGCCGTGAGCACCCGCGCCGTCGCGGCGCCCACGTGGCCGCAGCCAAAGATATAGGTCAGGCCCTCGGGGCAGAGCGTCTCGACGTGCGCCGCGGGAATCTCAGAGGCCGCGTTGGTGTAGGTAACCTTACTCCCCTCCTCCACCAGCGAAAGCCCGGGGCAGCCCGCAATGGTGCGGCGCGATGCCTCGCCATGGTACTCGACCACATCGCCCTCCAGGGCCTGAATGACAAACGGTTCAAAGTCGATGACGAAGTCGCCGATGCGTCGATACACCAAGACGTCGGCAACCGACTGGAACAACGGTGCCTTGGTCGCGTCCAGGTGCAGATAGCACAGGCAGATAGCTCCGCCGCAAATCATGCCGGTATCGGAGTTCTCGCCGCCCATGGTGTAGCGGACCAGACGCGATTTACCCCCGGCCAGCAGCTCGCGCGCCTCGTCCAGCGCAAAGAGCTCAATCTTGCCGCCGCCGATAGTGCCCGCTTGGCTACCGTCGGCAAAGACGGCCATCCAGGCGCCCACGCCGCGCGGCGACGACCCTGCCGTGCCGGCCACGACCACCAGCTCGCACGTCTCGCCAGCACGCAGGGCGGCAAGCGCCGCATTCACAACATCGAGCTTTTCCATTGCCGCCTTCTATTCTCTAAAGACATCGGTGAGCATGGCGAGCGCCTCGAGCACGCCGCCGCCGACCGACGTCGCCTTGTCCGAAATGTAGTTGATATAGCTGGCATCGCCGCGCGGATCGACATCGGCGCATTTAAAGCCCTCAGTCACCTGCACGCCGTTCGCCAAAAGCCCGCGCAGACAGCCATCGATCTGCGTGCGTATGGGCGTATCGCCCGCGTAGCCAATCACGTCTCCGGCGCGCACGATGTCGCCGATTGCGCGGTCGGACCGAAACACGCCGGCGACGGGGCTGTGAATAACGCGCTCCCTGCCATAGCCGGCGATAATGCCCGGCACGCCCGTGTTGGGCTGGGGCGAACCTTGGGTAATGACACGGCCCAGGAAATGCCCGCGCATGGTTTCGACCACGGCGTCGCAGTCAACCGGCGCGGTGAAGCCCGGTCCCACGGCAATAACGGCAGGCGCCATGTCGCGCGTGGTACCCAGGTTGCGCTTGGCCAGAATCGCGTCGACCACAGCCGCGGGTTTAAGCTCATCGAGCATCTTGGCCTGAGGGTCCACCACGACGGCAACATCCCCCGCTTGGGTAATCTCGAGCGCCTCTGCCGGCGTCTGCGCCAAGCGAGCGCGAATGCCCTCGACCTGGACCTCGCCCAGGCGAATAGCCTCGCAAAAACTGATTGTGCGGCGGATGCACGTGGGAACCGCGATATCGGCCATAACGACCGACACGCCGGCGCGCACCAAGCGAGCGGCGACACCCGTGGCGATATCGCCGGCGCCGCGAACATAAACGAGCATTCCCGGGGCACCTCCCTGTGCTACGGTTTGAGCAGAGCAAAAGCGGTTCGACCGCTACTCTGATGATTATTTATTATCACAGTATTATACGGCGGTGAACAGATGGAAACGGTTAGCGGCAATCTTGCCTCGGCGCTCAGGATCGAGCCGGGCATTACCGCGATTATCGGCAGCGGCGGCAAGTCGACGTTGCTCAAAACGCTGGGTCTTGAGCTCATGCGCGCTGGCGGCCGCGTGCTCCTCTGCACCACCACGCATATGCTTCCCGTTGCCGGCGTGCCATGGGACGGGTCGAATCGTCGCCTGGACGCCGCGCCTTGGAAGCCAGGTGCCCCACACGCCCCAGGCTGCACCTGCGAGGCCTGCGCGGGGCTTGCACGCGGAGGCATCTGCCAGGCAGGCATCTTGGACCCGGAGACAGGCAAGCTCTCCGCCCCCGCCGAGCCACTCGGCGAGCTGGCACAGCGCTTTGACTACGTCCTGGCCGAGGCGGACGGCAGCAAGCGGCTCCCGCTCAAGGCCCACGCCGCCTGGGAGCCGGTGATTCCCTCTGGCACGGCCAACATCGTCTGGATCGTCGGCGCCTCAGGGCTCGGCAAGCCCATCAACGAAGCCGTCCACCGCCCCGAGCTCTTTTGCGAGCGTTGCGGCTGCGAGCCCACCGACACTGCCACCCCAGAGCGCGTCGCCATGGTGCTCAATGCCGAGCTGCAGATGCTGAACCTCAACAATGCCCGCATCATGCTCAACCAAGCCGACACACTTGCCGACTCAACGATAGCCGACCGCTTCGAGGCAGCTCTCGACCGCCCCGTCGTCGCCAGCAGCCTCAAATAGCCGGCCCCATCTCGTCAGTTGCGGTGAAATACGGACTGTTTGGCCGTATGACGGCCGCAAACAGTCCGTATTTCATCGCAACTGCGGAGGGGGGTCCGGCACTCCCCCTGTTAGCGGGGCACGTAGCGGCCGGGTTGGGCTCCGGTGGGCTCGCCATCGCGCGCCGCCAGCACACCGTTCACAAACACGGCCTTGGCGCGGCCATGCGCCTCAAAGCCCTCGAGCGGCGTGTAGTCCACGGCCTGATGCTGCGTCGCCGCGCTAATGGTCCAGCGTGCCTGGGGATCCCACACGCACACGTCGGCATCGGAGCCCTCGGCAAGACAGCCCTTGCGCGGATACATGCCAAAAACGCGCGCCGGGCTCTCGCTCATCAGGCGGCAGAGGTCCTCGGGGCCCAGCTGGCCCTCAAAGCTCGTGGCAATCGCGACGGGACGATGCTCCACGCCGGGCCCGCCGTTGGGAATCGCGCGGAAATCGTCGCGCCCGCGGTCCTTTTGCCCGTGCAGGTTAAAGCTGCAATGATCGGTTGCAATAGTATCGATCTCGCCAGCCACAAGCGCCTCGCGCAACGCGGCACGGTCACCGGCATGGCGCAGCGGCGGGCTCATCACGTACTTGGCGCCCGCAAAGCCGTCCTCGCCCTGCTCCAGATAGCAGGTGTCGTCGAGCATCAGATACTGAGGGCAGGTCTCGACATAGATATTCTTCTGCCCGCGCGCTTTGGCAGCACGGATGGCCTCGAGCCCCAGCTTGGTCGAAAGGTGCACCACGTTGACCGGAGCGTCCCCGGCCAAGTGAGCCAGATACAGCAGGCGGCTCACGGCCTCGGCCTCACACACGTCCGGACGGCTGAGCGCATGGCCCTCGGGCCCGTGGATACCCTGCTCAAACACGCGCTTCTGCAGCGCGTTGACCAACGTGCCGTTCTCGCAATGCACGCACAGTATGCCGCCAATACGCTTGAGCTCCTCGAGCACCTCGAGCGTCTCGGCATCGTCCAGGCGCAGATGATCATAGGCAAAGTAGGTCTTAAACGACGACACGCCCGCCTCGCGCATGGCCGAAAGATCGGCGCGGTTGCGTTCATTCCACTCGGCGAGTGCCATATGAAAAGCGTAGTTTGCCGTGCAGGTTCCGTCGGCGCGGCGATGCCACTCGGCCAAGGCATCGGGCATGGTCACGCCGCGATCGGCCGTCGCGTAGTCCACGATGGTCGTCGTACCGCCGCAGGCAGCCGCGCGCGTACCGGTCTCAAAGCTATCGGCTGTCCAATCCATGCCGGTCCAGCACTGCATGTGCGTGTGGCCGTCGATAAAGCCGGGGAACACCCAACAGTCCGTGGCGTCCTCGACGGTATCGTCCTCGCCCGGCTCAATCGCCACGGCAATCCGCACGATCTTGTCGCCCTCCATGGCAAGGTCGGCGCGGCGAAGCCCCTGGGGCGTCACGAGCGCGCCGTTTTTGATAATGATCATAATTGCTCCTTATTGATTGATGCAGTTGGCCACGCGATCAAAATACGAGCAGGCGGCAATATGCTCCGTTATGCGTCGCTGTCCCTTGACGGTATCGACGTCCCACAGCTCGTAGGCACGCGCCTCGACCAGCGTAACGTCGACGCGACCTTTGAGAATCGAGCCCCCGCCGTCCTTGCCCTCAAGACGCATGAGCGCATCGAACAGTTCCGCCGGAAAGAGCACCGGACTCGAAGGCTCACCGTTGCACGCAAGACGCACCGGATGCTTGCGGCCACGCTCGTCAAATGCACGAACCATAGCCTCAAAAGAATCCGAACTCACGAGCGGCTGGTCGCCCGGCAAAAAGAGGCAACCTTTCCAGTTGCGTTCGACTCCCCACGAAAGGCCCGCACGGACGCTATCGCTGCGCAGCTCGCCATCGTGCAGCACGCACGGGCAATGCTTGTCCTCGCAAATCTGAGCGACCTCGGGCCAACGCGTCGAAACCACGACGTCAAAGCCCCGGGGAACCGAATCGATGGTCCGGGCAATCAGCGGCTCGCCATAGATATCGGCAAGCATCTTGTTAGAGCCAAACCGCTTGCCCTCGCCCGAAGCCATAATGACGCATCCAAGTTTCATGGTGATACCTCCCCTGAAACCATCGTACCCATAACTCGCGCCGCGGGCATCCACATCGAAAGCGCTTATCCCACACGCCCGCGATGCAAAAAAGGGGCACCCCGCCGGTTGGCAGAGCGCCCCCTTTACATGGCTTACCTCAACCCGGCTTTAGGCCTGGAGCCAACGGGCGGTGTTGCGCTCGTCGAGGGCCTTGAGGGTAGCGGCGGGATCGGCAACCTTCTGCAGGAACATCATGGCTGCGATGGCGTACGGCTTGTAGCTTGCCTCCTTGTACATGCCCACGCGGTGCATGTCGAAGACGTCGGCGTTAACCTCGCCGTGCTCG
Source organism: uncultured Collinsella sp. (assembly GCA_900542905.1). Lineage (GTDB taxonomy): Bacteria > Actinomycetota > Coriobacteriia > Coriobacteriales > Coriobacteriaceae > Collinsella. Next base: position 21,892 of record UQPF01000021.1, read on the forward strand.
CAGGAGACACCGGAGATGTCGGCGGGCAGCGGGTGCATAAAGATGGTGTCCTGGCCGTTGGCAGTCTTCTCCATGAGCTCGGTCGTGGAGCACCAGTCCTGATGGGTGGCGTTCTGGGCGAGCAGCTCCTTCTCGAGCGCAGCGATGCCGGCGTCGTCGCCCTCGGCGTACAGATTGGTACGCTTCTCCATGGCGGCAAACGGAGCCCAGCTCTTGGGGATCACGATGTCGGCGCCCTCGAAGGCCTCGGCCATGGTGTTGACCTGCTTAAAGGTGGTGCCGGACTCGGCGGCATAGCCCTTGGCGCGCTCGACGACCTCGGGCATGAGGTCGTAGCCCTCGGGGTGGGCCAGGGTGACGTCCATGCCAAAGCGGGGCAGCAGGCTGATCAGCGACTGCGGGCAGGACAGCGGCTTGCCGTAAGAGGGCGAATAGGCCCAGGTGACGGCAACCTTCTTGCCCTTGAGGTTCTCGAGGCCGCCAAACTCGTTGATGAGGTAGAGCATGTCGGCAGAGGACTGCGTGGGGTGGTCGGAATCGGACTGCAAGGAGATGAGCGTGGGACGGTGATCCAGAACGCCGTCCTCGTAGGCCTGCTGGACAGACTCGGAGACCTCGGCCATATAGGCGTCGCCCTTGCCGATGTACATGTCGTCGCGGATGCCGATGACGTCGGCCATAAAGGAGATCATGGTAGCGGTCTCGCGGACGGTCTCGCCGTGAGCGATCTGGGACTTCTTCTCGTCCAGGTCCTGCAGCTCAAGGCCGAGCAGGTTGGCGGCCTTAGAGAAGGAGAAGCGCGTACGGGTGGAGTTGTCGCGGAACAGGGAGACGGCAAGACCGGAGTCGAAGATCTTGGGCGAAACGTTGTTCTCACGCAGCTCGCGCAGGGCGTCGGCGACGATGTAGAGCGCCTTGAGCTCGTCGGTGGTCTTGTCCCAAGTGTGCAGGAAGTCGCTGCCGTACATACCCTTAAAATCGAGGCCGTTCAGCTGCTCGACGAGCTCGGTAAACTTAACGTCCATGGAAATGTCCTTTCTAAAGATGAAACGATCGCAATGAGTAGATGTGCTCTGGCGTGCGCGTGTGGCTAGAACATGCAGAGCACCATGACGAGGACCCGCCACCGTCGAGGAAGCATGGGAGATAACGACCGCGGGCCCCAAGTCAACAGAGGGTGCCGGGGACACGAGCGGCCCCCGGCTCAACAAAATCGAGGAATGGGACTAATCGATCTTGTTGTTGGTCAGACCGGCGCGGAACACAGTGGCATCGCCATCGGCCTTGCTCGGATCGTAGAGGTTCAGGGCAGCCACGTACATGGCGGCAGCGGTGACCAGGTCGTCCTTGTAGGTGACCTCGTTGGGAGCGTGAGCCTGAGACTCGGCACCCGGGCCAAAGCCCACGCAGGGGATGCCGTAGCGGCCCTGGATGGAAACGCAGTTCGTGGAGAAGGTCCACTTGTCGCACAGCGGGCGACCGGTGCGCTTGTCCATGCTGGGCTCGCAGCCGATGCGCTCGTCACCAAACATGGCCTTGTGGGCGTCGACGAGGGCCTTGACGTGCGGAGCGGTCTCCTTGTTGATCCACGTGGGGAAGTAAGCCTCGGTCTCGTAGACCTCGCCGGTCCAGGACGGACGGTCGTACATGTACATGGAGACCTTCACGTCGTCGCCGTACTTCTTGGCGGCCGGCAGGTTGCGGATCTCGTCCAGGCAGGACTCCCAGGTCTCGCCGGCGGTCATGCGACGGTCGATGGAGATGGCGCAGGAATCGGCCACGGCGCAACGGCTGGGGCTGGTGTAGAAAATCTGGCTGACGGTGCAGGTGCCGCGGCCCAGGAAGCGGGCATCCTCAAAGTGCTCGGGGTTGTACTTGGGGTCAAGCATCTTGACGAGACCCTTGATGTCGGTCGACTCGTCGCAGCCGTTGTTGTTGAGGGCGCGGACGTCGGCGATGATGTCGGCCATCTTGTAGATGGCGTTGTCGCCGCGGTCGGGAGCGGAGCCGTGGCAGGAGGTGCCGTGAACGTCGACGCGGATCTCCATGCGGCCGCGGTGACCGCGATAGATGCCGCCGTCGGTGGGCTCGGTGGAAATGACGAACTCGGGCTTAATGCCGTCCTTGTTGTAGATGTACTGCCAGCACATACCGTCGCAGTCCTCTTCCTGGACGGTGCCGACGACCATGATCTTGTAGCCCTCGGGGATGAGGCCCATGTCCTTCATCATCTTGGCAGCATAGGTAGCAGAAGCCATGCCGCCCTCCTGGTCGGAGCCGCCGCGGCCGTAGATGATCTCGTCGGTCTCGTAGCCCTCATAGGGATCGGCGTCCCAGTTCTCAATGTTGCCGATACCGACGGTGTCGATGTGGGAGTCGATGGCGATGATCTTGTCGCCCTCGCCCATAAAGCCCATAACGTTGCCCAGGCCGTCGACCTTGACCTCGTCATAGCCAAGGCTCTCCATCTCGGCCTTGATGCAGGCAACAACCTCACCCTCCTCGCAGGACTCAGAGGGATGGGAGATCATAGCGCGCAGGAAGCGAGTCATATCAGCACGATGAGACTCAGCAGCAGCCTTGATAGCGTCGAAATCGAGTTCTTTAGCCATTGTTCATAACCTTTCAAACGAAGAAATCTACCTGTGAGGTGGCGGAGCGATACCTATTTACTCCGCCCTAACGATTAGCAAGTGGGATATTCGCCTTCCCAAACAATACGGCGATACTGGTCGGGATCCGTGTCACCTTCCGTGGAGAAGCAGAGCACGGAGCTCGTCTTGTCCAGGCCGATGAGCTCCTTGAGCTCGGCGTACTCGGGATCGAGCATGAGAGTCTCGACCAGACCGGTGGTCACCGCGCCGGACTCGCCGGAGATGACGCGCGGGTCGCCCTTCTCGGGAGCGCCCAGGGTGCGCATGCCGCGAGCGGTGACCCAGTCGGGGCAGGACACGAAGGCGGTGGCATGGTTGCGCAGGATATCCCAGCCCAGGATGTTGGGCTCGCCGCAGCACAGACCGGCCATGATGGAGGGCATGTCACCGTCCACGATACGCGGATCGCCGTCGCCGGCGGCAGCGCCCTTGTACAGGCAGGCGGCAGGCGCGCACTCAACCACGACGAAGGTGGGCGGGTTATCGGGATACAGGTTGGTGAAGTAGCCCACCACGGCGCCGGCGAGCGAACCCACGCCAGCCTGGACAAACACGTGCGTCGGGCGGTTGATGGCCATCTCGCGCAGCTGCTCGGCAGCCTCGGAAGCCATGGTGCCGTAGCCCTCCATGATCCAAGACGGGATCTTCTCGTAGCCCTCCCAGGCGGTGTCCTGAACGATGACGCCGCGCTCGCAGGCGTCGGCCTCGGCGGCGGCCATGCGCACGCACTCGTCGTAGTTGACCTCTTCGATGGTCACCGTTGCGCCCTCGGCGGCGATGTTATCGAAGCGGGGCTTGGTGGAACCCTTGGGCATGTGAACGACGGCCTTCTGGCCCAGCTTGTTGGCAGCCCATGCCACGCCGCGGCCATGATTGCCGTCGGTAGCGGTAAAGAAGGTGGCCTGGCCAAAGTCCTTGGCAAGCTGATCGGAGGTCAGGTAATCGAAGGTGCACTCGGCAACGTCCTTGCCGGTCTCGTCGGCAATGTAGTTGGCCATGGCAAACGATCCGCCCAGAACCTTAAAGGCGTTGAGGCCAAAGCGATAGCTCTCGTCCTTAACGCACAGGTTGGAAAGGCCTAGGCGCGCGGCCTGGCCGTCTAGGCGGGCAAGCGGAGTGACGGTGTACTGGGGGAACGACTGGTGGAAGGCGCGGGCCTTCTTCACGTGGTCGAGGCTCATGATTCCCAAGTGCTTGTCATCGCTCTTGGGCATCGTGTTGCCCGCCCACTGGATCTTATCGGCCATACGGTGAACTCCTTAAGTCCTCTCTTGCCGGCCCCCGCATACGCGTTTCAGCCCATTCCCATTCATGCGACTGAACTTTTATGTGGATGCCAAACAAAAAGTTTGTTAGCACTGTTCTATCACACTTTTTGATTGGCAAACCTAACAAATTGTTTGTTGCCGTAATCGGTACCTTTTCGCCGACGAACGGTTACATAACGCAGCAACGCTTTCGTTATTTGCGAACAGGTGTGGTTTATGGCAAAGTATGCCCAAACTAATTTTTAGGAAGGCACCCATGACCCCGTCACAGATTGAGTTTTACAAGCGCCTCGCACACGGTCTGGCGCTCCAGTTTGGCCCCAACTGCGAAGTCGTCGTCCACGATCTGGAGACCGAGGACGTGGACCACTCCATCGTAGTGATCGAAAACGGCCACGTCAGCGGGCGCAAACTGGGTGACGGTCCCAGCCATATTGTGCTTGAGTCCATGCACGATGGCACCACCGACGTGCACGACCGCGAGCCATACCTCACCAAAACCGCCGATGGCAAGCTGCTCAAGTCCTCGACCATCTTTATCCGCAACGACGAAGGCAAGCCCGTCGGCATTTTGGGCATCAACTTTGACATTACGCTTATGAAGGCTTTTGAGCGCTCGCTCGACGCTTTCACCGGCACCGGCGGCACGGGCTATACCGAGCCCGAGCCCATCACCAAAAACATCGGCGACCTGCTCGAAGACCTACTGCGCGAGTGCGAACAGTTTGTGGGCAAGCCCGCGGCGCTCATGACCAAAGACGAGCGCATTCGTGCCATTGGCTACCTCGACCGTCGCGGTGCCTTCCTCATTTCCAAGTCGAGCGAGCGCGCCTGCGAGTTCTTTGGCATCTCCAAGTACAGCTTCTATAGCTACCTCAATGAGGCCAAGGCGGCGACCGGCGACAAGTAGGCACTCGCTTGGATTGCCCCTCCCCTTTTGGGCGCGAGTTCTGGAAAGCACGAATCCAAGACCGAGCCGCTTGGGAAGTTCCATATAATCGATGTCATTGGTATTTCGAAAGGATGGAATAGAATGGCGTTGAGCAAGGCATCGTGCACCGATCGCGGATTGATTCCGGCAATTGGTGGACATGTGCACCGCATGTTCGATGAGGGTGAAGACGACCTGTTTTCGCTGAGCCTTGACGACGTGATGGATGATCGCCCGTGGACCGCCGACGAACTCATGAGCGGCGGGGCTCACCCGTCAAGTCCCAATCCCGCACTTGTGCCCAGGCCCGCATCTGCGCCGACTCCTGCGCAGCCGCCTGTTTCGACGCCCGCACCCACTTCGGCGCCCACGCTCGCTCCCCGCCCCGCAAGCGACCCGTCCGAGACGGCGGCATTTCTCGCTGCAGCGACGCAGGGCAAATCGGCCGACAGCACCGTTATGTACAGCGCCCAGCAGTTGCCTGTTCCTGCGGCACGCAAGCCTCCGGTCACAAGGCTCGATGAGCCCGTTGCCCATCAGGTTGTCCACGATTCCTGGGCCGCAGCCGATCTGGATGAGACCTCTACCGGCATGCCGGCGCTCGATGTTCCAGTTAACCCGCTTTTTGCCGCCAACACGAGCGCCGCGGACTATGAGGGCAGTGCGGCATATTCCGATTATTCCGATGGCCATGCTGGCACCGGTCGCATCGAGACCGAGGATTATGGCACCGCATCGAGCGATTATCTCAACGATCCGTACGCTGCCACGCCTGCACCGGAATATGACCCGGAGGCCGCGTCCGCGCCGGCGTATACCAAAAGCACGGGCGAAGAGCGCTTCGCCGATTATTACGCCGAGGAAAAGGCACTGCGTTTCTCGGAATTTCCGCAGGCAGTCAAGGTTGCCTTTATCGCCATTATCATTGCCCTGCTCGGTGTCATTGCGTTTGAAGGATTCCAGCTGTTCCGCGGCCCCACCCAAGCGGAGTCGGAAACCCAGCAAAAAGAGGACGATAACCAGTACCTGGACATCAACACCCTCAAGGGCGACCCCAACGACGGAGACGACGAGTAGCGAGGGCTGAAGGCAGCCGCAGGATCCCGCATCCAGCATCGGCTTCTAAGTGCTGTTTTGTCATCCAACTACACTTTTCCGAAGTTTTAAGGTGCCTATTTCGACACTTTTCCGGATTTTATACTCTGTCCCTCCAGATGCGCTTTACGGTGCAGGTGCTCGAGGAAGAGCTCTGCGACGCCGACGACCCGCACGTACTGCAGATCAAGCTGCTCGGAGACGATTCGCGTGAGCCGTCGAGTTGGATGCTGTTTGCCGACGGCGCGTGCATCGTGGACGGATCCGGTGCCTTTGCCCGTGAGTGCTTCTGCGAGGGAGCCGAGGTGTTTTTGGACCTGTGCCGAGATGCCGTCGGGGCTGCCGAGCTGCGCCAGTGGAGCCAGAGGGAGTACGAACTGCTGAGCGCCGCGCGTGGGGTTGCGGGGATGTAGGCAGACGCAGGCGGCGTGCAGCCGTTGCACGCCGCCGCTCAGGCCACGCGATGTCAAAAGACTGACACTTGTGTATGCCTTTTGACAGTCCGAAAGCGCTAGCGAAGTTCATTGATGCCGCGGCTAGATGCGCAGCAGTAAAGAGATGCTGAATACAAATCGCACCCATCTCCAATGGATCCAACACGTCAAAATAAGCACAGATACCCGAGCGCTTATGCTACATGGAAGCACAGAGAGGCCCGCGTTCCGAACCACCACAGCTCGGAACGCGGGCCCCAGCAACTAATTCTTTTCGGATAATCCCAATCCAGTAATCTCCTGATAGCGCCGCTTCAACGTATACGCATCGGGAAGCCTAGAGATCCTCTGATGAATCAACTCATTAAAATCCGCCAGATTTCCGATTACGACATCGATGCCGCCAGCAGCGTTGAGCAAATCGACGTACGTCATAAAGCGAAACTCGAACGGAATGCCCTCGATTTCCTTTGTGCATCCATCATGAAAGTCAATCAGTCTCGAAACGTCATGGGCAACGTACGTGACTCTAACGGTCATGTCGTAGGGTTCGTTGCGCAACTTCGCCTCGTGCTCGTGGTAGCGCACAGTTTCATGCAGGGAGTTAATGTGCGCCTGAATGTACTCATCCCGCAGACCGCCACCGTGTGCCTCATAGGCCTCGATATGTGCACGATTTGAAAGGTCCAAGTATTCAACATCGCCATATTTGCGCCCCGAAGCGTTCGTCTCGTTCACGGAAGAGCCGAGACCCCTTGCGAACCAGCCCTCTTCCGGATGAATGCAGCGGGTAAGGAAATCTACCAGCCTCTGATCGAGAACGCCCTTGGTTAAACTGTTTGAGATCCCCACGCGCTTGACAAAAGCCTTGATGGAATCGACGCCGATCGGCTCCAAAGGCGTCTTCGTTTGACGAGAATCGGCAATGAGAATCAAATAACAACGAATAATGTGAGCAACGCGTCTTCTCGTCGTGTAGGGCAACTCTGCCAGAATGCTAAAGACATCGGCAAGCAGAATCGAGCCGTTCCCAGTCTGCCGGGAGAGTTTCGTTTCGGCCCATGCTTCGTCAAGTGAATAGACGGACTTGGCGTTGTTGAGGTATGGATTCTCCTGAGTGGGATGATACATGGAGTTCCAAAGCGCCTTTACATTGCTCGAACGGGGCGTGCATTCGTAAATCGCCCTGCCGGGGAATCTGTCAACCATCTCAAGCGTAAGCAACTCAAAGTAGAGCATAAACTGGTACGGCTCAAAAGGAATGAAGCCCAAGTCGATAACATCGTCGGCAAGCGTATCGCATCTCGAGAACGATCCGAGAAGGCCTCGGAAAGTTTCTCCAGCGACGTCAGGTTCGATATCACCAAACAGGGCGGCGACGTCTGAAACGTCAGTTTCATGTATTCCGGCTATCCTCTCAGAGCCGAAGGGCGGGTCAATACCGATAGAACTGATTACAGCATTGATGGCGTCGAAAGTGGCGGCAGGAACGTTAAGAATGCCTCTAATCCTATCGAGACCGAGGTGCTGCTCCACGACAAGGGTACGAATGAGCGGAGCACAGCCAATCAAAGCGATTGCATGACTCCTTGCCATGAACTGCTTCTCCTCGAGTTTTTCTTCGAGCTTGAAGTAGCCGTTCGCGAGCTCTTCCATTTCATGGTCGACGCCAACCGCGGCGCTAATGACGTCCTTCAATTCCTTTGAGGGACTATCGTAGTTCTCAAGCCAAAAGCTCCACATCTCGCTGAAGCGATCGGAGATCTCTTCAGCGGGAATCCTGGATTCCTCAGGGCCGTTCTCGTAATAGTCCGCAACCTGAATCGCGGCGCTTTCCATCGAGTTCGGATCTATAGGCAGGGACGCCGCCAGAAGCGCTTCGCATATTTCAGAAATGTTTGCACTGCTACTCATTTACACGCTCCCATAAAGGTTGAGGCTCATAAGCGATAAGGCCATCAAGATCGTCGCTTACCGCACTGAAGGTTAATCCGCAGGCACAAAGCACTTGAGAAAGCTCAGAGACAGTTATGCGCTTGGAGCCGCTTTCCAGTTTCGAAATCGACGCTTGCTGGCATCCCGTTGCCTCAGCGAGCGCCGCCTGTGACATCCCGGAGCGTCTCCGCCATTTAGCGATAAGTCTCCCGAGAGAAAGATTGAAGTCTTCCATAAACGCCCCCTTCCGGCAGCAACCCATGCTTGTATATGATATCATCTCATGAGCTCATTCCATATTGGAATGAGCTCTACTATTCAGGAGGATTGCTTTAATGAAGCGTTTCGTCAGCCTTTATTCGGGAGCGGGCGGTCTCGACCTCGGCTTCATCGCCGCCGGGTTCACCCCCGTATTTGCGAACGATATCAACCCGGACGCCATGAAAACCTACGCTGCCGCGATGGACGCGATCTCGAAGAAGACCGGCAAAACACTGAGCCACAGGATAGTCACGGGAGATATTAGGGAGGTTGAGGAACTGCCCGGAAGGGGTTCGGCGGAGCTAGTCATTGGAGGACCGCCCTGTCAGGGCTTCTCGGTCGCGGGGAAGATGGACCCGAACGACCCCCGCTCGCGTCACGTCTTCGACTTCCTCGGCATGGTCGAGAGGGTCCAGCCCCAAGCGTTCGTGATGGAGAACGTCAAGGCACTCGCCAAGAACAAACGCTGGGCTGGAACTATTGCCGACATCCGCAAGAAGGCGGAAGAGATTGGCTACAAAACCAACCTTGAGGTACTGAACAGTGCCAATTACGGCGTCCCGCAGACCAGAGAGCGCATGTTCCTTGTCGGGATCAAGGACCCCTGCATCGAGTACAACTACCCACAGCCGACAGTCAAGGAATGGGTGGGTGTGGCCGACGCCCTGCGCGGGCTGCCTCCTCTCGGCGAGCCGGGCAATGATCAGACTTGCAAGGCGAAGGTAACTACGGCAAAAAGCCCCGTGCTCCGCCCGTCGCCGTTTGCAGGCATGCTGTTCAACGGCCAAGGCCGCCCGATGGACATGGACAAGCCCGCGCCGACGCTTCCCGCCTCAATGGGCGGGAACAGAACGCCGATTGTCGATCAAGAGACGCTCGAAACCGGAGCGACCCAATGGGTCGAAAAATACCACGAAGAGCTTCAGAAAGGCGGGAAAGTAGCCGATAGCGTTCCTCCTCGCCTTCGCCGCATCTCGGTCCAGGAAGCCGCCACCATACAGACCTTCCCGAGGGATATGCCTTGGTATGGTTCGCAATGCTCCCGCTATCGGCAAATTGGAAACGCCGTTCCTCCCAAGATGGCCTTTGCGGTTGCGCAATCTGTCGCAGAAGCCCTTGGCATGGATATAGACGCAAACCCCTCTCTGCTTGACGAGCTAGGTTAGACAATAAGGGCCCGCAATGTGGCTACCGCCCCAAAACTTTGCCGAGGGTTTCATCCAAGCTCTCCCGCTCGAGGTCTGCAAGGTCCAGTCGATAACTCAAATCGCGAATGCGATCCGGAACGTCCTTGAGAAAGTTGTTAGTCCTGGCAGAATAGCATCGTATATCACGAACAAGATAAGCAGTTTTTAGCCCCTTTTCATCTGCCCTGAGAAGCTGCTACAGGTTTATGAAGCCGGTCGTTCAACAACATGTCCCGCAAAAGAGCATACGGCCTTTAATTTGCATCAGATTCTAAACGTCACGCATGAGAAATCAGCGAGGCCCCAAGTTAAAGCGAGAGCCGAACTCACTCACGGCACGCTACAGCCGTGAACCCTCCAAGCCCGCCAGCCGTTCAGATGTTCCAAATGATATACAGCTTGAAACCTGGCGACTTGAATCGAAGGTCATTCCTGGGACTATCGGTAGGCAGCCTATCTGCATGCGTTGATCTATCAAATTGGCCTTGATGCCAAGGTATATCCAACACTCGCCCACCGTTCTCAGCACATCTCCTTACCTCCCCTCCGCCTTCAGCTTCAGCAGCAGATCGCTCAGCTCGGGGCACCTGCTGGAGAGGCGCGTCTGGGCTCGCTCGCCCATCCCCCATCGCTGGCGGATCTCCTGGGCACGCGGGCTCACGCGGTAGTCCCCGTCCATCATCTGCTTGAGCAGCTTGGCGGTCACGCGCGCATCGGCCAGGGCACTATGGGCGTAGCCCGTCGACTCGTCGAACTCGATGCCAAACCACGTTGCCGCGTCACTCAAAGAGACGCACCCGTGGCTGCCCACGTCCATGATCGAGGTGTAAAACGCCTGCAGGTCGGGCCCAGTCCGTAGGAAATGCGGCAAGGTCGATATGCTTTGCCTGGCACTCGGCCATAAGCTGTTGATGATCCGCTCCGCTCCAGCAAACTATCTGGGCGGAGTAGCGGCCGATCCAATCGCTGAGCCTTTTGATCACCACGTAGAGCGGATCGGCCATCGCGATGTCCACAGCCGATATCCCCGTGAGCTCGCGGACGGGAAACGCAACGCCTTCGGTAAATTCCGTCTGCACAAACTGCGAGAACTCGCCCATAACGTTGCCGTGGTAATCGAGCTTGACGGCGCCGACCTCGATAATCTCATTGCTCAGTCCACGTCGTTGGCGCTGCTTTGGCACCGGCGCAAACTCAAAGTCCAACACGATCTGGCGCGCAAAGTTCGTCGTATCGATAGCCGAGATACACGGCGTCTTTTCAGCTGACACGGTTAGGGCCTTTCTCCGTTGCCTGCCGCTTGCCACATAGGCGGCTACATTGCCGTAAGGATAGGAACCCGTGCGGACATGAAATCGCACAGCACGGCTTTCCGGCATCCTTGCGTAAAGCCACACTTTAAGAGAATCACGTTGCTGTTATTATCGAACATATATTCGTATTTATGACCGCGCTTTGATAGAATGGCAGTTGTTGACGGCAGTTCCATGTGCCGGGCAGCGCCCTCCATGCGACGGGAGGTGATGCCCATGACCGATCTGATTGATTTCGTGAAGCTCCTGACCGCTTTGGTCTCGCTCCTCACGGCGCTTATCGGACTTTCCGAGGCACTTAAGCAGCGTACGAAGCAAGACGATATGAGAAAGCCATTTGGGTCGCCTCCCCCGCGGCGCAGCTTCTTTCCGCGGGCTCGGGATGCCACAATGGGCTTTGAGTATCGGCCCGTGCGGTAGCCCTTACCGCACCTGCGGGGAG
>UQPF01000022.1 GCA_900542905.1 uncultured Collinsella sp.
TCAGCAGGTCAGTGGGTCATCGTCCCGGCATTCAGCATCAGGGTAGCGCTGCGACGCGGAAATCGCGCGCCGTTGCCGCGCCCCGCAGTGCCCGCTTCCCCCGAGAACAATTATCAGTGCAGGTAGAAGGCCTGTCGATTTTCGAAAAAGGCGGTCATGGTTGGCCTCATCGAGTTAAACGTAGTAGATGGCCCCTTTTCGTGGCGGACCATCAAACGAACGCCGACGCTTGTGCTGTAGCCGCTCCGATCATTCGTAAGTTGCGGTGGAATAGTTCCTAAACTCGACTACTCAAGGCTAAAACCGGAACTATATCACCGCAACTTAGGAGGGATGGGCGGGGGAGTACTAGTTGGTTGTTGCTGTCGGACTGGGATGGTTTAGGCTCGCTTGCGATGCTTCCATTGTTTACGGCACCAACGCATGAGTGCTTTTACGACCGGGATGGTGATGAGGATTACCCAGGCGGGATTGGGCTGCCCCAGGCAGAGCCACATGTAGAGGAACCATGCCTCGGCACTAACTGAATAGACGACATCGATCAGCTTAGATAAGTGGCGTTGGTCGATAAAGCCGCCAAGCGCGTAATAGACGGGAATCAGAAAGACGAGGAAGAGTCCCGTAGCCCATGTGCCGTAAACGATGCCGAGCACCAGATAGGCGAGGGCGACAAGCGCGGGGAAGGGGAATTTGTTCCATGCACGTCCGACCTTGGTGCGGAAATGCTTGCCATGATGGTCGAGCTTGTCGCGTGCTTCCTTCCAGCTGGAAAACGTCTCGCCGTCGATGGTGACGGTGCCGTCGTCATTGGTGTGCACGCTATGTCCATCGTCCTCAAGCGTATCGATATGCAATCCGCCTGGCCCCACGTGGACCTCTTTACCCTTGCGCTCGTTAGCCACATGGATGCCACTCCAACCAACATGAACCTCTTCGCCCTTGTTGGGATCAATAACGTGGATGCCGCGCGCGAGGGAAATATCGACAAGTGGCTTATCGCTGCAATCAGCGTGCTCAGTAGAAGCCTCAGCCTCTTCAGCCTTATCTGAAGCTTTGGTGCCGGCGTCGCTGCCCTGCGCCTCATCATCAGCTTGCGAGTCATCAGCGCTAGCCACCGCCTCCCCATACAGCAGCTCATCCAGCGACACGCCATACAGCGCGGCGAGCGCAATAAGGTTATCGGTATCGGGCGAGGATTCGCTGCGCTCCCATTTACTGACAGCCTGACGACTCACGCCCAGCTGGGCGGCAAGCGCCTCCTGAGAAAACCCGGCAGCCTTGCGGCGATCAACGAGCCGCTGCGCCATCGCAAGATCCATAACAGTTCCTTTCATGTGGTGACCGTAATCGAATGAGCCGAGTATGCCGAGAACAACCGGTAGCGACCACCATTTCTAGTTAGAATCTGCCCCAACCCTACCGCAACTACCGGTAGCAACCCCTAACGACCAGCCATTTCAGGACAAATGTCAGTGCAGGTAGCAGCCAAGAGCTCCCACTCAGTAAGTTGCGGTGGAATAGTTCCTAGTTTCAGCCATTTGCGGGCTATGCAGGAACTATTTCACCGCAACTTAATTTCAGACCAGGCACCCGCAGCAAGAAGACGAATAACCTCGGCGAGTATGTAAACGCAGGACCCTCCGACCCCGCCCGACGATTTCGATTGGCGACCTTTGACGGAGTCAAGGGAGGAGCCAAATCGAAATACGTCGGGCGGGGTCGGAGGGCCCGATGGGATAGATTTCGGCCGAGGCTATTCGTCGCCGAAGCTGATGCCCAACGCCTTGGCCTCGCGTACCAGGTCGCTCTGGGGATCGACATACTTGAGCTTGCCGGCGACATCCTCGAGCGGCATGTGGCACATCTTGCCGTCACGCAGGGCAATCATGTAGCCAAACTCGCCGCGTAGGCAGCCGAGAGCCGCCTCGACGCCGCACTGGGTCGCAAAGATGCGGTCCTGGGCGTCGGGCTGGCCGCCGCGCTGCGTGTGGCCGGGGATGGCGACGCGGGTCTCGCGACCGGTCTTGGCCTCGATCTCCTTGGCGATGTCGTAGACGATCGACGGGCTCGTGCGCTCGGCGAGCTTTTTCTTGTACTCCTTCTTGGACAGCGCCGCGTCCTCCTTGGAGATAGCGCCCTCGGCGACGGCTACAATCGTAAAGCGGCTGCCGGTTTCCATGCGATGCTCGATGGTCTTGATGACGTTATCCATGTCGTAGGGGATCTCGGGAATCAAGATGACATCCGCGCCGCCCGCGACGCCGGCGTACAGCGGGATCCAGCCAACCTTGTGGCCCATGATCTCGATGACAAACACGCGGCCGTGGCTCGAGGCGGTAGTGTGGATGTCGTCGATGCACTTGGTGGCGACGTCGATGGCGCTCGTAAAGCCAAACGTCAGCTCGGTGCCCCATGTGTCGTTATCGATGGTCTTGGGCAGGGCGATAACGTTGAGGCCCTCTTCGCGCAGGCGGTTGGCGGTCTTGGTGGAGCCGTTACCGCCCAGCATAAACAGGCAGTCGAGCTGCAGCTTGTGATAGGTGTGGACCATCGCCGGCACCTTCTCGACACCATCGGCCTCGGGGGTATCCAGACGCTTGAACGGCGTGCGGCTCGTGCCCAGGATGGTGCCGCCGCGGGTGAGGATTCCGCTAAAATCGGCGGGCGTCATGACGCGGAACCTGCTGTAGATAAGGCCCTGGTAGCCGTCCTCAAAACCATAGATCTCGATAGGTTCTTCGCTATTGGTCATAAGCGTTTTGACGATGCCGCGCATGGTGGCGTTGAGCGCCTGACAGTCGCCGCCACTGGTAAGAAGACCGATCCTGAGCATGATGAATCCTTCCGGGCAAGTTATAACATGCGCATAAGTTTACCCCCGCACACTGTTGATACGGGGGTAAAACGTGTTAGCCCAAGCGTATGGAAATGTAAGCAACGTCAGGGAACGTAAGGTCGACGGGCCTGGCTCCTTACAGTGCGAAGGCATCGACGTTGCCCCAGTGGCGGCGCAGCGTAATAGCGGCGGCGGGTTCGGTATTGTCAAAGACGACCGACCATTGCGTATTGCTGGTGATGTCTTCCGGATTGGGCTCTTGGGCTGCGGCGCGAAGGGCCTTCCAAGCGACTGCCTCGTCCTGGGCGCCGGCATGGGCGTCGAGGACATCGGCGATTGCGACGGCGCGCTCTTTACCATGGCCCAGCTCGTCATTCTTTTGGTTGGGCAGCACTTCGTCGCCATAGCAGGCGTAGAAGTTCGTAACCTGGCGTACGGGAGTCGCTTTGAAAGCACGGTCCGGATCGCGCGGATCCCACTCTACTACGCGCGCGTCACCGGCGGCGTCGTTGATAAAGAAGTGGTAATCGCGTCCTGCCATGGCGTGCATGTCGTAGGCGGAAAGCAGGTCGACAGCTTCTTGCGTGGTGGCGGCACGGTCGAGCACCAGACGGATGGCGAGCGAGGTATTGATGACGGGGCGTTGCGTGTCCTGGTCACAGGGCTTGGAATCCAGAGTGAGTACGGCAATGGACACGCCGCATTCGTTAACACCGTCGAGCTGGGCAAACGGGCCCATGAGTGCGGCGGCGCGTCCGCCGACGGAGTCAAGCGGAGTGTTATCGCCCAGGTTGTTAAGGGCGGCAAACCCGATGGAGGCATAGCCGTCGCGTGGGTGATTGCGCACCAGCAGCGCCGAGGTGTCGTCCTTAAAGTCGTAATTGCGACCGGTGCGCACGCGGCCTTCGGCATCCACGGCGACAAAAGCGCTACAGGCAAACTGGGGCGCCTGGACATGTGCCGGCACGCCGGGCAACACCTGCGCCACCACGGCATCGATGTAGGCCTGGTCGTCGCGCACGCCAGCGGCGATGATGTGATCAAGATCGTAGTCGTAGGCGATGTCGATTGCGTACAGATCATAGCCATCCGCGTAGCCGGTCAGGCGTTTGAGCGACGCGGCGGACTTGATTTGCTTGCGGTAAACGATACCGGCGGCAGCGGCAAGGCCGACGGCGACTCCCGCGACACCGCAGGCGATGGCAATGTTACGTGGCTTCATGACGGCTCCTCTCGTCCTGTTAGCGTAATTGTCGCAAAAGGTGCACGGGCATGATGGCTCAACTTGGTGAGTGGCGCGGAATTAAGCACGGAATGAAGAGTGCGGCACTGGCGTGGCGGGGTATGCTGGAGGGGACCATCAACCCAGCGAAAGGGGAGAGCATGACGGATCAGGAAACGCTCGAGCGCGCACATGTGACGGCCGACGATATCGAGGCCGCCAACGACCTTATCGACTTTATCGAGGCATGCCCCAGCATGTTCCATACGGCGGCGACCATTATGGCCGAGCTCGACGAGGCGGGCTTTACCTACCTGCCCGAGAATGCGGCGTGGGACATCGAGCCGGGCGGGCGTTATTACACGCAGCGCAACACCTCGAGCGTTGTTGCCTTTAAGGTGGGCGAGGACCTGGCCGCGACGTGGGGCGAGGACGGCGTTGCCGGTGACTATCATTTTCAGCTCACGGCATCGCACAGCGATTCACCGACGTTTAAGGTCAAGGCCGTGCCCGAGCTTGACGGTGCGGGCGAGACGCTGCGCTTGAACACCGAGGCCTACGGCGGCATGATCGACTACACCTGGTTCGATCGCCCGCTGGCGCTCGCGGGCCGCGTGCTGGTGCGCGAGGGCGACCGTATCGAGAGCCGCCTGCTTGCCACCGAGCGCGAGGTCGCTATCGTTCCGAGTCTTGCTATCCATATGAACCGCGGCGTTAACGAGGGCTTTGCTCCCAATCGCGCCGTCGATCTGTGCCCGCTCATCAGCGCCGGTGATCTTAAGCAGGGCGACTTCGATGCCCTGATCGCCGAAGAGCTGGACGTTGAGCCCGAGCAGATTCTGGGCCGCGATCTGTTCCTGGTCAATCGTCAGGATGCGCGCATTTGGGGCTGGGCTGACGAGTTTATCTCGACGCCCAAGCTCGATGACCTGGCCTGCGCCTACACCTCGCTGCAGGCATTTTTGGGTGCCGAGAATGCGCACGACGTTTCGGTCTTTTGCTGCTTTGATAACGAGGAGGTTGGCTCCGAGACCAAGCAAGGCGCCATGTCGACGTTCTTGGCCGATGCACTGCGCCGCATTAACGGCTCGCTGGGCTTTGACGACGAGTCGTACCATCGTGCACTTGCTGCCTCGATGCTTGTAAGTTGCGACAATGCACATGCCGTGCACCCCAACCACGCCGAGAAGTGCGACGCCCGCAACCAGGTGGTGCTCAACGGCGGTATCGTCATCAAGGAGGCAGCCAACCAGCACTATTGCACCGATGCCTTTAGCCGCGCGGTGTTCCAGGCCATCTGCGATGACGCCGACGTGCCCACGCAGGCCTTCGCCAACAAGAGCGATATGGCCGGCGGCTCCACGCTCGGCAATCTGTCCAATATGCAGGCGAGCATGCATGCTGTGGACGTGGGCCTGCCGCAGCTTGCCATGCACTCGAGTTACGAGACCGGCGGTGTGCGCGACGTGATGTACGCCATCCGCGCCCTCACCGCCTTCTACGAGCGAAACCTAACCATCAACGGAGCCGAAAGCGTTGAGCTCTAAATGCGAGCCGAAGAAATGAAGGCCGAGCGTGGGGCTCAGCTTATTGATCGGGGTTTACAGCTGTTCGTCGCCGCTTGCCATGAGTCAGGGGTCGACGTTTCCAAGGCGCGACCAACGAGTGCTGAAGAACTCAAGCGTAACGCCTATTCGGACCGCTATGACGAGGAGACGGACTGGCTCTAATAAGCGAAGTGTCGAAAACGCTAGATGTATGTTTGATATCACTTTGGCGAGAGTGTCGCAGACAGAACTATCGGTATGGCGCAAGCCAACCTGACTCCATTGCGCCAAACCTACCAAAAAGGGACAGGTTCATTTTGGCAGGTTTTATCCGGGCAAATGTCGCAATGCCAACAGCTGGACAGAATTGTTAAGACACCGCAGGTTGAGCAAGCGTCAGCGAGCGATGTCCAGGGCGAACAAGTTGGCATGAAAAAGGCAAGGTATAGACCTTCTGGTTATGCCTTGCCTTTTGAATGACAAATTGTCGCTCTGGGCGGCGCGCAGCGTCGAGGGGTTCCGGCGTTTGGTAAAACGCCGGAACAATTAGTGTTCGATCCAGCAGCGCAGGGTCTCGCCGGCCTGCAGGTGACGCAGGTTCTCCGCTGCGATGTCGACAACGTTGTTGAGCGTGGCGGCCAGGTGGAACCAGCCCGAGATGTGCGGCGTGATGAGCATGTTGGGCGCATCCCACAGCGGGCTTGTTGCGGGCAGTGGCTCAGGGTCGGTGACATCGACCGCGGCACCGGCAAGGTGTCCGGACTCAAGAGCGGCAACCAGATCGTCGGCAACCACAAGATCGCCGCGGCCGCCGTTGGCAAAGAAGGCGCCCGGTTTCATCGCGGCGAAGAACTCGGCGTTCGCCAGGCCGCGGGTCTCGGGTGTGCTGGGCATAAAGGATGCGACGATGTCAGTCTCGGCCAGACGCTCGGGCAGGGCGTCCATGCTGTCCATGTCCTCAAACACAATGGGGTAGACGAGCGGATGGCGCTTGATGCCGCGGACGTGCGCACCCATGTTGCGGCAGAGCGTGGCGAAGTGGCCACCGATATCGCCCGCGCCCAGCACCAGCACATTGGCGTTTTTGAGCGAGGTGACCGGCCCCAAATCCTCCCAGCGATGCTCGCGCTGCAGGTCCTGGTAGCCGGGCAGGCGCTTCATCATAGACAGCACCATGGCAAACATGTGCTCGCTCACGGCCTGGCCGTAGGCGCCCACCGAGCAAGACAGTTTGGCGTCGACCGGCACGGTGCCGGCGGCAAGGTAGTCGTCATAGCCGGCGGTTTGCAATTGCAACAGCTGGAGATGCTCGCATGCCGTGAGCATGTCAGGGTCGATGTTGCCCAGGATCACGTCGGCATCGGCGACCTGCTCGTGCGTGGCGGCGTCGGCGCTCGTGTAGATAAAGTCCTCGCCCGGAGCGCTCGACTCAAGAATTGCGCGATGACGGTCGTTGACGGGCAACAAAACCAGAATGTTCACAAGCAGTCCTCTCCGCTCGACCTGCCAAAAAGGGACAGGTTTATTTTGGCAGGTTGTATCAGGCAAAACGTTCAAATAAAACGCCGGGCTACGCGATGGTTAACATATCCATCGCAAAGCCCGGCGCATCCACAGCTACCAGCTGAGCAGCTCGTAGCCGTCCTCGGTCACCACGAGCTGTACCTCGCATTGGGACGAATCGCTGCCGTCCTTGGTGCGCACGCACCAACCGTCACCCTTGCTAATCTTGATGTCGGGCGCTCCGGCATTGACCATGGGCTCGATGGTAAAGACCATGCCCGGGGCCATGATGGTGTCCACATCGGGCGCCTCGGTGGTAAAGCCCACAAACGGGTCCTCGTGGAACTCCTTACCGATGCCGTGTCCGCCGTACTCGCGCACCACGCTAAAACCGGCGTCCTCGACCGTTTTTTGCACGGCCTCGGCCATAACGGACAGCGGCAGCCATGGCTTGACGGCCGCCAGACCCGCCTCCACGCTGGCGCGGGTGACGTCGACCAGGCGCTGGCGCTCGGCCGAGACCTCGCCGATGCAGAACATGCGGCTCGAGTCGCTAAAGTAGCCGTCTAAGATCGTGGAGCAGTCCACGTTGATGATGTCGCCCTCGTGCAGCACGTCCGTATCGCAGGGGATGCCGTGACAGACCACGTCGTTGATCGAGGTACACACGCTTTTGGGGTAGCCCTCATAGTTGAGGTCGGCCGGCGTGCCGCCGTGCTCGACGGTGTAGTCATAGATCATCTGGTCGATCTGGTTGGTGGTCATGCCCGCGGCGATGTGCTCGCCTACGTAATCGAGCACGCCCACGTTGATGGCGGCCGAGCGCTTGATGCCCTCGATATCGGCGGGCGTCTTGTAGAGCGTGCGGGGCAGAACCTCCCAGCCCTCTTCCCACAAGCGCTCAAGGCGCTCATCGAAGGCGCTATGGCATTTCTTATATTTTTTGCCGCTGCCGCACCAGCAGGCGTCGTTGCGGCCGGGCACGGGTCCATTGTCAAACATGGCTAACTTCCTTTCATTCGCAGCTAGTATAGCCCACTCACAGGGCAGCTGCGCGTTAGTAGCTCACCTGGCAGGGAATGCCGAGGGCACGCGCGCGCGCGGCAATGGCGTCGAGGGCCTCGGGTGCTGCTTTGGCAAGGCCGGCGATTGGTGTCTCGCGCGCCACCGTGTAGATGGTCGCTTCTTGTGGGCGAATGCGCTCAAGCGCCGCGAGCCAGGGGGCAACGTACTCCTCGCCGGTGTTGTCGATGGGCTTGCCCAGATACTCACCGGTCAAAAAGATCGTCTGGATAATAACGTGACCGTCAAAGCTTGCGAACGTCTCAATCTGGTGCTCAACGTCGTAGGGGCCAACGGGCTGGTCGAGCAGCTGGATAAACGCCGAGTCGGCGGTATCGAGCTTAAGAATGTTGTCATCGACCATCATGAGCGCGTCGTGCACCTCGGGGCGGTCGGCGCGCGTGCCGTTGGAGAGCACGGCGATCTTGGAGTTTGGGGCAAGCTCGTCGCGCAGCGCGACGGCGCCGGCGATGGCCTGCGGAAACTCCGGTGCGGCGGTGGGCTCGCCGTTGCCTGCGAAGGTGATCACATCGGGGAGCTCGCCCTCGGCTGCCATCTCGCGCAGCTTTGCCTCGAGCGCGTCGAGTACCACGGCAGCTGTGTTGTGCGGCTCATGGCAGGGGCGCTCGGCGTTGAGGCCGTTTTCGCAGTAAATGCAGTCGAACGTGCAGATTTTGCCGCTGGCCGGCATCATGTTGACGCCGAGCGAGAGGCCAAGGCGACGGCTGCGAACGGGCCCAAAGATGGGGCTGGCATTCAAAAACGTAGACATAGGCATATGCTCCTCAAGACAATTGTGCCTAAGCATAGCATCGGCTCCAAAGCAAGGTGTGGGCTCTTGCTTTACAAGTTTCGTTTTTTCACGTCGCTCATTATGCCGTGCCATGAAAAGCCTCGGGTCGGGTACAGTTAATCTGTTAACAAGGCGTAAGGCAATACGGGTCCGTCCAACCGCACTGACGTGCAACCGGATGAGCATTGATGATGGGGGCACAACATGGATTTTACGGTCGAGAATGCGGGCACCACGATTGCCTGTCGCGAATATGCCGGCCCAGATGTGTCGCCTGATGCTCCTGCCTTGGTGTGCGTGCACGGCGCTTGTGTCGACGGCACATTTTTCGACGGTATCGCTTGTGAGCTCAGCCGCAACTACCGCGTAATTGCCTACGACCGCCGCGGCTGCGGTGGCAGCAGCGATGCGGCAGACGGCAGCTATGATCTTGCCGCTCAGGCCGCCGATCTGCAAGCCGTGATCGAACACGTTGGCGCTTCGGCAAATGTGCTTGCGCATAGCGCCGGTACGTTGGTGGCGCTGGAGCTTCTTCGCACCGAACCTCATCTCGTCGCCCGTGCGATTCTGCATGAGCCGGCTGTGTCGGCCGAAGGCGTCGGTATGGGCGCAGCTCCGGTTTTGCTCGATATGATTGCAGCTGGAAAGGTTTCAAGGGCGCTCCGGCTTTTCTTGGGAGCTCTCGGCGACTTGGACCCCGAGGCTCCTGGGACGACCGAAGCGGAAGTCAAACATGCCCTGCGCAATGGTCGTTGCTTTATGGCCAATGAATACGGAACAAATATGACATATGCTCCCGACTGGGAGCGCGCCCGCGCGTCAAAGGCGGTGTCGGCCGTGTTTTTGGGCGAGCTTTCGGTCGATACACCTCGCGAGGCTGGCACGCGAGCGGCTGCCGAATATCTCGATTGCCCCCTTGTGACGATCCCGGGCGCGCATAACGGTTTGCGCGATCGCCCCGTTACGGCGGCAAACGCCGTTCGCGACGTCTTGGAGCGTTAGCACGCTCGATGACCTGCGGGGAGAGGGGCTGTTAGCGTTTCGTCATTGTTAACGAATGCGCCCATAACCGCGCGCCCGCGGCTCCATTACCGCCGTTTGCCAGGTCATAAAAATGTAACGATAATCGCGCGTTTGCCTTCAGCTGTTAGATGTTACCCTTGTACCAATTGATATGCACCGTTGCCGTGCGTAACGATAGGAAGGGCCCCATATGCTCAATAATCACGAGGTCAATCTAACCGACGAGGAGGCTGCCGCCGAGGTCGCCCGCGTCGCGAAGACCTACCCCGTGGTGCGTTTGCTGTCGGCCGATCAGATTAAGAGCGAGCCTAACTGCCTGCTCGCCGGCAATCGGTGCCCTTGTCTGCGTCAGTCGAGTCTTGAGGCCTTGGCAGATTCCGATGAGGTGTCGGAGCAGCTGCTCAATGATGGTACCGAGTACCGCGCTCGCCTACGCCCTCTGAAGGTCGAGGGCGAGCCTCACGTCTTGCTGATGGTGCGTCCGATTGATGAGCAAGAGGCTGCAGAAGAGGACCTCGTCTACACCGATGTGCTGACGAGTGTGCGCAATCGCCGATATTACGAGGAAAAGCTCCGTAGCGCCCGCATGAATGCCGGCGTTGCGGTGATCGACCTTGATGATTTTAGGGTCTTCAACGATACGTGTGGCCGTCATGCCGGCGACCTTGCGCTCGGTGCTGTGGCGACAGCCATACGCAGCGGAATTCGTTCGACTGACGAGCTCGTGCGCTATGGCTGCGACAAGTTTGTGGTCGTCATGCCCAATATTCCCTCCGATGACTTCACCCGTCGCCTGCATCAGGTGTCCGATGCCGTTCATGCCACGATTGTTCCGGGCCATGAGTACGTGAGCTTGACGGCATGTGTTGGTGGCGTTCGCATTCATGGCGAGACGGTCGATGAGGGAGTTGGCCGCGCTGTCCAGTTATTGAGCCGCGCTAAGGCAAAAGCCGGTACGGTCGTGACCGACGCCGATTCCATCGAAGCCTTCCAAAGCGAAAAGCCTTTGGTGCTTATTGTCGATGACTCCGACATGAACCGAGCCATTCTCAACGAGATGCTCAAGGACGAGTATTGCATCCTCGAGGCCGACAACGGTCGTACGGCGCTCGACATGGTCGACCGCTATGGCGATGAGTTGTCGCTCGTGCTGCTGGATATTGTCATGCCGGGCATAAGCGGCTTTGAGGTGTTGGCCGATCTGTCGCGCCGATCGGGTATCGACAATCTGCCTTTCATCATGATTTCGAGCGAAGATTCCGATGATATGGTTCTGCGCGCGTACGAGCTGGGCGCCTCGGACTATATCAACCGCCCGTTTGACTCCCGTGTCGTGCGCCGCCGTGTAAGCAACACCATCCGCCTATACGCCAAACAGCGCCGCCTGACGAGCCTGCTGTCCCAGCAGTACAACGAGCGCGTCAAGAACAGTCGCATGCTCATCGACATCATGGCCGGCGTCATGGAGCTTCGCAACGGCGAGAGCGGCAGGCACGTTACGAACATCGAGAAGCTGACCGAGCTGCTGCTTGGCTGTCTGGTCCAGCGTAGCGGCACGATCTCCCTCGACAATGAGGAACGCTCCACGATTGCCTTGGCTTCGGCGCTGCACGATATCGGCAAGATGTCGATTGACGATGCGATTCTCAACAAACCCGGGCGCCTTACGCCCGAGGAGTTCGAGATTATGAAGACGCATACCACGATGGGCGCCGACATGTTGCTTGAGCTGGGCCGCCATCACGTCGGCAATGCGCTTATGGAATATGCGTACCAGATTGCGCGTTGGCATCACGAGCGCTGGGACGGCAAGGGCTATCCCGATGGCCTTAAGGGCGACGAGATTCCCATTGCCGCGCAGGTGGTCTCGGTGGCCGACGTGTATGATGCGCTGACGAGCGTGCGCGTGTACAAGGACGCTATCCCGCACAAGGAGGCGATCCAGATGATCCTGGACGGTAAGTGCGGTACCTTTAACCCACTGTTGCTCGACTGCCTGCTCGAGGTACAAGACCGTATTGCCGAGACGTTGGCACGCCCCGCCGACGTTGTCGCGTTTCCCACGATTTAGTTTGAACAAAGGAGTTTTTAATCCATGATTTCCATGCGTGAGGCGTATGAGAAGATCGGCGCTAATTATGATGACGCGTGCGCTCGGCTGATGGGCGAGGAAATGCTTGCCCGCTTTGCCCTCAAGTTTTTGGATGACGAGAGCATGGACAAGCTGGAGGCCGCCATGGCGGCAGGAGACGCCGAAGGTGCGTTTATGGCAGCGCACACGCTCAAGGGCGTGAGCCAGAACCTGGGATTCGATAATCTGTACGAGCCGGCGGTCGTGGTGACCGAAGCGCTGCGCGGTGCCGATGCCGTTGACGGCGCCCGCGAGGGGATGCATGCGCTGCAGCAGCAATATGCGGCGACGATGTCGGCCCTGCGCGAAGCGGCCGAATAAGAGCTTGCGAGCCTTGGGCTGCTTGCCGGCCACATATAGGTGAAAGGGTGCCCCGCCGGACCATGTGGCCGGCGGGGCACCCTTATCTGTTTTGTGGTTCGCGTGCTAGCGGGCCTGCTTGACCTTGGCTGCCGCCTCGACAAACGACTTCCAGAGGTTAAAGTCGGTTTCGAGCGTCTGCCAGGTGTACTCGGGATGCCATTGCACGCCCAGGCAGAAGGGTTGGCCTTCGACTTCGATGCACTCGGGCACGCCATCGGTTGCCTTGGCGACCAAGCGCGTGCTTTTACCCAGACGATCGATGCAGCAGTGGTGTGCGGAGTTGGTCTGGATAAGCCTGTGCCCGCCAAGCGCGCGCTCCAGCAACGAGCCCGGCACGACCTCGACGGGATGCACGGGGTCGTTGAGCACGTGGGTATGGCGCCACTGCGTGCGGCCCTCGCGCGCGCCCAGGCTTGGCACGTCCATGCACAGGGTGCCGCCGGTGGCGACATTGAGCAACTGCGTGCCGCGGCAGGTGGTAAAGAGCGGCTTTTTGGCGCGGAGCACCTCGCCGACCAGCTTAAACTCAAAGCTATCGCGGATCTCGCAGCAGAGGGTGGGGTCGTAGGGTCGATCATCGCCCCAACGTTTGGGATTGACATCGGGGCCGCCGGGAATGGCGATGCCGTCGGCGATATCGACGTAATGACGGATGACCTCAATGTCCTCGGTGATGGACATCTGCAGCGGCAGGCCGCCGGCGGCAAGGATGGCATCGACAAAGACGCTCGCAATCTCCTCGTTGGGGGAGAGCGTCTCGCTCAAATAGGGTTTCGCTTCTTCCCAGCGTGGTGCGACCAGGATGAGCGGACGGTCGGCGGGATCGACGTCGACGTGCGGAGTGTAGGACGATGAGGTGCGGGTTCCGATCATGGGCGTAGCTTTCGAATCCGGGTGGACATGGCACAGGGGTGGCGCGGAGCAAACGTTACTGATGAATTTGCCCGCGTGGCAATTGGGTTAGTGGCCCTTGATGGAGTTGAGGAAGTCCTGGGCGCGCTTGGTCTGGGGGTGGTCGAAGAACTCGTCGGGCGTGCCGGTTTCCACGATCTGGCCGTCGGCCATAAACACGACGCGATCGGCCACGCGGCGGGCGAAGTTCATCTCGTGCGTGATGACGATCATCGTCATGCCCTGCTGGGCCAGACGGACCATGACCTCGAGCACCTCGTTGATCATCTCGGGATCAAGAGCGCTCGTGGGCTCGTCAAAAAGCATGGCCTTGGGCTGCATGGCGAGTGAACGGGCGATGGCCACGCGCTGCTGCTGGCCGCCCGAAAGCTGTGCGGGTACCTTGTCGGCCTGCTCGGCCACGCCCACGCGGCTCAGCAGGTCCATGGCGCGCTCACGAGCCTCCTCCTTGGAGACACCCAGCACATCGACCGGTCCCAGCATGACGTTCTGCAGCACCGTCATATGTGCAAACAGGTTGAACTGCTGAAACACCATGCCCAGCTCGGCACGCATGCGGGCAAGGTCCTTGCCTTCCTGCGGCAGGGGCTCGCCCTCGATGAGGATCTCGCCCGAGTCGATGGTTTCCAGGCGGTTGATGGTGCGGCACATGGTTGACTTGCCCGAGCCCGAGGGGCCGATCACAACGACGACCTCGCCGCGGTCGACCGAGAGATTGATGTCGTTGAGAACGTGCAGGTCGCCATAGTGCTTATTGACGTGTCTGAGCTCGATCAGCGGCTGATTGCCGGTGGAAGAGGTGCTCTGTGCCATGGTGCTCGGCTCCTTATGACTCGAAATGGTAAAGCGTTAGCGGATGATGGTCGCGCCGGTCTTGTGCGAAACATAGACAGCGGCCTTGTTGATCGCGACGTTGATGAGGATGTAGATGACTGCGATCACCAGGTAGACCGATACGAGGGCATCGTAGTTGGTAATGAGCACGCGGGCGTTTTGCATGAGGTCGGGGTAGCTCACCACATAGGCGACGGTGGTGTCTTTGACTACGACCACGAGCTGCGAAATCAACGACGGAATGATAAACCGAATCGCCTGCGGCAGCACGATTTTAAAGGTGATTTTAGCCTTGGAGAGACCGAGCGCCTGGGCTGCCTCGACCTGACCGCGCGGCACGGCGTTGACGCCGGCGCGGAAGATCTCGGCAAGTACGCCGGCTGCAGCGAGCGCGACAGGAAGCGTGAGCATCCAAAACGACGGCAGCGCGATCTTGTACTGGGGCAGCACCAAAAAGAAGAAGTAGATGAACAGCAGGCTCGGTACGCCACGGAAGAAATCGGTGAGCACGCGGCAGACCAGCTGCAGCGGCTTAATGTCGCTGGTACGGCCGAGCATAAGGGCTAAGCCCAGCACCAGCGCGATGGCGCCAGCGGTGAGTGCGACTTTAACGGTGCCCTCAAAGCCGGCAAGCAGGAACTTCCAGGTGGTGAGGTGCGTAAAGAAATACCAATAGTGGACCGAAAGCTGGCCGGTCACATAAAAGCGCTGCAGTACCAGGACGACGAGTGCGGCGACGGCAACAAGCGAGATGGCGGTGCCGATGCGAATCTTGGCGCGCATCTTGGGGCCGGGAGCCTCGTAGAGCGCATCGCGCATGGTAAGCGCAGGGGAGGAGTGCTTGCTCATCGGAGGATCCTCACCTTCTTATCGATGTAGTTGCCAATGTGGCTCACCACAAAGGCCGTGCCCAGGTAGCCGAGCGCCGAGATAAAGAACGCGGCGACGCCGCCAAGTGAGCGCGTGTTGATATAGCTCACCACGCCGGTGAGCTCCTGCGGCTTAAGCGGCACCTGGCTGCCGAGCGCAGTGGTGAGCATGACGGCGATAAAGAGGTTGGTCATGGGCAGCACGCTCGAGCGCAGCGCCTGCGGAATCACGATTTTGGCGAGGATACGGTTAAAGCTCATGCCGAGAGAACGTGCTGCTTCCACCTGGCCGACGCCGACGGTGTTGATGCCGCTCATAAAGTTCTCGGAACCAAAGGCAGAACCCAAGAGCACCGTAGCGACGATAACGCAGGTGCGGTAGGGCAGGACGACCTTGAGCGGTGGCAGCGCGTAGACGACGATAATGAGCAGCGCGATGCCGGGGATGTTACGAAAGACCTGGACATACAGGTCGCCAAAGACGCGCAGTGGCTTGAGTGGCGACACGCGCATCACGGTGACGGCGACGGCCAGCACCATGGCGATGGCAAACGACTCAAGAGTCATGCCCCAGGTCGCTAGAAGCGCGTCGATATAGTTCTGGCCATAGAGCGACCAGAGCTCGGAGAGACTCATGCGGACCTCCCGCCGATAAGGAAAGGGGCTCCCGCGTGTACGGAAGCCCCGACAACTCAGTGAGGAAACAGTTTATCGCAATAAAGCGCATCGTGCGTTTCCATATGGTTTCGTTGCGGCTGTTACCAGGCTCGCTGCCTAGGCCCCGATCTCGGGCAGCTCGGGAACATTGGTGTCGCCCGTACGGTCGCCGATGCAGATCTGCCACAGCTCAGTCCAGGTGCCGTCGTCCTCGATCTTCTTAAGGAAGTCGTTGACAAAGGCGACGCCGTCGGAATCGAGCGGCAGACCGATGCCGTAGGGCTCCTTGCTGCCGAAGGGCTTGCCGGCGATCTTGTACTTACCGGGCTCGCGGACCAAGGCGCTCTGCTGCATGTTGTTATCGATGACGTAGGCGTCAACGCGGCCCTGCTGGAGTGCCTGGCGGGCCTCCTCGTCGGTCTTGAACTCCTGCTGGCTGGCCTTGGGAGCGAACTCCTCCAGGATGGCGGGGCCGTTGGAGCCGGACTGGACGGCGACGTTCTTGTCGGCCAGGTCTTCGACGCTCTTGATGTCGTCGTTATCGGCAAGCACCAGGATGGCCTGCTGCGTGTAGTAATAGGGACCGGCAAAGGATACGAGCTTCTTGCGCTCGTCAGTGATGGTGTAGGTGGCAAAGACAGCGTCGACCTGGCCGTTCTGCAGGACGGACTCGCGCGTGTCCGAGGTCACCTGGGTGATCTCGACCTTGTTCTCGCCCAGGATGTAGTTGGACAGAAGCTGCGCGATGCCGGCATCGAAGCCGCGGGTCTTGCCGTCCTTCTCGTTGAGGAGGGAGAAGAGCGTGGAGGTCTGAACGCCACCGATCTTAAAGACGCCGGCGTCCTTGACGGCCGTGGCCCAGGTGCTGGCGGCGATGGCGTCGTCATCGGCCTTGGGGCCGTCGTTGACGAGCTTGTCGAATGCCTTGGCATCGAGCGTGGCGGAAACCTCGGTATCCTCGGAGCTCTTGGAAGAGCCGGCGGCGGAACCCTTGTCGGCCTCGGCGCTGGTGTCGGAGCAGCCAGCAAGACCAAGGCCGGCGACGGTTGCGAAGGTGGCGGCGACGAAGCCGCGGCGGTCGAGAACGACCTGCTGGGAGAGGTTCTTGCTCATGGTAGAACACCTTTCTCAATAAAATCCCTAGCGGTTGAGTAGAGTTATACCCTATCGTGCTCAAATGGGTCAACACGAAATAACTCAGAAACATACTTACCTTATGGGTAATTCTACCTACCAAAAAGGGACAGGCACCTTTGTGGTGGTCCTGGCCGATGCGGTGGCATGCCTTGCTGCTTTGTCTCAATCTGTAACATCTGCAGCCGTTTTTGCCGAGTAACTGTTACAGATTGAGATTTTCTCTTCAGGGGGATTCGAATGTCTCGATCTGTAACATCTGGACGGACAAAAGGTCTCTATCTGTTACAGATCGAGACAAACGTCGGGGACTAAGATGTCTTGTCTCGATCTGTAACAGTTAGACGGAAATTCGGACCCTAGATGTTACAGATTGAGATAATCGCGTCGCGAAAATAAAAACCTCCGCAGGGATGCTTTCCTTGCGGAGGTTTTCTTACTCGTTGAGTAGCCTTACGGCTTCGGCGGCCATGTTCTCGACCGTCATGCCGTTCTGCGCGAGCAGTTCGTTGGGATCGTAGCGGTCGGGAAAGCCCTTGGCGATGCCAAAGGTGCGCGTGCGCAACGGCGTGCATGCCAGATAGCATGCCACGCACTCGCCCCAGCCGCCGTCCAAGATGCCGTCCTCGAGGGTGACGACAACGCGATGCTCGGCGGCAAGACTGTCGAGGAACTCGCGGTCGAGCTCGGTTGCAAAGCGCGGGTTGACGAGCGTGGCCTCGATGCCGTACTCGGCAGTCAGACGGTTTGCCACGCGCTCACCCAGCTCAAAGAAATCGCCAAGCGCGAGCACGGCAACGTCGCGGCCCTGACGCACCACGTTGTAGCGAACGGCGCTGTAGTCGGTGTCTTCGGCGGGCGCAAGGCCGGGGTGGCTTACCAGGCCGATGCCCGGTACGCGGATTGCCACGGGATGCTCGCGGTGGTCGAGCGACCAGCTCAGCATGGACAGATATTCCTCCATGCAGGCCGGCGCCAAGTAGTGCATGTTGGGAAGACCGCCCAGCATGGAAATATCAAAGAACGAAAGATGCGTCTCGGACGTGGTGCCAAAGATTGACGCACCAAACACCAAAATGGTTGCGGGGGCGTCGTTGAGGCACAGGTCGTGCCACAGCTCGTCGTAGGCGCGCTGCAAAAACGTACCGTACACACCAAAGACTGGCTTGGCGCCCGAGCGCGCAAGCGCGGTGGCAAAGGTCACGGCGTGCTCCTCGGCAATGCCCACATCGACGAACTGTTTGCCGGCGGCAGCGCGAAGCTCGGGTGTAAAGCCCATAATGTAGGGCGTGGCGGCCGTGATGCCAACGACCTGTGGATCGCGCTCGATGGCGGCGCTGAGCGCCTCGCCCGTAATGTCAGCATAGGTGCGCGGCGCGGGCTCGCTCGGATGGCCCGGGCAAAGCTTGCGCCCAGTCGCCATGTCAAACGGACCCACGTGGTGCCAGCGTTCGGGGTCGCTCTGGGCCGGCTCAAAGCCCTTGCCCTTGGCGGTGGAGACGTGCAGCACGATGGGATGATCGATATTGCGCAGTTCCTGCAGCGTGTCGACCAGGGCCAACACGTCGTTGCCGGCGTCCAAATAACGGTAGTCGAGTCCCATCGCGCGGAAAACGTTGCGCTCACAGGTGCCGTTGCTGGTGCGCAGCTCGGCCAGATTGCGATAGAGGCCACCGTGGTTCTCGGCGATGGACTGGTCGTTATCGTTGACGATGATGATCAGGTTGCTGTCGAGTTCGGCGGCATTGTTGAAGCCCTCAAACGCCAAGCCGCCCGAAAGCGAGCCGTCGCCAATGATGGTGATGACGTTGTAGCTGTCGCCCGCCAGATCGCGGGCGTGTGCCAAGCCGCAGCCCAGGCTCACCGATGTGGAGGTGTGGCCCATGGCGAACAGGTCGTGCTCGGACTCGTCGGGATTGGCAAAGCCAGAAGCCTCGCCAAAACGTTCCGGATCGATATAGGTATACGCGCGCCCGGTCAGCGCCTTATGGGCGTAGGTCTGGTGCGAAACGTCAAAGACAATCTTGTCGATAGGGGAGTTAAACACGCGATGAAGCGCAACCGTAAGCTCAACGACGCCCAGGTTGGGGGCAACGTGTCCGCCGACAGCGGCGGAGCTTTCGAGGATGGCGTGGCGAATCTCGCCGCAGAGCAGCGGAAGCTCGGCGCGGTCGAGAGCCTTGACGTCCTCGGGCGTTGTCGTTTGCGTAAGCAGCATCGTTGTGGGTTACTCCATGCGAATCGAGCGCCGGCGCTCCCTCGGCCGACACAATTGCACAAGACAGTCTCGCACATTTTGGCGTTTGATATGTGACGGCGGCGCGGTAATTCGACAACTGGTGGGGCAAAACGTTTTGTCCGATGCCATACTGATAGATTCGATGATGATTTTTTCAATACGTGCAGGCCGTGGCTTGCCGCCGTGAGCCGCTGGAAGGAGGCAGCATGTCCGATGCCGTTCGTGCCGAGAAAATCGCGTGCGAAGTAGACCATGCTGCCCGTCAACTGGCGCAGGCGGGCCGTCTGGACCTGACGCGCGAGTTTATCCAGCATGGCGATGTGACGGTGTATGCACATGTGACTTCGGTAGCGCGCGCGAGTCTGTCCTTTGCCGAGCACTTGGGCCGTGCTGGCATTTCGGTCGACCGTGCCTCGCTGCTGCGCGGGGCCCTGTTGCACGATTACTTTCTCTACGATTGGCACGATTCCGACCCAAGCCATCGGCTGCATGGCTTTCGCCACCCGTTTTTTGCCCTGGCGCGTGCGGAAGAAGATTTTGAGCTGACGCCGCGCGAGCGGAATATTATCGTGCGGCATATGTTTCCGCTGGTGCTGGTGCCGCCGACGTGTCGTGAGGCATGGATTGTGTGCCTAGCGGATAAATGGTGTGCTCTGCGTGAGACGGTCGCCGGCCGCCTGCCGCGCAAGGACGAGACGGACGATAGCGCGAGTAAAGCATCGAGCGAAAAGAGGAGAGGGTAGACGGTGGGGACCGCGATTGATACTGCGTTTTGCGGCGCGACGCTTGCCGCCTGCCCACTCTCGGCACTGGTGCTCTCGTTTGCCTTTTACGGGTTTTGCGGTTGGGCATGGGAGCCGACAGTATGCGCCATGCTCAATCACGGACGATTTGCCAACAGTGGCTTTTTGCTGGGGCCGTGTTGTCCTATCTATGGTGTGGGCGGCATTGCCTGCTGGCTGCTGTTGCGCGGGATTCCGGATGCCTCGAGCCAGTTTGTCGCTGCAGCGCTCGTATGCAGCGTGATTGAGTACAGCGTAGGCGTGCTGTTGGAAAAAACAACGGGCGCTCGCTTTTGGGATTACTCGCACCTGCCGTTTAACTTGCACGGACGCATCTGTCTGTACTGGGCCTGCGCGTTTGGCTTGGGTGCGTTGTGTATTTGCCGTTTAGTGGAGCCGGCATTGCTGGGGCTGCTTGGCCGTCTGCCGGTGCTGATTGTGCGGTTGTCCGCCTTTATCGTCGCGGTCGCGATGATGGTCGACGCGTTGTGCTCGCTGGCGAGCTGGCGGCGTCTGTCCGATCAGCTGGAGCGCGTGCGCGCCGATCTTGCCGACCGCATCAACGAGTCGCTTGCCGATGCCTCGGACTCAATGCTCGAGCGCATTCCCGAATCGACGATTGACTCGGTGGCACAAACGCACATCCGTAGCCGTGCCGTTAACGCGTGGCTGGCCGAGCTGGGTGACGCCGCGCTCGATGCCCTGCGCGAGAAGGCTTCAATGCCGACGTTTATCGCGGATGGTGCTCGCGGCCTGGCACTTGCTGCCCGCCGTGTGGCCGATGCCGCGCCGAGCATGCCGCGTCCGTCGCTCAGTCGTCGCCTTGCCGGCAAGCGCATGAGCCGTCCGGTGCCAAGCGTGTCGCTCAGCCGCCGCGACCTACGCTTCTTTAACGCCTTCCCGCGTCTGCGCATCAATCGCTACGAAGGCGTCATTCGAGCAACTAATCTCCGCGACCGAGCCCGCGAGCTGTTCCGCCACTAGCCGAGACGGGCGCGCTCACGGCTTCCTTGCTCGCGTATTTCCCGTTCGTTTCGCGTCCGTTGCCGCGCCGTTTCCAAGATTGCGGCGCCGTTTCCATTCGACAACGCCGCGTTTAACAACGCCGTATCTGGTCTACACCAGTTGCCCCTCGGCCGCATTATGGGCGCCGACAACGTTCATGCGATCAAGGGGGAGCGAATGTACGATACGGGATCGACAACGTTTATGCTCATCTGCACCATGCTCGTGTTTTTAATGACACCGGGTCTGGCGTTTTTCTATGGCGGCCTGTCTAGGCGCAAAAATGTCATCAACACCATGCTCATGTGCTTTGGCGCCATTGGCCTGGTTGGCGTGCTGTGGATTGTTGCCGGCTGGTCGCTGGCCTACGGCGGCGACGGTTCCAGCCCGTTTATTGGAGGCCTTGACCAGCTACTGTGCCTTCCGGTGCTCAACCAGGTGCTGCAGGCGGCCGAGGGCAATGCCACTGA
Source organism: uncultured Collinsella sp. (assembly GCA_900542905.1). Classification (GTDB taxonomy): domain Bacteria; phylum Actinomycetota; class Coriobacteriia; order Coriobacteriales; family Coriobacteriaceae; genus Collinsella. The sequence continues at coordinate 21,383 of UQPF01000022.1, forward strand.
CGGCGCCGTCTACCCTCAGATCATCAACATCGCCTTTCAGATGGCATTTGCCATGATCACTGCTGCTATCGTCACGGGCAGCCTGGCCGGCCGCGTTAAGTTTGGTGCCATGACGGCCTTCCTGGGCATTTGGCTGCTTGTGGTCTATGCGCCGCTTGCCCACATGGTTTGGGGCGGCGAGGGCTCCTTTATCGGTGACATTATCGGCGCACTCGACTTTGCCGGCGGCGACGTGGTGCACATTTCGTCCGGTCTTACGGGCCTGATTCTCTGCTTAATGCTCGGCCGTCGTCGTGGTTTTGGCATGGTGAGCTATCGTCCGCATAACGTGCCGTTTGTAGCGCTGGGCGCCGGCCTGCTTTGGTTTGGCTGGTTTGGCTTTAACGGCGGCAGCGAGTTTAAGGCCGACGCCGTGGCGGCACTCGCCATCCTCAACACCGTGACGGCCAGCGCGGCGGGCATGGTCTCGTGGCTTGCCGTCGAGCGCGTGCACACTGGTCGCCCCACGCTGGTGGGCGCCAACACCGGTCTGGTTGCGGGACTTGTGGTGGTCACGCCCGGCGCGGGCTTTGTCGAGCCGTGGGCAGCGCTGGTTATGGGCCTGATCGTATCGCCCGTCTGCTACCTGGCCATCAGCCATCTTAAGACCAAGTTTGGCTACGACGACGCACTCGACGCGTTCGGTTGCCATGGTATCGGCGGCATCCTGGGCGGCGTGCTCACGGGCCTGTTCTGCGTGCCGGAGCTCTCGTGGACCGGTAAGGGCGGCCTGTTCTACACGGGCGACGTGTCGCTGCTCGTTTCGCAGATTCTGGGCATTGTGGTGACGGTCGCTATTGTGCTGGTGCTCGATTTGGTAATCGCCGCGGTGGTCAAGGCACTGTTCCACGGCAGTCTGCGTGTGGACGAGGCCGATGAGGCGCTGGGCCTGGATGCGAGTCAGCACGGCGAGAGCGCCTACCCTTCGTTCTCCGGACTCGATTAGCAGCTTCCCCAAGCACCGCACCTCGGCCTTCAATCGTCGTTTGCGTACCTTAAGTACGCGGCACTCCTCTTTCAGGCCGATCTGCGGCACTTGGGAAACCTGCTAAGACCTGTTAGTTGCACTTATCTGATCTACAAGGTTGGTCTGTGGCACCTGGAAACCCCGTGCCATGTGAGGGACAATTCATTTCTTTTTTTGAAGAGAGGAATTCACTATGAAGAAGATTACGGCGATCGTTCGTGCCGAGAAGCTTGAGGTTCTTAAAGACGCTCTGTTTGCTGCCGATGTTCGTGGCATGACTATCAACCAGGTGCAGGGCTGCGGCGCACAGCATGGCTGGAAGGAATACGTGCGCGGCAACGAGTTGCTTGTCAACACGATTCCTAAGGTGCAGTTCACGCTCATTTGCGCCGATGAGCATGTCGACGGCATTGTCGACATTATCTGCAGCGCCGCTCGCACCGGTGCCGTCGGCGACGGCAAGATCTGGGTCGAGCCGGTCGAGGAAGTTATTCGCATACGTACTGGCGAACACGGTCCCGCCGCGGTGTAGAATCGACCACCTGTCATCCGCAACGTTAAAATGCTGCAATGAGGCACAAGACTTGCGTTGCGGATGGACGGATTATGGGTCGTAATAAATATCCCGAGGAGACGGTCGCGAAGATTCTCGACGCGGCGCTGGAGCTATTCTGCGCACAGGGTTATGAGGGGACGAGCATTCAAGATATCGTCGACCGCCTCGATGGCATGACCAAGGGTGCTATCTATCATCACTTTAAGAGCAAAGAAGAGATTTTCAACGCCGCATTTGATCGGGCAATGGCTCCGATTGTTGAGCGCCGCCGCGCGACACTCGGTGCTGGCAATATGACGGGAGCCCAAAAGCTCAAACGACTTTATGCGCCCGAGTCCGTCGTTCCGCAAATCGATCTATGGGCTCGCATGCATCCTGCGGCAGATCCGGTAAAAAGCTCGCGGCTGCTGGCGATGCAGTACCAAGGTTCGTTTGACGAGTCGGCCGATGGCTATCTCCTGCCAGTGATCGAGGAGGGCATCGCCGACGGCTCCATTGCGTGTGCATGCCCACGCGAAGCGGCGGAGGCGGTATCGTTGTTGGCGAATCTTTGGCTGTTGCCGCTGTTCCGTCCGCTTGAGAACAAGGGTCGAATGCTCGCTCGCGCGCAATGTTTGGCGCAGATGGCGGCCGCGGTGGGGCTCGATTTGGGTAATGAAGTGCTCCAGACAACGGCTCAGATATGGGACGTATGGAACCGTGCTGGGTGGTAATATAGATACTGACGGTATGTAATTGATTTGTAAGGGTAGCCACGGCTGCCCTTTTCAAGTCATTAAATACATACTAATGGTATGTATAGGGGGCAGGCTTATGGCTGGAATGCGGAGGAGTAGCGTCTCGTTGACGCAAAAAACAGTGCAATCTATCAGGCTTTTCGGTCTTCTTGTTGCACAGCTGTGCGCGTATTCGATGTTGTCGGCACTGTGCTTTGCGTGCCCGCTTTACTTGTTCGACTGCAGCGGCTCATCAACGTTATATGGTGCCGTCGCGGCGATAGCGTTCGTGCCGGGCGTGCTTGCGACTCCGGCTGGCGGAATCTTGGCGGATCGCGGAAGTCATCGCGGGGCCCTTGTGGTGCTCGGCATTGTTCTGATGGCTGCATCACTGTTGTTTATCCCCATGAAGCGTTCGCTGCCTCTTGCCGTTGTCGTGGTAGCAATGCTTTGCGTCCAATATGGCATCCAATCGCTGCTGAAACCGATGCTTCAAATTGAGACGGTGCGCATGACGGGCCCAGAAAAGGTTGAGCGTGCCACTGCGTTGGTCTCGCAGATAACCATGGCGAGCAATATCTTGGGGCCTGTAGTCGGGACGGCAGTCTATGGGTGCTTTGGTATCGATGCTCTATGCGAAACCGCGGCGTTGACGTTTGCGATGTCAGCCCTACTGTTCGGGGGCGCACTCAAGCAAAATGCCTCATCTGGAATGACAGGGGACAGTACGACTTGCTCGACATGCCGAAGCGATTTTCGGGAGTCGATTCGGTACCTGTTTCAAAACGCATCATTGCTCGTTGTGTTTTTGCTTGCGGCTATTTTGAACCTTGCGTTAGTTGGGTTAACGATTGGTGCTCCCGTTATTGTTGCAAAGCATCTCGGAATGCAATCATCCTTTGTTGGGATTATTGAGGTGGCTATGGGCTTAGGCGGTCTTGTCGGCAGTGGTTTGGTCGGTATTTGGCCGCATCGTTTTTCCTTCAAGGGCATATGTCGATATGTTGCGATGATTTGTTTTGGAGTCGTACCGATTATTGTCACGCTACTGAGCGGTCCTGATGAATTAGCGTTTGCCGCGCTTGCGGCCGGCTCGGCATGGGTCATGGCGTGGGCAAGCATTGCATCGGTCGAAATCGTTTCATTTGTTCAGCGGTCAGCGCCAAAGGAACTCTGCGGAAAAGTGCTGGCACTCGTTTATATGACGCTTTCCTGTGCAACGCCTATTGGCCAATTGGTTTACGGGCTCGCATATGATCGATGGACACCGGCGATTGTATTCGCAGGCATGTTGGCGGTGCTGACGTTGACGACGGCGCTGTTTTATCGGCTGAAAAGTCGCTTGTGGCGATTGTCTTAGCGCGCTGGGGCACCGTGAATTTGTGAAGGCAGTGGCACGTCGCGTCGTGACGGCATTGTTTGGGCGTGCCTCTCCTTCGTCTACAATATCGTGCAGACGAAGGAGAGGCACGCCCATGATCAAGATGTTTGCGAGTGACTTAGACGGAACGCTGCTGAACGCCCTGCATGAGGCGGATGGGACCATCCGCCGTGCCATTCGCGAGCTGACCGAAGCTGGCCTGCATGTGGTTCCCGCGACCGGACGCTCGACGCTGCCGATCGGCGAGCATGGCTTTACGGGCCTGGCGCTTGACGCCTGCTGCTCCAATGGATCCATCGTGCGCGACAGTCATGGCGAGGTGCTCAAAACCTGGACCATTGACCCGCAGATCACCGAGGAACTGCTCAAGGAGTTTCCGGACATTTGCTTTGATTGCTCCACGCCCGATGGCATGTTCTCGAGCGGCTCGTTCGAGATGCATCAGGCGGGCTTTAAAAAGGACAGCCCTATCAAGCGTATCGTGATGCGTGGCATGCGTGCACGTGGCGGGTATCACGAGGAGCAATATTTCGACCAGTCGATCGGTGACATCCTGCGCCACGATGTGTGCAAGATCAACTGCCGCGTGACCTCGCCCGAGCTGGAGCGTGACCTTAAAGCATATTTGGCCGAGCGATCGGACCGCGTGGTCAACGCGCCGTTCGATCCGGTGATGTTCGAGATCACGGACGTGGCGTGCAACAAGGGCGAGAGCGTGGCCTGGCTGGCGGGCTACTACGGTATTGCCGAGGATGAGGTCGTGGTCTACGGCGACGGCGGCAACGATATCGCCATGCTCAATCGTTTTCGTCACAGCTACGCGACCAAAAACGCAAGCGATGCAGCCAAGGCCGCCGCGAGCGCGACTATCGGCAGTTGCATGGTCCACGCCGTTCCCAAACACATGCTCGCCACCATGCACAAGCAAAACTCCCGCACCGTCATCGAATAATGTGACAAAGGGACAGTCCCTTCGTCACATTCCAAATATTGCCTTTACGTGTTGATGCACACGGTGTGCAATAATACTCGCACTGTGCAATAGCGCACAGGCTGAGTAACAAGGAGGACGCTTGTCCCAGCTCGAGAAATGCGATCGCCGGTCCCTTCGCTCGCAGCGTGCCCTTCGCCAGGCGCTTGCCAGCGAGCTTGCCGAAAGCGGCGACCTTTCGCGCATTAACGTCGCGTCGCTCACCGAGCGTGCCGGCCTTACGCGCCGCACGTTCTATTCGCACTACCGCGATATCCCCGACTTTATCAGCCAGATCGAGGACGGCTTGCTGGCCGAGATCCGTGAGCGCATTGAGCTCATCACCGCAGCTCAGCTGCCTGATCTCTATCACAACATCGATGAGCTCGAGCCGGCGCCTGGTTCGGTTGAGTTGCTGCGCTACCTTGCGGCCAACCGCGACTTAATCGGTGCGCTGCTGGGTCCGGGCGGCGACCAGGCTTTCATTAAAAGAATCATCGACACCGCTCGTGAGGCTGTGGTGCCGCGTGCGCAGACGGGCATTTTGGGCCTGGCGCTGGGCACGTTCTTTGACTATTACGTTACCTACGTCGTGAGTGCCGAGGTCGGCATGATTCAGCGCTGGTTTGAGCGTGGGCTTACCGAATCGCCCGAGGCCATGGCGCGCATTATGACGGTGCTCGCTTTTGTGCGCCCTGGTGACCTGTATGGCCAACCCATTGATATCAACGTGCCGGAATACGGCATGAAGCTATTGAACCTACAGCTCGAGGACGCGGCCGACACCGCCGCAGCTGTCGAGTCAAACAACTAAGAGGAGAGACAATGAGCAAACTCGTCGAGGGCATCAAGGACCGCATGGTCGCTGCTGCACGCGAGGCCGCGCCCGCCGTGGTGGACGCCGCGCAGAAGGCCGCGACCGCGGCTGCCGAGAAAGTTGCCGAGGCAGTTGCCGATGCCAAGAACGCGGCAGGGGAGACGTCCGTCGCTAGCGAGCCCGCCACCGCCACCGAGCCCGTAGCCGCCGGCCAGGCCCCCGAAGGCGCGATCTTCAACCCCGAGAACGCCCGCGGCAACCTGCACCTGGGCATCGACGTGGGCTCCACCACCGTTAAACTTGCCGTCCTCAACGACGACAACCAGATCGTCTACGCCAAGTACCAGCGCCACCACACCGACGTCCGCGCCTGCGCCCGCGACCTGTTCGAGAGCGCTGCGACCGTGCTGCCGACGGCCCAGATGACCTGCGCCATTACCGGCTCGGGCGGCCTGCTGCTGTCCCAGTGGCTCGACCTGGAGTTTGTCCAGGAGGTCATCGCCAGCAAGCGCGCCGTCGAGACCCTCATCCCGGCCACCGATGTCGCCATCGAGCTGGGCGGCGAGGACGCCAAGATCATCTACTTCGACAACGGCATCGAGCAGCGCATGAACGGCACCTGTGCCGGCGGTACGGGCGCGTTCATCGACCAGATGGCAACCCTGCTGCACACCGACGCCAGCGGCCTTAACGAACTCGCGGCCAACGCCACCACCATCTATCCCATCGCCAGCCGCTGCGGCGTTTTTGCCAAGACCGACGTCCAGCCGCTGCTCAACGAGGGTGCCCGCCCCGAGGACGTGGCTGCCTCCATCTTCCAGGCTGTCGTGACCCAGACCATCTCGGGCCTGGCGTGCGGCCGTCCCATCCGCGGCAACGTCGCCTTCCTGGGCGGCCCGCTGCAGTATCTCTCCGAGCTGCGCCACCGCTTCTACCTCACGCTCAACCTGGACGAGGAACACCGTATCGTGCCCCAAAATGCCCACCTGTTTGTGGCGAGCGGCGCCGCCATGGCCCACGAGTCCAACAAGCTCAGCACGTTCCCGCAGCTCATCGAGGCCATCGACAGCTTGGGTGACACGCAGGGTGCCGAGGTCGAGCGCCTGGATCCGCTCTTTGCCACCGACGAGGATTTTGCCGAGTTCAAGACTCGCCACGACACCGAGGTCGTCCCCAAGGGTAAGCTCGACGGCTACACCGGCCGCGTGTTCATCGGCATCGACGCCGGCTCCACCACCATGAAGGCCGCACTCGTGGGCGAGGACGGCCAGCTGCTGCACACCTGGTACGGCAACAACAACGGCGACATCCTGGGCACGGCCAAGGTCATCATGGCCGATTTCTACAACCACATTCCCGCCGGCTGCACCATTGGCCACGTGACCACCACGGGCTACGGCGAGGCATTGCTCATCGAGGCCCTCAAGGCCGACTCCGGCGAGATCGAGACCGTCGCGCACCTGCGCGGCGCCAAGGCGTTCCTGCCCGGCGTCGAGTTCATTCTGGACATCGGCGGCCAGGACATGAAGTGCCTACGCGTCAAGGACGGCGTCATCGAGCACATCATGCTCAACGAGGCCTGCTCGTCGGGTTGCGGTAGCTTTATCGAGAGCTTCGCCGTCTCTATGAACATGGACGTGCGTGCGTTCGCCGATGCCGCCATCCATGCCAAGGCCCCGGTCGATTTGGGCAGTCGCTGCACGGTCTTTATGAACTCGCGCGTCAAACAGGCGCAAAAGGAAGGCGCCACGGTGGGCGACATCGCGGCCGGCCTGTCCTATTCCGTCATCAAGAATGCCCTATTCAAGGTCATTAAGCTGCGCGACCCCAAGGAGATCGGCAACCAGGTGATCGTCCAGGGCGGCACCTTTATGTCCGACGCCACGCTGCGCGCGTTTGAGCAGCTCACCGGCGTGCATGCCGTGCGCCCCGACATCGCCGGCTGCATGGGCGCCTACGGTGCGGCCCTGCTCGCCCGCGATCGCGCCGGTGCCGACGGCACCTCGACCATTCTTTCTGCCGAGGACATCGCGCACCTCACCGTGACGCAAAAGCATGTCCGCTGCGGTCGCTGCTCCAACAACTGCCAGCTTACCGTTAACGACTTTGGCGGCGGCAGGCGCTTCATTACCGGCAACCGCTGCGAGAAGGGCGCCGGCCACAAAAAGCAGAAGACCGAGGCCCCCAACCTCTTCAAAAAGAAAAACGAGCTGCTCTTTAACCGCGAGGTGCTGAGCCCCGACGAGGCCCCGCGCGGCACCGTCGGCATCCCGCGCGCGCTCAACATGTACGAGAACTACCCCTTCTGGCACGCGTTCTTTACGCGCCTGGGCTTTAGCGTGCAGCTGTCCGACCAGTCGAGCAAGAAGACCTACCAGGCGGGCATCGAGTCCATGCCGTCCGAGAGCGTGTGCTATCCGGCCAAGATGAGCCACGGCCACGTGATGAACCTCATCGACCGCGATGTCGACTTCATTTGGATGCCGTGCGTGCGCTGGGAGCGCAAGGAGGATCCGACGGCTGGCAACTGCTATAACTGCCCCATCGTCATGAGCTACCCCACGGCGCTGGCGCTCAATATCGACGAGATTCGCGAGCAGAACATCGAGTTCCTGTACCCGTTTGTGCCGTATCACGATAAGACCGAGCTTAAGCGCCGTCTGTACCAGGTGCTCGCCGTCGACCGTGTGGCCGATGCTGAGGCCGGTCGCGGTCGCGTGCGCGGTCCCAAGATCACGCGCTCCGAGGTCGATGCCGCCGTCAACGCTGCTTTTGAGGCCGATGCGCGCTTCCACGAGGACATCCAGACCATGGGCGAGGAGGCTCTCAAGTGGGTCGAGGACCACGGCGGTCACGGCATCGTGCTCGCCGGTCGTCCCTACCATAACGACCCCGAGATCAACCACGCCCTGCCCGAACTTATCTCGAGCTTTGGCTTTGCGGTCTTTACCGAGGATTCGCTTGCGCATCTGGTAAAGCCCGAGCGTCCGATTCGCGTCGTCGACCAGTGGATGTACCACAGCCGCCTGTACGCCGTCGCCCGTTTTGTGACGATGCGCAACGACCTGGACCTGATCCAGCTCAATTCCTTCGGCTGCGGCCTGGACGCTCTGACCACCGATCAGGTGCAGGAGATTCTGGAAGCCAGCGGCAAGATCTACACCGTGCTTAAGATCGACGAGGTGTCTAACCTGGGTGCCGCGCGCATCCGCATCCGCTCGCTCATGGCAGCGCTCAAGGACCAGGAGGCCGAGCGCCTGGCCGAGGCCACGGCCGCGGGCGAGGCCTACGAGCAAGGCGATGCCGCGCCGGTGGCGCCCTCCACGGATGCCCCCGCGTTCGCGAGCCGCAAGTACACGTTTGAGGCGCAGCGTGAGAGTGCTTCGACCGCGTGGCCCAAGGTGCCCTTTACCGAGCAGATGCGCGAGGAGGGCTACACCATCCTGTGCCCGCAGATGGCGCCGATTCACTTTGACCTGGTCAAAGAGGTGTTCCGCGGTGCCGGCTACAACTTGGAGCTGCTGCCCTCGACCGACCACGATGCCGTCGAGGCTGGCCTGCGCTACGTGAACAATGACATTTGCTATCCGTCGATCCTGGTGACGGGCCAGATTATGGAGGCCATCGAGAGCGGTCGGTACGACCTGTCCAAGACGGCCGTGGTTATCAGCCAGACCGGCGGCGGCTGCCGTGCCACCAACTACATCGCACTCATCCGCAAGGCCCTGCGCGAGAGCGGCCACCCCGAGATCCCGGTGATCTCGCTTTCGGCCGTGGCGCTCGGTGAGGACAACCCCGGCTTTAAGATTACGCCGGCACTGCTTAAGCAGGCAGTCTACGCAGTGCTCTTTGGTGACGTCATGATGCAGATGCTCTATCGTTGCCGCCCGTACGAGGCCACGCCCGGTGCCGCCAACGCACTCTACGAGGAGTACATGGCGCGCGCCCGCAAGCTGGCGCCTAAGTTCAACAGGCACAACTACACCAAGTTGTGCCGCGAGGCCATCCGCGCGTTCGACACCATGCCGCTTGTGGGCGAGGGTACCAAGCCGCGCGTGGGCGTGGTTGGCGAGATCCTGGTCAAGTTCCACCCCACGGCCAACAACCACGTGGTCGATGTCATTGAGCGCGAGGGCTGCGAGGCCGTGGTACCGGGCCTGCTCGACTTCTTCCTGTACTCCATGAGCAACGCCGAGCTTCAAAAAGACGAGCTGGGAAGCTCTGCCACGGCGCGCGCTAGCATGCAGGCGCTCATTAAGCTGGTGGACTGGATGCGCACGCCGGTGGAGGAGATGCTCGAAAAGTCCCGCCGCTTCGAGGCGCCCGAGCGCATTGGCACCATGGCGGACAAGGCTCGTACGGTGCTTTCGGTGTGCAACAACATGGGCGAAGGCTGGCTGCTCACGGCCGAGATGCTCGACCTGATCGACCACGGTGCGCCCAACATCATCTGCACGCAGCCCTTCGCGTGCCTGCCCAACCACGTAGTGGGTAAGGCCGTGATCAAGGAGCTGCGCCGCCAGCATCCCGAGAGCAACATCGTCGCGGTGGACTACGACCCCGGCGCGTCCGAGGTCAACCAGCTCAACCGCATTAAGCTCATGATCAGCGTGGCCAAGGAAAACATGCGCGCCGGCAAGGGCTTTAAGCTCGAGAAGGTGGCGCCGCTCGCGATGGACGAGGTCACCGGCCAGATGCGTGCCCACGATGGCTGCGTGAGCTGCGGCTCGGTCGACGAGAGTGCCGTGGCGTCGGTCGCTGAGCGCCTGGGACGCGGCATTAAGAAGTAACTGGCCTGCTTTGGGCTAGATATGAGACAAACGGGTGGTAGCCGTACCGGCTACCACCCGTTTTTGCTGGACATATGTTGCGTAAATCGTTTTGTCGCAGCCTTCTGTGCACTCGAATTTCGGAAGTGCGGGAAAAAACGCGAACCTCCTGAGCACACCGCCTTTTTAGACTCTCGCGACCTGCACTGATAATTGTTCTCGGGGGAAGCGGGCACTGCGGGGCGCGGCAACGGCGCGCGATTTCCGCGTCGCAGCGCTACCCTGATGCTGAATGCCGGGACGATGACCCACTGACCTGCTGACGC
>UQPF01000023.1 GCA_900542905.1 uncultured Collinsella sp.
CAGCAGGTCAGTGGGTCATCGTCCCGGCATTCAGCATCAGGGTAGCGCTGCGACGCGGAAATCGCGCGCCGTTGCCGCGCCCCGCAGTGCCCGCTTCCCCCGAGAACAATTATCAGTGCAGGTAGAAAGCTTGCCGATTTTCGAAAAGCCGGCTATGGTTGACCCCTGCGGCCTAAACGTAGTAGATGGGCTCTTTCTGTGGTGCGGCACCAAGCCGGTCATTTTGGGATCGGACTATTTTGACTACTCATTGGCTGCTCTGGCAATCGGGCTGCAAAAGTAGTCAAAAAAGCTCCGTCCCAAATTAGCTACCTTGCTCTGGCGGGCGGGAGCAGGTAAGATATACCGAGCGCCTAGCGCGTTCGATGGGTTCGGATGACGACATGTTCCGAATCTGGTCAGGTCCGGAAGGAAGCAGCCATAAGGAGCCTCTGTCGGGCATCCGAATCCATCGAGCGCACGGGCTTTCTTTTTGCGCGGTTTTACCAAACCGCGCAATGCTCGACGCTGAGCGCCACCCAGAGCGACAATTTGTCATTCAAAAGGCAAGGCATGACCAGAAGGTCTATGCCTTGCCTTTTTCATGCCAACTTGTTCGCTCTGGATGTCGCTCGCTGGCTGCGCCAAAACATTGAAGGTCGCGTGGCTCGGGCGTGACCGCTGGTCCTCGGCTTCGCCTGCGGGATCGCTCGACTACCAAACACCTCGCCGCCGGCCGGGCCCCGTCGTCCAAAAATCACCCGTAAAGGCGCGTTTATCTAATTTAATCTATCCCTTGCGGAATGCGGCTTGCTGGCGTTGTCTGGGCATTGATGGCTATGTGGTTCAAGAGGCGGCGGTGCTGTTGCTTGAATTTTTGCAGTTAAAGAGGCCCGTTTCCTTAGGTGGGGAAACGGACCTCTTTTTGTCTCTGGGCTTGTGGATTGGCGAAGACAATAACCGTTGGCAGCTATTTTGAGTTCCTGATGCGGCGTGTGGCTGTGGCGGTTATTCCGAGGCCTGCGGTGGCGACTGCTGCGAGTGCGATTGCGCTCGGCGCTGTGTCGCCTGTGTTTGCGAGCTTGCTGGCGGTCGTATTTGCTTGCTTGCCGCTGCTCGAGTTCGCCTGCTTGGTGGAGCTTGGTAGGGCGTCTTTGCCGGTTGCAGGTGAGGCAACGGGCGGTGTCGCCTCGGCGGGTTGCGTTGAGCCGTAGGGAGGCGTCGTCTCGGTCGGTTGCGTTATCTCGGGCGAGGGGGCCTTGTCTGCCGCGGCCTTTGCCTCTTCGTATGCCTTGCAGGCGTCGTCATAGGCCGTTTGCGCTTTTTTCAAATTGTCGAGGAGCGCATCTCGCCAGGCTGTGAACCGGTCGATATCGGCTTTATATTTCTCTACAGCACGTTCACAGTCATTAACTCGTCTTTCCTCTCTTCTGAGGCGGTACTGGAACTCGCGGAGCTCCGTTTCGCAATAGTTTACGTGCGTTTTTGCCGATATGATCTCACTGTGCAACTGCTTTATTTGCTGTTTAGTAGTTTCGACAAACTCCTCGTAGCCGAGTGCTTCGAGTGTCTTAAGCATCTCATGTTTCTTCTCTAATTCTGCCTGGAGCTCGCTTACCCGGTTGATGGCCCCGTCGTATTTGGCTTGGGCAGCATCGATGTCCGCTTGCATGGTGGGAAGGAGTTCCCTCCCTTCGGCGGCTTGCGCCGCCATCTTTTCGCGGTACTCTTGAAAACGGGTAATGTCATCATTGAATCTCGCAATTTTCTCGGGACTTGCGGCGTTTTTTTGCGGCCTCGAGGTTTTTGAGCGCTTCCTGCATGGCTGCATACGCTTTTTCTTTTGCGGCGGCCGCGTCTTCTGTCTGCGGGGCGCCCGAATTGCCGTTGGCGGCGCTCGTCTGCGAAACGGCCGCACCGGTGGGGGCGCTGGTTTCTGCAGCGATCGCCGTTACGGGGGCGATTCCCGCGACAAGTGCCGCGGAAAGGGCGATGCCCACAGTTGCTCTTCTTGCGAGAATGTCGTTCATCTCGGCACCTCATTTCAAGGGTCGGCGACTAACTTGGTAGCACCAATGCAAGTATACCAAGTGGTCGACCCGACACTGGCTGGGTGCGCGCGTATGCCCCTCTGAAAACTGAATCCCATTAGAAATGACGAGTTGTTTACGCTTCTTTTGGGGTGGCGGTACTATCATGGTTCGAATTGAATGTGGATGATGATAGGGAGCGCCTATACATGATTGAGCTGCTCAGGCGTTTTGGTGGCAAGTTTCGCCGCTATATGGTGATTGGCCCTGCGTGCAAGCTGATCGAAGTGATCTTTGACCTGCTTACGCCGCTCGTGATTGCCCAGATGATCGATAAGGGTATTGGCGTACACGATGTCAACGCCGTCGTCCACTACGGTATGCTGCTTGGCGCCATGGCTGTGATCGGCATCTCGTTTACGCTCGTCTGCCAAAAGATGGCGGCGCTCACCTCGCAGGGCATGGGCACCGACATTCGCGGCGCGCTCTACGAGCACATCAACAAGCTGAGCTATGCCGAGCTCGACCGCTTTGGCACGCCGTCGCTCATCACGCGCATTACCAACGACGTTAACCAGGTGCAGCTCGCTGTGGCGCTGGGCGTGCGCATGCTCATCCGCTGGCCCTTTCTGGCGGTGGGCTCCATGGTCGCGGCCCTTGCCATCGACCTTAAGCTCGGCATGATCTTTTTGATCTGCACGCCCGCCATCGGCCTGGTGTTTTGGTTTGTCATGGCGCGCTGCATCCCGTACTACAAGCAGCTGCAGGCAAAGCTCGACCGCATCGCGCTTATCTGCCGCGAGGGCCTTTCGGGCGCCCGCGTGGTTCGCGCCTTTGTGCGCGAGGGCCACGAGCGCGAGCGCTTTGCCCAAGCCGCCGACGACCAGGCCAATACCGCCATCGCGGTGGGCAAGCTCTCGTCGATTCTCAACCCCGTCACGTTTTTGGTGATGAACCTGGGCGTGTGCGCCATCCTGTGGGTGGGCGGTATCCAGGTCAACGTGGGCGAGCTCACGCAGGGCCAGGTCATGGCGTTCGTCAACTACATGACGCAGACCCTCACCTCCATCGTGTACGTCGCCAACCTGGTCGTGGTCTTTACCAAGGCGAGCGCGAGTGCTTCGCGTATCAACGAGGTGCTCAACTGCGAGCCGAGCATCACCGACGAGGGCAATCAGTCGGTTGCGCTGCCCAAACCGAGCGAACTGGCGGGTGGCGCTGTTCCGGTCCCCGCGCTGAGCTTGAGCCATGCGAGCTTCTCCTTTGGCGCGGGCGCGGCAAATGCCGTCAACGATGTGACCCTGGAGCTCCCGCTGGGCAAGGCGCTTGGCATTATCGGCGGTACGGGTAGCGGCAAGTCCACGCTCGTCTCGCTTATCCCGCGCCTGTACGATGCGAGCACCGGCAGCGTGAGTGTGATGGGCGCCGACGTGCGCACCTGGCCGCTCGACCAGCTGCGCCGTGTGGTCGCGACCGTTCCACAGCGTGCGTCGCTGGTGAGCGGCACCATCCGCAGCAACCTGACCTGGCGCGACGAGGCTGCGACCGACGAGGATCTCTGGGCGGCGCTCGACATGGCGCAGGCGAGCGAGTTCGTGCGCAACAAGCCGCAGGGGCTCGATACCCCGGTCGAGGCGGGCGGTAAGAACTTCAGCGGTGGCCAACGCCAGCGCCTGACCATCGCGCGCGCCCTGGTGGGCTCGCCTCAGGTCCTGATCATGGACGACTCCGCCTCGGCACTTGACTTTAAGACTGATGCGGCGCTTCGCCATGCCATCCGCGAGCGCAGCGTGTGTGGCGCTGCTGAGGGCGGGCTGCCGCTGACTACGGTGATCGTAAGCCAGCGCGTTTCGACCGTGCGCGACGCCGATATGATCTGCGTACTTGACCACGGTTCGGTCGCGGGCCTGGGCGCGCACGATGAGCTCTACACGACCTGCCAGCTCTACCGCGAGATTTGCCAGTCGCAGCTTCGCCGCGAGGAGCTCGAGGGTCAGCAGGGGAGTACGGCGCCCGAGCCCGCCCCAGGCGCCCCGACCGTCCCCACATCCGTCTGCGCAAAGGAGGGCTGCTAAATGAATCCGTACACTTCCTCCGGTTCGGTCGCCACGATGACGGCCAACGTGTCCGGCAACGATAGCCTCAACGACCTGGGAGACGGTCCGCGCCAGCCCGGCGATCCCGAGCGCTATCCCGTGGGTGCGGTGACCCGCCGCCTGCTGGGCTACGTTCGTCCGCACCGTTTTTCGTTTACGGCGTCGTTTGTGAGTGCCGCCGTTTCGGTAATCTTGCAGCTCTATACGCCCATCCTTATTGGCGAAGGCATCGACCTTATCGTCGCCGCCGGGCAGGTGGACTTCGATGCGCTGCTGCCGCTCGTTACCAAACTCGCGCTCGTCGTGGTGGGAGCAGCGGCCTTCCAGTGGCTGCAGGGCTATTGCGTCAACCGCTTGTCCTACGAGACGGTGCGCGACATGCGCGTGGAGGCGAGCGACAAGCTCAGTCGCATGCCGCTCAGCTTTATCGACAGCCACGCCCACGGCGACCTTATGAGCCGCGTGGTCAACGACGTCGACCAGGTGGGCGACGGTCTGCTCCAGGGCTTTACCCAGCTATTCACCGGCGTTATCACCATCGTTGGCACGCTCGCGTTTATGCTCTCCATTAACCTGACCATGACGCTCGTGGTGGTACTCGTCACGCCGCTTTCCATTTTTGCAGCCGGCGCCATCGCCAAGCTCTCCAACAAAAGCTTTACGGCGCAGCAGCGCATTCAGGGTCAGCTCGGTGGTCATATCGAAGAGTACGTAGGCGAGCAGAAGCTTGTCGACGCCTTTGCCTATGGCCCCAATGCGCAGCTGCGCTTTGATGCCCTTAACGCCGAGCTCTATACGGCAGGCGAGTGCGCGCAGTTTATGGGCTCGCTTTCCAATCCCGGTACGCGCTTTATCAATAACATCATCTATGCCGTGGTCGCTGTGATCGGCTGCGTGGGCGTGATCACGGGCGTGCCCGCGGCGCTTACGGTGGGCGGCGTGCAGATCTTCCTGTCCTATGCCAACCAGTACACCAAGCCGTTCAACGAGGTCACCAACGTCATTACGCAGGTCCAGACCGCGTACGCCTCGGCGCGCCGCATGTTTGCGCTGCTCGATGCGCGCGAGCAGGAGCCCGACGCGTCGGACGCTGTAGAGCTTACCGCCCCGCAGGGTGAGGTGACTTTTGAACACGTGGACTTTAGCTACGTGCCCGACCGCAAACTGCTGCAGGATATCTGCATCGAGGCTAAGCCCGGCATGCGCTTTGCCCTGGTCGGCCCCACGGGCTGCGGCAAGACGACGCTCATCAACCTGCTGCTGCGCTTTTACGACATCGATGCCGGACGCATCATGGTCGATGGCAGGTCTTCGCGTGACTACACGCGCGCAAGCCTGCGCCGCGCCTTTGGCATGGTGCTGCAGGATACGTGGCTGTTCGAGGGCACGGTGGCGGAAAACATCGCTTACGGTTGCCCCGATGTCACGCGCGAGCAGGTTATCGAGGCCGCCAAGCGCGCGCATGCACACAAGTTTATCGTGCAGCTGCCAGGCGGCTACGATACGGTCATCGGCGAGGACGGCGGCACGTTTAGCCAGGGTCAAAAACAGCTGCTGTGCATCGCGCGCGTCATGCTCACCGACCCGGCGATTCTGCTGCTGGACGAGGCGACCTCGAGCATCGATACCCGCACCGAGCTGCAGGTGCAGGCGGCATTCGACGAGCTTATGGCCGGCCGCACAAGCTTTGTGGTGGCGCACCGCCTGTCGACGATCCGCAACGCCGACTGCATTCTGGTCATGCGCGACGGCCAGATTATCGAGCGCGGCACGCACGACGAGCTGCTAGCGGCAGGCGGCTTCTACGCCGAACTCTACCGCAGCCAGTTTGCCCAGTGAGCAAGCCCGTGGGGCAAATTAATCAATCGACAGACGGTGGTTTACATCTGTCACGTAAGTACTAAGATATTCATCTAATAAATTGCATTAGTGGCTTTAGTTTTGGGGGAAACGAGGCAACGTGACTATGACGTGCTCTTTGGTGGTTAACAGCAAGAGCGGTAATACCAGGATGGTTTCGGGCGCGATCAAGCGCGCTCTGCAGGCTGCGGGTGTTGATTTTGTCCATGCCGCGGCGTTGAGCGACGATGCGGATGCAGATCAGGTTGCGCTCGAGGCGCAGGGCGCCTGCGCGGCCGACACGGTGCTCGTCGGTTTTTGGTGCGACAAGGGCGCGTGCACGCCTTCGGTCGCGGCGTTGCTCTCCGCTTTGCACGGCAAGCGCGTCTTCCTGTTTGGCACCTGCGGCTTTGGGGCCGATCAGAGCTATTACCAGCAGATTATCGACCGCGTGACCTCCAATTTGGCTGGAGATGCCGAGCTTGCGGGCTGGGCGATGTGTCAGGGCAAGATGGGCCCTGCGGTCAAGCAGCGCTACGAGGCCATGCTCGAGCAAGATCCCGACAACGCCCGATTTAAGATGCTGCTCGACAACTGGGTTGCCGCAAAGGACCATCCTACCAAGGAGGACCTGGACAACATGGCCGCAGCCGCCAAGAAGGCCGTGCTGGGCGAGTAGCTCCCATCGCTGACGGCGGTCGGTCCATCTTTCTAAATGAAACGTCCTCCCGGGCGTCGGGGCACGAAGTTCCCTGCTCTACAGTCCTGCGCAAGACGAAGGCCACATTATGTGGCCTTCTTTGCGTGCGGAACTCGCGATGAACTTCGTGCCCCGCCGTCCGGGAGGACGCCTCTTTATTGATGGGAGGCCTGATAGGTCGATGGTTCCGTGCCCGGATGCGTCCAAAGTGGGACGGGCTTTCCGGATGGGCAGGCTTTCGAAAAATGCGTCCCGGAATTTGCCTTTGGAATGGGACGTAGTTTCCTGTTGAGGTGCTTTGCGGAAAGTGCATCCCACTCTGGGCGGTCGAAGTGGGACACACTTTCCCAAAGGCGCTCCAACGGGAAATTGCGTCCCATTATTCGGTCAAGAAACGGGATGCATTTTCCCAATGAGAGCAAAACCGGAAAATGCATCCCACAATCAGCCCTCAAAGTGGGACGCCGTTTCCCAATGAGGCTCAAGCGGAAAATGCATCCCGGAATTTGCGCTCAAAGTGGGATGCGGTTTCCGGTTGAGGGTCTAAGGGGAAAGTGCGTCCCAGAATCGACGCTTGAAATGGGATGCAGTTTCCCGATGAGGCACTCGACGGAAAATACATCCCAGAAATGGCCTTTGAGCTGGGATAAGATTTCCGCGGCATCTCGGATTCTCAAAAATGAGACACGCCGTTGGCGAAAATGAGACACGTGATATCGGGCATCGGACGTATCATTTGTAAAAATGAGTCCACTCCACTCGAATAAAGCGAGGTCCCTCATGTACGTTCCACACCCCCGTATCCGTAGGCTGTCGAAAATCCCGCTTGTTGGGACGGCGGCGCTTGCTGCGTTGATCGCCATGAGCGTCGCCTGCTTCACGGCCACGCCCCAGGTTGCCCAGGCGGCAGACGCGCCCGCAATCACCGATATGACCGAGCAGGATTATCAAGCCCTGGGTCTGGGCGCGAGCGAGGACATTCCGGCCGATACCGTTGGCCCCTATTCCACTGATACCCCCACGACGTTTGCCACGCGCAGCGAGGTCTATATGGCAGCTAACGGTAGCCATGGCAATCGCTACACTCTGCGCGACAAGCTCGAGAACGTCGAGCGCGGTGACATTGGCGGCAGCAGCAAACTCACCGATGGCTATGGAAGTGTGTGGGGCGCCGCAAAGTTCTGGCAAAACGTCAACAACTTCGATACGAACAGCGATCTCTACAAGCATAGCGACTACGGTGGCGGCACCTGGTCGTACCTAAGCAACAATGAGTCCTCAACAGTACTCGCCAACGACAACAACGGTTTCTCGGGCATTCACGCCACGAGTGTCGAGTTCTGCAGCGACGCCAGCACGGGCAAAAAGAGCCGCGTTGCCGAGCTCCGTGCCTACGGCGACAGTTCCTCCACGACGATTGACGGCAAGTCATACGCCGGAAAGGTTGAGCTGGTCCTCTACTCGTTTAGCAACGGGCGTACGCGCACTCTCGACACACACCTGCCGGTGACGGTCAACACTAATATGATGTACGAAGGCCGTTTTAAGTACCTGGATGCCGGTTACCTGCAAGAGCACGACGCCGTCTTTGATGTCGAGGCGGGCGATGTCGATGGCGACGGCGTCGACGAGCTTTTTGTCTACGCGGGCTGCTATGTCGACGAGAACGGCGTGCGCAAGGCTGTAGTCGACATGTATGACTTGGAGGGCGGCAACTGGAAGCAAAGCGTCGTCAAGATCGATGCCGGTAACGCTGCGGACTACACCACGCACAACAAGGGCGGGAACGACTCCTGGACGCAGCTTCAGTCAGCTCCTGTCGTTTCGCTAGCGGCCGGCGACCTCGATCGCGATTTTTGCGATGACCTCGCCATCGTGGTCTCGGCACCCTACGGCAAGAAGAATATTGATAAGTCGACGCATTGCGAGCTGTTTTCGTGGGATGCATCCAAGGGTGCGCTCGTCCATGTCGATGCTCTGGGCGACGCGGGCGCAATCTCCCTCTCCGCGAACGGCAAGACCATGGTCGCTGCGAATGCGACGTTCGGCACGTTTGCCGCCTACGATGAAGAAGGAAAGAAGACGGGTGAAACCGTCACGGGCCTTATTCTTGCGGGCTATGACTGGCAACGCAGCGCTTTTGATTACGGCGCTTCTGACGGCAGCAAGGGGTTGTACGGCGCGCTGTACCGCTACGCGTATTTTGATTCGGAGTCTGGCGAGTTCAAGCTTTCCGATTGCAAGGAATACAGAGACGGGCTCCTCGCCTCCTATGGGTTGATGCATGTGCCCAACAGCGCATGGAAGGATAGCGCTCAGGATAAGCGCTATCCGTGCACCTTGGCGCCTATTGCCCTTGCCACTGCCAACCTTGACGGCCTGTCCGAGCAGCTGGCGGTCGACGAGGTGCTCGTGGGCGGCGATGTGTTCCGCGACTTTGCCTGCAACACGGCACAGAGCGGGGCTCAGGGCTTGGGGTCCATGGTCGGAACCATGAGCATGAGCGGTCAGCAATACAACAGCAGCAACAAGCATGACCACAAGGGTATAGAGCAGGTGTGGATCAGCGACGTCAAGGCGGGCAGCGTCTCGGGTTCGGACCGCTATAACGAGAGCTTTATTGCCGTGGTGGGCAAGCACCGCGACGAGGACCTGCGCAAGAACGATGACTACTATTGGATGACCGCCTCGCATTTTTCGCTCGACGAGAACGGAAAGGTGCGCCGCGGCGAGGAGCAGGTGATTAGCGAGAGCAACCGTCGCGGCACTACCTACGGCACATTTATCTCGCTCGCGCTGCCCGATGTCGACAACGACAGCGTCAAGATCACGTACAAGGACCGCTACAAGGTCTATACCAACCCGCGCGTGCTTGCCGTGCTGCAGGATGCGCCCTATGTTGAGGATCTGGAGCAGGCATACGGCTATCTGGTGTTGGGCGGCACGTCATACGGAGAGGAAAAGGGCACGGGGACATCCCAGGGCTATACCATTGGCGCCGAGTTGGGCGTTGCCGTCGAGGTGCAGACCGGTCCGCCCCTGGTCGCGATGAATGCTTCAGTCGATTTTGCCGCCGAGGGATGCTATGACTACCGGAGCGAGCGCACGGTCAGCGCAAGCGTAAGCTATGAGTCGCATGCCGGCGAGGGTGACAAGGCCGTGCTCTACACGATTCCGATGGTCTATTACGAGTATGAGATCGAAAATGAGGAAACTGGTGGCAAGGGCGTGATGGCGACGCCCGTGTCGCTCGGCGCGCAGACCTCGGTCGTTAATGTCGAGGCCTATGACCGCATTGCCAAACAGCACAATATGACGCCGCTCAGCTACTTTTTGACCAACCGGTCGGGAGAACCCGGAACCTATCAAACGACGCTCAACGGCGAGACTCCCGTTGGGGATTCCTTTGGCCTGGGCAAGCCTGGCGTAACGCGCGCCTACACGCACGATGGGTTTAACGGCGCCGCCGCGCAGTCGGGGGCGAGCATTGAGCAGACCATCGAAGTCGAGGAGGGCAAGGAGCAGGAGCTCGAGCTCGGCTTGACGCTGAACGGCAGCGTTGTCATGGGCGCGAAGCTCGCAAAGCACGAGTTGTTTGGCGGCCTGTGCTTTGGTGCCAACGCCGGCTTTACTACGGGTAACTCCTCGAGTGAATCGACCGAATACGGCGGCACCGTCGACAACCTGCCCGAGGCCGCGCAGGGCAAGTACGGTTTTGTGTGGCGTCTGGGCGTCAACGCGGTGGATGTCGACAAGTTCGAGGCAGACTCGGGCGACAAGCTCGGCACCAAGGACACCGACCAGTTCTGGATCGTGGGCTATGACGTTAAGGACGTCGAGATGCCCGACGCGCCGGCCGTGACGGGCTTTACGGCAAACGCCGTCGATTCGACCAGCGTTACGTTTAGCTGGGACGATGTACTCGCAAACAAGAGTGGCTTTAGCTACGGCGTGGGCATGCTGCAGAGCAATGCGGCGGATGCGGTCGTCAATAGCTGGAAGATTGCCGACAACACGCAGGCCTCGCTCAAGTGGGATGGGCTGCAGCCCAATACGGAGTATCGATTCGCCATCGCCGCCGTTAAGAATGGATCCACGACCGAAACAGGTATTCGCTCGGCAATCATCACGGTCAAGACCATGCCCGATGGCATGACGATGACCGTGAGCGGACCTGCGGCGGATGCTGCGGAGGGGTCGGATCTTGGATACGACTCTTCGGTTGAGCGCACGGCGGGAAGCCACCTGACGCTCTCGGCGATTGGCCATGTGAAGCAACTCGGTGCCGACGATAGCGAAACAGGGCTGGCACCGACCTATATGTGGTACCGCAAGGGCCGCGGCGAGACAGAGTTTAAGCTCGTGGGTGCCGATGGCAACCTCGCGGCTGGAACGGCCTCAAAGCTCGAGATTGACCTGACCGCAGACGATGACGGTGCGCAGTATTACTGCCACGTGGGATACAACGACGTGGGCCTCGACACCGGCACGACGCTCGTGAATATCGAGGCCGAGGAGACGGCGCTCACAACGGTGAACGCCACCCCGATCCGCACGCGCCGCCTGTTCTCACAGGCAAGTGCGGGCGCCAAGAAGTTCCTGGACCATACGCTGGTAAACACCGCCGGCCCAACCGATTCCGAAGGCTCAAAGGACCCCGAGACTCCTGAGACCCCGACGAACCCGGACAAGCCCAAGTCCGACAACGGAGCTAAGACCGACACCAAGGTCAAGACTACGACCACAGCGAAGAACCTCGCAAACACCGGCGACCAAACATTCGCCCTAGTCGCCACCGCAGCAGCAGCGGGAGCAACGCTCGTAGTGATAGCCCTCATCATGCTGATCAAGCGCCGCAAGACCCACTAGTAGCCAGTCGAACATATCGACAACTCAAAAACCCGGGTAGCCAAAAAACAGGCCACCCGGGTTTTCTGTTGAGTGGAGACTCCGCAAGCGGAAACTGCATCCCACAATTAGCGCCCGGAACGGGACACATTTTCCGTCAAGCCCTCATCCGGAAAATCCATCCCAGTTTGAGCGCCCAGACCGGGACGCACTTTCCCAAAGGGTCCTCAACGGGAAACTGCGTCCCATAATTAGGCCGAGAAATGGGATGAACTTTCCCAATGAGAGCCAACCGGAAACCACGTTCCAGAATCAGCCCCCAAAGTGGGACGCACTTTCCCAACGAGCCTCAACCGGAAAATACATCCCGGAATCCAGCTGAATAGTGGGACACACTTTCCCAATCGGGTCCCAAGCGGAAACCGCATCCCATTCCGGACATGAATTCCGGGACACACTTTCCGCGATACGCATGACAGGCCACGCTTCTACTATGAGGCGAGCGCAGTTTCTCATCAGCCCACTTAACCCGCAACGGGTGAGGGGCGGCGGCAGGCGGAGGTACGGGAAAGGTCTGTCGCGAGTTCCGCACGCAAAGGGGGCCACTAAATGTGGCCCCCGTCTTGCGCAGGACTGTTTGAGCAGCAGGCCTTTCCCGTACCTCCGCCTGCCGCCGATTCGGGTCCCCGACCCCGCTATTTGATCTTGGTTGTACCCGGTGCCAGGTTGGGGTCGGTCTCGTTGGCCTCGGTCTGGAAGTGCTCGGTGTACACGTTCTTGCCGTCGCGGAACATCTCGTAGTACTGCATCTTGGCGTAATCTTCGCGCGCCTTGGTGGCGGCTGCGGCGGCGGCATCGTCACCGGTGACGTTGGAGGAGAGCGCCCAGCGCAGGCTGGCGTCCTCGTAGCCCACCGAGTTAATAGCGGGCAGCGACTCGCGCAGCGTCATGTGCGCCTTCTGGTAGTCGGTCAGCGGTGCGCCGATCAGCTGCATAAGCTGCGTGGACAGGTAGTTGGTGGACAGGTCGTCGACCTCGCTCGTCTGGTCGCAGCCGGCAACGTCGTAGTTGGCCCAGATGATGTAGTCGGTCTGCCACAGACGCTCCTGATGCGTGGCGTCGTCCTCACCGGTAAACCACTTGTCGTTGAACTTGGACGGGAAGAACGGCTGGTGATCGCCCCAGAACACCACGACCACCTTGCGGTCGAGCTTGCTCAAGGCGTTAAGGAAGTAGCGCAGCGCCTGGTCGGACTGCTCGATGCACGAGACGTACTCGTCGACATCGGAGAGCGTGCCGTCCTCGACGGTCTTGGCGTCCAGATCGGTCGTGTCGATATTCAGGTGCATCTGCTTGTCGACCGGCAGCAGGCCCGTGTCGTAGCCCGAGTGGTTCTGCATGGTCACGTCGAAGATAAACTGCGGATCGGCGTTCTGGTCGAGCAGCTCAAGAATCTTGTCGTAGGTAGCCTGGTCGGTCACCATACCGCGCAGGGTGTCGGCTCCCTGGAAGTCGTTGATGGACAGGAACCGGTCAAAGCCAAAGTCCTTGTACACGTTCTCGCGGTTCCAGTTGGTTGCGTGGTTGGGGTGCATGGCCGTGGTGGAATATCCGAGCGACTTGAACTGCTCTGCCAGGTTCCCGGTCGTTTCCATGTTGTAGATGGTGTAGGGGTACACGCCCGAGCCCAAGTTGGCCATGGAGTTGCCGGTCATAAACTCAAACTCGGTATTGGCGGTGCCGCCGCCGTAGGCGCTCACGTAGAGCTTGCCGCGGCTGAGGCAGTTGGACAGGTTCTTAAAGTACTGCGGACCCTCGTAGCCGGCGCGCACGTTCTGGTAGATCGACAGATCCGAGAAGGTCTCGTTCATGATGGCGATGACCGTGGGCTTCTCGCTATCGAACTGCTCCTTTGCGGCGGTGCGCTCGTCACTCTTGGCAGCGTCGGACTTGTCGTAGGCCTTGGCGTACTTTTTGAGCGTGGCCTTGGCATCGTCGACAGAGTAGTCGGCGGGTTTGGGCGGCTTGATGGACTGTGCCGCACTAATAAAGGCGGGCAGATAGCCCTCACGCCAGTAGCTCTCGAGCGGGCGCCAGGTGTAGACGGTGATGCCGAGGGTGTTGTAGTAGTCGATGAGCGTGACGTGTGCGGTCACGCCGCCCAGGCACAGCACCGCCACGAGCAGGTTGGTGAGCAGCATGCGCTTGGCGTTGGCGGCGCCCTTCTGACGGTGCGGTGCCACCAGGCCGGCGTACTCGCACAGCAGCATGGCGATGGCGGTAAAGCCCATGGACAGCACGCAGAACAGTGAGATCGAGAAGGTGTAGCCGGTGCCGGCGACCGCGGCGGCGGTGGAGATGGCCGAAAGGTCGCCCGGCTGGATGGGCATGGATTTAAACGTGATGACGAAGAACTCGGCAATGCCCAGGACAAAGAGGGCAAAGGCCAGGACCGCGGGAGCTGCGCCGTGGCGCTGGAACAGGAAGAACAGGCCGACCATGAGCGTGGTGATGATGGCCCACTCGAGCAGGATGCACAGGGGGTAGACCCAGGTAAAGTCGTGGTTGGACGATACCTCCATGCCTAGCAGCGCAAAGACGCCGGCGAGCAGCAGGCACAAGACGGCGGCGACGAGCGGTTTGCCCACAAAGGCGCCGCGCAGGCGGGCGAGCTTGCCGGTGGGGGCGGGGGCGTCGGGCCCGGCGAACGCAAAGACGCGCGGGGCGATGCGGTCGCGGGCGATACTGGCCCAGGCGCAGCCGGTGAGGATGGCATTGGTCAGGATGAGCATCACAAAGGCGAGCGGCTCGTTTTGCGCGACGAGGCCAATAGCGCCCCAGACGGTCAAAAAGAGCTGGAACAGGCCGAAGGCGACGCTCCAGGCGAAGGCGCCCTTGGTGACGGTGTCCGACTGAGCGCGAATGGCCTTGGCCTCGCGCAAAACAAGGTAGACGGTCGCCGCAAGACCGACGAGCGAGATGGCGGCAGCGAACATGCTGAGACTCCTCACAAACTTAAAACCTACGAAAGCGGGGGTTTACCCGATTGTTACCTAAATATGCACTGCATTTGCGGGCTGCGCACAACAACCAGCCATATTAACGCGCATGTGCGGCGGTGTGGCGCAATGTAGTGGCGACCTGCGCGATAATGGACGGGAATTACACGGAAACGTAAAGGCTTCTTAAAGAATTGGCGAGGATAGAGCTATGGGCGAGCAGGTTTGTATGACGGGCGCCGAGTACTGCGACGGAGCTGCGGGCGTGGATACGTTCGGCTATCCAGTCGAGACTACGGGCAACGCGGTGCTGGACACGTTGGAGCACCGTTCCTCCACGCGTGCCTTCGCGCGTGATGACGACGACCGCCCCGTGGCGGTGACCGACGAGCAGCGCGCAGCGATTTTGCATGCGGCGAGTCGCGCGCCGTCGGCGGGCGCCATGATGATGTATTCCATCGTGAGCATCCGCGAGCAAGCTACGCTCGACCGCCTGGCCGACCTGTGCGACCATCAGCCCATGATTGCCAAGGCGCCCTGGGCACTCATATTTGTGGTCGATTATGCAAAGTGGATCGATCTGTTTGAGCACGTGGGCTGCTTTGAGCCCGAGTTTGTCGAGCGCACGGGCAAGGCGCCCCGCCGCGCGCCGGGTTTGGGCGACTTTGCCATCGCGGCCCAGGACGCCGTGATCGCCGCGCAAAACGCCGTGGTTGCCGCCGAGGCCCTGGGGCTGGGAAGCTGCTACATTGGCGACATCGTGGAGAACGCCGAGGAAGTTGCCGAGCTGCTCGATCTGCCGCCCTATACCATGCCGCTGTCGATGCTCATCATCGGCACGCCCCGTAAGGAGCGTCCGGCCATTGCGCACCCCGTGGTGAACCTGGTGCACGAGGAGCGCTACTGCCGCGCGGATGCCGCGACCATGGACGCGCAGGTGGCCGAGATGGACGCAATGTTCCGTCCGCATGCCCGCGAGGTGGGGGAGCGCGTCGTGGACATCTATACCCGCAAGCACACGAGTCCCTTTATGGCCGAGATGAGCCGATCCATGGAATGGTGGTTCAAAAACTGGCTTGGAAAATGACGAATGTGACAAAGGGGCAGTCCCTTTGTTACATTTCATATCGCCGCGGTGGCCTAAAGGCCGTATAAATGTTTATTTAACTGGGAAAACAGTGCCATTCAAACATGGGCCGATTACCTATAATTCCTTCGAACATTAAAGTTGGGAGGAAACCGGCTTATGGAACAAAAGGCCAAGGAGGCAGCCTCGCACGCTGCGATTCCTGTGAGCATCTCGGCGATGCTCGTCACGCTGGGCGTGGTGTACGGCGATATCGGCACCAGCCCTATGTATGTAACCAAGGCGCTCGTTGCCGGCAACGGCGGCATCGGAAGCGTGACGGAGGAGTTCGTGCTTGGCGCGCTCTCCCTTGTCGTGTGGACGGTCACGCTGCTGACCACCATCAAGTATGTGCTCATCTCGCTGCGCGCCGATAACCATGGTGAGGGCGGCATCTTTGCCCTGTACAGCCTGGTCAAGCGCTGTGGCAAGTGGCTTATCATCCCCGCCATGCTGGGTGGCGCCGCGCTGCTCGCCGACGGCATCCTGACGCCGGCCGTTACCGTTACCACGGCCATCGAGGGCCTGCGCACCATCCCGGCGGTCCATGCCGTGCTGGGCGATGACCAGGGCCGCGTCGTCGCCATTACGCTCGCCATCATCATCGCGCTCTTTTTGGTGCAACGCATCGGTACGGCCAAGATCGGTCACGCCTTTGGCCCCATCATGACGCTGTGGTTCCTGTTCCTGGGCGGCACGGGTCTGTTTTTTGTCTTCCAGCACCCCGCCGTGCTGCTGTGCCTCAACCCGGTGCGCGGCATCGCCTTTTTGCTGAGCCCCAACAACCACGCGGGTATCATGATTCTGGGCAGCTGCTTCCTCGCCACCACCGGTGCCGAGGCGCTCTACTCCGACATGGGCCACGTCGGCCGCGGCAACATCTACGCCACCTGGCCGTTCGTTAAGTGCTGCCTGCTGCTTTCCTATATGGGCCAGGGCGCTTGGCTTATGAACAACGCTGCCAACCCCGAGCTCATGGGCATTGCCGACCTCAACCCGTTCTACCAGATGCTCGCCCCGGGCCTGCGCCCGTTTGCCGTAGGCCTTTCCACCGTTGCGGCCATCATCGCCTCGCAGGCGCTCATCACCGGCGCATTCTCGCTGGTGTCCGAGGCCAGCCGTCTGGACCTTATGCCGCACATGCAGGTCTTCTACCCTGCCGAGACCAAGGGCCAGCTCTACATCCCCATGGTCAACAACGTCATGCTCGTGGGCTGCGTCATCGTGGTGCTGCTGTTCCAGAACTCGGCGCATATGGAAGCCGCCTACGGCCTTGCCATTACGCTGACTATGATGTGCACCACGCTGCTGCTCTTCTTCTACCTGCACGAGGAGCGCAAGCTCAAGGTTGCTCCGTGGATCTTCGCGGCCTTCTTCCTTTTGCTCGAAGGCTTCTTCTTCGTGAGCTCGCTCACCAAGTTCTTCCACGGCGGCTACTTCACCATCCTCATGGCTGCACTCATCATGGGCATTATGGTGTGCTGGTACAACGGCACGGCGGTCGAGCAGCGCCAGTTTACGCTGCTGCCGCTGCGCAGCTACCTGCCGCAGCTCAAGCGCCTGCGCGACGACGACCGTTACGAGCGCATGAGCGACAACGTCGTGTACCTGACCAAGGACACCCATACCGACTACATCGACCGCGATATTGTCTACTCGATCTTGGACAAGCATCCCAAGCGTGCCCACGCCTGGTGGTTTGTGAACGTCGAGACCATGGACGAACCGCATACCTTTGCCTATTCGGTCGAGACGTTCGGCACCGACTACGTGTTCCGCGTGCATCTGTACCTGGGCTACAAGATCAACCAGCGCGTCAATGCCTACCTGCGTCAGGTTGTTCAGGACCTGGCTGCCACCGGCGAGCTGCCGCCGCAGACGCATGACTACTCGGTCTACAAGGATCCGGGTAACATCGGCACGTTCAAGTTCGTCCTGATCCGTAAGCTTCTGGCGCCCGAAAGCGATGTGGAGCCCAGCGAGCGTACGGCCATCACGCTCAAGTACATCATCCGCCGCGCCGCCGGCACGCCCGCGCGTTGGTACGGCCTGGAGAACTCCAACGTGAGCTTTGAGTACGTGCCGCTGTTCACCAAGTTCAAGGCCGTGAATAAGATGCAGCGCCTGGCTCCCAACGAGCGGCCGTAGACGTCGGCGGCTACACGGAGTTGGTTTTTGATGGATAAGCATGAGGCCGGGGAGGTAAACATGGATACAAAGGCGCTCGATGGCCGTGAGGCGGTGGTCGAAATGGTGCGTGAGGCGCGCGTCGACGCCGCCGAAGATCGGTTCTTTACGAATCGTGCCAACATGGATATGGCCGATCGCGTAATTTCGATCGTGGCACTGGTATTTGGAGCGGTGTGCGTGTGTGCCCTGCTCGCGCACGTGCTGTTTGTCTAGCGACCGCAGGTTGCAAAGGCTATACACTTGGAACCACCACAAGGGAAACCACTACAAAGGTGCCTGTCCCTTTGTGGTGGTTTTTGTTTTTGAGAGAGGGGCGGGGCGCTGATGGACGTCCGTGCGGACGGTGATATTGCCGAGAACTTTTGGTGGCGGCGCACTACGATGACGCGTCGCGGCCCCCTGTACGATATCTGCGTGTCGGTGGGGCTGCTGGTCGCGGCGACGATTGTGGGCGCGCTGCTCGACCATCCGGGTCTCGCGCCGAGCATCATGATCGTCTATGTGTTCGCCGTTCAGCTGTGCGCATTCTTTACCTGGAGTCGCCTGTATTGCTTGCTGAGCTCGGCTGCCGCCGTGGCGCTCTACAACTTCTTGTTTGTCGACCCGCGCTGCTCGCTGTCGTTTATCGACCGTGTCTATCCCGGCATGTTCTTCATCATGTTTGTGGTCTCGCTTGTGTCGAGCTCGATTGCGTTGGCCCTGCGCCGCGCCTTGGCGCAGGCTGCCGCCAGCGACCGTCGCACGCATATGGTGCTCGAGACCAATCGCATGCTGCAGCGGTGCGCCGATCAGCAGCAGATTGTCCATGCCATGGCAACGCAGCTGGCGCGTCTTTCGGGCTGTCCGGTCGTGTGGTACAGCGCCGACGCCGAGGGCGATGACCTGCTGCCGCGTTCGACATACACGGCCGTGGGCGATGCCGCACCGGTGCGCGAACTGGCGCCGCAGATGCCGCCGCGGCTCTCGGCGTCCGCCTATGTGGGAACGCCGCTCGACGCCACGTTTGGCGGCTCGGCGTTTTATGGCATCTACCTGACGGTTCGCACAGGCGACGGCTTCGCGCGCTCGGGCGACCCCGCCTCGGTGGTGGGCGTGCTGGCTATCGTTGCCGAGCCCGACGTGCTGACGCACGAGGAGCGAACACTTGCCGATGCCATCGTGAGCGAAGGCGAGCTGGCGCTCGATCGCGCCCGCGCCATGGAGGCTCGCGAGGAAGCGGCGGTGCTCGCCAAAAACGAACAGCTGCGTGCCAACTTGCTGCGCTCCATCTCGCACGACCTGCGTACGCCGCTCACCAGTATTTCGGGTAATGCCGACGTGTTGCTCGACCAGGGCTCGACCGGCACGGCCGTGCTCGACGACCAGACACGCCGCGGCATGCTCCTATCCATTCGCTCGGACGCGCAATGGCTCAACGCCACTGTCGAGAATCTGCTCGCCATCACCAAGCTCGAGGGTGGCGGTATGCGCCTGTCGACCACGCTCGAGCTCATGGACGATATCGTCGAGGAGGCGCTGCGCCACGTGAACCCGGCCGTGCGCGAGCACGACCTTAAGGTGGTGGCGTGCGATGAGCCGGCGCTCGTCAACGTCGACGCGCGCCTGATGGTGCAGCTGGTGGTCAACCTGGTGAACAACGCCATTGCCTATACGCCCGCGGGCTCGCATATCGTAATCTCGATTGGCGTCCATGATGGATGCGTGGCGTGCTCGGTTGCTGATGATGGCCCGGGCATTGCGCCCGAGGACCGCGAGCGGATCTTTGAGTCGTTCTACACCGCCAACCATGGCCTGGCCGACAGCTGCCGCAGTGTGGGCTTGGGGCTTTCGCTCTGCCGCTCCATTGCGCTGGCACATGGCGGTAGCATAGAGGTTACCGCGGCGGACCCTCACGGTTCGGTCTTTACGATTGAGCTTCCCGCCGCCGACGTTTCGTTTGATAAGGAGTAGCGCTGTGCCGAACTCTGCCGTGAAACCGCTCATCTTGGTCGTTGAGGACGATCCCGCCGTCCGCAACCTTATCGTCGCCGCGCTCGAGGCGCACGGTTTGCGCCATATGGCTGTGGAGACCGCCCACGCCGCCATCGCCGCCGCTTCGTCGCAGGCGCCGAGCATTGTGCTGCTCGATCTGGGCCTGCCCGATATGGACGGCGTCAAGGTGGTGGAGTCGGTGCGCGCGTGGTCGGGCATGCCGATCATCGTGGTTTCGGCGCGCAGCGAGGACGCGGACAAGATCCGAGCGCTCGATGCCGGCGCCGATGACTACCTGACTAAGCCGTTTTCGGTCGAGGAGCTGCTCGCGCGCATTCGCACCACGCTCAGGCGCCTTTCGTATGCGCAGGCGGGCGGTGTTGTCTCCGAGGGCTCGTTCGATACCGGCGAGTTGCATATCGATTTTGATGCCGGCATCGCCACGATGGATGGCGAGGAGCTGCATCTGACGCCGATCGAGTATAAGTTGCTCTGCTTGCTGGCGCACAACGCCGACAAGGTGCTGACGCACCAATATATCCTGCACGAGATTTGGGGCACGGCGACCAAGAGCGATCTGGCGAGCCTGCGCGTCTTTATGGGCACGTTGCGTAAGAAGATCGAGTCCGACCCCGCGCATCCGCGCTATATCCAAACGCACGTGGGCATTGGCTATCGCCTGGTCACCCAAGGCTAGATCGCCAACCATCATCCCAATATGAGTTGCGGTGAAATACGGTCTAAATTTGCCTAATTCCAGGCAAAACAGTCCGTATTCCACCGCAACTTTGTTATTTGCCCTTGGGCTTGCTGGCGTAGAACTTCTTCTTTTTGGGCTTGCCGGCGGGGGAGGGCTTGCCGTCGCCGCGCGGCCCTCGGTCGCCGGCCTGCGCGTGCGCGGGTGCTGCTGCGCGAGGCTTGCGGGCCTCGGGGTTGCGTAGTTCCTCGACGCGCTCGGCAATTTCCTCGGCGCTAAAGCCGACCTCGGCCATGGCGTCCTCGATGGGCAGGCGGCGCACGATGTAGCAGTGGTGCACCTTCTGGTTGCGCGCGAAGTCCTCGGGGATGGTCTGCGCCGTAATGTCCTCCAGCACGACGCCCGCGCGCGCGAGCTTGCGCGTTTCGGGGCGGAAGCCGCGCAGGTTGCAGCTAAAGATGGCATGGCCGCCCTGCGCGAGCAGGCGCGATACGCCAGCCAAAAGCTCAACATGGTCGCGCTGGACATCCCAGGTGCGACGGCCCATCTTGGACGAGTTCGAGAACGTGGGCGGGTCGACAAAGATCAGGTCCCAGCGGTTGCGCGTCTGGCGCTGGTCGCGAATCCAAGCGAGCACGTCGTCGCGCACAAAATGATGCTGAGGCCCCACAAAGCCGTTCTGGCGCATGTTGCGCTCGGCCCAGTCCAGATAGGTATTGGAGAGGTCGACCGTCACGGTCTCCTCGACGCCGCCATCGGCCGCGTAGCAGGTGGCAGTGCCGGTGTAGGCAAACAGATTGAGGAAGCGGCGCGCCTGCTTGGCGTGCTCGCGCACCAGGTTGCGGGTGACGCGGTGGTCCAAGAAGATGCCGACGTCCAGGTAGTCGTCAAAGTTGACGGCAAAGGTGAGGCCGCCCTCTTCGATGAGCGGCAGGCGACGACGCGCGATATTGGCGCGCTCACCCGAGCCGCCCTTGCCGGCGCCCTGCTTGCCGTACTGCGAGCCGCCGCGCGAACGCATGCGGGCCTTGGCGTGCACATGCTCGGCGGGAACATCTAGGATGCGCGGCGCGATGGCCAGAATGTCGAGCATACGGGCCTGGGCCAGTGCGGGGTCGATGGTCTTGGGCGCGGCGTATTCGGCGATGACGAGCCAGCGGCCCGGCGTCTGCGGGCAACCCTCGTACAGGTCGATAGCGGCGGAGTAGTCGGGCAGGTCGGCATCGTAGACGCGGTAGCAGCTCACGCCCTCGCGCCTGGCCCACTTGCGGCGCAGACGGGCATTCTTGCGCAGGCGGTTGGCGAACTGCTCGGACTCGGGGATGAGCACGGGCAGCGGCTTGCCGTCGCCCAGGTCGAGCATGGCGGCAGGCTCGGGCATGGCGGAAGCGGCGGCTTCATCGTTGACTTCGTTGGCATCCGCAGCCTCGGCCTCGGCATCCGCACTGGTCGCAGCCTCAAACGCTGCGGCGGCGTGGTCGAGCGAAGGCCAGACTTCGACGGTCGCCTCTTCGTTGTTGGGCATGACGGCGATCGAGCGCTCGGGCTCGGTGTGGAGCGCGCGGGCCAGCAATCCGTCGCGGGTGAGCGCGGCGACCGGCGCCGCGGCAAGCTCGGGCGCGCGGCGCAACTCGCCGATGAGCGTCATGGTGTCATGCATGAGCGAAAGCGGTGTCTCGGTCGTATCCGCGACCACGGCGGCGCCGGCGACAGCGCCCGCGTGGTCCAGTACGGTGGCGGACTTGGCGGCGCAAAAATCGACAAAGCGCTTGTAGCCGGCACATTTAACCATGCGCTCAGCGGTTTTGCGGGCGGCGGGGTCAACATCCACGGCCACGATGCGCGCCTGGCGCTCGCGCGCTGCCGCCTCGCGCCCGCGCGCCTCGGCAAGCAGCTGCTCCCACAGGGCGGCATCGTGCAGCTGCCAGCCCTCAAAGCCCCAGCGCTCGCGTGCGGCGCCCGGGGCGCGGTCGGTCAGAATGTTCACGGCCTCCAGCAGCAGACCGCCGCCGGCGCACGAGGCATCGATCAGCGTGGGAAGGGCTTCGTTCTCGTAATCGTCGGCCGTCAGCTCGCGCTCGCATAGTGCGGTCCAGCCGACCTGCGCCAGCACCAGGGCGGCGTAGTCGGGGCGCAGCACGTGCGCGCCCTCGCCGGCGCGGGTCGCTGCGGGCGGTAGGCGTTTGAACAGCGGGTCGCCCGAAAGGTCCAGGCTGATGCTCGCGCGGCGCTGACGCAGCGAAAGCAGCAGGTGAACATCGGGATCGGCGGCGTCGACATCGGCGCGACGGCCCGTGGTTTCGGCCAAGCGGTCGCACAATGCGTCCTTGGCGCGCAGGGCCGAGAAGCGCGTGTTGCGCAGCTGCTCGGTCACGCCGCGGGCGGTAATGGCGATGGTGGCGCCGGGGCGGACGATGCTCTCCCAGGCGATGTCGTAAACGCTATCGTGCAGTTCATCGGCATCCTGCGCCTCAAAGCGCCCGAGTACCACGAACACGCGGCTCGCCAGGCGCGACCACAGACAGGCGCGGTAGCCTTCTTCGAGCTCGCCCTCAAACGTAGCGCGGCCTTTCAGGCGGCGGACATGCGAAAGCCCGAGGCGTTTAAGCTCATCGGCGAGTGCGGACTCAAAGCCCTCGGGGCAGCTTGCGTAAAATTCCATGGGTGACCTCTCTGGTTGCGTCGCTCCATTATATGATGGATGCTTCGTTTGCCCTTATCCTCGAAAGGAACCCATATGATTGATGCGTGTCCCGAACCCGCTGTGCTCTTTTTTGACGTGGACGGCACGCTGACGTCGTTCGATCCCGACGATATGACCGATAAGGACTTTTCGGCGGTTCGCCCTTCGCAGACGGTGGTTGAGGCGTTCCATGCACTGCGCGATGCGGGGCACAAGGCGTTTATCTGCACGGGTCGTCCCCTGTGGCTCATCGCGGACAGTTTGCGTGCGCTCGACCCCGCGGGCGTCGTTGCCATGGCGGGGGCCACGCTCGAGGTCGAGGGCCGCGTGGCACACGAGGACTGCATTGACGAGGACATTGTTGAGGAGCTCGCGCGTCGCATTACTGTGGCGGGCGGCGAGGCGTTGTTCGAGACGAACGGTGCCACCTATTCACTTGAGCCAGTTGGTGTCGAACAGTCATTTCTGCTAGGCGCCGGCGTGGTGCATGGCGTTGATCAGATGCGCGTCGATGGGCATTTGCGCGTAGGCAAGGTGTGCATTAACGCGTGCGACCTAGCTCGCGTAGCCAACGACGATGGCTTTATCGAGCGCGAGTTTGAGCTGTGCAACACCGGTGGTCAGAATCGCGAGCTGAGCCCCAAGGGCATCGACAAGGGCGTGGGCGTGGCGCGAGCGCTGGAATACCTGGGTCGCACCGGCAACGCGCGCACCTTTGGCTTTGGCGATTCCGGCAACGATCTGGGTATGCTCGCCGCCGTCGAGACGGCTGTAGCCATGGGCAACGCCATGCCCGAGGTCAAGGCAGTCGCCGACTACGTGACCGACGATGTCGCACACGATGGCACCGTCACAGCGATGCAACATTTCGGCCTCATCTAATGAATCTCGCCTTCTGACGTTTGCTCAAACTGCGACTCTTTGCTTTTGCATGCTCAATCGATTTATCAATCCAAACACTGAGGTGTTTATACCGTTCGCCGAGAAGATAAAAACCCGCAGTTCACGCCTTGATAAACGTAGGTAAAGTGTTTAGCAGTTTATCGGCCGTATGCTAACGAAAGGAATCAGGCAGATGGCAATCAAGGTGTTCGCTGACGGTGCAAATCTCGAGGGCATGCTCGACATGTACGAGAACGGCAACGTTCAGGGTTTCACGACCAACCCGTCCCTTATGAAGAAGGGCGGCGTGACGGATTACCGCGCGTTTGCCAAGGAGGTCCTGGCCCACATCACCGATGTGTCCGTGTCGTTTGAGGTCTTTGCCGACGACGTCGAGACCATGGAGGTCGAGGCCCGCGAGATCGCTACCTGGGCCGAGAACGTCTACGTCAAGATTCCGTGCGTGACCACCAAGGGTGAGTCCACCGCCGAGCTGGTGCGCAAGCTTTCGGCCGACGGCATCAAGGTCAACGTCACCACCATCTTTACGCCTACGCAGGTCGACGAGATGGTCGAGGCCGTTGATGCCGAGACACCGTCCATCATCTCGCTCTTTGCCGGCCGCATCGCCGATACCGGCGTCGACCCCATTCCGTTTATGACGGAGTCGGTCAAGAAGGCCGCCGCCAAGCCCAACTGCGAGGTCCTGTGGGCATCCACGCGTGAGCTTATCAATATTTACCAGGCGGAAGGATGCGGTTGCCAGATCATCACGGTGCCCAACAGCATCCTGGCCAAGCGTAAGAACATCGGCCGTGACCCGTACGAGGTCTCGCTCGATACCGTGCGCGGTTTTGCCAAGGATATCGCCTCGCTCGGTTTCCATATCCTGCCGTAACGCGAACGCTGGCTACATCGCGGGTTGTTCGCCCCGGCCTTTCCTTTCCCTATCGCTCACGCGCTTCGCGAGGGTCGCGCTAGGCAAAGGAAAGGCCGGGGCTGCCGACACGAACTTGCCGGTAGGTTGGTGATAGGCTTCCATATCCTGCCGTGGACAAAGGTACCCCCGCCTGCGCCGTGCAAAATTGAGAGTATTCAGCAAGGTAAAGGCTTTTACCAGCTGGGTGAAGCATGGAACAGCCCCCGTTTTGGCTCTGATGACGCTAAAACGGGGGCTGTTTCTTGCTTTTTCGTCTCTGAGGGGCATCCGGAACGGTGGAATTTGCAGAATACTCGCGATTTTGCACGTCGCGAGAGGGGGGACCCTTGCTTTGGCGGTTTACTTCCCCTGCACCATGGTGAGGGAGATCTTCTTGCGGTCGCGATCGACCTTTTCAACCCACACCTTGACCGTGTCACCGACGCGCACCACGTCGCTGGGGTGCTTGACGAAGCGGTTGGCCAGCTTGGAGATGTGCACGAGGCCGTCCTGGTGCACGCCCACGTCGACGAAGGCGCCAAAGTCCACAACGTTGCGCACCGTGCCCTTGAGTTCCATGCCGGGCTCCAGGTCGTCGATCGAAAGCGCCGAGCGGCTAAAGACCACCTCGGGCGCGTCGTCGCGCGGGTCGCGGCCGGGCTTCTTGAGCTCGTTGACGATGTCGATGAGCGTTAAGGTGCCGCAGTCCAGGTCGCTTGCCAGCGCCGAGATGCTGCCCAGGCGGCGCTCGATATCGGGCACGCCGCCGCGGCTGAGCTCGCTTGCCGCAACGCCGGCGCGCTCCAGGACGGCCGTGGCCACCTCGTAGCTTTCGGGGTGGACGCTTGTCGCGTCGAGCGGGTTCTTGCCGCCGCTGATGCGCAGGAAACCTGCGGCGTTGAGGTACGCCTTGGGTCCCAGCTTGGGGACCTTCTTGAGCTGGCGGCGATCGGTAAAGGCGCCGTTTTCCTCGCGGTAGGCCACGATGTTTTTGGCTACGCTCGGCGTAATGCCCGACACGTAGCCCAGCAGGCTTGCGCTCGCGGTGTTGACGTCGACGCCCACACGGTTGACGACGTCTTCCACCACGTGGCCCAGGGTGCGCGAAAGCTCGGCCTGGTCAAGGTCGTGCTGGTACTGGCCAACGCCGATGGACTGGGGCGGAATCTTGACGAGCTCTGCCAGCGGGTCTTGCAGACGGCGGCCCAGGCTCATGGCGCCACGTACGGTGACGTCCAGGTCGGGATATTCCTGGCTGGCGAGCTCGGAGGCGGAGTACACCGACGCGCCGGCCTCGTTGACGATGGTGTAACGAAGGCTGGGCGCCTGCTCGGTAATGAACTCCGAGACGACTTCCTCGGTCTCGCGGCTGGCGGTGCCGTTGCCGATGACGATGGTGTTGACGCCGTCCTTCTTGACGAGGCGGGCGAGCTCGCGCTTGGTGCCGGCGACGTCGTGGCGCGGCTTGGTGGGATAGACCACGCCGTGGTCGAGTAGCTTGCCGGTCTCGTCCATGACGGCGACCTTGCAGCCGGTGCGGTAGCCCGGATCGAGCGCGAGCACGCGGGCGCCGCGCACGGGGCGTGCCGAGAGCAGGCCTTCGAGATTCTTGGCAAAGACGTTGATGGCCTCGGTCTGGGCGCGGACGGTGAGTTTGGCGCGTGCCTCGCGCTCCAGCGAGGGGGCCATGAGGCGCTTGTAACCGTCAGCGATAGCGGCGTCAAAGACGGGCGCAAAGACGCCCTGGCGACGGGGCCAGCGGCTGCCGAGGCGCGCCGTGGCGGCGGCACCGTCGACGTTCACGCGTACGCGGAGCTTGCCCTCGCGCTCGCCGCGGTCGATAGCCAGCACGCGGTGGTTGGGGATGCGGCGCAGCGGTTCGTCATAGCTGTAGTACGGCTCGTAGGGGGTCTTCTCGGCGGGGTCGGTGGCCTCAACGACGATGTCGGCGGTGTTTTGCGTAAAGGCGCGCAGATCGGCGACGTTCTCGGGGTCCTCGGCCACCGTCTCGGCCACGATGTCGGCGGCGCCGGCGAGCGCCTTTTCGGGCGTGTCGAAGCCGGCCTCCTCGTTGACGTATGCCGCGGCGGCGTCGAGCGCGCTGCCCTTGGCCGAGGCCTGCATGATGATCATATTGGCGAGCGGCTCGAGTCCCGCCTCGCGGGCCTTCTGTGCTCGGGTCATGCGCTTTTTGCGGTAGGGTTTGTAGAGGTCCTCGACGCGCTGGAGCTGCGTGGCCTCGCGAATCTGCTGCTCAAGCTCGGGCGTGAGCTTGCCCTGCGCGTCGATGAGCAGGATGACGTCCTCTTTGCGCTGCTCAAGATTGCGCAGGTAGGACAGGCGCTCGTCGAGCGCGCGCAGGGCGACGTCATCCATGCCGCCGGTGGCCTCTTTACGGTAGCGCGAGATAAAGGGGATGGTGTTGCCCTCGTCGATGAGCTTGACGGCTGCCTCGACGTTGGCGGCCTTAAGGTTGAGCTCGCGCGCGAGCTGGGCGATAAGATCCATGGGACTCCTTGCGTTTAAGGTGCGTTTGCAGCACAGAGCTACCAAGGATACCACCCGTCCCAAAAGACTGTTTTGGGGCCGCGCCATGAAAGCGGCCTATCTACTACGTTTGAACCGTGTGGGTCGACCATCCCCCGGTTTTCCGAAAAGTGGCAAGCCGTTTACCTGCACTGATAATTGTTCTCGGGGGAAGCGGGCACTGCGGGGCGCGGCAACGGCGCGCGATTTCCGCGTCGCAGCGCTACCCTGATGCTGAATGCCGGGACGATGACCCACTGACCTGCTGACG
>UQPF01000024.1 GCA_900542905.1 uncultured Collinsella sp.
GGCCGGCGGAGCCGGCAAGGCATGTGACATTTGCTCGTATGGTCTTTGCTTGGGAGCTGATGGATGTGGATTCGTGCGATGAGTGTGGCTTGTCCGATGCGACGGTGGTGCTCGACGAAGTGTGCCGCGCGGGCGACACCGAGCGGACTCGGGCGCTTATGCAACGTGCCGGGCGCGTCGTCTGCCGCAATCTGGGGCAGGTGGCGATGGCCCGCGAGTTTGGCACGGCGTTTGATGTGGCGGCGCCGGTGTTCTGCGCCAATCGGGCCACGCTTGCTTGGCTGCGCGGGCTTGGTGCGGGGTGGATATACTTGCCTGCCGAGTTACTCGGCAATGATAGGGAGCGTATTGCCGAGCTGGCTGCTGAACCCGGCGTCTTGGGTCCGGTCGACGCCGACTGTCCCGAGCTCATGGTGTGCGAGCACTGCTTGCTGACCGCCGAGGGCGTCTGCGCCACCGATGCGACGGGGCAGGTCCGTTGCCGCGACTGCTTGCGTCGTCGGCAGGCGCGCTATCTGGTCGAACGTGACGGTACACGTCTGCCAGTTGCCATTGACGCGTGCGGCAGGACGAGGATTTTCCTGTCGTAGGTGCCGCGTCGCGTCAGTTTGTTATCATAAGAGAGTTTATGGACTTCCAGCACCGCCGTTTTCGGCGAGGGTGCTATAGCAAAAGGAGGATACCCAATGCTGTCTGTTGACGAGCAAATGCGTATCATCACCTCGGGCGCCGCGCAGATCGTCCCCGAGGCCGACCTTCGCAAGAAGCTTGAGAAGGGCGAGCCCCTCAACATCAAGCTCGGCGTCGACCCCACTAGCCCCGACCTGCACTTGGGCCACGCCGTGCCGCTGCGCAAGATGCGTCAGTTCCAGGACCTGGGCCACAACGTCACCCTCATCATCGGTAACGGTACCGCGCTGATCGGCGACCCCTCGGGCAAGAATTCCACCCGCCCGCAGCTTTCGCAGGAGCAGATCGAGGCCAACGCCGAGACCTACGTGAGCCAGGCCATGAAGATCCTGGATCCCGAGAAGACCACCATCGTGCACAACGGTGACTGGATCTTGTCGATGGATCTGGCCGGTCTGCTGCAGGTGTGCTCCAAGTTCACCGTTGCCCGTATTCTTGAGCGCGATGACTTTACCAAGCGCTACCAGTCTCAGACGCCAATCGCCCTGCATGAGTTCCTGTATCCCGTGATGCAGGCATACGATTCGGTCATGATTAAGGCTGACGTGGAGATGGGCGGCACCGATCAGCTCTTCAACCTGCTCGCCGGCCGTGAGCTTATGGAGAAGATGGGCATGGAGCCCCAGATCGCGCTCACCATGCCGCTGCTCGAGGGTACCGATGGCGTGCGCAAGATGTCCAAGTCCTATGGCAACTACATCGGCCTGACCGACGCGCCCAAGGATATGTTCGGCAAGACCATGTCCATCCCCGACGAGATGATCGGTAAGTACTATCGCCTGGCGAGCTCGCTCACCCCGGCCGAGGTCGACAAGATCGACGCTGCCCTGGCCGACGGCTCTGCCGATCCCTATGAGCTCAAGCGCGCTCTGGGCCGCGACCTGTGCGACACCTACCACGGCGCCGGCGCCGGCGACGAGGCTCAGGCCGAGTTCGACCGCGTGTTCAAGGAGGGC
The DNA here is from genome assembly GCA_900542905.1 of uncultured Collinsella sp. Taxonomy (GTDB): domain Bacteria; phylum Actinomycetota; class Coriobacteriia; order Coriobacteriales; family Coriobacteriaceae; genus Collinsella. Next base: position 1,647 of record UQPF01000024.1, read on the forward strand.
CAGCTCGCCGACTTCCCCGAGAAGCATGTTGAGCTGACCGTCAACGACGAGGGCCAGATCTACCTCGCCGGCCTGCTCAAGGACCTGGGTCTTTCGGCCAGCGCCGGCCAGGCCCGTCGCGACATCGACGGCGGCGGCGTCAAGATCAACGGCGAGGCCGTGGCTCCCAAGAGCTACAACATCGACCCCAGCGCCCTCAAGCTGGGCGACACCCTCTCCGTAGGCAAGCGCAAGGGCTTTAAGTTGATTTAGTTCCGCCGTTCTACCGAACGGCGGACCGGCCGACGCTGCGCGGGCCGCATTTGGACAATCTGACGTTCAACTTCAAGGGCGCGACCAGAAGGTCAGCGCCCTTTCGTTTCACGTCACCTTGTCTCAAATGCGGCCCGCTCGCTGTCGTTGCCAAAACATCGGCGCTTCCGTTGTTGGCACTTGGAGACGTTCATTTTGTGCCGGCACTTTGGGACACTCCTTGCCATTGGTGCAAAGCAACCTGTCGCCATTGCGCCAAGTGGCGGATGCCGCTGAGCGGAAGGGGTGTTATCGGCGGCCTCCTTTTGGGCATACAATGGCTATTGGTTTGCTGCGGTGAAGGCATGTCCGCTCCGCAGCTTTTTTCTACGGTTAAAGGAGTATGTATGTCCGTTGAGGTCATGAGGTCTGTGATCGAGGCCGCCGAGGGTCGTGTACCCGTCGACACGCTGTTTGCCAACGCACAGATCGTCGATGTGTACGGCCAGCGTGTGGCGCCCGGTAGCGTTGCCGTCAAGGATGGCGTGATCGTCGGTGTGCTCTACGATGGTCGCGACGATGCCGCCGGTACGTATGAGGCTGCCGAGGTCATCGATTGCCAGGGCCGCTATCTTGCCCCCGGTTTTATTGACGGACACTTGCATATCGAGTCTTCGAACATCCGCCCTGCCGAGTATGCGCGCATGGCGGCGACGCGCGGTACCACCACCGCTATTGCTGACAGCCACGAGATCGCCAATGTTTCCGGCTTGGACGGCCTGCGCTTTATGATCGAGGACGGTCGTCGCGCTCCTATTTCCATCAAGTACATGATGCCCTCGTGCGTGCCCGCGCTGCCCGATGAGCAAGCAGGCGCTGTGATTACCGCCGCCGATATGCAGGCGTTTTTTGCCGAACATCCGGGTGATGTCTTTGGCCTGGGCGAGATGATGAACCTGCCGGGCGTCTTTATGGCCGATCCCGAGACCTGTGCTCGTATCGACGCTGCCAACCAGACGCCGTCCAAGCAGGTCGACGGTCACGCCCCGCTCGTTGCCGGCAAGGATCTCAACGCCTATGCCGCAGCGGGCATTGTCGCTGACCATGAGTCGACGATTCCCGAGGAGGCGCTCGACAAGCTATCCCGCGGCATGTATGTGATGCTGCGCGAGGGTACGTGCAGCCATGACCTGGCTAACCTGTCTCCGATGCTGCTGGAAAACCCCGCACGTGCCCGCCGTTGCTGCTTTGCGACCGACGACCGTGCTCCCTCCGACGCGCTTTCGACCGGTATGATCGACAACGCCTGTCGCGTGGCTATCGAGGCCGGTATTGACCCCGTGGTTGCCATCTCCATGGCATCCCTGTCCACGGCCGAGGCGTTTGGCTTGGACCACGGTTGCCGCGACCCGCACGAGCTGCGCGGCGCCATCGCCCCGGGCAAGTGTGCCGACCTGCTGTTGCTCAATGACCTGACGTTTGCCACGGCTCCGCATCGAGTATATGCCGCCGGCGCGCTCGTGGCACAGGACGGCACTTTTGTGGGCGAGGTTGCACCCGAGATGGCCGAGGTTGCGGCCCTTGCCGATGAGCTGCGCGTCTCCGTTAAGCTGCCGAAGCTTTCGCTTGACGTGTTCGATTATGCCTTTAAGCCGGGCGAGGCCGTGATTGACGTGGTGCCGGGTAAGGCTATCACGGGTATGGCTCGCCCCGAGAGCGCCGAGGGCCTGCGCCGCATTATGCTGATCGAGCGCCACGGCCGCGGCGTGTCGCTGCAGGCCGAGGGCGCCGACGGCGATGGTCCTGCAGGCCTGGGTCTTGTTGGCAAGCACATCGGTCGCGGCTGGGTGCGCGGCTTTACCATCACGGGCGGTGCCATCGCCTCGACGATCGGCCACGATTCGCACAACGTGTGCGTCGTGGGCGATAACGCTGCCGATATGATGGCGGCTGTTGAAGCCGTGGGGCAGGGCGGTCACGTGCTGGTGCGCGATGGTGAGGTCGTAGCACGCATTCCGCTGGCGCTCGGTGGCCTGATGAGCGAGGGCACGGCCGAGGATGTCGCCGCGCAGCACGACGACTTTATGGTCAAGGCGCGCGCCATGGGCATTGAGCCGCCGCTCGACCCCATCATGGGCATCATCTTCCTGCCCCTGCCGGTTATCCCGACGCTCCGCATCCGCCCCGAGGGCATGTTCGACGTCACGACCTTTACCTACGCCGACTAGTCATCGGGGACGTTCTTAAACGTCTGGCCGTCGGGGACATTCTTTGGCGTGTCGCCTGACGCTGCGACCGTAGGACCTCTGGCGCGTGTGAGCTATTTGCCAGGTCCTTGTAACGTTTGCGTCCGCGGAGTCTTATCTGAGCTCCCTTTGGGTACGTTGGAATCGGATACACGTTCGATTCCAACAAGCCCGAAGGGAGCTTTTCTATGTTTAGACTGATTGCATCCGATATGGACGGCACGTTGCTTGACGAAAACGGCCAGGTGCCTCCCGAGACCTATGAACTGATTTTGGCGCTACGCGAGCATGGCGTGCATTTTGCCGCATCGTCAGGCCGCCGCTACGATCGCCTGTGCGAGTTCTTTGCGCCCGTTCGCGACAAGATGGACTTTGTCGCAGCTAACGGTGCCCAGGTCTTCGCCGACGGCAAGATGGTAGACCGCGAGGTGTATTCGCACCTGGCGATTCGAAAGCTCGCCCAAGCAGTCGCGACGTTTCCCAATCTGCATCTTGCGCTTTTTGACCGAACCAAGTCCTTCCTGCTCGATGACGAGTGCAAGTTCGTGCGTGAGGTCGATAAGGACCTTCCCAATGCCGAGCGCATTTGGGAGCTGCCCGATCCCAGTGTAAATATCATCAAGGCGAGTATCTTTTGCGATGACGGTGCCGTTATGGACAGCGCCTACGTACTACAGCGCGAACTTGGTCAGCTCTTTACTTTTGCGCCTTCGGGTAACGCGTGGATCGACGCCATGCAGCCCGGCGTGTCGAAGGCCTCGGGCATCGCACAGCTTGCGGAGCATTACGGCATTGGGCGCGACGAGATCATGGCGTTTGGTGACTCTATGAACGACTACGAGATCATTCGCTTTGTCGGCACGGGCTGCGCGATGGAAAACGCGCGCCCCGCGCTCAAAGCGGTGGCCGATCGCGTGGTGGGTTGTAACCGCGACCACGCCGTTCAGCGTGAGCTCCGCCGCGTGCTAGAGGGCCTCGCTTAATCCGACAGATGGGGACGTTCCCGTTCTGCCGGCAGTGGGGGACAGTCCTTGTAGCTTTTCGCGAAGAGTGTCCCCAACGACTAGTCATTCAAGAACGTCCCCAGTGACTAGTCATTTAAGAACGTCCCCAGCGACTAGCCGATGACTAGGCGAGGGCGGCCATGATGGTGCGGGCGACGCCGTCGTGGTCGTTGTCGTATTCGGTGATGGCGTCGGCGGCCTCGCGGTCTTCGGACTCGGCGTTGATCATGGCCATGCCGTGGCCCGCTGCCTGCAGCATGGGGATGTCGTTGATGTTGTCGCCGAACGCCCAGGCGTCGGCGAGACGCTCGCCCAGGTATTCGCATAGCCACGTGAGGGCTGTCCCCTTGGTGGCGCCCTTACCCATGACCTCGATATTCATGGCGTAAGAACGCGTGATCTCAATGCCTCCGAGCGTGTCGAGCGCCGCCGCGATGGCGTCGCGATCGGCCGGGTCGTGCCAGTACATGGCGATGCGTTCGAGCGTCTCGACCTCGTCGATCTTGCTGTCGATATCCATGTCGATCGGTGTTCGTGTGCGCTTGAGCGAAGCCGCGATGTGGGGGTCACCGCCGCAGAACTCATCCAGGCGTCCGTAAAGCGAGCGGGGGAGGAAGCACTGTCCATCCGCGAAGATATCGAAGGTCACATCGTGGCCGGCGGCAATGCGATGGATGCGGTGGGCAATGCCGCAATCGAGCGGACGGCTCAAGATGCGCGTGGCGCACGAGGCGTCGGTGGGCACATCGTCGTCGAGTTGCCAGACGCTGGCGCCGTTGGCACAGACCGCGTAGTGCACGGCGGGGTGGGCGAGGATGGGCTCAAAGATGCCCGACAGCGGGCGCCCCGTGCAGGGCACAAACTCAATACCGCGGCGCGCAAGCTCGTCGAGCATCGCCCAGGTGGTGTCGCTCATCTGCTTGTCACTCGTCAACAGCGTTCCATCCATATCGGAAAAAACAATCATTCGATGCAGCCCTTTCTGCTGGCATAAAAAGCGTGGCCGAGGGCGGTGATGCCCTGGCCACGCTCAGGTTCTATAACGGTCCGCGTCCTAGCGGTCGGCGAGCGGCTTGTATTCCAGCGGCTCGATCACCGGACGGTATGCCGGGCGGATGATGCGATGCGCACAGAAGAGCTCTTCCATGCGGTGCGCCGACCAGCCAGCCATGCGGGCGACGGCGAATAGCGGCGTAAAGAGCGTCTCGGGCACGCCGAGCATCTTGTAGATAAAGCCTGTGTACAGGTCGATGTTGGCGCAGATGGGCTTGGTCATGCCGTGATCGCGCATCACTTGCGGGGCCAGGCGCTCGATGCGCTCGATGAGCGCGAACTCCTCGCCCAAGTCCTTCTTGGCGGCAAGCGAGCGCGCGTAACGGCGGCACACCTCGGCGCGCGGGTCGCTCAGCGTGTAGACGGCGTGGCCCATACCGTAGATGAGGCCCGTGCCGTCGAAGGCCTGCTTGTCGAGGATCTTGCCCAGGTAGGCTGCGACCTCGTCCTCGTCCTCCCAATTGGAGACATGCGCACGGATGTCCTCGTGCATGGACACGACCTTGGCATTGGCACCGCCGTGGCGCGGGCCCTTGAGCGAGCCGATAGCCGCGGCGTAGGCGGAATACGGGTCGGTGGCCGAAGACGACAGCACGCGGCAAGCGAAGGTGGAGTTGTTGCCGCCGCCGTGCTCGGCATGCAGCATGAGCATCACGTCGAGCAGCATCGCCTCATCGCGGGTGAACGCCATGCCGCCGCGCAGGACCTGTAGGATGGTCTCGGCGGTGGAGAGGCCGGGCGTGGGGTGCGGCACGTGAACCTCGGAGCCGCGAAGCTTGGCGATCGAGGCCATGTGTGCGAAGGCGGCGATGCGCGGGAGACGTGCGAGCATGGAAATAGCCACGTCGATCTCATGCTCGGGCGTAATCACGTCGGGCTCGGCATCGAAGGCGTAGAGCAGCAGCACGGCGCGCTGGAGCACGTTCATGATGCTCGACGACACCGTGGTCATGGGGAACTCTTTGACGTATTCGTCGCTCAGATGCCTAAAGGCGCCCAAGCGCTCGCAAAAACCGTCGAGCTCCTCTTTGTTGGGCAGCGAGCCCGTGATAAGCAGATAGGCGACTTCTTCGTAGCCATAGCGATTCTCGGCCTGGGCATTGTTGACCAGATCCTCGATGCTATAGCCGCGCAGCGTGAGCTTGCCCTGGTCAGGCACGACTTTGCCGTCGACCTTGTTGTAGCCGTGCACGTCCGAGATGCGGGTAAGGCCCGCGACCACGCCCGAGCCGTCGGCATTACGCAGGCCGCGCTTGACGTTATGCTCGACGAACAGACCCTCGTCATACGGATTAGTCGGCATGCCGTGGTAGAGGTTTTCGCTTTCGGGCGAAATCTGGCGGCTCGCCTCATAATCCAAGACCAGGCGGCTCAGATGGTCATCGAAGCGGTAGTAGATTTTCTTGGCGTCGTAAGCCATGCGCGCTCCTCTCGGGGCCGTGTGGGGGCGGCGTGCTTGGGTGTAGATGCGCCGGCCTGTTCCCGCACGGCCTGTTCGCTACAGGCGGTACATAAAGTTAAAGACGTCCTCGCGCTGGATAGACACATTGACGCCCGAAAGCTCGCCGGCCTCGGCCAGGGCCTTCTGCAGCTCGGCAAAGTCGAGCTTGGACTCGGCGGTGTCGGCCAGCATGGTCATGGTGAAGATGTCCTCGATAATGGACTGCGTAATGTCGCGGATGTCGACGTTGGCCTCGCCCAGAACGCGGGTGACGCCGGCGACGATGCCGGGGCGGTTCTTGCCAAGGACGGTGATGACGATACGGGAGGACGAGATCTCGGCCATGGGAAACCCTTTCGCGTGGTTGCGGCGCGCGAGGGCGCTCCGCTACGGTACAGTGTTCATCATTGTACCTGTCTGGCGCAAAAAAGGCGCGCTCGCTGCGGCGTTACATGCCTGCAACATGAGCGTAAGGGGGAAGGCCGTACGGGGAAGAGCCGTCTGGCGCGTGTCCGGCTCGTGTTGGGTTGATTTCCGATCTCAGCCGAACACATTGAGCGGACAGGCCGTTCCCGCAGTCAGCCGAACGCCTCCGACGGCTGATTCCGAACTGGAAGCGGAGGGCATCCCCGCCCTTCGGTAGGGGATACCGCTCCGCGGCGCATGCCGCGGGCGGCGCCCCTATCGGACCACCGTGACCTCAGTTGGGATGGGCCCAGCACTGCCGCGTACTCGGTGAGCTAGAGCCAACTGTTCGTCTTCACGTCGCGTATGGCGATATTTCGGTCGTCCGGCTCGGTGATGCCGTAGCCGAACGCCTGGAGCGTCTCGATGGACTCCTGGATCCTCTGTTGGAACATGGGACCCGGATCGACCCTCGGCCCGAGGTGCCCGCGCCAAAGGCACGGCGTGGCGCGCAGCATGTTATGGATTTTGGAGATGGGCTCGATGTCGGCGTAGACGTTGAGCGTCGCCATGGCGTCCTTGTGGCCGAGGATCGATTGGAGCGCCTTGATATCGCCGCCTTGGCGGATCCACTGCGTTGCGAACGTGTGGCGAAGGCCGTGGAACGTGATCAGCTCGTCGTTGGTGCCCATGAGGCCGTTGGTCTCCGAGAACGTCTTGAACGCCCTGCGGATATAGCTTGTCGTCGCGAAGGTCGCGCCCGGCTCCGACAGGATGTAGCAGTCCCCGATCTCGACCGCCCCGGTAAGGCCGCGCAAGCGCAGCTTTCCGCAGTCGATCTCGTGGGTCTCCTTCAGGAAGGGGAGTAGGCCGACCGGGTCGATGGGGATACCCCTGGCGTCATGGGTCTTGGTGTCCTTGATGAACGAACCCATTCCCTTCGCGTACGCCACCGAGTGTCTGATCGAGATCAGGCCCGTCTCGAAATCCACATCGCACCACCGAAGGCCGCAGACCTCGCCGATTCGCATCCCCGTGTGCAGGGCGAGTACGACCGCCCTCTAATCCTCGGCGGACCAATCGAGTCCGAACTCCTTTCGGGCATCCTCTTCGCTCATGACTTCGAGAAGGTCTCCGGGTTGGCAACGAAGGGCGAGGCATAGCTGCTCGAGTGTGTTGAAGCGAATGCCGCGAATATGCCCTTTTTTAATACGGGACAGGTTCACGGGCGTGGTTCCAATCCTTTCGGCAAGTTCGTTCGAGGAAATCTTTCGCTCGGCCATGATCTTGTCGAGGCGAACAATTACGGGCATGGCGTTTCCTTACGCAATCTCGTCGGAGTCGAGGTACAGCTCTCGGGCGTACAAGAAGAGCTGGGAAAGCATGAACAGGACGATGCCGAGAACCAGAGAGGTCCAATCGAATGATGAAGCGATCTCTTGGGCGCCGACGGCCCCCTCGCCGCCAAACATCGAAACGGAGGTTTTGAGTGAGCCGGCGTAGAGGCTGGTGGCAGCTTGAACAACGAAGAGAATGCCGAGCACCTTCAAGCATGTCGCAGACCCTTTCTTGAAGGGGTCTCCGCTCTTGATCGTCCACACGAGAACGGCGCTGAGGATGGTCGTAGCGATACCGATGACGGCAGGGAACAATGTCGAGATCGCAAGGGCTGGATACGCGGGGGAGTCTGCAATTACAGGGTTGTCGAGCACTTCGATTGCTGGCTTTAAGGAGAACGCCACTTGTGCGATGGCGGTGGCGCAAAGGGTCGCAGAGGCTATCGCACATGCGATGCGGAAGGAATGAAGCCGGGGAGTGCGATTGTCGGAACTCATAATAACCTCCGAAGAATTTAAAAAACTCAGGTTACTTTTTAACAGTTTATGTTAAATTGACTTTGCCGACAAGTAATCACAGCATGCTGCAACCGAAACCCCTCTAGATTGGAGAGGATTATGTTCAGTACTGTTAAGTCGTGTAAGCTCTTGGTTTTCCTCGGCCTCGCTCTTTGTCTGTTGCTGCCGGGAGCCCCCGCTTTTGCGGATACCCCGATGCCTCCTTCCCAGGAGAGCAGCCAGTGTGCCCTCGTTGAGCCCCTCGGGTATACGGACGACGTCGTCGATACCTACTGGAGCTACAGCTGTCCTCGCGGCGTAAGCGGGCACAGCATCTCGATGTTCAACATCTCTTACAAGACGATCTCCTACCGAAATGGCTATCGCCGATCCGCGCATCATAGGGAATCCCGCCTCGCTGCAATGTGCTCCTGTGGTGTTCTTGGCACAACTGATAAATGGCAATTTGTCTATAGCACCTACTAGATGCGAGGAAGGGCCGAGCATTTTGTTCGGCCCCTCTGTTCCGACTGGATGAGGTTAAGGTTGGCGATGAATATGCTCAAAATCTCGAAGGCGATCTTTAGGTCGCTTCTCTCCTCCAGGTCGCTCTGTGTTGTCGTTGTTGCGTTGATGGTTCTTTGTGCTCTGCCCGTCTTCAGGAGCGCGGCTGGCATCGACGGACGGGTCGAATACCTCGAGTCGGGAATAACCCGTGTTGAGCAGGAATTGTCAGCATCCTATGCGGATGCGCTTGTGAATGCGGGGGAGGACGGTGTCTATACCTCTTCATCAAGCATGCCCGCGCTTCTGTACCCTCTTGCCGCGGGACGTCTTATCTTGGCACCGCTCTCTCCCCTACTTCCGTTTCTGCAGATATCGGATGGAGAGTACACCTATTATGACGGATCGAAGGAGTACTTGCTATGGGTCGCAACGGCCGTTGCCGTCTCGTTCCTTGCCGCGCGTCTTAACAAACGTGAAAAGCTCATCATCCAGGCACCGATGGGCGAGCTGGGTAGACTTGTTGCATCGAGCGTATGGGCGAGTGTTTTTGCAATGCTTGCCGTCCTCGCCATCAATCTTCCAGGGATAATCGCCGCGCTTGTGAAGAATGGCCCGGGCTCGCCGTTCTATCCGATAGGCTACATTCAATATGCGACTCCGGTTATCAAACCGGCTTGGCTGGTGTTCGCGCAGACGGCCATCTTGCAATTCTTGGTGGCAGCGTTCATCTCGCTTGTCGTTCACCTTGCCGTGAAGATTGCCAATAACCCTACGCTTGGAATCGTGTTCGTATGTGCCCTGATGGGGGTGACGATGGTTCCCGGGTATTACGGAAGATCCATCGCTTTACGTGAGTTCGCCCTGTTGAATCCCCTTACGTATGCGAACACTGAGTTGACCGTCGGCGCCTATAGCCCGTACCCGACAACGCAGATAGTGAATCTGCCTGGACTTTGCTTCGAGCGTGGCGCGATTGCCCTCGTATGCGCAATCGGGATCGAGGTGCTGGCAATTAGCCTGCTTTGCGTTGCTGGAAAGAGCGGCTGCGCGTGCCCGATATCCCCGATTTGTCTTGAGAGAGGTTCCTTCACTGCATCGAGAACGGCAGCTCGTTCGAGCGCTTGTGCCTCCGCCGTTGCATACGTAAGAACGATGGGGAAACTGCTCCTGCGTTCTCCTACCCTCGCCGTATGCGCGATTGCAATGTCGACGACGATGCTGGCCCCGGCTCTGGTCGAGATGTTTCCTGACGCTGATAACGTTTCCGCTGTTCGGTATAGGGATGGGGAGCTCCGTTCAATAGATCGGTATCTAGAGCAGAACGCTGCGAATATGGACGTCGAGGGCAAAGCGGCCCTGGAAGACATGCGGGATGCTCTTTCGGGTTTCGTGTACGCGCCTATGCCTGCGGAGGGGTTTCGAAGCCTTGCGACGTACGAGCGCGCTCGAGGTGAGCTGGGCGCGGCAGATGCGACTCTCCTGCAATCGATCGGAATCGAGCCGGAGACTCCTTCTCGTGCGGAGGCGCGCGCCCTTCTGCTTGAGTCGATCGCGAGCTTGCCGGACCCCAAGGTTTACGAGTTAAGTACGAAGATGCCCCCATTAATCCTCCTTTCGTATCTCCAGGCAGCGCTTCCCTCCTTATTTTTGCTGTTGCCCGTGGTTGTCACATCGCTCGCGTGCACCCACCTGCAGTGTCGTTCCCTTCTGGTTCTCCAGATCCCCGCAACAGCGCATGTGCGTTTTCTGACGGCTGTTGCGCTGGCTCTCCTGCTTGGCTTGGTGCTGCTTTTGGTGTCGATGGTTCCCGCTGTCGTTGTGTCCGTGATTAAGAACGGTGCGGGTGGATCGGAGTATCCCGTCGCTCTCATTCGGGCGGGAGCTTCGACAACGTCCATGGTGGGGGAGGCGGTGTTGTGCAGTATTCCGTTGCTGGTCATGGCATACGGCGTGATTTCCGTCGTCGCTGCGTTGACAGCAGCGATTAGCCGCAACCCCGTTGTCACCGGAATGGTTTGCGCGGTTCTCTTGGTGTTGGGTTCGTTGAGCGCTCATGTTGAAAGCGTGGGCATGGGCGTCGCGCTGCTGGCTCCATTCGCCTCGTTTGATCTCGCTTCCCAGGTGGGGACGATTGGGTTCCTTGGGCGAGGGACGAACGCGATGCCTTTTGGAGAGGTCGTCGGCGCATCGGGCGCTCTGCTGGTGGTCTTGGGCGCCGTATCTCCGTTGATGGTGCGCCTGAGTGTTCCAAAGATCGAAAGGGGATGATCTCGATGATTGACCTTCAAACGCTGACGATCTCTTATGGAAAGAAGGTGCTCGTAGATTCGGTGAACGCTGAGTTTGCCCCGGGTACGGTCTACGGTCTCGTCGCTCCGAACGGGCATGGAAAGACGACGTTGCTGCGTGCGATGGCAGGTTTGCCGGGTCCTCGCGTGGACGGGAGCATCGTTCTGGATGAGGTGCAGGGTACGGGTGCGAGAGAGGTCCGTTCTATGATCTTCTATGCACCTGGTGAGGGGACGCTGCTGTATCCCGGATTGCGTGCGGAAGATCACCTCAAGATGGTTTGCGATATGTGGCCGCATGCTCGCGATATCGAAGAGATAGTGGAACAAACGCAGATAGGCGAGTTCGCGAAGATGAGGATCCGCACTCTGAGCCAGGGCATGAAGCAGCAGCTTACCCTGGCGATTGCGTATGCGACGGGCGCGCGGTACCTTCTATTAGATGAGCCCATGAACGCGCTCGACCCCAGCAGGGTGGACTTGCATTCCGAGATTCTCAGGAAGCTGGCCGATTCTGGTACGTGCATCATCATGTCATCCCACATCTTGGATTCGGTCGATAGGCTGTGCGATGAGATTCTGTTTTTGAAGGATGGGAGGCTCATTAGAAGCATTCCGCAAGATGATGCTGCGCCGAAGTCTCCTGGATCCCATTTCGCAAAGCCTGCCGGACGCGCCGAGGGTGCGCTAAGCACGTATCGGCGACTCTACGAAAAGGGCGGGTAGAAATGCAAGTTAAAAATCTATGTGGCCAATGTGATACCGTTGAACCCGCATATCGATACCGCTCAGCCATTCGCCTCGCCCCCGTCGCACGTATCTTCATCCGGTCTGTTACTTTTAATCTAACGATGCTTTGAGGAACGTAGGTGCTTCTAAATGTACTGTCGACTTCTTCTCAAACTAATCCTAAGAGACCGGGCCGTATGGATCTCTACGCTCGTTCTTGCCGCAGCCTTCTCCATCCCCATTGCGTTCAATTCACCCATCTACGGGCCCTTCTTTATGAAACAGGGCATGCAGAGCTTTGTCGACGCATTCAATACGCGCGCCCCAGGCCAGCGGCACAGACCTATCTCCAGAGCAGCAAAATGACGCGGAGCTTGCAAGATACGCGAACGCCGCCCTTGCCGCTCAAACCGACGCCGCCTTTCTCGATTCTGCCGAGAGCTACTACGCGCTCATGGGCGAAGGCTTCCAATCCGGGTCCATCGTGGGAGACCAAGAGACCAATGACGCAGCGCTCGCATATTGCCGTGCCCTGAGCAGCTCCGGCATCACGGATATCCCGGCCTCCGCAAGCGACCTGCCATTCCTTTCCTTCCTGCCTTACGCCATTGCCACGGCGCCGTCTTTCCTTCCCTTCATCCCCTTCCTTCTCTCGTCGATACTCCTGCTCGGGGCCACAAGGCCTGCGACCCTGGCGGCGAAGGCGCCCGCGCCCAAATTCCGGCGCCTTATCCAGATCGTGTTTTCGATAATCGCCGCGGGGGCCGCGATGCTCCTCGCCGGCCTCGCACCCGGGGGCATTTACGCCTTGGCCCTAAACGGCTTCGGGCAAATTGGGTACCCGATCGCCTTCTTCCATGACGGCGCGCTTACCACCACGACCGCGGGAAACGTCTTCACAGCCCTGCTTCTCGCGCTGCTTGCGGGCGGAACCTTGATATCCGTTTGCTCCGCCGTCCTATCGACCGCAACGAGGCGCGTCCTCGCGGGCCCCCTTACCTCCGCGCTGCTTGTCGCGGCCCCGGCATTCCCGTTACTGTCCGATTCGGCACTAGGGCATAACGCCGCGCTCAATCTCCTGCCGCTGGCCGTATTCTCGCCTATCGAGGCAACGGGTTACGTAGGATGCTTCCCGACAGAATTCATTGGCTCCGGTTCAGGCAGCGCATCGATGCTTGCCGTGGCCCTGGCATACGTCGCGGTCTTTTTTGCGGTCGGCGCCGTTGCGACACGTTCGCCCAAACAGCCTGGACCCGCGAAAAAGCACCATGGGCTCGAGCTTCTGGACGCGAGCGTGGGATACGGAAGCACGACGATACTTTCAATCGGGTCGCTTTTCCTGAGCCCGGGAACGGCGGCGGGCCTCGTTGCTCCCAACGGCTCGGGGAAAACCACCCTTCTTGAAGCGCTGTCGGGCCAATTTCCCACCCGCATCCGCTCGGGAAGCCTGGCGGCAGACGGAATCTGCCAACGTCGATCAGCCGAATTTGCAGAACTCGTCTACCTGAGCTCTTCAGGCGGCATGGATCTCTATCCCACGCTATCGGCCATCGAGCACCTTGCTTTCGTTAGGGAGGCGTGGAAATCGGCCGCCGACATCGACTCGCTCTGCGACTCCCTCGGAATCTCCCCATATCTCGACAAGCCGACCCGTAAACTCTCGACAGGAATGAAGCAGCAGGTAAAGCTTGCCATGGCGATATCGACCGATTGCCCGTACCTCATCCTCGATGAACCGCTGAACGGCCTCGATCCGGGAAAGCGGAAAACCTCCTGCGACGCGATGCGCAGCGAGGTGGCGCGGGGACGCAGCGTGCTCATTTCAAGCCATCTGCTCGACGACCTGGCAGACCTCACCAACTCGTTCTACTTCATCGAGGCCGGCGCGCTCGTGGAAAAGATCAAGTCGTCCTCGCAGGCGCTCAAGCAGGAATACCTCGATACATACGAGGAAGGTGAATGACATGAAACTATTTGAACAGCTGAAGTCCAATGCGTCGCGCATGGCTGTCTACGTCATCCTCGTGGCAACGGCTTCATGCGGAATCGCGGCACCCGTCTATGCGCTCAACGGGGAGAAAGGCGATGTCGAACCCCTGTACATGGCTTCGACGGTTAAAGACCGGTACAAAGCCTTCTCTGGAAACACGTTTTACGTAGCAGAGTACGACACGACCTACCGTGAGCTTCGCTACAACAAGGGCTACGACTATCTAGGCGCAGAGGCAATCAGCTATACGTCGGGTTGGTACGGCTCAAACTATGGACACATAACCCAGTTCAAGTGTAACTACCGTGTGTACAACTAAAGCAACCGGCTGGGACGAGGGGCGACGCAAAAGCGTCGCCCACGTTTTTAACCATGCCAGCTGAACCTGGTTCAGTTTGGTTGATTTCCGATCTCAGCCGAACACATTGAGCGGAAAGGCCGTTCCCGCAGTCAGTCGAACGTCCCCGGGGCCCTTCTCAGGCCCCGGGGACGGCATTTTCCCAGTTGAAGGAACGGTGGAGATGTGTTTCGATGGGTCAGATTCGTGTCGTTCCGAAAAGACCGTGAACCTTTTGTGGGACACGCGGCGCCGTGGTACCATAGCTGAGTTTGTTGTCTTGGTCGGAAACCAAGACGCCTTATGCGCTGATCGGCAACCAGCGCCTGACCAATAAGGAGTCCTACCATGAAGCAGGGTATCCATCCCCAGTATGTCGAGTGCACGGTGACGTGCTCCTGCGGCAACACCTTCAAGACGCACGCTACCGTGTCCGAGATGAAGGTCGAGCTTTGCAACGAGTGCCACCCGTTCTACACCGGCCAGCAGAAGTTCGTCGACACCGGTGGACGCGTCCAGCGCTTCGCCGACAAGTTCGGTGGCGCCGCTGCCGCCCAGCTCAAGAAGGCCGAGGAGGCCAAGGCTGCTAAGGCCGCCAAGGCTGCTGAGGCTGAGGCCGCTCGCAAGGCCGCCGCTGAGGCTAAGGCTGCCGAGAAGGCCAAGCGTGCTGCTAAGTTTGCCGAGGAGGCTGCCAAGCAGGCCGCCGAGGCTCCCGCAGAGGCTCCCGTCGAGGAGGCCGCTGCCGAGGCCGAGACCACCGAGGCTGCTGAGTAAATAGCTCGCCGCGGAATCGCTCGCATTCATGGCATAAGGGCCGTGCATCCGTTTGGGTGCGCGGCCCTTTTCTTTTTATTGGTGCAAGCCAACCTGTCCCCATTGCACCAGATTGGTGCGAAGGGGACAGGTTGGCTTGCACCAAATGGCAGAGAGGCGGCGTTTGACCAGATAAAACCTGCCAAAATTAACCTGTCCCATTGTGGCAGGTTGGTCGTAGTTATTACGTGGCGGTCGAGGTCGACCGTATAGGCCGCGCCTTGTTTGGCTAAAGTACAATCATCTGTGTTTAACTCGCCCGCAGCTGCACGGCGTGGGCGATGGCCAAAAAGGAAAACCACATGGGATTCATGTCAAAGCTGCTGTCCTTTGGATCCGATAAGGACCTTAAGCGCTACTACAAGATCGTCGACCAGATCAACGGTCTTGAGCCCCAGTTTGAGAAGATGACCGAGGAGGAGCTCCGCGGCCAGACCGATAAGTTCCGCGAGCGTTACGCCAACGGCGAGTCGCTCGACGACATGCTCCCCGAGGCCTTTGCCACCGTGCGTGAGGCTTCCAAGCGCACCATGGGTATGCGCCACTTTGACGTGCAGCTCATTGGCGCCATGGCACTGCACGAGGGCCACATCGCCGAGATGAAGACCGGCGAAGGTAAGACCCTCGTCTCCACGTTGGCCGGCTATCTCAACGCTATTGCCGGCAAGGGCGTGCACGTCGTTACTGTCAATGATTACCTTGCCAAGCGTGACTCCGAGTGGATGGGCCGCATCTATAAGTACCTGGGCATGACCGTCGGTCTGCTCCAGAACAACATGCCGCTCGAGCTCAAGCGTCCGGCCTACCAGGCAGACGTCACCTACGGCACCAACTCCGAGTTCGGTTTCGACTACCTGCGCGACAACATGGTCACCCGTCCCGAGCAGCGCGTGCAGCGCGGTCACAACTACGCCATCGTCGACGAGGTCGACTCCATCCTGATCGATGAGGCTAGGACGCCGCTCATTATCTCGGGCGCCGGCACTAAGTCCGCCAGCACCTACAAGGACTTCGCGCGTGCCGTGCGTGGCCTTGAGCGCGGCGAGGACGTGTCGCACGACATGCTTACCGCCACCGAGGACGTTGAGCCCACGGGCGACTACGTCATGGACGAGGCCAAGCACACCATTGCCGCCACTGAGCGCGGCCTTAAGAAAATCGAGCGCCGCCTGGGTATCGATGACATCTACGCCGACCTTTCGGGTCAGCTGGTCAACCACCTGCAGCAGGCGCTGAAGGCCCAGTACATGTTCCACCGCGACAAGCAGTACGTGGTCACCAACGGCGAGGTTAAGATCGTCGACGAGTTCACCGGCCGCATTATGGAAGGTCGCCGTTACTCCGAGGGCCTGCACCAGGCCATCGAGGCCAAAGAGGGCGTGCTCGTACGCGAGGAGAACCAGACCCTGGCCACCATCACCCTGCAGAACTACTTCCGTCTGTATGACAAGCTCTCCGGCATGACCGGCACGGCACTTACCGAGGATGCCGAGTTCCGCGAGATCTACAAGCTGCCCGTCGAGGTCATCCCCTCCAACAAGCCCGTGCAGCGCGTGGACCACGAGGACCTGGTGTACCGCACCATTCAGGCCAAGTACAACGCCGTCGCCGACGATGTCGAGCAGCGTCACGCCAAGGGCCAGCCGGTCCTGGTGGGCACCGTCTCCATCGAGAGCTCCGAGAAGCTGTCCGCCGCCCTTACCAAGCGCGGCATCGCTCACGAGGTCCTCAACGCCAAGCATCATGAGCGCGAGGCCCACATCGTTGCCCAGGCCGGACGCTACGGCGCCGTGACCATCGCCACCAACATGGCCGGTCGTGGTACCGACATCCTGCTGGGCGGCAACCCCGACGAGCTGGTGCGCGAGCGCCTGGAGTACGAGGGCCTGACCATGGAGGACGTGACGCCCGAGCAGCTCGAGCGGTTTAACGCCGAGGCCAAGGAGACTTGCAAGGCTGAGCGCGAGCGCGTGCTTGCCGCCGGCGGCCTGACCGTCATCGGCACCGAGCGCCATGAGTCCCGCCGTATCGACAACCAGCTACGCGGTCGTTCCGGCCGTCAGGGCGATCCAGGCGAGACCCAGTTCTACCTGTCGCTCGAGGACGACCTCATGCGCCTGTTCGGCGGCGACAAGATGGACCGCGTCTCCAAGATGATGGTCACGGCCGACATGGGCGACGACATGCCCATCCAGCACAAGATCATCTCCAAGGCCGTCGAGAGCGCCCAGCACAAGGTCGAGAGCATCAACTTCTCCATGCGTAAGAGCGTCCTCGAGTACGACGACGTCATGAACAAGCAGCGCCAGGTCATCTACGCCGAGCGCAACAAGATTCTGGACGGCAAGGACCTGACCGACCACATCACCGAGGTCATGCACGACACCGTGTACCGCTGCGTGCAGGAGTTCTGCACCAAGGACAGTCACGATGGCGAGCGCGACCTGGAGGGCCTGCGCAAGTGGGTTGTGGAGCTCACCGGCCACATCGATACGCCGAAGTTCCCCGACGAGGATTATGAGGCCCTGACTGCCGATGTCCTGGCTTACGTAGAGAAGTGCTACAACATGAAGGCCGAGCGCTTGGGCGAGGACCTGATGCGCGAGCTCAACACCCAGGTCATGCTGCGCGTCATCGATACCCGCTGGATGAACTACCTGCAGGAGATGGACTACCTTAAGACCGGCATCGGCCTGCGCGGCTTTGGCCAGCGCGACCCGCTGGTTGAGTACAAGACCGAGGCCTACGGCGCGTTCCAGATACTCGTCGATACCATGTATGAGGATTACCTGCGCACGGTTCTGCGCATCGAGATCAAGGCTGCCCCGCGTGCCGTGGAGCACAAGGAGGAGCCCGCGCTCGAGGGCGCGCGCTTCTCCGGTCCTGCCGAGGTCGATGGTGATAACGGCGACTCGGTGCTGCGCAAGCAGGCGCAGGTGCAGGCCCGCACGGCTGTCCAGGGCGGACCGGCTGCCGTCAACAACGGTGGCAAGGTGACCACCTATCGCAAGTCCGAGAGCGACGATCCGTACGTCAACGTGGGCCGCAACGACCCGTGCCCCTGCGGTAGCGGCAAGAAGTTTAAGTACTGCCACGGCAGGAATCGTTAATGGCTGAGGCTTTAGAGGTAACGCCCGCCGAGCTGGACGCGTTCGCGGACCGGCTCGGCGAGGTCGAGTCGTATCTCCATTTGGACGAAAAGCGCACGCGCGTGACCGAGCTCGAGGCCAAAAGTGTTGCCCCTGGCTTTTGGGATGACGCCGACGCCGCCCGTGCCACCATGGAGGAGATCGCGCGTACCAAGGAAGATATCGCTGCCGTGGACACCGCGCGCGGCGAGCTTTCCGATGCCCGCGCCGCGCTGGAGCTTGCCGAGGAGATGGGGGATGACCCCGACGCCGTCGCCCTTCGCGAGGAGGCTACAGCCACGGCTGAGCGCCTGGCCCGTGCCATCGATGAGCTTGAGCTTTCGAGCTGGTTTACCGGTGAGTTCGATCACGGCGATGCCATTGTGACCATCAAGCCCGGACAGGGTGGTCTGGAGGCCCAGGACTGGACCTTCATGCTCTTTAAGATGTACATGAAGTACTGCCAGCGTCGCGGCTGGAAGGTCACCATCAACGACTGTCCCGCAGCCGAGGTCATCGGCATCGACCGCGCGACCTTTACTGTCGAGGGCAAGGACGCATTTGGCATGCTGCGCGCCGAGGCCGGCGTCCACCGCTTGGTTCGCATTAGCCCCACCGACGACAAGAAGCGCCGCCAGACCACGTTTGCCGGCGTCGAGGTCATCCCCGTGCTACCCGATGATATCGACATCGAGATCAGTCCCGATGACATCCGCGTGGACGTGTACCACGCGAGCGGCCCGGGCGGCCAGGGCGTTAACACCACCGACTCCGCCGTGCGCGTGACGCATTTCCCCAGCGGCATTGTGGTCACCTGCCAAAACGAGCGCAGCCAGATCCAGAACAAGGCCGCGTGCATGCAGATCCTCAAGGCTCGCCTGTACGAGATTGAGCTCGAGAAGCGTGCCGAGGCGCTCGATGAGATTCGCGGACCCAAGACCACGATTGGTTTTGGCAACCAGATCCGCAGCTACGTGCTCTACCCGTATCAGATGGTTAAGGACCTACGCACGGGCGTTGAGACCAGCAACGTCGAGGCAGTTCTTGACGATGGCGACCTGGATCCGTTTGTAATTGGCTACCATCGCTGGGCCACCGGCAACGCCGATGCGGAGACCCCGTCTGCTTAAACCGCCCGGTTTATGTGGAAATGGATTAAAACCCTCCCAGCAGGGTGGTTTTGTATCCAGAGCAAACCCTGCGCAGGGGTGGTTTTTGTCCGGCGAATCGGTAGAATCGAATACAGCAAGAAGTTCGAAGCGCATCCGTTTGGGTGCGCTTTTTTGAGGGAGGCAGCATGGCATATCGTCTGGACATCAAGCGCATTCTTTCGATGAACTTCTTTCACGACCTGCCCCAGATTATGTTGGGGTGCGCTCTGGCCGCTATTGCGACCGACCTGTTTTTGATCCCCAACGGCCTTGCTGCCGGTGGCGTTACGGGCCTTGCCACCATTATCCAGGCGGTCGGTGCATCGCGCGGCCTATCGCTTCCCGTCGGTATTCAGACGATCGTGATGAACGCCTTGCTGTTGTTGGTCGTTATGCGCGAGGGCGGCATGTTCTACGTGGTGCAGACCGCGACGGGCTTTGTGCTGCTGGGCTTCTTTACCGATCTGTTCGCCCCGTTTGTAGCACCTCTAGCGGATGCGGACCTGATGCTTCCCGCCATGTGGGGTGGCATTATTACGGGCATCGGTTACGGCATGGTGTTGCGCGCCGGCGCCAACACCGGCGGCTCGGACACGATTGGCCAAATCATCTCGCGTAACACCTCGCTGCCGGTGGGCTCGACCGTCATGGCGATCGATGTTGCCGTATGCGCGCTGTCGGCTCCGGTCTTTTCAATCGAAAACGCACTATATGCAGGCCTTTCGATGGTCATTAGCGGCTACGTGATCGATGCTGTGGTCGATGGTGGCAACAAGCGCCGTATGGTACTCATCATCTCGGACAAGTTCCCTGATATTGCTGCCGATATCATGTATGGCCTGGGTCGTGGTTGTACCAAGTTTAAGGCGACTGGCATGTATTCGGGTGCCGAGAAGCCGGTGATTATGGTCATCGTGAGCCGTCGAGAGCTCAATACCCTCAAGACGATTGTGCGCGAGCGCGATCCTCACGCCATTGTGACGGTCGCTGACGTTACGGAAGCCTTCGGCGAGGGATTCAAGGACATTAGCGCGTAGGGTCGATCGCGTTCCATCCAAAAGACGTTCACATTGATAAACCGTTTCATCAGCGGTTCTGCCTGCTAAATTGTTCAAATAATGATAAAAACTCTGGTAAAGCCATCAGTTTCCAGCATAATGAATGACGTACGTGCATTGCGGCTGTGTTGGGATTACCTTCGGTGCCGTGCGCATTTTGTCTAATGAGGATGAAAGGAAGGCACAATGAGCGACGAAGAGCTCAAAAAGGTTGCCAACGAGGTAAGGAAGGGCATCGTCACCGGCGTGCACGCTGCCAAGTCCGGCCATCCGGGCGGTTCGCTCGGCGCTGCCGACATCATGACCTATCTGTACTTTGAGGAAATGAACGTCGACCCGGCCGACCCCCGCAAGGCCGACCGCGACCGCTTCGTGCTTTCCAAGGGTCACTGCGCGCCTGGTCTGTACGCCGTGCTCGCCGAGCGCGGATTCTTCCCCAAGGAGGATCTCGAGACGCTGCGCCACATCGGCAGCCACCTGCAGGGCCATCCCAACATGAATGACACCCCGGGCGTCGACATGTCCACCGGCTCGCTTGGCCAGGGCATCTCCGCCGCCGTGGGCATGGCCGTTGCCGCCAAGCACTGGGGCGACGACTACCGCACCTACGCCCTGCTGGGCGACGGCGAGAGCGAGGAGGGCCAGGTCTGGGAGGCCGCCATGTTTGCCGGCAACCAGCAGCTCGACAACCTCTGCGTGATCGTCGACCATAACGGCCTGCAGATCGACGGCCCCGTCGAGGAGGTTAACGACCCCATGCCGCTCGCCGACAAGTTCCGCGCCTTCAAGTTCCATGTGGTGGAGCTCGCCGACGGCAACGACTTCGACCAGATCCGCGCCGCCTTTGCCGAGGCCCGCGCCACCAAGGGTCAGCCGACCGCCATTATCGCCGAGACCACGAAGGGCAAGGGCGTCTCCTTTATGGAGAACCAGGTGGGTTGGCACGGTAAGGCCCCCAACGATGAACAGTTTGAGCAGGCCATGGCAGAGCTCACGGCCGCCGGAGAGGAGCTCTAGGATGGCAGACGTCAAGAAAATCGCCACGCGCGTAAGCTACGGCGAGGCCCTCGTCGAGCTCGCCAACGAGCACGACGACTTTGTGGTCCTCGACGCCGACCTGGCCGCCGCCACGCAGACCGGCAAGTTTAAGGCCGCCTGCCCCGACCGCTTCTTCGATGTGGGCATCGCCGAGAGCAACCTGATGGGTGTTGCCGCCGGTATCGCAACCACCGGCCGCGTCGCCTTCGCGAGCAGCTTTGCCATGTTTGCCGCCGGCCGCGCCTTTGAGCAGGTCCGCAACTCCATCGGCTATCCACACCTTAACGTTAAGATCGGTGCCACGCACGCCGGTATCTCGGTGGGCGAGGATGGCGCCACGCACCAGTGCTGCGAGGATATCGCCCTCATGCGCGTCATCCCCGGCATGACCGTGATCGTTCCTGCCGACGACGTTGAAGCCCGCGCCGTGACGCGCGCCGCCTACGAGTGCGACGGCCCCGTGTACATGCGCTTCGCCCGTCTGGCCTCGCCGGTTATCAACGACCCCGAGACCTACAAGTTCGAGTTGGGTAAGGGCATTGTCATGCGCGAGGGCGCCGATGTGACCATCATCGCCTGCGGCCTGATGGTCGGCGAGGCGCTCGAGGCCGCTGAGCAGCTTGCTGCCGAGGACATCGATGCCGAGGTCATCAACATGCACACCATCAAGCCCATCGACGCCGACCTGATCGTCAAGAGCGCCACCAAGACCGGCCACGTCGTGACCGTCGAGGAGCACTCCGTGATCGGTGGCCTGGGCAGCGCCGTTGCCGACGTCCTGTGCGAGCAGTGCCCGACGCCGCTCAAGAAGATTGGCGTCAACGACACCTTCGGCGAGTCCGGCCCGGGCGCCGAGCTCCTGCACAAGTACGGCCTGGACGCCGCCAACATCGTGGCGACCACCAAGGAGTTCTTGGCATAAGGCAAGACGAGGCAAAGTATCGCTTCAGCAACCGTATGCAATCCATAACAGGGGCGTCCTCAAAGAGGACGCCCCTGTTTTTTGTCGGCAACAAACAAATTAGGCCCGCACCAAGTAAGGGCTTTCTCCGGGAAACGGGCCCAGACCAGCAAAGTGCAATTCAGCCCCCAAGCACGGCGCTGCTGCACCCAAGTAAAACGCAGCGACCCCTTAGTTATCGCAGGCCGGACACAGGGTTACTCTCCAAATCTTTCCGCAGGACGGAGGAGCCCCCGCCGCACGTAGTGCGCAGCGGGGGCTCCGACATGTCCGAGGACGATTTGGAGAGTAACCCTGTGTCCGGCCGGAGGGGGTTGATTTCCGATCTCAGCCGAACACATTGAGCAAATAGGCCATTCCCGCAGTTAGCTGAACGCCCCCGCGGCCCCTCCTGGGGTCCGGGGGCGCCGTTTTCCCAGTTGAAGGAACGGTGGAGAT
>UQPF01000025.1 GCA_900542905.1 uncultured Collinsella sp.
GCAGGGCTACGGCTTCCGCAACATCGACAACCTGATCGCCCTCGTGATGCTCAGGTGCTCGGACCTGAAGCCGGCCCTGCCGGGGCGCGAGGCGTAGGGACTACCCACACGAACTCACGAAGGCTCCGAAAAGGCGTAGTGCTGGGCGGAAATGGCGAGGCGGGCTTGCGGGGTGCCGCCGTCCTCGTAGCGCGCCTCGAGCATATCGGCCTGCTCTACGACCTGGCGCGCATAGCCCAAAAGCTCGGTGCCGTCGTTGGTGAGCGTGACGCCGCGGCTGGAGCGCGTAAAGATCTCCAGGTGGAGCTCCTGTTCCAGGCTTTTGACGGCGTTTGAGATGCTGGACTGAGCGGTATAGAGGCGCTGAGCTGCGGCATTGATTGAGCCGGACTCTGCCACGGCAATCAGGAAACGAAGCTGCTGGAGGGTCATCGGCGCCATCCTTTCGAGTGTTATCTATATAACCGATAACAGGTTAGCGCTTTTAAGTGATTGACCGAGGGAAACAATGCTCGTACTATTCAAAACACACAAAGGCGGTAGGTAATTAAGCCAAACACGGAACCGGGATGCGAAAGGAGGCCCGCATATGAATTGCTTACCAAGACGAATGCCGGGCTCCTGTTTGCGCCCGTCGGCGTGATCAGGAGACAGCGACTTACTTCTCTCTAATTTATTAACTTTTGTTCGATCAAGGAGATCATCATGAGCCAGTTCATCAACAACCCCGAGCACACCTTTGGTTTCGATACCCTGCAGCTTCACGTTGGCCAGGAGAGCGCCGATCCCGCATCCGACTCCCGCGCCGTGCCTATCTACCAGACCACGAGCTATGTGTTCCGCAACTCCCAGCACGCCGCCGATCGCTTTGGTCTTGCCGACGCCGGTAACATCTACGGCCGTCTGACCAACTCCACCCAGGGCGTCTTCGAGGACCGTATCGCCGCACTCGAGGGTGGTGTGGCAGGTCTTGCCGTCGCCTCCGGTGCTGCTGCCATCACCTATACCCTGCAGGCTCTTGCCCAGGCCGGTGACCACGTGGTGGCTCAGAAGACCATCTACGGTGGCTCCTACAACCTGCTGGAGCATACGCTCTCCCAGTTTGGCGTCGAGACCACCTTCGTCGATGCCCACAACCTGGACGAGGTCGAGGGCGCCATCAAGGACAACACCACGGTCATCTACCTCGAGACGCTCGGCAACCCCAATTCTGACATCCCCAATATCGACGCCATCTCCGAGATCGCCAAGAAGCACGGTTTACCGGTTGTCGTCGACAACACCTTCGGCACCCCGTATCTGTTCCGTCCGCTGGAGCATGGTGCCAACATCGTCGTCCACTCCGCAACCAAGTTCATCGGCGGCCACGGCACCTCGCTGGGCGGTGTGATCGTCGACGGCGGTAACTTCGATTGGAAGGCGAGCGGCAAGTATGAGCAGATCGCCGAGCCCAACCCCTCCTACCATGGCGTCTCGTTTGCCGAGGCTGCCGGTCCCGCCGCCTTCGCAACCTATGTCCGCGCCATCCTGCTGCGTGACGAGGGCGCCTGCATCAGCCCGTTCAACGCTTGGATCCTGCTCCAGGGCACCGAGACTCTGTCGCTGCGCGTTGACCGTCATGTCGAGAACACCAAGAAGGTCGTTGAGTTCCTGGCTGGTGATAGCCATGTCGCCAAGGTGAACCACCCGAGCCTGTCTGAGCACCCCGATCACGAGCTCTATCAGAAGTACTTCCCCAACGGCGGTGCCTCGATCTTTACCTTTGAGATTAAGGGTGGCCAGGAGGCAGCTTGGAAGTTCATCGACCATCTGCAGGTCTTCTCGCTGCTCGCCAACGTGGCCGACGTCAAGTCGCTCGTCGTGCACCCGGCTACCACTACGCACTCCCAGCTCTCTGCCGAGGAGCTCGCCGAGCAGAACATCACGCCCTCCACGATCCGTCTTTCCATCGGTACCGAGAACGCCGAGGATATCATTTGGGATCTGAAGCAGGCCTTCGCCGCGCTGGACGAGTAAGGCGACTTGTGCAAGGACCCCTTGCGACTCGATAGGTATAACTGCATAAAATGCCTGCTCAAGGCGCCTGTGCGAACAATGGTTGCACAGGCGCCTTTTTTGCATAGAGCGGGTGCAAAAACAGGGTTTTTGGCATGCTTTATGCAATCGAGATGTGGAAAACTCCTGTTAAGAGGATGTGAGTTTTACGCAATTGACGTGCGCCTTTTGAGTAAAACCGCAGGTCGCGATTTGCTCGGGGTACTATGCAGCGCGATCGAATCACACGCAGCTCAAACGCAGCAAAAACGCACTACGGAGGTTTCTAGCTACATGAGGATCGATTCACGAAAACCGAAAGCCGCCGCCCTTTCCGCCGCTCTGACCGTGGCACTTTTGGCGGGCGCCGGTGCAACCGATGCCCACGCGGCAACACTATCCGATACGGTTGGACCTACGCCGTCCGAGGCGACGCTGGTGCAGCCCGTTGACTATCGCGGCGATGGTTATGGTTCCATGCAGGAGTGGAACGCCTCGATGGAGGCCAAGCGCGATTCCCTTGAGATGCGCGCTCAGATCATTATGAATATGTATGGCGACTATGCTACCGATGACGAGCGTGCTGTGCTGCAGGGTTGCATCGACGGTGCGGGTAGCCTGTTGACGATGGGGGAGGTCGACGCCAAGTCGACCGAGCTCGATGAGCTGCGCGCTGCGCTTGAGGATGCCAAGCGCGAAGCGCTCGAGGCTGCCGCCGAGGCGGAGGCTGCCGAGGCCGCCCAGGCTTCGTACTACAACGCCGGTTACACTCCGTCTTACGCGTCTGCCGCGTCCTACGCGAACGGATCGGGCCTGACGCGCTCTGCGGGTGTCAATAACTACAACGGGCGCCGCGAGACCTATTACAGCAGCAATGTGCTTTATCACTATCGCACGGGCGAATGGACTCAGGATTCTGAGGGCTTCTGGCGCGATTCCGACGGCTATTACGTTGTTGCCGCGGGCGATATGGCCCAGGGCTCGACCTTTACGGGCTCCAAGGGTGATTGCAAGGTCTATGACTCCGGCTGCGCTGCCGGAACCACCGATTACTACACCGGTTGGTAATTTTTCTGCATCACGGATATTTGGCGGACGGGCGTCTTTACCGAACTTTAGGGCAACGTAAGGACGTCCGTTCTATGTATGCGTTTGAGTTAACAGAGCCCTTACCGTGGCGGTACGCTGGGCGTATGGATGCGGGGCACACTGGTTCTTGAGAAATAAGGTCTTTCTCTTGGAGGAAGTGGTCTTGTGAATGCTCGAGATATTGCCGTTGCCGCCGTCGCGTTGATGCTTGGCTGCCTTGGTCCCACGGCCGCGCTCGTCGCGGGCATGCAGGGGACATGCGGGGCTGCTCCTATCGTGGTCGGCGCGCTGATCGCGGCCACGCTGCTGGGAAGCGCAGGCGTGGTTCTTTGCCGCGACGATGAGGACGAGGTGCCGGGGTCGCAACGCTAACTGTTGTGAGATCGGCCGCCGGTCATAGACGAAGATGAAGGCCGCCGCAGGGGAAAGGTTCCCTTGCGGCGGTTTTGCTGTTAAGGCTGTTGAATGCGGCGCGTCGGCGCTACCAGCTTTTCTCGATATCGCGGATGCGCCGATAGAGCCACTCGTTTTGCGGTGCCTGGATATCGTGTTTGGCTGCGAGGCGGCAGATGGTGCCCGCGAACTCATCAACCTCGGTTTTGCGCCTTGCGATGCGGTCTTGAGCCATCGAGGGCATACCGGCGGGGTCGATTCCCTCGATGAGGTGCACCATTTGCGTCAGGTCTGCCTCGGTCAGTTCAACGCCCTCGGCGTTGGCGACCGCAAGCGTTTCGCGCATGGCGGAAACAAAGCAGCGACGCTGCTCGGAGCCCGGCTCCGTGGCGCTTCCGTAGGTTCCGCCGTAGGCCATGCAGGTCTGGTTGATGCCGTCGTTGAGCATGAGTTTGGCCCACATGCGGTGGGCGATGTCGTCCTCGACGGTATGGGCGATGCCGCAGCGCGTATAGAGCTCGTCGATTGCGGTGATGGTTGCGGGGTTCGTGCCGGCCGCCGCGCCAAAGCGGATTTCGCCCGCATTGGTAAAGGTGAGCGCGCCGTTGAGAAACACGGCGTCCATGCCCTGGCAGATACCAAGAACGGTATGCTCCCAGCCAAAGCGTTCGGCAATCTTTTGCTCGCTCGTAATGCCGTTGCACAGCGAGGCGATGAGCGTGTTGGGTCCCACGACGCGCTCCATAGTCTTGAGTGCTTGGTCGAGACCGGTGGTCTTGACTGTCAGGATGACCAGATCGGCGGGCGTCGCCTCGCTGGCACGGACGGACGTGAGATCGCAGGGCTTGCCGTTGACGGTGAGCGCGTCGTTCGCGTGACGCTCAAAACGGGTGTCATCCATAACGTATTCGACGGCGTCATTGCCGAGGGCCTTGGCAATCATGCTGCCGTAGAGCAGGCCGACGCCGCCCTTGCCGATAAAGGCGACCTTGTTGATCTGCATGTGAATCATCTCCCCATGTAAAAGGCGCCCGCGTAAGGGGCGCCTGATGGATTGTATGCTGCCAGGGTGATTGGTGGGTGCGCGGGGCGGCTGTTATGAAAAAGAAACTATTGCGCTGTGCGCTTATGCCGCGGGGCAGACCGCAAAGACGCGGGCGGGGTATCCGACGCCATCGCGGACCTTGGGGAAGGTGCAGAAGATGACGGCGCCTGTGGCGGGAAGCTCGTCCAGATGGTCCATGACTTCGATTTGATGGCGGTCGACCGAGAGGATGTATTGCTCGCCGGGGTAGGGGTAGGCGTCCTCGCACGTGGTGATGCCCGGCTCCTTTCATCGGGCTTTTTGCTGATGTTAAAGCGGTGCCGTGACGGCTCGATTTCTGCTGCGTTACGATACGTTCTCAATTGCGATTCCGATGTGTTTCGATGACGTGACGGGTTTGTTTCGCCTTGTCAGGGCTTCGATGGGAGGGGAGGGGCCGTGCAATACCGCGTTGACCCTAAAAGTGGTAACCGAATATCCGCTCTGGGTCTGGGCTGCATGAGGTTTCCCGGTGCGCCGGGACGTCCGGATGCGAAGACAGCCGATGCCATCATTTCCCGTGCGGTGGAGCAGGGGATTAACTACCTGGACACGGCCTATCTCTATCCCGGCAACGAGGCGTGCGTGGGTGCGTCGCTTGAGCGCCTGGGCTTGCGCGACCAGGTTTTGCTCGCAACCAAGCTGCCGCATGCTTCGTGCAAATGCGCGGAGGATTTCGACCGGTTTTTCGACGAGCAACTGCGCCGCCTACGGACTGACCATATCGACTATTACCTCATGCACAACATTACCTCGCCCGCCCAGTGGGAACGTGTGGTGGCGTTGGGCATCGAGGACTGGATCGCGCAGCAAAAGGCTGCAGGGCGTATTCGTCAGATAGGCTTTTCGTACCACGGCAGCGCGGCGGACTTCCTTACGATGCTCGATGCGTATGAGTGGGACTTTTGCCAGATCCAGTACAACTACGCTGGAGAACGATATCAGGCGGGAACGGCGGGGCTCATGGCCGCCGCCGAGCGAGGTCTCGCGGTGTTTGTGATGGAGCCGCTTTTGGGCGGACGCTTGGCAGGCAAATTGCCTCCGCGGGCGCGCGCTGTTCTCGATGGTGCATGCGATCGGCATTTGCATACGCCTGCCGCTTGGGGGCTCTCGTGGGTGTGGAATCATCCCCAGGTGACCATGTTGCTTTCGGGTATGACCGATACCGCGCAGGTGGACGAGAATTCGTCACTGGCAGACCTCGCGTTGCCGAATTCGATGACGGCCAACCAGCTCGACACGATTGCGCGCGTGTTGATGGAGTTTGAGAAATCGAACCGTGTGCCCTGCACGGGATGCGGCTATTGCATGCCGTGCCCTAAAGGCATCAATATCCCTGGATGTTTTGCCGCCTACAACGCAAGCTATGCGCACAGCTGGTTTACGGGGCTGTCTCAATACTTTACGGCGAGCGCGGTGCGCACAAGCGAGCCCAAGTTGGTGAGCAATTGCGTCAAATGCGGCAAATGCGCGCGGCACTGCCCGCAGCACATCGATATTCCCGAGCGTCTCGACGATGTGCGCCGACGTTTCCAGCCTGGTCCCGTGACGGCGGTGCTTAAGGCCTTCGGCAAAACGCGCTCCTCATGACCCTTTTATTACTTGCGGTGGAATAGTTCCTGTTTGCGGCAGAATAGGGGCCAAACAGGAACTATTTCACCGCAACTGAAGGGGGCTGTCGTGGGTCATCGAGATTCATGTGATGATTTGCGTGAGGTTCGTTGGGGCGTTTTGGGCGCCGGGCACATTTCGCATCGATTTGCATCGTCGCTCAAGGAGGTGGACGGGGCACGGCTTGTGGCTGCGGCCGGCCGCACTCCTGCACATGTCGAGGAATTTTGCCGAGCGTTTTCGATCGATGCTGCGCATGGCCATGCCTCGGTCGACAATAACGGCGACGCGGCTTATGGCGCGCTGATTGCCGACCCCGATGTCGACGCAATCTACTTGGCTCTTCCGCATGGCATACATACGCGTTGGGCCTGTCGCGCGCTGCGCGCCGGAAAGGCCGTGCTGTGCGAAAAGCCGGCCGTTTTGAGTGAGGAAGAGGCTCTCTCGATTGCCTCCATCTCTCGCGAGCGCGGCGTGCTGTTTATGGAGGCGATGAAGAATCGGTTTTGCCCGATGCGCACTCGCGTGAAGGACTTGCTTGCGTCGGGTGAGCTTGGCCGTATTGTCTCGATTGAAAGCGTGCAAAAGCTCGATTACGGCGAGTCTCCTTCGGGCTATCTGCTTGATCCGTTGCAGGGCGGCTGTCTATATGACATGGGCTGCTATGCGGTCGGTTGGTTTGAGGATTTGCTCGCGGGCGCGTGCGAGGTTTCGTCCCGTGAAGTTCGCTGGCGTGACGTATCGGGCGGTCGCGTCGATTGGGCCGACGAGATCCATATGAGCGTCGGCGGTATACCCATTCATATGGTGTGCGACGGCAAAGCAACATATGAAAGCCGCTTAACGATTGCCTGTGAGCGGGGTTCGTTGGAAATCGAGCGTCTCCATCGCCCCGAGCTCGCCCATGTGAAGTACTCCGACGGGCGAACGCTCGAAATAAATGCCCCGTTTGAGGTCGATGATTTCTACGGCGAAATCCAGCATGCGACGCAGCTCATTCAGGCGGGGAAACTCGAAAGCCCCATCATGTCCCTAGCCGCCACGCAGCGCTGCGCGCACATCATCGATGCAATCCGTCTAGCCCTCTAGGACTT
Source organism: uncultured Collinsella sp. (assembly GCA_900542905.1). GTDB lineage: Bacteria > Actinomycetota > Coriobacteriia > Coriobacteriales > Coriobacteriaceae > Collinsella. The sequence continues at coordinate 7,306 of UQPF01000025.1, forward strand.
GGCGCTGACGCGTAGGGGATCATGACGCCGGCGCCCGTGGTGCCTGGCGGCCCACATCTCTGATGCCCCTTTTATAACTTGCGGTGGAATACGGTCTGTTTGCGCCAAAATAAGGCACCAATAGACCGTATTTCACCGCAACTGATGAGGGGGAGTTGGAGATGCTGACGATCGGGTGCCATCTTTCGACGACGAAGGGCTATCGGGCGATGGGGGAGACGGCGTTGTCCATTGGCGCCAATACCTTTGCGTTCTTTACGCGCAACCCGCGCGGTGGCAAGGCAAAAGACCTTGACATGGATGACGTGGCGGCCCTGCGCGAGCTTATGGAGCAAAACGACTTTGGCCCGCTCGTGGCTCATGCCCCGTATACCTATAACCCCTGCTCCGCTAAGGAGCGGGCGCGCGAGTTTGCCCTGGAGGCCATGGCCGAGGATCTGCAGCGCATGGAAGCGCTGCCCGGCAACTACTACAATTTTCATCCCGGTGCGCATGTGGGACAGGGGGCAGACGTCGGCATTCAGATGATTGTCGACACGCTGTGCCAGGTGATGTTTGAGGGACAGCAGACGACGGTATTGCTTGAGACCATGGCAGGCAAGGGCACCGAGGTGGGCCGTAGCTTTGAAGAACTGGCGTGCATTATCGAGGGCGTTGCCGCCAAGTGCCCAGAGCTGTCCGATAAGCTGGGCGTTTGTTTGGACACCTGCCATGTGAGCGATGCCGGCTACGACATCATCCATGATCTGGACGGCGTACTCGACGAGTTCGACCGCGTGGTGGGTATCGATCGCTTGCATGCCGTACACATCAACGATTCGAAGAACCCTTGTGGCGCCCATAAAGATCGTCACGAGTGCATCGGCAAGGGATACCTTGGCAGCGAGGAATTTGGTGGCGGTATGCAGGTTATGCAGAATATTGTATCGAATGGCCGTTTGTGTTCGCTGCCGTTTATTTTGGAGACTCCGAACGAACTTGCAGGTTATGCAGCTGAAATTAGATTATTAAGGTCATTGCAGCAGTAATGACTGTCACAAAGTAGAGTATTCCATTCACGTTATGGGTTTGTTTCAATCAGTTTTCTCATTGCAGATTCGTAATTCCAGGTGCATAATAGCCAACAGTTTTTGCAGGCCTCTGAATCAAACGAGGTCACCGGAAGGAGACTGATTATGAAGCTCAAGAAGCTTGGCGCATTTGCCGCCACGGGTGCCATGGCGCTCGCCCTCGCACTGACGGGCTGCGGCTCGTCCAACGCCACCTCTGGTTCTGATGCCGGTTCCAGCAGCTCTGACGACGCTAAGGTCGAGAAGGTCGACGGCTCCAAGGAGTACGCGCTCGTCAAGGATGGTACGCTGACCGTCGGCACCTCTGCCGAGTACGCTCCGTTTGAGTACAAGGATGACAACGGCGATTATCAGGGCTTTGACCTTGAGCTCATCAAGGCCATCGGCGACAAGCTGGGCCTGGATGTCGAGTATATCAACAATGACTTTGACACGCTGGTTCCGGGTGTCGCTTCGGGCGCCAAGTATGACGTTTCCATTGCGGCTATCACCGACACGCCCGAGCGTGAGAAGGAAGTCACTTTCTCTGATTCCTACTACATGGACGATCAGGCTATTGTGACCAAGGTCGATAACACCGACATCACGGCCGACAACTACAGCGAGAAGCTCAACAACGCTGACGCTACCATCATCGTCCAGTCTGGCTCGACCGCCGAGGCCTTTGCCCAGGAGAACTTCCCCAAGGCCAAGATTGTCCCCTACAAGGACGCTACCGAGTGCTTTAGCGCTCTGCAGTCCGATAAGGGCGACGCTGTAGTCACCAACCGCTCCGTTGCCAGCCAGCTGACCGCCGAGCAGTTCAACACCTGCCAGACCATCAAGCAGATTAGCACCGGCGAGGAGTACGCCATTGCCATCAACCAGGGCAACACCAAGCTCAAGGATGACATCAACCAGGCCATCAAGGACCTGACCGACGACGGTACCGTCGACGCCCTCATGGCTAAGTACAACATCAAGTAAAATAACTACTTGATTGCGCGCGGGCCCTTTCCGTTTTGCGGAGAGGGCCTTTGCGCTTCTCTTGACGGAGAGCGTTTCCGTCTCGTTTTGCCGGCAACTTCTACGATAGGAGCCACCTTGTCTCGACTGAACAAAGGGGCCGCGGAGCAGCGTTTTCCACTGCCCGCCTTGCTCCAAAAGCTAGTCTGCGTCATGGCCGTGGCGCTCGCGCTGGTGTGCGCGGGGGCATATGCGCCCACGACCGCCCAGGCGCTTGAGACCGCAAAGATTACCGCCCGACCCAACACCGGTTCGGGCAGCGATGTGGTCGGCGGCACCGAGACGCGCATTACCTGGGAAGTTCAGGCCGATGCCGACGAGGAGCTGAGCGGTCTTTCTTTGACGTTTGTCGACGGCACGACATTTGGTACCGATGACACGCGATTGACGATGCTCTCGGGCGAGGACCTCATGGATCGTACGCCCATGAAACCCACGTGCACGGCTGATGGTCAGACGCTCAAGATCGACTTTGGCGAGACGACGCCTGCCGGCGGCTTTTTCCGTGTCGAGGTTTACGGCGTGACGTTTCCCGTTGAGGGCGGCGATGAGGCCTTTAGCGGCACCTATACGCTCGCCGACGGTTCGACCAAGAAGATTTCAAAAATTCCTTCCGTCGAGATCAAGGGCGTGACGGCATTCGATAACTTCCTGGCCGATCTTAAGGAGCAGCCGTGGGTCGAGGCATGGAATTCCAACATGTTCCTTCGCCTGTTCCTGAACCCGGTCATTTTGGTCCAGAGCCTGCCGATCGTCTTCAAAGGCTTCCTCATGTCGCTCTCGATCGTGCTCGTGGCGTTTCCGCTGGCAATTCCCTTTGGCTTTGCCTTGTCGCTCATGCGCATCTCCAAGTCGCGCATCCTTCGTTGCCTTGCCGGCATCTATGTGAATATCATCCGTGGTACGCCGGCGTTCCTGCAGATCTACATCGCGTTCTTTGGCCTGCCGCTTGCCGGCGTCAAGGTGGACGACTATGTGTTGGGCGTCATCGTCATGGCCATGAACTCGTCCGCCTACCTGTGCGAGATCTTCCGCGCCGGTATTCAGTCGATCCCCAAGGGCCAAAACGAGGCCGCTCGCTCGCTGGGCATGAATGCCTTCCAGACGCTGCTCTACGTTATGATTCCGCAGACGTTCCGCAATGTCCTGCCTACGCTGACCAGCGAGTTTATCCTGCTTTACAAGGATACGTCGCTGCTCGCGGCCGTGGGCGTGGTCGAGATCGTCATGAACGCCCGCACCATCGTGGCCACGACGGGCTCCATCACGCCGTATGTTGTTGCCGCCCTGTTCTACCTGGTCATCACCCTGCCGCTTGCGCGCTTGGTGAGCGGTCTTGAGGCGAGGCTTTTGGGGACGGCCGAAACCAAAAAGAAGCGTCCCACCAAGAGTGCCGGACAGGTTGTCGCGACGCCCGCCGATCACATCGCCGGTCTGTAAGGAGGTCCTATCATGAGCGAAACCAATAACTCGAACGAGGTCGTCGTCAGCATCAAGAACCTCCAGAAAGCCTTTGGCGACAACGTGGTCCTGCGCGATATCGATCTGGATGTGCACAAGGGTGAGGTCGTTGTGGTCTTGGGCCCCTCGGGCTCGGGCAAGTCGACGATGCTTCGCTGCATCAATCGTCTGGAGCATCCCACGAGTGGCTCGATTATCGTTGAGGGCGTGGATGTGTGCGCCAAGGGTGTCGACCTCAACAAAGTGCGTACGCATCTGGGTATGGTGTTCCAGCAGTTCAATTTGTTCCCGCACCTCTCAGTCAAAAAGAACGTCATGCTCGCGCAGCAAAAGGTGCTCAAGCGCAGCAAGGAAGAGGCCGAGAAGATTGCCATCGAGGAGCTGACCAAGGTCGGCCTGGCCGAGCGTATCGACTTTATGCCGAGCCAGCTCTCGGGCGGCCAGCAGCAGCGCGTTGCCATCGCCCGCGCCCTGTCGATGAACCCGCACGTCATGCTCTTTGACGAGGCTACCTCGGCGCTCGACCCTGAGCTCGTGCGCGACGTCTTGGGCGTCATGCGCGACCTGGCGCACGACGGTATGACCATGATCGTCGTGACGCACGAGATGGGCTTTGCCCGCGATGTCGCCGACCGTGTCGTCTTTATGGACGGCGGCGTCATTGTGGAAGAGGGTACGCCGAGCGAGGTCTTCGACCACCCCAAGAGCGAGCGCACCAAGGCGTTCTTGGGCAATATCTCGTAGCCGCTTTATATGAGTGACATGGCAGAAAACGGGAGCTGGATGTGATTCGGCTCCCGTTTTTGTTGGGACGCGAATGTGTTTTGGTGCAGAGCGCGTTACGGGCGGAGCTCATTGCCGCTAGGCGAGCTCGGCTCCGAGGGCCTTGCAAGCGGTCTCGCCCTCGTCGTCGGGCGCGTCGTAGCAGATGGTGGAGTCCACGACGTTGACGCCGGCCTCGTCGGCGTCGGCCTTCCAGTTGTCCATCCACTCGCCCTCGGCCCACGAATAGGAGCCAAAGAGGACGACCTTCTTGTCGCCGAGAGTCTCCTTGGCCTCATCCCACATCGGCTGGAACTCATCGTACTCGAGTTCCTCGGAGCCCATGGCGGGACAGCCGAAGGCGAAGGCATCATATTCGGCGGCCTTGTCGGCAGAGAAGTCGGCGCAGGGGATGACCTCGGTCTCGGCACCCGCGGACGTGGCGCCTTCGGCGACGAGGTTTGCCATGACCTCTGTGTTGCCCGTGCCGCTCCAGTAGACGACGGCGATCTTGCTCATGTTGAGTCCTTTCAGTTGTGCGGCAGGTTGCCGCGGCTTCTATGTTCTATCGGGTTGCCTGGGCAAGTTGCGCCAGGCTGCAGCCCTGCTGATAGACAAAGGTGAGGTATTGAGTGCAAGCGCGGTAGGCGTCAAACATCGCAAGCGCTTGCTCGACATTCGTGTAGACCTTCCAAGCTCCAAAGACCTTGTAGTTCTCGCCGCGCTGGACGATAAACTCGTGCACGTCGTCGTAGGGATATCCTAGGAAGTAGCCTATTTCGTGTGGGAACTCACAGGTGCAGTCGTTGCTGCAGCTAGCTTGCTGGGGTAGTGCGCATCGAGTCTGGCTACAGGCGCATTCCGCGACGTTATTGCTCGCGAGCGTGATGCGTGATGCCAAATGCACAAGGCATGTCGAAAGGTCTCTCGTGTCGTAGCCTTCCGAGGCGAGCGCCGTTTGGGCGCGAGGGTCTGCGAAATAGGTGGTGAGGCTTTTGGCTCGGTACATATACACGAGCGCTCCGCAGGGCCGCCAGACCAAAACACTCAGGTGGATACCGAACGGGTCAAGCTCGCGACTGCACTGGGCGATAACGTTGAGCAGGCGTGCTCGGCGCTCTGCGATGGTTTCGGTTGCGACCGAGCCGTCCCCGTGGGCGTAGGTGCCTGGATAGGTAAAGAGCGATGCCGGCTTGATGCCCGCGAGCGTGGGAGAGCAGTTGCGCACGACTGCCGCCTGAAACGTTGGGATGTCTATGGTTCGAGTCACGGCGCTCCTTACGGATCTAAACTGTTAGCCTAGGAAAACTTATACACGAAAGTAAGCCATGGTCAACAAAAAAGTTTGAAACGGGAAACTAATTGACCGAACGGACATGAATTTGGGTTAAGATGGGGACACCCCATGGGGGTATCTAGATAGTGCTACTTGAAAGGGGAACGCATGAGTGACTTGCTCAACTCTGCGAATCTCATCGTGCTGGCCGTCATTGCCGTCGGCATGTTTTTTGGACTGCGTCGCATTGCCGCTTCGACACACGGGAAGAGTTGCTGCAGCGATGGTGCGAGCGGCAAGAAGGCCAAAAAGGTTGTTGTGGTGGATACCGATGCATCGCACTATCCCTATAGCGATGAGCTGCTCATCGGCGGCATGAGCTGTGACGGCTGCGCTCAGAACGTGGCCAATGCCCTCAATGCGCTGGACGGCGTGTGGGCAACGGTGACGTATGCGGATCACACGGCACGTGTGCGCTCTAAACAGCCGGTTGATCGTGGTGTTCTCGAGACGGCCGTGAAAGACGCGGGCTACTACGTCATGACGCTGTAAGCGCCGCCCTGGATGCGCTTCCTTGGCTAGGCTCGTCCGCGCAGTTCGATGTCTTGGATGTCGTCGAAGTCGATGGCGATGTCTTTGAGCTTGAGGAGCTTGAAGGCGGGGAGCGCCTCGTCGAGGATGCCGGTGCGGGAGCGATAGCCGTACGTATCGTAATAGGTGACACGAACCAAGTCGCCACGTTTGAGACCCTCGAGCTTTTTAGAAAGTACGAGGGCTTTTTCTTCCGTGAGCTCACGTTTTGGCTCGACGGTGATTTCCTGCTTGCGCACGAGTTCGTAGTATCCCGTGAGGGCGGCAAAGGGCATAAACTGTGCGGCGCGGTTGGCGCGCACGGCACCATTGGCAGTGAGGTTGGGGTCGGCGACGCGGCGTCTGCCCTCGGGGTCCGCTAGGCGTTCAAAAGGTGTCGGCGGCCGCATCGGCTGTTGTTGGGACTTAGGCACGATGTCCTCCTACCTGATCGTTGCGTTCGCGTGCGGTGGCGCCGGCGGTAAAGCTTAATCCCTTGACGAGCGCGTTTTTGCCGTACTTGCCTTTCACGGCCAGGACGGCGCGCGCCAGGTCGCGCTCGCGCTCATCGGCCTCGATATCGCTGAACAGATCGATAGTGGCAAATTCCTCGGGCATGAGGTTGCCAAAGCCCAGGTTGATGCGCTTGACCGGTCGTTTAGGGTCGACGGTTTGCGCCCAAAGATCATCGAAATAGCCCATGATCTTCTTAAACGAATTGGTCCGCTCGGGCAGCTTGCGCGAGGCGTTGGAGTGCGCAAAGAGCGCGGCATAGCCACCACGCGGTTTGCCGCCATGCTCTCCCACAAAGATGCCATCGATTGCCTGCGCTTCGCGCACCAGGCGACGCCTTTCGTCATCGCACTGGACGGGCTTGGGCGCACGGGGTGCGAGCTCGGGGCCGGCGGTTGCGGTGGGCTCGACGCTCGACGTGCTCGAGCGCAGGTGCCCGCATCCGTCCACATATTGCGCTGTACCGCTGGCGTCGAGGCGGCGTATGTCGGCACGCTCGCTCGCATAACCCACAAAGAGCGAGATGCTGTCGCAGACCACGTGCTTATCGACTAAGTCCAACACGGCGTTGTCGACCATCTCGCGTAAGACGGTGTAGGCTTGCTCGTAGGCATAGCCCTTCGAGAGCACCTGTCCTGTGGTGGTTGAGATTGCCTGCGGGCGATAGGCTTGGATATCGGCGATGGTCGTTGGCTCGCGCCCGAAGGCGTGGTCGATGAGATATTCGGCGTTGACGCCGAGCTCGTCGTAGAGCAGGTTTTCGTCGAGTGCGGCGACGCCCATCAGGTCGTAGACGCCGTATTTCTCGAGACGGGCCGCCACGCCGGGGCCGATGCCCCAGATGTCGGTGATGGGGCGGTGGGGCCAGATTTCTTTGCGAAAGGTTTCGTCGTCGAGTACGCCAATGCGGCTGGCTACGTGCTTGGCGGTGATATCGAGTGCAACCTTGGCCTGGAATAGGTTGGGGCCGATGCCGACCGTCGCCGTGATGCCGCTGCGCGCCAAGACCTCGTCGCGCAGCGTGCAGGCGAGCCCTTCCGCATCTGTGTGATAGAGGTCCAGATAGGGCGTCACGTCGATAAAGCACTCATCGATGGAGTAGACGTGCACGTCCTGGGGGCTGACGTATTCCAGATAGATACCGTAGATTTTCGCCGACACCTCCATGTAGTGCTGCATGCGCGGTACGGCCGTGATGTAGTCGATGCCATCGGGAATCTCAAATAGGCGGCAGCGATTGTGAATTCCTAAGTCCTTCATGGCCTGCGTGATGGCGAGGCAGATGGTCGTGCGTCCGCGCGATTCGTCGGCAACGACCAGGTTGGTGGTGAGCGGATCGAGCCCACGGTCGACGCACTCGACGCTGGCATAAAACGTCTTGAGGTCGATGCAGATATAGGTGTGCTGCTCGTGCGCCATCCGTGTCCTATCATCAAACACATGTTCTTATCGAATATCTGTTCGATAATACCCGCTTGCACGGACACCGTCAAAACCTGCCCCTTTTTGGCAAGTATGGTCGCGCGGCTTCATCGGGGTTTTAACGCAGCTCTAAAGAGTGCGAAACAGCTCGGAAAACCTTGCTTCGTAGCATGAGCCTAACGATTGATACCGCCTATGCGCACGGAAGGGTTGTGGGAAAGATGGTCAATTATGGGTTTGGTATGCCGACACGCCTTGTTGCGGATGGGGACGTGGCTCGCTGGTGCGGACGATTGGTCGCTCACTACGGTGGCACCAAGGCGCTGGTCGTGCTGGGCGGAGACAAGCATACGCGTGATGAGCTCGTCTCGGCGGCGCTCGGCTCGCTTGATCGAGCTCTGCTCGAGCGCGTGCTTTTTCGCTGCGGCTCGGTTGAGGGTGACGGGGGAGACGAACTGATCGACGAAGCCGTGGCCCTGGCGACCGACGAAGGCGTGGACTTTGTCCTGGCGATCGGCGATGCCGATACTGCCGGCTTTGCGCGCGAACTCGCTCGTCGCATGGCGGCGCTCGATGCCGGCGAAGACGGTTTTGTCCCTTATGGATGCATTCTCTCGGAGGGCAAGGTGCCTGCTGTCGTGGGCACCGGTGAGGTTCCCGTTTTTGCCATTATCGCGCCCGAACTGCTGGAGGGCATCGGGTCTCCTCTGCGTGAGTTGCTCGGTAGCGTCTGCGCCGCGGCCTAATATTTGCCATAAAAGGACGGGTTATTTTTGGTTGGTAAAGCGTTTGACCTGCCAAAATAAGCCTGTCCCTTTTTAATCGGTTGCCGTTTGGGGGCCGATTGGCAACGCTCGCTGATTGTAGTCTTGACCTGCGCTAGAATAGTGGCATCTGAATGTCCGGGCGCATGGAGGCGTGCGCCCGTATGCTGAGGAGGACTCTATGGCAACTGTTGCCGCACCTATCGATGCTACGTCGACTGCCGCTTGGAAGGCACTCGAGGCTCATCAGGAGAAGCTTGAGGCCGATGGTATCGACCTCAAGGCCTGGTTCGCTGCTGACGCCGACCGCGTGAACAAGCTGAGCTTTGACGCCGGTGACCTGCACTTCGATCTTTCGAAGAACCTGGTGACCGATGAGACCGTCAAGCTGCTGTGCGATCTTGCCCGCGAGGTGAAGCTCGAGGAGCGCCGCGACGCCATGTTCTCCGGCGAGCACATTAACACCACCGAGGACCGCGCCGTCCTGCACACCGCGCTTCGCCGCCCGGTAACCGAGAAGGGCCAGCTCATCGTCGACGGCCAGGACGTCGTCGCCGACGTGCACGAGGTCCTCGATCGCATGTATGCCTTCGCCGAGCGCGTGCGCTCCGGTGAGTGGAAGGGCGTTACCGGCAAGAAGATCGAGCACCTGGTGTCCATCGGCATCGGTGGCTCCGATCTGGGCCCGGTCATGGCCTACGAGGCTCTGCGTCCCTATGCCGACGCCGGTATCGACTGCCGCTACATCTCCAACATCGACCCCAACGACCAGGCCGAGAAGCTCAAGGGCCTGGATCCCGAGACCACGCTCGTAATCATCGTCTCCAAGACCTTCACCACGCTCGAGACCCTCACCAACGCCCGCGAGGTCAAGACCTGGATGCTCGAGCAGCTCAAGGCTCAGGGCGCCATCGACGGCTCCGATGAGCAGAACGCCGAGGCCGTGGCAAAGCACTTCGTCGCCGTTTCCACCGCACTCGAGAAGGTCGAGGCCTTCGGTATCGACCCCGCCAACGCCTTCGGTTTCTGGAACTGGGTCGGTGGCCGCTATTCCGTTGACTCCGCCGTGGGCCTGTCGCTGATCGTCGTGCTCGGCCCCGAGCGCTTCCAGCAGTTCCTCGAGGGCTTCCACGCCATCGACGAGTACTTCTGCAACACCCCGCTCGAGAACAACGCCGTCGCGCTGATGGGCCTGCTCAATGTCTGGTACGTCAACTTCTTCGGTTCCAAGAGCCACGCCGTGCTGCCGTACTGCCAGTACCTGCACCGCTTCCCGGCCTACCTGCAGCAGCTCACCATGGAGTCCAACGGCAAGCATGTCCGCTGGGACGGCAGCGCCGTGACCTCCGACACCGGTGAGATCTTCTGGGGCGAGCCCGGCACCAACGGCCAGCATGCCTTCTATCAGCTGCTGCACCAGGGCACTGTGGTGGTTCCGGCCGACTTCATCGCCTTCGCCAATACCGCCAACCCTGCGACCGACGGCGGCCAGGATGTCCACGAGCTGTTCCTGGGCAACTTCCTGGCCCAGACCAAGGCGCTCGCCTTTGGTAAGACGGCCGATGAGGTTCGTGCCGAGGGCACGCCCGAGCAGATCGTCCCGGCCCGTTGCTTTGAGGGCAATCGCCCGACGACCTCGATCTTCGGCGACACGCTGACCCCGTTCGCACTCGGCGAGCTCATCGCCCTGTACGAGCACATCACGTTTGTCGAGGGCACGGTCTGGGGCATCGACTCCTACGACCAGTGGGGCGTCGAGCTGGGCAAGCAGCTTGCCAAGCAGATTACCCCGGCCTTCCACGATGACGCCGCCAAGGCCGAGCAGGACGCTTCGACCCAGGCGCTCATCGAGTTCTATCGCGCGCATCGCAAGTAGTCGCTGCTGTTAACGCATCGCGCCTTATAGTCAGGGGCCCGTATCCTATCGGATGCGGGCCCCTTTGCTTTGCCGTAGTCCCGGGGCGCACGGCCTTTGTGGAACATCGCTGGGGCGCCGCGCGCCGCGAGAACCCTGCGCCTAGATCTCGGCCTCCGCATGGTCTCGCTGCGCCTCGGGCAGCTCCCCGTAGAGCGGATGGTCTTCGAGCCTAAAGCGCTCGACCTGTTCGGGAGTGCGACCGCGCACAAAGAGCCACGAGCGATCGATCGGCGTCGCCATGAGCGTGCTGGGCAGCGCGTCGGCGCGGTCGGAAAACACCCGGGCACTCTCGGGATCCTGGAACGCCAGCACCAGATGCGTGTCGCAGTTGCCCATGATGGAGCGTGCGCGTGCCTCGCCATAGAGCGCATCGAGCTGGTTGGTCGACTGCAGCAGCAGCGTTGCCCAGATGTTGCGGCTTCGGATAATCGAGAGCACGTTGTCGATCTGGGGGATCTGCAGATTTGCGAAGTCATCGAGCATAAAGCGCACGGGCACGGGCAGGCTGCCGTCGGGCTGCCTATCGGCCTCACGAATGAGGCCCATAAACGCCTGCGAAATAAAGAGGCCGGTCAGCGGATCGAGATTGCGGTCAATATCGCTCACGGTTACAAACAGGACGCAGGGGGTGTGTCCCATGGAAGCGAAGTTCACCTGATGGCACTCACGATAGAGCTGTGCCGCACCGTCGAATCCCAGACACATGACCTTTTCGGCAAGGATGCCGACGATGCTCGCGTGCATGCGCTCGGCATTTTGCGTAATGGCGTAGCGCCGCCATAGCGAGAGGGCATAGCTTTGGGGGTCGGTCGTGATCAGGTCGTCAAACAATCGACCCGTGGCACCGTCCTGCAGGTGCTCGATCAGCTTGATGACCGAGCTGATCGTCTGCTCGTCGGCGGGTAGCTGTTCGGTGACGTAGGCGATAAGACACGACAGCAGGTTTGCCGCCGCATGATCCCAAAAAGGCTGGTTGTTGTCCTCGATGGGGCAGATGGCCTTTGCCACCGAGAGGATGTCCTGCTGGTTGGGCCTGCCGTCCGCCTTGCGGCGAATGTGCCTCAGGGGGTTGTAGCCGCAGCGCTCGATGCCGGGCGCAAGGGCCGGGACGGTGTTGAGGTCGGCGAAGTTGAGGCATTGCACGCGGTAACCGTGGGCTGCCAGCACGGGTCCCACTTCGCGACAGAGCGTGCCTTTGGTGTCGAGCACGATGTAGCTTGCGTTCATTTGCAGCAGGTTGGGCTTGAGGACGTTTCGGGTCTTGCCGGCTCCCGAGGGGCCGATCACAAGTGCGTTGTTGTTGAGTCCCGTTTGGCGGGTGTCGCAGGAGAGCGTTCGATCCTTGGCGAGGATGGTGGACGATGCGGACTCAGATGCGGCGAGGCGGCTGGCGAGGTTAGACATGGGCGACCTCCTTGGTGGTCGAGAGAATTTCGTGGGCAAAGCCGAGCTCGACGGCGCGCTCGGCCGAAAGGTAGGTGTCTTTTGCAGTGAGGGACTGGATGCGCTTGGGCGTGAGGCCGCTGCGGTCCGAGAGGATTTGCGTGAGGGTCTTGCGGGTCTGCATGAGACGCCGGCTGGTTTCCTGCAACGCAAGTGCCGAGCCGCCTGCCCCCTGGGGGATCAGCGGGTCATGAATCATGAGCTCTGCATGGGGCGCCATACGGCGATCGTCGCCGCCCATAAAGATCACGGCGCCCATGGACGCGGCGAATTCCAGGCAGACGGTGCGGATGGGGCACGATGCGAGGCGCATGGCGTCATAGATCGCAAGACCCGATCGCACGCTTCCGCCGGCGCTGGCGACAAATATGGTGATGGGGCGGCTGGGGTCGGTGGCATCGAGCAGACGAATCTGCTGGCATAGGTCGTGGGCCATCGGGGTTTCGATGTTTCCCATGACGGAGAGCTCGCGACGGGCGAGCATCTCATCGTAAATGCTGGTGAGCGTGATACCTCGGGCGGATTCACGCATGGTGAGGGGGCTGATGATGGGGGAATGATTGGTGTCCATGAGGACTCCTTTCTGTTGGTTGTGTTGTGGAATAGGATTGTTGCCCGCGGAGGGGCTGGCGGGCTACAGGGTTCGTCCGAGCCTGAGATCGAGCTCGGTTGTGGGGCAGGCTGCCTGTTCGTGCGGCTCGCAAGCGCCAAGGGCTCCAAAGCGATGGAGCGTTGCGACGGGCGTGGTGTAGGCGAGCCGCAGCTGATGCTCGATAGGGGCACATCCGTCATTTTTGTAATGAGCCGCGTAGTACTGCGCGATGCTGGCGTTCATCTCGCTGCCATTGCGATGGCGCTCAAACTGGCGTCTGCAGGTCTCGATGATCTTTGCTACCGACTTGGGTGCCGTCGCGGGAACAAGGGCGAGATAGCCCTCAAATAGTTCGTTGATGCTCAGGAGGCACAGCAGGTCGATCAGCGTCCTTATGGCTGCTCCCTCGGCAGAAAAGTGCGCGGTCATGCGGTTATATCGGTTGCGGTCGACGATGGCCACATGGGGTCTAGGAGTTTTCTGCCCCGTGGTCCCGGGCTTTTGCCGCGCCTGTGAATTGAGCTCGACGTTGCAGCGCTTGAGGCCGTCCAACGGAAGGAACAGTGCGGTGCGCAGGGTGTTCCGCTTGCTTTCGAGTTCATGCCGCTCGTCGGGTTCCCATTCGAGCTTGAGTTTCGTGTCGAGCGCCGTAAGCATATGGGCTAGGCAGCCTACGGTAAGAATGTGCGAATCGTTGTCGCGTTTTGGGGCATAGGGGTCTGTCAGCTTGCGAATGTCGGGGTCGCCCATGATCTTTGTGCAGCGCTTCAGCAGTTGAGGGTGATCGGCCAAGATCGTCGCGAGCGGTAGCGACGCGTAGTTCTTGATGGTCGCGGCGGCAAAGGCGGCGTCATATTCGTTTGCATATGCTCGCTCAATGCGGGCATCCAGAATGCTTTTCTTATCGCCGTCTTCAGCGTGGTGGTTTGTCATAGCTTCTCCAATCGGTTGATGTTCGTGCTGTTTGTTGATGTGTTGGTTGTCGTGAGTGATGTGCTTGCCGTGGGTGATGTGCTGACGTTGGGGTGCTATGCGGTTTTCAATGAGCCCGTGAGGCAGTTGCTGCAGGGGCGGGATGGAACGGCCCATGCAAGGCGGAAGGCATCGTGCTCAAAATCGAGACAGCAATGCCCTGGGTGCCTCACATGTGGCAGTTACCTCATTAAGTTGTCATTGCGTTTGGGGTTGTACTTTGCCGATCTTCCTTCTCTTACACGCTAAAACTCAAACTTCATATGCTCGATCTACTTAAAACCGCAACGGCGGTCTTTTATCAACTTATATGTCGGAACGCGTCTTTGCAAGTACTTTTTTGTCTTTGTTTCAAATGGGGTGGTTTTGCAACCGTCATACGCGCGCCGTGCGAACGTGCCCCGGCTCGGATAAGATAGTGCGCGATAAAAACGATGCAAGGAGGCACATATGGCAATTAAAGCCATCGCAATGGATATCGATGGTACGCTCACCAACGATCAGAAGGTGATCAGCCCGCGTACGCGCGAAAAGCTGCTCGCGGCGCAGGAGTCGGGCATTAAGCTCATCTTGGCTTCGGGTCGTCCCGCATGGGGGCTACATGCTCTGGCACAGGAGCTCGACCTCCAAAACCATGACGGTCTGCTAGTCGCTTTCAATGGCGCGCATGTTGTCGACGCTCAGACCGATGAGGTCCTTTTTGACCAGGCCATGCCAGCTGACGAACTGCACCGTCTGATTGATCACCTGCAAAACTATGATGTGATCCCCATGATCTCGCTCGGGCGCGACCTGCATGTAGAGGACTCGTATCGCTGCATGATTACACTGCCGGACGGCTCGCAGAAGAATATCGTCAAATACGAGCGCGATGCCTGCGACCTTAAGATCCGCGAGGTCGAGAGCTTGCATGAGGTCGCTGATGCTTATCCCGTGGACAAGCTGCTCACTGCGGGCGACCCGGCCTATCTGCAAGCGCATCACGAGGAGATGTACGCGCCCTTTACCCAGACGCTTTCGGGCATGTTTACGGCCGACTGGTACTTTGAGTACACGGCGCCCGGTATCGACAAGGCCCGTGCGCTCGAGGGTGCCCTGCCCAAACTCGGCATCGATGCCAGTGAGGTCGTATCGTTTGGCGACGGCCAGAACGACAAGTCCATGATTGAGTGGGCCGGCACCGGCGTTGCCATGGGCAACGCCGTCGATGAGGTTAAGGCTGTGGCCCAGATGGTGACCGCCAATAACAACGAAGATGGTATTGCGGTGGCGCTGGATAAGCTGCTGGGTTAGAATCGCCGATTAATGCATGGTTCGGGCGCCTGCTCGCGGGCGTCCTTTTGTTAGGGAGGGTGCCGTGTCCGCATTTCCGTTCGATGCCGTTATCTTTGACATGGACGGCGTGATTGTCGATACCGAGTATTACTACCTGGGCGAGACTGCCGCGTTTGCCAAGGAGCTTGGGCTTAATCTGACTCAAGAGGAGTTGAATGGGCAGGTCGGTACCTCGCATCAGTTCTTCCTGCATATGCTGGTCGATTGGTTTGAGCGTGCCGGTAAGGGGCATTTCACTGGCGAGGAAGCGTTGGCCCGTTGGGACGAATGGGCTCATAAGCGTCCGCGCGACTATCAGGCTTTGATTAACCCAGGCGCCGTGGATACGATTCGAGAACTGCCGCGCCGCGGCGTTCGCGTGGCGCTTGCCAGCTCGTCTCCCATGGTTAGTATCGAGGAAGTGCTCAATGCGTGCGGGCTGTCGGATGCCTTTGAGTATGTGGTGAGCGGCGAGCAGTTTAAGGAGAGCAAGCCCGAGCCCGACATCTACCTGCATGCGCTGGACCTGCTGGGGCTGCCCGCGAATCGCTGCTGCTGCGTCGAGGATTCGGTGCCTGGCATCACCGCTGGCAAGCGAGCCGGCCTGACAGTCATTGCCAAGCGCGAGGAACGCTTTGGCTTTAGCCAGGATGCCGCGGACAAGATTATCGACCAGCTGCCGGAGCTGCTCACGCTTTCTTAGGAGCGCGGTAGTTGCGCGTTTTTCGGGTCTGATGAGTAAATACCCGACATTTTGGTGCGGCAGCAAGCATACTTTATGCCAAAGCGGGCTCGAGGGCTTGTTGAATGCCCTTGAGCCCGCTTTAGAATTAATTGTGCTGGGAGAGGGTATATGCCACCGACTGAAGGACTAACTGACAGTAAAGCAGCGATACCGCCGTACCAACAGGTCATTGATATCATTAAAAACGAAATCAACTCCGGCGCCTACAAGGCAGGCGCGCGGATACCCAACGAATTCGAATTGGCTGAGAGCTATAAAGTTGGCCGCGTTACCGTGCGACGCGCTATTGAGGAGCTCGTCCAGCAGGGCTATCTAACGAAGCGACAGGGGAAAGGCACGTTTGTCAATGCCCCCAAGCTCAAGCGCAAGATTCGCCAGAAGGATGACGTCCAGAGTTTTTCGGACGCATGCCGCGTTAACGGAATGGAACCAGGGGCGTGTGTCATTTCGAGAAAGACACTGCCGGCGGATTCCACCGAAGCACAGTTCTTTGGTGTTCCCGTTGGAACTGACTTGATTTGCGTTGAGCGCGTGCGTACTGCCGATGGCGTCCCCGTCATGCTCGAGAACAACATATACGTATACGAGGACAACGCCTATCTATCAACGGCACCTCTATCTAACCAATCCATTTTTGAGTTCGTGCGCAACCGGACGGGCCGTACGCCCGCGTTTACCGACCCGTGCACGCTCGAGATCGCGTGTGCGTCGCCCGAGGTCGCTCGGCTGTTGGCGGTTCCCGTTGGCGAACCCCTGTTTTACATGGATGCCTTCTTTTTCGATGAGCAGCGGCGGCCGTTTATCATCGGTCGTCAGCGGATCGTTGGATCTCGTTACATTTTTGACATCTAGGACATTGCGAATGGAAGCGCCCGGTGGATCATCTCACCGGGCGTTTCCATACCGTTCACGGCGCGAACGCAACCGTTCAGCCGCGTCGGGTTGATTTCCGATCTCAGCCGAACACATTGAGCAAATAGGCCGTTCCCGCACCTAGCCGAACGCCCCCGCTGCCCCTCCCGGGGCCCGGGGGCGCCGTTTTCCCAGTTGAAGGAACGGTGGAGAT
>UQPF01000026.1 GCA_900542905.1 uncultured Collinsella sp.
CATCTCCACCGTTCCTTCAACTGGGAAAACGGCGCCCCCGGGCCCCGGGAGGGGCAGCGGGGGCGTTCGGCTAGGTGCGGGAACGGCCTATTTGCTCAATGTGTTCGGCTGAGATCGGAAATCAACCTTATCTGGGCATTTGGCACCAAATTACGACATTTCTTTATCGATTATTTACGCTGGTAGCTGACTCGCAGCTAATCGTCATTCGCTTGTCAACAAAATTGGCATCTCTTTATGTCCTTTGGTATAGAGGATATAATTATTAACCCCTCCCCCAATATTTTTGAGTGATCTGCAAGGCAGTAGACGTCCTCACTCCTCATGATTACCGCGCATTGCCATCCACCGGAGCAAAACAAAAAGGGCGGGACCTGCTGCGCTTGCAGGCCCCGCACCGGTTGACACCCAACGGGACACAGCCGGGCGAGACGGATCCGTGCTACCGCCCCGCCTGGCCGCGATGTTCAACTACAGCTCGTTGGCCGCGTGATACGCCGTGCGAATGGCGCTCGCAATGTCGGCGGTGCGCTCACCCGAGCAGTCGCCCACGCAGGTCACGGGCACCGTCACGCCATCCAGGTCAAACGCGTTGGCCTTGGAGCCCACGGCCATCACCACGTAATCGCAGGCGATCTTCACCGGCTCCTCGGCGCCGTCCTCGGCGGTGCGAACGGCCTCCACGCCCTCGTCAGTAATGGCGGTTAGGCGGGTCTTCACGTGCTGCTCCACGTTGTGCTCGGCAAAGTCGCTCATAATCAGCGGCAGGATGGTCTCGGACTCGCCCGCGGCAATCTTGTCGAGCATCTCCACGATCGCCACCTCGCAGCCGTGCTGCAGCAGATACTCGGCAGTCTCGGTGCCCACCAGGCCACCGCCAATGACGGCGACGCGCCCGCTGAGCTCCACCTTGCCGGCCAGTACGTCCCAGCTCGAGACGACCTTCTCCGAGTCGGCACCCGGAACGGGGATGACCACGTCGTGTGCGCCCACAGCCACAATCGCGGCGTCGGCGGCGTTGAGGTCCGCGGGGCTAGCGACGTGGTTGAGCTCGACCTTCACGCCCAGGCCAGGCAGAATCTTCTCGTAGTACTCGACCGAGCGCATGATCTCGTCCTTGCGCGGGGGCGCGGCCGCCAGCACAATCTGGCCGCCCAGATGGTCGCTCGCCTCGTAGACGGTCACGTCGTAGCCGCGCTTGGCTGCCACGCGCGCGGCCTCCAGGCCGGCAATACCGCCGCCCACCACGGCGATCTTCTTGTCGCCCTCGCCCGGCTTAATGGCTATGGTCGCCTCGTCACCGTTCTCGGCGTTGAGCACGCACGAGATGTACTTGCGGTTTTGAATCGCGTCGACGCAGCCCTTGTTGCAGTTGAGGCACTCGCGGATGGGCTCACCCGTGGCGGCCTTCAGCGCAATGTCGGGGTCGCACATGAGCGAGCGGCCATAGGCGATGATGTCGGCGGCGCCGTCTTCCAGAATCTTCTCGCCGGCCTCGACCGAAACCACGCGGCCCACGGTTGCCACCGGCACGGAGACCAGGGCCTTGACGCGCTCGGCCACGGGCAGCGTCCAGTTGTAGGGCATGGCGCCCATGGGCGGAATGGTGTCGCCCATGTTGCCGGTGTGGTTGGCCTGTGCGACCTGGATCATATCGATGCCCGCGCCCTCGAGCAGCTTGGCGAACTCGCAGGCCTCGTCGGGCTGCAGGCCGCCCTTGCCGCGCGGCGTGCCGTCGGGGTTCTCCATGATCACGGGGAGCTTGTACTCCACCATCAGCTGCGGCGCGGCTTCCTTAATGGCAGCGACGACCTCCAGCGCGTAGCGAACGCGGTTCTCGAACGAGCCGCCGTACTCGTCGGTGCGCTGGTTGAGGATGGCCGAGCACAGCGAACCTACCAGGCGGTCGCCGTGGACCTCGATGGCATCGATCCCGGCCTGCTGCGCGCGAGCGGCCGAGGCGGCGATAGCCTCCTTGATCTGGGTGAGCTGCTCCACACTCGCCTCGTTCACAAAGTGCTGCATGTCGTGGTGCAGCTTGGCGTAGGCCTGGTTGCGGATCTCGTTGGACTCGGCCATCTTGGCGGCAAAGGTCTCCTCGTCGCCGGCGGCCTTGGCCTCCTGCGCGGCCTTGGCGGCGGCCATGGATCCCATGACCATGCGGCCGACACCGGGCACGTCGTACTCGGGGTGGAACAGCTGCAGCGCGACCTTGGCGCCGTGCTTGTGGACGGCATCGGCCAGGGCCTTAAACGTGGGGATTTGGGCGTCGGTCGCCAGCTTGGGCGTGGGGCTTGCGGTCATGACGGGAGCAACGTCGCCGATGACGATGTAACTCACGCCGCCACGGGCCAAGCGCTCGTAAAAAGCCAGGCTGCGCTCGCCAATGGAGCCGTCACGCTCCTCGTAGCCGGTGGTCAGCGGCGGAAACATAATGCGGTTTTTGAGCTCAAGGGGGCCAACCGTAATGGGCTGAAGCAGCTTGGATGCAGGTGCGGTCATGGACATTCCTCTCTTGTAGGCGCGGCGGCGATGTTGCCGCGTAGTTGTCTAGAGGATATGGCATGGGAATACAACAGCGCAACGGAAATCGGCGGACAGCAGGTAGCGGCAGGTGGATGGGGCAGGGCGGCCCGTCGGTTTGTCTCAATCTGTAACAGTTACGCGACAAAACCGGGTCTTACTGTTACAGATCGAGACAAACCAAACCCGCCTGCTAAAAAATCTCAATCTATAACAACAACTCGGCAAAATCCGTCCCTCGTGTTACAGATTTAGACAAACGAAGACCGTCCTGCCGAAACATCTCGATCTGTAACACCTAGCCGCCCAAATCGGGTCTAGATGTTACAGATCGAGATTTTGTTTGAGAGGCCGAGAATTGGACCGAAAACACGGTCCCGAAATAACAAAAAAGCTCGCCGGCTAGGCCGACGAGCTGCAAGTTCTTGGTCGCGGGGGCAGGATTTGAACCTACGACCTCCGGGTTATGAGCCCGGCGAGCTACCAGACTGCTCCACCCCGCAATGTCTGGGCGCCTCATGTGCGCAAGAAAGAATATTACGCGGGAGTTCGGTAAACGGCAAGGAAAATCTCGTAGAGCATAATTCCTTCATATTTAAAACCCCTCAGCCCCTATCACCGTAAACGAATCGCAGCCGAGCGCCGTCGACGGCACGTATACAATGGTGCGCGTCCTTTTATGCCAACACCGGGAGTAGACATGCTGCTCGCTATCGATATGGGAAATACGCAAACGGCCATGGGCCTGTTTGACGGAGACGAGCTGGTGCAGTCGTGGCGCATGCCCACCGACCGCTCTTATACCGCCGACGAGATCCATGTGCGCCTGATGGGTTTCTTTAAGATGTACGGCCTTTCGCTCGACGCGGTCGACGCGATCGCCTTTGCGGGCGTGGTGCCGCAGCTCTCGCGCGAGTGGCACGCCGTGGCCGACCGCATTGCCGCGGACGCCATCGTCATCGGGCCGCAGACGGCCGCCGTAACCAAGCTGCGGGCGGCGCGCCCCCAGGCCGTTGGTGCCGACCGCATCGCCAACGCCGTCGCTGCCGAGACCTTCTACGGCGCGCCGGCGATCGTGGTGGACTTTGGCACCGCGACCAATATCGACGTCATCGATGAGGACGGTTATTACATTGGTGGAGCGATTGCGCCGGGCATCCGCATTTCGATGGACGCGCTCGCCGCCCGAGCCGCCAAGCTCGCCAGCGTGCCGCTCGAGGCGCCCGAGCATGCCATCGGCCGCGATACCGAGGAGTGCATCAAGGTGGGCGCCGTGACGGGCGCCGCCGCCATGGCCGAGGGCCTGGTCGCGCGCATGAAGCGCGAGCTGGGCCGCGAGGATGCCACCGTTATCGCCACGGGCGGTCTCGCCAGCATCGTCGCCGATTCGACCGATGCCTTCGACGTGGTCGACGGACAGCTCACCATCAAGGGTATCTGCGAAATCTACCGCCGCATGCAGGAGTTAGCGTAGGCTCTGGCGAAGCCGAGACGCTACAGCCCGCGAATTCGTACAGCCTCGGGCGGAAACTCCTGCTCGCCGGCATCGGTCTTGATGGTCGCGCGGCCCCAGATGTCCAGGCCCGCAAACACACCGACCGCAAGCGGCAAGCCGTTGGGAGACACCGCCGCAACCTGGCGGCCCAGCAGCGGCACCATGTCGAAGTACTCGCCCAGCACGGGAGCCAGCGGCCCTGCGGCGCCTTGCGGCGTGTTGGCAACAACCGCCCAGGCGTCCACGCGGGCCAGCACGGCGGCGGCCAGCGTCTCGACCAGCGCTTCGTCAGCCACGTCCACACCAAGCTCGCTCAGCGCCGAACGCTCAATATCCACCGTCACGGCACCGAACATGCCCGCGGCACCGGCACCGCCGTTCACGGCAACACGCGCGAGCGACGTCTCAAACGCAGGCGCACCGCACACGATATCGCTCGGCCACTGGATACCCACCTTACCGGCAAGGCCCAACCCCGGCGTCGAAGCCGTGCCCACAAGCGCGTCCATCATGCCCATAGCCGCCACAAACGGCAGGCCGTGGAAGGCATGCATGTTCACATCGGGGCGCACGACCAGCGAAAACATCAGCGATGCATCGCCCGCGCTCCACGCGCACCAGCCCGCGGACATGCCCTCGCGGCCCGCGTCGCGCGCCGCGTCGAGCTCGGTGCCAGCGGCAACAGCATTCATCTCGATCATCTACATACGCCCCAATTCGCCCACGATATGGCCCACGCGGTCCTCGGGCTCCTTGACCTCGACGCCGTTGTAGCGGAAGAACCGCGCCGGGTCGTGCATCAGGTCCTCGAGCGGCACCAGCACAAAATCGCGTTCGCCGATCAGCGGATGCGGCAGGCGCAGCTTTTTGCCGCCGTGGGTCTCGCCGTCCATCCACAGCAGGTCCAGGTCGATGGTGCGCGGACCGTTGGCCTTGGCCTTTTTGGAGCGGTCGCGCCCCAGCTCGACCTCGATCTTCATGAGCTCGTCGAGCAGCACCAACGGCGCCAGCTCGGTCTTAATCTCGATGACAGCGTTGGCAAACGCGTCCTGGCGCGTCTCGTAGGCCGGCTCGCTCTCGTAGATCTTGGAGGAGTTGGACACGCAGGTGAGCGGAATCTCGGCGATCATGTCGCGCGCGGCGCGGATGTTGTCGCAACGATGCCCCAGGTTGGAGCCCACGGCCACAAACGCACGGCGCGGCTGCGGCTTGGCGACGGCCCAGTAACCGTTCAGGAACTGCGCAAAACCCGCGGCGTCGTGCACGCGCACGATGTTGGCACCGGCCTGGATGGCGCCCAGGCACACGCCAAACGTGGCGGCATCGCGCGCGGCGGCCTCGGTCACGCCCGAGACAGCGCCCACAAAACGCTTGCGCGACACGGCGCACATGAGCGGATAGCCCAGTGACGCCATCTTGGCAGTCTCGCGCTGGATGACGATGTCCTCGTTAGCCGACTTACCAAAGCCCGGGCCAGGATCGATGCAGATGCGGTCGCGCGACACGCCGGCATGGATGAGTGTGCGGGCCTGGTCGGACAGAAAGCCCATGACGCGGCGCATGATGGGCGCCGAATCGGGCAGGGTAAAGCGGCGGAGCTGAGAGGTGGGCACGTAGGCCTCCTCGCGGCGGGCGCTGCGGCGCATCATGGCGGCCAGGCGGTCATTGGACTCCGATTCGGCCTCGGTGGCTGCGGGCGCGGCCTCGGGTGCGGGCGCGACGGTCTCGGCGGCAGCAGCCCGCTCGGCGGCGGGCGTCTCCTGCTCGCTTGCAGGCTCGGACGTGGGCTCCGGCTCGCCAAACGGCAGTGAGGGCTGTACCACACCGCCCGGAAGCTTGGCCTCAACCTTGGGCTCGCCCAGCAACTTGCCGCGACGGCGACGGGCCGGCTTCTCGGCCTCGCGCGCGGCCTCGGCAGCCGCTTCGCGTGCCTTCTCGGCAACAAACGCCGCAGCCGAGGTATCGAGCTGCACCGTTGCGTGCGTGCGGGCGGGCGCGGCGACCTCGCCGGCATGCATCACGATGACGCCGCAGGTGCTCGTCTTAACGAACTCGACCATCTTGGGATCAGTGAAGCCCGTCACGTCGTTGACGATCGAGGCGCCGCAGCGCACGGCCGCCTTGGCAACCGCCACATGACGCGTGTCGATCGAGACGATGGCGCCCTCCTTGGCCAGCGCGCGCACCACGGGCAGCACGCGGCGAGCCTCCTCGTCGGGGTTGACCGGGGTAAAACCAGGGCGCGTGGACTCGCCGCCCACGTCGATGATGTCGGCGCCGGCGTCGAGCATCGCCAGGCCGTACTCGATGGCGGCATCGGGGTCGAAGTGCTCCCCGCCATCGCTAAACGAATCGGGCGTCACGTTGAGGACGCCCATGATGCGCGGACGGTCAAAGCTGAGCTCGTACTTTCCGCACCGCCATGTCTTGCTGTCGTTCGCCATGAGCATCCTCCTAAAATGCCCACGCCGCCGAGCTTGGGGAGCTGGCGGCGGGGTCGCTTTGCACTCAGTCTTTCTATTGTATCCGCGCGCGCGGGCTAGAACGCAAACGTGGCCGCGATGTCGCAAGAAATCAGCAGGTCGGCATTTGCATCCTGATCGGTGGGAGCAAGGTTGCATATGGCCAGCGTATCGCCGGTAAAGTATCGCGTAAGGCCTGCCGCCGGATACACCACGAGCGAGGTCCCGCCTACAATGAGGGCATCGGCCGCGGCGATGGCGGCAACGGCACCGGTCAACACATGCTCGTCGAGCGGCTCTTCGTAGAGCACTACATCGGGCTTGATGCGGCCGCCGCACGCGGGGCACGCAGGCACGCCCGCGGCATCCTCGTGCTCGCGCGAGCAAATCCACTCGGCGCTATAGACCGCGCCGCACGACTGGCAAATGTTGCGATGGACCGATCCGTGCAGCTCGAACACGCGCTGTGAGCCGGCCATCTGATGCAGGCCGTCGATATTTTGCGTCACTACGGCGTCGAGCTTGCCGGCGCGCTCCAGCTCGGCTAGCTTGGTGTGGCAGCGGTTGGGCTTAGCGTTAAGCGCGATCATCTTGGTGCGGTAAAAGTCGAAGAACTCGGCAGGATGCGCCTCGTAAAAGCTATGCGACAGCATGGTCTCGGGCGGATAGGCAAACTGCTGGTGATACAGGCCGTCCACACTGCGGAAATCGGGGATGCCACTTGCCGTGGAAACACCAGCGCCGCCAAAGAAGACCACGCGCTTGTGGGTGTCAAACAGATCCGCCAGCGCGGCGGAGGCCTGCCTGGGGTCCGATATTGCCTGCGTCATATGAGTCCTCCGTCCTTGTTAGTCGGGCAGCGTTGGGCGACGTCCCAGCATGCGGCCTTTGAGTCAGCATGCGCGGAGCCCACCCCGCCCCTGTTGCGTTAATCTTAAGCCTGCCAACCCCGTCGAAAGGACACCATGCCTCAGACTTACACCTTTGCCTCGTGGAACGTTAACGGCCTGCGCGCCGTGCTCAAAAAGGACCCGAGCTTTATTCAGATCGCGCAAGAACTCAACGTCGACATCTTGGCGCTGCAGGAGACCAAGCTGCAAGAGGGTCAGGTCGATATTGACCTGCCTGGCTATCACCAAACCTGGAGCTACGCCGAGCGTAAAGGCTATTCGGGCACTGCGGTCTTTAGCCGCCAGGAACCGCTGCGCGTGCTGCACGCCGACGCGCTGCTACCCTACGCCGGCGAGGGCGAGGCGGCCGAGCTCGTCGCCCAAGCCGCAACCGAGGGCCGCGTCTGCGCGCTCGAGTTCGACAAGTTTTGGTTCGTGGATGTCTACACGCCCAACGCCCAAAATGAGCTCGCGCGCATCGATGTACGCATGGCCTGGGACGATGCCTATCGCGGCTTTTTGAGCGCACTTGAGCGCGAGACCGGCAAGCCCGTCGTAACCTGCGGCGACTTTAACGTGGCGCACGAGGAGATCGACCTTAAGAACCCCAAGTCCAACCGCGGCAACGCCGGTTTTTCGGACGAGGAGCGCGGCAAGTTTACCGAGCTGCTCAACGCCGGGTTTACCGATACCTGGCGCGCGGCAAACCCCGACGTCGAGGGCGTCTACAGCTGGTGGAGCTACCGCTTTAATGCCCGCAAGAACAACGCAGGCTGGCGCATCGACTACTTCCTGGTAAGCGACGCAATCGCCGACAACGTACGCGACACCGGCATCCGCGGCGACATCTTCGGCAGCGACCACTGCCCCGTCACCCTCACGCTAGAGCTCTAGCCCCAAGTAATTCCTCTAGGGGACAGAGGAAAACAGATCATGTGACCCCTCTCCCCCTATAAGGTGCGGTGGAATAGTTCCTGTTTGGGCAGCAAATAGCCAAAAACGAGAACCATTCCACCGCAAGTTCGTGAGGGAACGCGAAATGCCTTACAGCCCGTATTTCACGACGACACGGTTAATGCGACGGCACCAAGGCTTGTACAAGGCAGCCAAGAACACGCAGGTCGCGAGGCCGTGTGTGATATCGAACGGCACTGCCGTGGCAAGACGTGCCATGGCACCCGCCCACGTGAGCGGTTGAACAAAACCGATAATGTCGTAGGCGTTGATCACAACGCCGTACAGCAAACCCGAAGCAAAGCCGTAGGTCAGCAGCGCCGGCATACGCACGGTGCCATCGGCGCGATCAAAAGCGCCGGCATGCGCCAGCGCACCGCCAACGTATCCCACGAGCCCCCAGGCATACATCTGCCACGGCGTCCACATGCCCTGCCCAAAAAAGAAATTGCTGGTCAGCGCCGCCAACGCACCGACCATAAAACCATTGCGGCGACCAAGCGTCGCCCCCGCGATAATGGCGATGGCACTCACGGGTTTAAAGTCGGGAATGGTGCCAAACAAGATGCGCCCCGCCGCGGCCAATGCTGCCAGAACCAGCGTGGGCATAATCTGGCGCAAACCCGGACGAGATGCCTCGTAACCCGCAAAGAACAGCGCGAGCACCAGCGCCACCACAACCAGCATGGCCAATGCTGCCTGCTCAACACCCGACAGCAACGCGGCAGCCATCACCGCCGGCACCGCCAACAACAGCGGGACCTCCAGTTTTGCAAGCAAGCGCGCGACGCGATAATCCGTCATCCCATCACGCCCTATAAAACACGTTATCGGCAAAGAAGTCGGCCGGCGGCTCCATGCAGGCAATCTCGCCGTCAAACATCATGACGACGTCGTCGGCTACCTGCTCGGCAAAGTCCAAATCGTGCGTAGCCATGATGACGGTGCCGCCAGCCTTCGCATGGTCACGCAGGGCGCGGGCGATGATGCGGCGGCTGAACAGGTCTAGACCCTTGGTGGGCTCATCGAGCAATAGCAGTTCGGGGCCGATTAGCAGCAGTTTTGCCAATGCAAGCAGTTGACGCTGCCCGCCCGAAAGATCGTACGGATGGCGTCCATCCAGACCCGACAACCCCAAGCTCGCCGCACGCTCCCGCGCCAAGTTCTCGTCATATCCGCAGGTCGAGGCCCATTCCATCAGCTCATCGCGAACCGTCTCGGCAACCAGCAATGCTTTGGGATTCTGAGGCAGCAGCGCCGCCGAGGCCGCTCCGCGCACCATGCGGCCGCGCTGCAGCTTGGCGGTCTTCGCCAGCACCGAGAGCATCGTCGACTTGCCGCAGCCGTTACCGCCAACAACCGCATGCACCGCACCGGCCGAAAACGACGCATCGAGCCCACGCAACACCCAGCCGGACGCTCGATCGTAGCGAAACCAGCCTTCCGACAGGGTGGTAGCCGACCCGCCGTGCATTTTTTGGAGTATTCTGCTTCCATCCGTGCGCGAGAAGGCTTCCGAGCCGTTCTCGAGCGACGTTTGCGCCACAAATTCGGACGATTTGTCCAATTCCGAACTTTTTTTCGCGCTCGATACGTCCCCGGGCGGCTCCAGAGAACCCAAATTGTCCTCACGCCTGCTGAATACTCCGTTTTTTGCACATCGGATGGCACCCCACCCCAACATGTCATCGGAAAACAGCGATTCTCGGCGTCCCAAAGAAGACATATCCGCCACCTCGCGCACGCGACCGCCCTCAATCCGGTACGTACACGTCGCATACTCGAGCATCGGCCGCGGCTGATGCGTCGCCACAACAACCGTGCAGCCCAGCTCGCGATTCACACGAAACAGCGCGTGCAGGAAATTCTTCTCCGCAACCGGATCAAGCTGAGACGTGGGCTCGTCGAGCAGCAGCACGCGCGGGCGCAACGCCAGAACGGCCGCCAACGACAGCAACTGTTTGCGACCACCCGAAAGCGTGTCAGTATCGCGGTGAAGCCAATCTTCCAGCCCAAAGAAATAGCTGGTCTCAGCTACGCGACGGCGCATCTCATCACGTGCTAGCCCCAAGTTTTCCAGGCCAAACGCCATCTCGTGCCACACGGTTTCGCACACGATCTGGTTCTCGGGATCCTGGAACACATAGCCCACGCGCTCCGCCGATGCCCGTACGTCCATGTCGGCAACGCTCTCGCCCAGCACGCTCAGTTCGCCAGTGCGCTCGCCCGCTGGAGCGATCTCGGGCTTGAGCAGCAACAGCAGCGTCGACTTGCCCGAACCGGTACCGCCAACAAGCAGTGCAAACGCACCTTGGAAAACACGCCAATCAAGCCCCTCGAGCACCGGTGCCTCGGCCCCGGGATAGGCAAAACTAAGGCCCTGCGCCTCAATCGCCGGCGCGGCCGAGCCATATGCCACACCCGCCGCCGAGCTCCTATCAAACCGAGCCATCAGCCAAACCTCTTCTCATCAATCGCGTGCAACGTGCAAGGCAGCACCATCCAGGCAGCGTACACGACATAACCCGGCCACGGCGCCGGCACCGAGAGCTGCGGATAAAACGAATACTGCGTCGTCGCGGTCCACGCCACTGCCACCGTGGCCACGCCAAACAGCGCAAGCCCAACCAGCGCGGCAACGTCGCTGCGCCCCAGTCGATACCGCGCATACGTCGTACGACGCGTCGCGGCACCCCACCCGCGCGAGCGCATCGCGTCCGCGCGCTCCAGCGAATCTTCCATGCCCCAGCCCATCAACACACTCGATGCCCGCAGGCGCGAGCGCACGGGGTCGGCCGGCGCGCGGCCCGGCACATCAATCGCATCTTGCACCGCCAGCACCGTGCGGCCGCGGCGCAAAAACTGTGGAATAAGCCGCATGCACATCGAGATCATGAGCGCGATCACCGGCGCGGCGTTACCCAGCAGCGCGAGTACCTTGTCGTATTCGAGCATCGACGCCGCGGCCTCAAACCACAGCACGCTCGCCACAAACAGCCCACCCATGCACAGGCCGTATACCATGCTTTCCAGATACACCGCGCGCATGCCAATACGGAACAGTTCCGTCGAACCCGAAGCGCTAAACAGCGGATTGACCAGCGCGATAATCAAAATCACCGGCAGCTGCCAGCGAAGTGCGCCCAGCGTGCGGGCAGCCCCACGCGTCGCAAATCCATACGCCAGCCCGCCCGCAAGCGACAGCGCGATCAGCACCGGTTGCATCGAGAACATGGTGAGCCCCAGCGTCAGCACCATGTAGAGGGCCGGCACAGCCGGATGCGACATCGAGAACGCCGCGACGGGCTCGCCGCCAAACTCCTCTCGCATGTTGTCCACGGGCACCCCCGTCCCCTCGCTCAAACGACAGCTCCGCAGCACCGCCAACGCTGCACGCAAGCAGCGCAAACGCCACGCCGGCGGCGCAAGCCTCAACCGCCGCAATCCAATCGTTACGCGCTCATCATATGCCTGCGGTATCATATTGCGCCGTGTATCGTTTCCAAGCACACGTCTCTATAACGTAACAGGAGATCACATGGACGCAACCGCAATTATCCTCGCCGCCGGCGAGGGCACCCGCATGAAGTCGAACCACTGCAAGGTTTCGCACAAGATCCTGGGCAAGCCCATGGTTCAGTGGATCGTCGACGCCACCATCAAGGCCGGCTGCAGCCGCGTCGTGGTCGTCATCGGCAGCCACGCCGACGAGATGCGCGCCCTCATCGACGGCGCCTACGCCAACAGCGCCACCAAGGTCGAGTGCGTCGAGCAGACCGAGCGCCTGGGCACCGGCCACGCCGTGAAGGTCGCGCTCGAGGCCTGCGGCATCACGCAAGGCCCCGTCGTCGTGCTCAACGGCGACTTGCCGCTCATCACCGCCGACACCGTCGCCAAGTTCGCGCAGACCGTCGCCACCGGCGAGCTCGCCTGCACCGTCATGACCATGACCCCGCCCGACCCCTTTGGCTACGGCCGCATCAAGCTGGGCGCCGACGGCCAGATCGAGCGCATCATCGAGCAGAAGGACTGCACGCCCGAGCAGGCCGCCACGCTGCTGGAGTGCAACGCCGGCTGCTACGCCTTTGACGGCGCGCAGCTCGCCGCCCACATTAACGAGATCGGCAACGACAACGCGCAGTCCGAGTACTACCTGCCCGACATGCTCGAAATCCTCAAGGGTCACGGCCAGGTGGTCTCCATCTTCCACTGCGACGACTACCGCGACGGCCTGGGCGTCAACAGCCGCATTCAGCTCGCGCAGCTCACCGCCATCGCGCGCGACCGCATCAACGAGCACTGGATGGCCGAGGGCGTCACGTTCATCGATCCCACGCAGGCCTGGATCGGTCCCGATGCCGTCATCGGCCGCGACACCGTCGTGTGGCCGCAGACGCACCTGATCGGCCACGTCACCGTGGGCGAGGAGTGCCAGCTCGGCCCCAACAGCCGCCTCACCGACACCACCGTCGGCAGCGGCTGCACCATCGATGAAACCATCGCCGTCGAGGCCGTCATCGAGAACGGCGTCGACTGCGGCCCGCGCGCCTACCTGCGCCCGGGCACCCATATGCTCGATGGCTCCAAGGCCGGCACGCACGTGGAGATCAAGAAGTCCACGATCGGCGAGGGCTCCAAGGTGCCGCACCTGTCCTACATCGGCGATACCACCATGGGCTCCGGCGTCAACGTGGGCGCAGGCTCCATCACCTGCAACTACGACGGCGTGCACAAGCACAAGACCGTCATCGGCAACGATGCCTTCATCGGCTCCGACACCATGATGGTCGCGCCCGCCCAGATCGGCGACGGCGCGCTCGTGGCCGCCGGCTCCGTCATCACCGAGCCAGTCCCGGCCGACGCACTTGGCCTGGGTCGTGCCCGTCAGGTAAACATTGAGGGCTGGGCCGCCGATTATCGCCGCCGTCTGCACGAGGACGACGAGGTATAACGTTTTACCAAGCATCTAAGGAGCTGTTCCCATGGGGGCGGCTCCTTTTTTCTATCGTGACCTGCGCGACAGGATGAGTGGTCGGTTCGTGTCCGTTGACGGTAAAGACGTTATCAAGACCCGATTAACCCCGTCGCGCGGTTACAATGCAACAAGGCATCTATATGGCATTCGATATAAAGGAGAAGGGTAATGCCGATTAATGATCCCGAGAAGTCGGAGAATATGCGCAAGTCCATCCGCGTGTATTCCGGTTCCTCCAACCGTCCCCTCGCTCAGAAGATCGCTGAGTACCTTGGGGTCGAGCTTTCGGGCCTTACGCTAAAGCAGTTCGCCAACGGTGAGATTTACGCCCGCTACGACGAGACCGTCCGCGGCGCCGACGTCTTCCTGATTCAGTCCGTGGCCGGCGGCAACGTCAATGACATGCTCATGGAGCTGCTCATCGCCACCGACGCTGCCAAGCGCGCATCCGCCCGCTCCATCACCGCCGTTATCACCCACTACGGCTATGCCCGCCAGGACCGCAAGGCCGGCCCGCGCGAGCCCATCACCGCCCGCCTCGTCGCCAACCTGCTCGAGCGCGCCGGCGTCAACCGCATCATCACCCTCGACCTGCACCAGGGCCAGATTCAGGGCTTCTTCGATATCCCGGTTAACCACCTGTCCGCGCTGCCGCTGTTTGGCCAGTACTACAACGACATGCACTTCGACACCGACAACCTGGTTGTCGTCTCCCCCGATGTGGGCCGCGCCAAGGCCGCCAAGAAGCTGTCCGACATGCTCGGCTGCGACCTGGCCATCGCCCACAAGGGCCGTCCGCGCCACAACGCCGCCGAGGTCATGGGCATCATCGGTGACATCAAGGGCAAGACCTGCATCATCAACGACGACATGATCGACACCGCAGGCACCCTGTGCGCCAACGTCAAGGAGCTCAAGGCTATGGGCGCCGGCGACATCTACGTATGCGCCACCCACGGCATCTTCTCCGGTCCGGCCATCGAGCGTCTGAACGACGCCCCGATCGTCGAGTGCCTCGTCACCGACGCCATTCCCGTCGAGGTCGGCGGCAAGATCAAGACCATCTCGGTCGCCGAGGAGTTCGCTCAGGCCATCTCCGCCGTTTACCACGAGGAGCCCGTCTCCACGCTCGTCGGCGGCGACTTCGCACTGTAGTCGCTCGACCCTCGCATCCCTCCGGAAGCCCCGGACACGCCTGCGGGGTTATCACGCGAACGTCCTCGCCGCTTTGCGGCTGCGGGATGTTCGCTTTGATAACCCCTCCCGGCGTGTCCGGGGCTTCCTGCTGTCTCGGGGCAGCTGTTTTCTGAAATGACTTTGCTGCAACCTTTCCTCGCCTTCAGCGGGCGTGGTAGCCTTTGTCGTTGATTGAACTTTTGTGTAACGAAAGGATGAACATGGCAGCTGCACAGCCGCTTAAGATTCGCATGGTTGCCGGACTTGGCAACCCTGGCGAGGAGTATGCCGAGACCCGTCACAACGCTGGTTTCAAAGCAATCGACGAGCTGGCCCGTCAGGCCGGCGTCACGTACTGGAAAAACCAAGCAGGCGCCGAGGTCGCGCTCATCAACATCAACGATCCCGAGGAAGAGGGCGGCAAGCGCCAGATTGTACTGGTCAAGCCGCAGTCGTACATGAACACCTCGGGCGGGCCCATCTCCAAACTCTGCCGCGAGTACAAGATCAAGGCCGAGGAGCTGCTCGTCATCCACGACGAGCTCGATATTCCCGCCGGCGACGTGCGTGTTAAGGTGGGCGGCGGCCATGCCGGTCACAACGGCCTGCGTTCCATCATCGACAAGATGGGCAGCCGCGACTTCAGCCGCATCCGCACCGGCATCGGCAACCCTCCCGGCAAGATGGCCGTCGCCGACTACGTGCTCAAGCAGCTGCGCGCCCGCGAGGCCGAGGATTTCCAGGACACCTGCGCCCGCGCGGCCGACGCCGCCGGCCTGGCGATCGCGCACGGCGTGGTCTATGCCCGCGACCATGTCAACGGCGCCGCTTCCGCCAACGGCAAGCACTAGAACCTACTATTTAGGGACAGGTTTATTTTGGCAGGTTTTACCTGCGGAAACGCCCCAGTTGCGGCATCGCAATCAACCGCGCGCCGACATACATGCATAACGCTCCAAAGGGGGCCGGCCTCATCACAACCCGAGGCCGGCCCCCTTTGCCGTTTTACCTGATAAAACCGACCAAAATAAACCTCTCCCCCTTTGGTAGGCCAAAGTGGATAAACCCTGCTCCCAACCGCCGAAGATACACGTAAGCGACATGTCCATGAGGGTATAATTTGCACCGTATGTCTGCACAACGCCTGTGCGCGTACGGTTTTATTCGGGCTACCGTCCATTTCCGTGGAGGCACGGTTCGGCGGCCCTAACAAGAGAGGGGTTCTATGTATAAGATCCTGGAGAAGACGCAGTTCTCGGAGAAGGTGTTCAAGTTCCGCATCGAGGCGCCTGCAATCGCCAAGCATGCGCACGCTGGACAGTTCCTCATGGTTCGCGCCAACGAGACGGGCGAGCGCGTCCCGTTTACCCTGGCTGGCTGGAACGGTGACGAGGGCTGGGTCGAGTTCATCTTCATGGTGATCGGCAAGACCACCGAGATGCTGTCCACCTACGAGGCCGGCGAGTCGCTGCGCGACGTCGTGGGCCCGCTGGGCGTTCCCACCGAGATGGCCGAGGGCCCCTGCGCCGTCATTGGCGGCGGCGTCGGCCTGGCAATTGCCTTCCCGGTCGCCAAGCACCTGGTCGAGACCGGTCACGAAGTTCACGCCATCATGGGCGCCCGCACCAAGGACCTCCTGCTCATGGAGGACCAGTTCCGCGAGCTCCTCGACGAGGACCACATCCACATCACCACCGACGACGGCTCCTACGGCGAGCAGGGCGTTGTTACCGCTCCGCTGGAGCGCCTGCTGCAGGACAAGGCCGTGAGCCAGGTCTTCTGCGTCGGCCCCGTTCCGATGATGAAGTTCTCGACCCTCACCGCCCAGAAGTACGACACCCCCATCACCGCGTCCCTCAACCCCATCATGGTTGACGGCACCGGCATGTGCGGCTGCTGCCGCGTCGAGGTGGGCGGCGTGACCAAGTTCGCTTGCGTCGACGGCCCCGACTTCGATGCCACCCTGGTCGACTGGGATGACCTTCGTGCCCGCCAGGCCGCTTACCGTTCCGAAGAGGGCGAGTCCCTCAAGGCCTATGAGGAAAAGAGCTGCGCATGCCACTAGTTAACGGTCGTTTCGTTGCCGATATGAAGTCGCCCCGCACCCCCGATAACGAGGAGCCGGCTGCCGAGCGCGCCTGCGACTTCCGCCCCGTCGACAAGGGCTTCACCGAGGAGATGGCGCTGGCCGAGGCCGAGCGCTGCCTCAACTGCAAGAAGCCGTTCTGTGTTGAGGGCTGCCCCGTCAACATCAACATCCCCCGCTTTATCGAGCAGATCCGCGAGAAGGACTTCGGCGGCGCTCTCGATACCATCCGCGAGGACTCCATGCTTCCCGCCATCTGCGGCCGCGTCTGCCCGCAGGAGAACCAGTGCGAGGGTAAGTGCATCCGTGGTAAGAAGTCCGAGCCCGTGGCCATCGGCCAGCTCGAGCGCTTCCTGGGTGACCGCCCCGAGCTCGCCTCCACGCCCAAGATGGCCCCCAAGAACGGCAAGAAGGTCGCCGTCGTCGGTTCCGGCCCGTCCGGCATCACCTGCGCCGGCGAGCTCGCCCGCAACGGCTTTGACGTCACCGTCTTCGAGGCCTTCTTTACCGGCGGCGGCGTGCTGGTCTACGGCATCCCCGAGTTCCGTCTGCCCAAGGCGGTCGTCAAGCGCGAGATCGACGGCCTGGAGGACATGGGCGTCAAGTTTGAGTACAACTCCGTCGTGGGCAACATGGCCACGGCCGAGGAGCTGTTCGAGCAGGGCTTCGACGCCATCTACGTGGCGACCGGCGCTGGCCTGCCCAAGTTCCTCAACGTCCCCGGCGAGAACCTGCCCAACGTCTTCTTCGCCAACGAGTACCTCACCCGCGTGAACCTGATGAAGGCCAACAAGTTCCCCGAGTACGACACCCCCACCAAGCACGGCAAGAACGTCGTCGTCTTTGGTGGCGGCAACGTGGCTATGGACGCCGTCCGTACCGCCAAGCGTCTGGGCGCCGAGCACGCCATCATCGCCTACCGTCGTACCGAGGACGAGATGCCCTGCCGTCGCGCCGAGCTGCACCATGCTAAGGCCGAGGGCGTCGAGGTTCTGCCGCTCGTCTCCCCGCTCGAGTTTGTCGCTGGCGAGGACGGCTCCGTATGCGCCGTCAAGGTCCAGAAGATGGAGCTCGGCGAGCCCGACGAGTCCGGCCGTCGTCGCCCGGTGCCCATCGAGGGCGCCATCGAGGAGATTCCCTGCGATGTCGCGATCTCGGCTATCGGCACCAACGCCAACCCCTTCGCAAAGAAGATCGGTGGCAAGATGGAGCTCAACAAGTGGGGCTACATCGTCGCCGACGAGGAGACCGGCCAGACCACCGATCCCCGCATCTGGGCCGGCGGCGACATCGTCACCGGTGCCGCTACGGTCATTCTGGCGATGGGCGCCGGCAAGAAGGCCGCCGCTTCGATCACCAAGAGCCTGCTGGGCGAGTAATCACCTACAGAGCTAGCCACCAAACGGCAAAGTCCCCGTCGAGCACACGCCCGGCGGGGACTTTTTCTATGCCGGCCGCCCAAACCACCACGATGGGGACAGGCACCTTTGTGATGGTTTTGGTCGGTTAGTCTTCGAGCTGCGCCACCTTGTAGCGGTAGGCTGCGGCAATAACGTCTTTGCAACCCTCGCGGCCCAGCTTGGCGCGGTTGACGACGATGTCTTTACCGCTCGTCATCTTCCACTTTCCGGCACTGTAGCGCTTATAGAACGCCTCGCGCGCCTTCTGCTGTTGCTTGACCAGCTTGGCACCCTTCTTTTTGTTAAGGCCACGCTTTTTGCGCACGATCTCGACGCGGTCCTCAAAGGGGGCTGTCACCAACACGGCAATGTGGTTGGGGTTGTTGCGCAGCAGGTAATCGGACAGACGGCCTTCGATAATGCAGCTCTCGGTCTCGCCCAGATCCAAAATCACCTGGCTCATCTTTTGGAACAACTTATCCGAGTACGAACGCGCATCGTAGCGGTCGGGCAGAAACGCCATGTTCTCCACGGCCAGGCGCTCGTCGTAGGCAGCCATCTTGTCGAGCGACTCGCCCGCGCGCAGCGAAGCACGTACCAGCAGCTCGTTATCGTACAGCGGAATCCCCAACTCGTCGGCAAGCATGCGACCAATCTCGTGGCCCTCGGCGCCAAAGTCGCGCGCGATGGTAATGACCACAGGACTCTTCTTATTCACCAGATCGCTCATCGCGATTCCTTTCTCTATGTGACAAAGGGGCTGTCCCTTTGCCACATTCTACGCTGCCACCATTCGCCTCTGATACGCTCGGACCAGCAGCGAGATACCAAAGTTGAGCACAAAGTACATCGCAAACACCAGGCCGTAGAGCATAAGCACCTGCGACAGGTCGATCGCGTGAGCCATCACAACGTTTGCCGTGTACATGAGCTCGGCCACGTTAATGCCCGAAAGATACGAGCTGTCCTTAATGACGGTCGTGCACTGGCTAAACAGCGCCGGAATGATCGTCTTAAACGTCTGCGGCAGAATGATATAGCGCATGGTGGCAAAGAAGCCGAAGCCCTGGCTCTGCGCCGCCTCAAACTGGCCGCGCGGAATCGAGTTGAGGCCGCCACGCACAATCTCGGCCATAACAGCGCTGGTAAACAGCGTAAAGGCGATGGTCGAAATCACAATGTCCAAACCCTGCACCGTAAAGTAGATAAACAGAATCCACAGCAGGTTTGGCGTACAGCGGAACAGCTCGATATAGGCGCTCACCAAAATACGGAACGGGCGGGGCGCATAGCTTTTAACGAGCGCCAGCACCGTGCCAAAGATGAGCGAGAAAAAGATCGACAGCGCCGAGATCTCGATCGTCTTAACAAAGCCGCCCCAAATGTAGAGCAGGTTGGTCGCGTTGAAGATTTCCATGCGCTAGGCCTCCTCTACGTTGTCGAGTCCCAGCTCGGCCAGGCTCACGCCGCGCGGACGCTCCTTGGAGCGGCGCTCGAGCCACTGCACCAGCATGGCGAGCGGAAAGCAGATGATGAAGTACATAAGGCAGCAGACGATGTATCCCTGCAGGTAACCGTACAGACTCACAAAGTTGTCGGAACGGTACATAAGGTCGCCGCCGGCCACAAGCGCCAGCACCGACGTGTTCTTGACCAGGTTGAGCGCCTGGTTACACAGCGGCGGCAGAATAATCTTGAATGTCTGGGGCAGCACGATGTACCAGTACGCCTGCGCACGGGTGAAGCCCTGGCTCTGGGCCGCCTCCATCTGACCGCGCGGAACCGCCTCGATACCAGTGCGGATGACCTCCGAAATGTAGGCCGCGTGATACAGGCCCACACCCAAGAAGCCCAGCACGAACGGCGCGATGCGCACCGGCTGGTCGGCACCGGTTATGGCCTGCAAAAACTGCGGACCAGCCATGTACATAAAGAGCACCTGCACGGGCAACGGGGTGTTCTGGTAAAACTCCACATACACACGGCTTATGGCGCGCAGCACGCGCGAGCGAGTGGTAGAGAACACGCCCAGCAGCGTGCCCAGCACCAGCGATAGCAGCAGGCCGGCAACGACCACCTGCAGCGTCACGCCAAAGCCCTCCCAGAAGGGCCCCATGTTTTGAAATGTCGTCGACCAGCGGTCGGCGTCAAACAATCCTTCGAGCATTTGATTCCTTCCTTGGACGATGCGCCTATACAAGACCCCAGGTCTTGACCTCTTGGTCGAGCCAGCCATCGGCCAGGCGATCGCAAACTACCTGATCGACCACAGCCGAAAGGTCGCAGCCCTTCTTGGTCGCCACGCCGTAGCCCTGCTCGCCAAACTTGACCTCGGGCTGCAGCAGCTCAACGGTCTCGTTCATGTAACCGGCCAGCGTGGAGCGGTCCATGGCAAAGACGTCGATATTGCCGGCGTCGAGCGAACTCTTGATGATGGGATAGCCGCTAAAGGCCCTAAACTCGGGCTTGCAGCTAAAGCCGTTGTCCTTGATCATCTGCTCGATCAGGCCCTGCGTGGTGGCACCCTGGCTCACGCCAATAACCTTGCCGTCCAGGTCCTCAATCGAGGTAAAGCCCGAACGTTTCTTGACCATGAGTCCCACGTAGTCGGTGCGGTACGGCGTCGAAAAATCCCAGCTCTTCTTGCGCTCGTCGGTGATGGTGTAGGTCGCCGCGACCACGTCGAGCTGGCCGTTATCGATCAGTGGGCCGCGCGTCTTGGGCGTTACGTCGGTAAACTCGACAAGCTCCTGGGCGCGGGCCTCCTTGTAGCTCACGCCGAAGACGGCAGCGGCGATCTGGTAGCACAAATCGACTTCCATGCCCTCAAAGCGGCCCTTGGCGGTGTCGTAATAGCCGTAGCCGGGAACATCCTTCTTAACGCCGGCATTCAGATGGCCACGCGACTTAATGGCCGCAAGCTTGGACCCCTTGTCGGAGCCCTCGCCACTGGTGGAGTTGCCACAACCGGTAAGCGCGGTCCCCGTCAACGCGAGCATGCCGGCGCCCGCCAGCTGCAAAAAGTGACGGCGCGACACGGCCGCCCTCGTCATATCCGTCATGTCCATCACCGCGCCTAGTGCAGAATCTTGGACAGGAACTCGCGGCAGCGCGGGTTCTCGGGGTTATCGAAGAAGTGCTCGGGCGTGCCCTCCTCCAAAATGCGGCCGTCCTCCATAAAGATGACGCGGTCGGCCACCTGGCGTGCAAAGCCCATCTCGTGCGTCACGCAGATCATGGTGATATCTTCCTGCGCAAGCTCGATCATAACGTCCAGAACCTCCTGGACCATCTCGGGGTCGAGTGCCGAGGTCGGTTCGTCAAACAGGATGATGGGCTGCTTGGTGCACAGGGCACGGGCGATGGCGATGCGCTGCTGCTGACCACCCGAGAGATTCTGCGGATACTCGCCGGCCTTATGCGCCATGCCGACGCGCTTGAGCGCAGCGATGGCGATCTCGGTCGCCTCCTCCTTGCTCTTCTTTTGCAGTTTGATGGGCGCGAGCGTCAGGTTGCCCAGCACCGTCATGTTGGGATACAGGTTGAACTGCTGAAACACCATAGAGCTATACTTGCGAGCCATCTCCAGGTGATTCTTTTTGGTGAGCGGCGTACCGTCGATGACGACCTCGCCCGACGTGGGCTCCTCCAGATAATCGACGCAACGGATGAGCGTCGACTTACCCGAACCGGAAGGCCCGATCATTACGAGCTTCTCGCCGCGCTTGACGGTGAGATTGATATCTTTGAGCACATGCAGGTCGCCAAAGTACTTGTTGAGATGCTTGATCTCGATCATGTCTGCCATGAATGTCCCTTCCCTGCGTTTACACGAGTTGAACTATTGTACGGAAAGAACCGCGTTTCCGCAGCCCACACTACATTCCCGTAAAGAACCCGCAACCTTTAACCCACTCATTGGGGACGGGCTTAAATGAGTACCCGCTCATTGGGCACTCATTTAAGCCCGTCCCCAATGATTGCCCAGCCCAGCAAAAAGGGGCGCGACCGCAATGGTCACGTCCCCTTAACATCAACTATGTACCGCTCGGCCCTTAAGCCAGCTTTGCTCCGACGATCTTTGCCGCGGCAGGCTTATCGAAGTTGCCGCCGGTGGCCTTGCCGAGTGCTCCCATGACCTGGCCCATCTGCTTCTTGGAAGTAGCGCCCAGCTCGGCGATGACCTGCTCGATCAGGGCCTCGAGCTCCTCGCCCGAAACCTGCGCGGGCAGCAGGCTCTCCAGAATCTTGACCTGCTCGGTCAGGTTGTCGGTACGCTCCTGGTCGGTGCCGGCCTTGATGGACATCTCCAGCGTCTCGCTCGTCTGCTTGATCAGACGCTTGATCATGCTGTTGACGTCTTCCTCGGTCACATCGCGGCGCTCGTTAACCTCGATATTCTTCACCTCGGCCTTGACCTGGCGAATGATGGACAGGCGAACCTTGTCCTTGGCCTTCATGGCCGCGATCATTTCTTTCTGCAGCTCTTCGTTGGTCATCTGCAAATCCTCTCTAATAGCGTGGGCGGCACTCACGCGAGCACCGCCCCATGGTTACTCAGTCTTCGACGAATCGTCGGTCGAACTCTTGGTGACGCCCTTCAGACTCACGTTATAGGGTACGTCCTTGGGCATGGGGTTGACGGTGATGTCGGCATCCTTCTTGTACTGCTCCAGCCACTCGCTGTACGCGGTGCTGGCCGCTTGCGTCTTCACCACGTTGGAGACGTACTTTTTGATGTCCTTGGGCACCTGGTTGATGTCATCAACCTGATTATCGACATGGAAGTAGTCGGTGCACTTGATGATGTGGTAGCCATAGGTCGACTCGACGACTTCGCTCACGTCGCCCTTGTTGAGTCCCTCGAGCGCCGTCTGGTAGCTGTCGACGAAAGTGGTGAGCTTATCCCAGCCCACATCGCCCTTCTTCTCCTTGGAACCGGTGTCCTCGGAGTACTGCTCAACGGCGTCCTCAAAGCTCAGCTCACCGGAGTTGATCTTGTCCAGGCACTCCTGCGCCTTGGCCTTGGCGGCAGCCTTGTCCTCGTCGGAAGCGTCAGAATCAACCTTGATCAGGATGTTCGACGAGCGGCGGGCGTCGTTGTAGCTGGACAGGTTTTCGTTGATGTAATCGACAATCTCGCTGTCCTTGGGCTTGCTCGTGGGCGCGACGGCATCCTTGAGTTTCTGCTGCGCCAGACTCTCCTTGAGTGAGTCCTTGTAGGTGTCCTCGGTATAGCCGTAGGTCTTGAGGGTCTTCTTAAAGGCCTTGGCGCCGCCCGCGCTCTTGCACGCGTCCTTCCAAGCCTTCTCGACCTCCTCGTCAGACACCGTCACGCCGTTCTCCTTCTGTGCCTGTTGAAGCAGAATCTGCTGCGTGTAGGAGTCGATGAGTTGCTTGCGGTACTTCTTGGGCGTGAGGTCGTTGTCAACCAGATACTGCGCCCAATCCTTATCCTTGGTGTAGCCGTAGGACGTGCGCATGCTCATGATCTGCTTGGTCACGGTGTCCTCGGTGAGGTTGGTGCCGTTGATAGTTGCAGCAACACCGCCGGTCAGCTTGTAGCCCGAGGCGTCCTCGGCCTGCGACATAAGGCCGGAGCACGCCATCGCCGAGACGGAAAGCAGCATCGCCAGCACGCCGATGACCACCAGGACGATCTTGACGGTCTTAGACACGTACGTCTTGCGCTGCTTCTTGCGAGAGCTGGAGGCAGCGCGAGCCTGCTGCTCGGGCGTCGGCTCGGGCGCAGGGTTCTTTTTCTTATTTGCCATAGTTGGCCTTTCGCATAACGAATCGAACAAACGCCATTGTGTCACAACGCGGCCCCCGCGGCACGCTTGGTGCATTGGGGGCAGGTTAATCTGCACCATTTTGGTGCAAAGGGGACAGATGTGGCACTTGGGGACGTTCTTTATATGCCGGCACTTGGGGACCGTCCCTTACTGCCGGCAGAGACGATATGAGCAGGACATAAAAACATTGAGAGCCCCTGCTGCATGAAAGACCGCGGATTAGGCCGACAATGGTGAGTGTCTAATTCAGCCGCGGCGGCCACGCCGCATTCATGGAAGGGGCTCCC
>UQPF01000027.1 GCA_900542905.1 uncultured Collinsella sp.
CAGAGCATGGGGGGCACGCCCGGTCCCGTTCCGAACCCGGAAGCTAAGCCCCATCGCGCCGAGAGTACTGCGGGGTCAGCCCGTGGGAGGCCAGGGCGCCGCTGACCGGTGGACGGCACCGAGCCGTCTGATGGCTTGAAGAAGGGGGAGGCCTCGCGGCCTCCCCCTTTTTTGCGTTTACGGGGCGTAAATGACTCAATTACACCAGACGATCT
Source organism: uncultured Collinsella sp. (assembly GCA_900542905.1). Classification (GTDB taxonomy): domain Bacteria; phylum Actinomycetota; class Coriobacteriia; order Coriobacteriales; family Coriobacteriaceae; genus Collinsella. The sequence continues at coordinate 216 of UQPF01000027.1, forward strand.
TGTTGTTTTCGGTATTGAGCCTTTATTTAAAGAAAATAAATCGTATAACAAGGGCAACTGCTATGGCCGCAATGGTCAAAAGCAGAATTGTCAGCTGATGCTGCTTGCGTCGTTTACTTGACGAAACGAAGATTGACTTTCCCTGTTTTGGCGTTTCGAGATAGCGAGCCGAATGCGTCAAGGTTTGCTTGGGTCGAGGCCCTCTTTGTTGATGGACGGCGGATGCTTTCATCGGCTCATCACTAGCTGCGCTGTTTTTAGATAATGGTGCGTCTTTCAGATATACAGGGTCTCCCGAGGCGACGCCCATATGTTTACGTCCCGTTTGGGCATCCTCGAGCGATTGATATCGGTTTCTCGACACATAATCGGGCTCTGGGTCATTGATGGGCTCTTGCGAGATGTGGGGGCGATGGAACCGTGGCGGCTGCGTAGAAGTATCTTCGCCCTGCGTCGGCATAAACATATTGTTCTGGTTTTGGTCGTCCATGATGCCCTTTAGCTCGTTACCAACAACGTGTACGCGCTCATTGTAAGCCCCTTGTTATTTGTAGCTGCGAACATACTTGTTATTTAAGCTCTGGTTCAAAGAACCTTAACCTTACTAAAACCTGAGTCATACACACTTAGATATGCTTATAGTACTGGACTCAAAAAACTTTATAGTCGATGTATATATGGGCACTGGGTGGGCATATATAAGAGCGTCAAAAGAAGTCCCAGTCACCTAGAAGATGGCTCGGCAGTCCTTAAAAGGAGTGGTAAACATGGCAAGCATGGTTCCTTATCGTTCGGTTTTTGGCGTTCGTCCTTCTGCTAGCTCGCTGTTCGATCTGTTTGATGATATGACCGACCTTGCAAACAACTCGATTGCCTCCAAGGCGTTCCCCGTTGACGTTGAGGACAAGGGCGATGGCTACGAGGTCAAGGCGTATCTGACCGGTGTCGCCAAGGATGACATCGACGTTGAGCTCAATGAGGGTCGCCTGTCCATCAGCGTGAACGTCGAGGAGAGCGCCGAAAACGAGGGTAAGAACTTCCTCCAGAAGGAGTTTAGCTCGTACAGCGCGACGCGTGGCGTATATCTGAAGGACGCTTCGAGCGAGGGCCTCTCTGCAAAGTATGCTGACGGCATCCTCACCGTTACGGTTCCTAAGATCGTCGAGAAGAAGAACGTCACGAAGATCTCCATCGACTAACGATGGCTCTGCTTCAATCGAGAGTATGAGTTAAGGGGGCTGGGAAGTGATTCCCAGCCCCCTTTTGTTATCTTGAGGGGCTATTGAATAGTTGTCGGTTGATACTGACTTGCAGGGCGTATCGAGAGCTTCCGTGGCCCTTGAAGACGGGTGGCAGAACTGCCGAGTTCATCATCGAGACTTGCATCAAGCGCGTTGGCATAGCTTTTGACGGTAAGGCTTGGACGATTATTGTCCTGGCTGATATGCATGGCGATGAGCTGTTCGGTGCGATCGGTAACAAGTTCGCGCGCGGCTTCGGCGGCCTGGTTGTTGGAGAGGTGCCCCTTTGTGGACAGGATGCGCTCCTGAAGAAAGCGGGGGTACGCTCCTTCGCGCAACATAGTTACATCGTGGTTACTTTCGAGCGCGAGAACTCGACAGTCTTTGAGGATGCCTATGGCCTTGCTCGATAACTCTCCGGTGTCGGTGGCAAACCCAATGGAATCATCGAGAGCATTAAATCGATAGCCGACAGGATTGATGACATCGTGCGATGTTGAGTAGGTTTGCACGTGGATGCCGGCAATGGGGAGCGTGTCGCCGGGGTCAAATTCCTCTACGGGCAGGTGCGCGAGGTTTTCTTTGCATGAAAGGGTGTCCCTGCTGGCAAAGAGGGGACCATGCCAGTGCTTGCACCATACATCGAGCCCCTTGATATGGTCACCATGCTCATGGGTGATTACAAGAGAGGCGACGTCGTCTGCCGAGAGGCCAAGCTCCGCCATGCGTTTAAGTGTCTCGCGGCGGGACAGGCCGTTGTCGATCATGATGAGCCCCTGAGGCCCCTCGACGAGTGCGCAGTTGCCTTTTGAGCCGCTGCCGAGGATATGAAGGTGCAGGCGAGACATAAGATTCCAAAGGATACAATGAGTGCGGACGAATAGAGGAGGAAGCGAATGCCAACGGTATCTCAGCACTATGGACATCATGCCGCGCCGAGGACGGATAAGAGCGCCCTGGCAACGCGGCGGGCCGCTGCCCCCGTAGTGCTCATGGTATCAGGCGGTGCGGACTCGACGGCGCTGCTCCTTATGGCTTGCACATCAAAGCTGGATATCCAGGACGGGCGCGGCGTCGCTCCCATTGCGCGCGAGCGATTGCACGTGCTGCATGTAAACCATCATCTGCGCGGGGAGGCATCCGATGGCGACGAGGCCTTTGTACGTGACCTGTGCGCGCAATACGGCTTGCCGCTGTGTGTTGAGCATGCCTATTTTGATGACGAATCGGGCAATATCGAGGCTGCGGCTCGCGAGGTGCGCTATGCCGCGGCACGGAGATATGTTCGCGAACTTTGTGCTGAATCGGGCGCACCGCGGACGGCGGCTCGTATCTGTACCGCGCATACTTCGTCGGACCGCGCGGAAACATTTTTGATGAATGCCATTAAAGGGTCGGGTCCCGCGGGTCTATCGAGCATTCCGCGCCGTCGGAACATTGTGGTTCGCCCCTTGCTCGACCTCACGCACGATGAGCTCGTGAGCTATCTGCAGGTGCACGGTCAGCCATGGCGGGAAGATGAAAGCAACGAGGACGTTTCGTACCTGCGCAACTATGTACGCCATCGGGTGATGCCGGTGGTGGCACGGCGCAACGCGAGCGTCTGCAAGACGATTGGCGCCGCCTGTGAGATCTTGGGTGATGAAGATGCGTTTCTATCCCAGCTGTCGGCACAGGCGTTTCGAAGCTGTTTGCGCAAGGAAGCGGCGGGCGCACTGGTGCTCGATGCGCGCCGTCTTGCCGCCGCTGAGGTTGTGATTGCACGGCGTATCGTGCGGTTGGCGATTAAGCGCATCGATCCCGACGCGCGACCGGAGATGCGGCACGTGGAGCGCGTGCTCGCCTGCGTCGCTGCGGGCTCGGGCTCGGTTACGCTTCCTGCGGGAATTGATGCCCGTGTGGAGTTTGGCATGCTGGCGTTCAAGGCCCCGGCGGCGCGCGAGGGTTTAGTGGCCGATTGGATCTCCGTTCCCGGTTGTCTGCCGCTGGGGGCGGGGCATATGCTGACAGCGGAGCCGATGGCTGTGGAGCCGGGGTGCGATATCGTGCACCGTGCCCGCGAGCTTGCTGCTGCCGGAAAGGTTGCGGCCTTGGTGGATGCGGCGGCCCTGGGGTTTGCCGACCGCGATGGCGAGCGGATGTTAGCCGGCTCGCGCGGGGAGATCCCCACCGAGGCACGATCGGCGCGCCTGTGGGTGGATAGCCCTGTGCCGGGAGACGTGATGTGCCCGTTGGGGATGAACGGCCGAAGCAAGAAAGTGTCAGACCTGTTAAACGAGGCGCGCATTCCTGTTTCAGACCGCTCTGGCGTACCCGTGGTAAGAACGGCTCCGGGAGGTGCCGTAGTATGGGTCGCGGGCGTTCGCGCGGACGAGCGTTTTAAATGCACGGCCGCAACGCGCGTGGCATATCTGCTTCGTGTGGTCGGTGCGGAATAGCGCTTCGCGCCAGCTATTCTGTGCGACGTTGACGGTATTCCCGCGCTGATGGCGCACGTGCTGGTAAATATACCCCGTGCGCTGCTAGAATGTGTAGTTCGCGTCCATGCGGCGGTGCGTGGGCGATAAGCACAAGAAAGGGTTGTCATGGCTTCTCAACATCCGGATATCGAGAAGGTTCTGTTTACGCAGGAGGATATCGACGGTATCGTCTCTCGCCTAGGCGAGCAGATTACTCGCGACTACGCGGGTAAGGATCTGGTGCTGATTGCGGTCCTGCGCGGCGCCGTGGTCTTTATGGGCGACCTGATGCGCAAGATCGAGCTGCCGACCAACATCGATTTCATGGCTGTTTCGAGCTATGGCGACGGTGTGAAGTCTTCGGGCATCGTGCGTATCATTAAGGACCTGGATATCGACATCCGTGGTCGCGACGTGCTGATTGTCGAGGACATTCTGGACTCGGGCCTGACCCTCAAGTACCTGATGAAGAATCTCGAGAGCCGTAAGCCCGCCTCGCTGGAGGTCGCTGCCTTCCTGTGGAAGGACGTTGAGGACCGCGTCTCGGCCGTCACGCCCAAGTATGTTGGAACCCATTGCCCCGATGCCTTTGTGGTGGGCTACGGCCTCGACTATGCCGAGCGCTATCGCAACCTTCCGTATCTGGGCATTTTGAAACCGGAGGTTTATTCGTAAGATGCCCGACGACCGTAACGACAACAATTCCCAGACTCCCCGGGACCCAAAGATCCCGGGGATGCCCGGAGGCAAGAAGCCCACGCGTACGGGCTGGCTGTATTTTCTTTTGGCTTGCGCGCTCCTGGGTTACGCCTTCTTTAACATGGGCTCCGGCTTTGCCAACTCCAGCAATACCGTAAAGCTCGCGACGAGTGAGATGGTCAGCGCCATCAAGCAGGATCGCGTCGAAGATCTGACCTATACGGTTCAGGACGGAAGCGTGACGGGTCATTACTGGAAGACGAAAAAGGACAAGGGCGACACGAGCGAGCTCAAGAGCTTTTCCTCGACCTATGTCGGTTCCGATTCGCTTGCCGAGCTCATGGCGGAGCACCCCGATACCAAGTACATCGTCAACACCAACGATCCCGATTTTTGGGGCCACTTGGCGATGAGTGTGCTTCCGACGATTGCCCTGATCGCCATCATGTTCTACTTTATGCGCCAGATGATGGGCGCCAATAATAGGAACATGCAGTTTGGCAAGACCAACGCCAAGACCAACGAGGCCACGCGCCCCAAGGTCAAGTTCGAGGACGTTGCCGGCGTGGACGAGGCAGTCGAAGAGCTCGAGGAGATCCGCGACTTTTTGAGCGATCCGGACCGCTATCGCAAGCTGGGTGCCAAGATTCCGCGCGGCGTTTTGCTGGTGGGCCCTCCGGGTACCGGTAAAACCCTGCTGGCCAAGGCCGTTGCCGGCGAGGCGGGCGTGCCGTTCTTTAGTATCTCGGGCTCTGACTTTGTCGAGATGTTCGTGGGTGTCGGCGCCAGCCGCGTGCGCGACCTTTTTAAGGAGGCCAAGTCTCAGGCTCCGTCGATCATCTTTATTGACGAGATCGATGCCGTGGGACGTCAGCGTGGAGCCGGTTTGGGCGGCGGCCACGACGAGCGCGAGCAGACGCTCAACCAGCTGCTGGTCGAGATGGACGGTTTTGAGGAAAGCGAGTCGGTCATCCTGATCGCCGCGACCAACCGCCCCGATATTTTGGACCCGGCGCTGCTGCGTCCCGGCCGTTTTGACCGTCAGGTTACGGTCGACCGTCCGGACGTGAAGGGCCGCGAGCAGATCTTGCGCGTGCATGCCGAGAACAAGCCGATGGACGAGGACGTTAAGTTTGAGAAGCTCGCCCAGATGACCGTTGGCTTTACCGGCGCCGATCTGGCGAACCTGCTCAATGAGTCTGCGCTTTTGGCTGCTCGCCGCCATCGTTCCGTGATCTCGATGGACGAGGTCGAGGAGTCGATGGAGCGCGTGATTGCCGGACCGCAGCGCAAGGGTCGCGTGATGACCGAAACCGAGCGCACCACGATTGCCTACCACGAGAGCGGTCATGCCCTGGTGGGTCATATCCTGGAGCACTCCGATCCGGTTCACAAGATTTCGATTGTCAGCCGTGGCCAGGCTCTGGGCTACACACTGCAGCTTCCGCAGGAGGATCACTTCCTCAAGACCAAGAACGAGATGCTCGATGAGCTTGCCGTGTTCTTGGGCGGTCGCGTTGCTGAGGAGCTCATGTGCGACGACATCACGTCGGGCGCGAGCAACGACCTGGAGCGCGCGACCAAGATGGCGCGCGAGATGGTCACGCGTCTGGGCATGAGCGAGGAACTGGGCACGCAGGTGTTTGGCGAGGCGCAGCATCAGGTGTTCCTGGGCCGCGATTACGCCGATCACCAGGATTATTCCGAGGAGACGGCGCGCCGCATCGATATCGAGGTTCAGCGCATCATGCGCGAAGCCCATCGCCGTGCGGTCGAGATTTTGGATGCCCGTCGCGATCAGCTCGATCTGATGGCGAAGGTGCTGCTTGAGCGCGAGACCGTCGAAGGCGACGCCGTGAACGCCCTGCTCGACAACGAGTGGGATGCTTACCTTGAGCGCGAGGGCGATATCCTGGCGGCCAAGGAGGAGCGCAACGCCAAGGCGGCCGGCATGCCGACCAAGAAGTGCTCGCCTCGCATGAGCGAGGAGGAGCTGGCGGCTGATGCTGCGGCCTTTGCGCAGGCGGCCATGCAGGAGGATGCCGAAGCCGCATCCGATGATGCCGGTGATGGCAATGCTGTCAACGCTGACGGCAACACCGACGCCGACAAATAGTTCTTGTAGCGAAAGCCTCTGCGGGGAAACCTGTGGAGGCTTTTTCTTTTGAGCGATATGTTGATTGGGGACAGACTTAAATGAGCGTTTTCACGCATTTAAGTCTGTCCCCAATCAACATTGTGGCGCTCTAGTTGGCTAAAGCGTACAATAGCGCCTATGCGAAAGGGGAACAGATGATCAACGAAACTATGTATGCTCGCGGTGCGGAAAGCTCCATCATCCGTGAGATTTTTAGCTATGGCCTTGAGCGCAAGGCACAGATCGGTGCGGAGAACGTATTCGATTTTTCGCTGGGCAACCCGAGTGTTCCGGCGCCCGCTGCTGTTGCTGAGTCCATTAAGAAGGCATTGGAGCTGCCGAGCGACCAGCTGCATGGATACACGCCTGCGCCGGGTCTGCCGCAATGTCGAGCGGCCGTCGCCGACTCGCTCAACCGTCGCTTTGGCACGAGCTATGAGGGCAAGGACGTCTTTATGACGGTGGGTGCCGCGGCTTCGCTCACCTGCACGCTCAACGCCGTTACGAACCCGGGCGATGAGGTTGTTGTTATCGCCCCGTACTTTCCGGAGTATCGCGTGTGGATTGAGAAGGCCGGCTGCACGTGTGTTGAGGCGCTCGCCGATGAAGATACGTTCCAGCTGAGCGTGAGTAACGTGCTCAAGGCGATTACCGATAAGACGGCTGCCGTCATCATCGACTCGCCCAACAATCCGACCGGTGCCGTATATACACGCGACACGCTGACGCGACTGGCCAATGTTCTGCGCGAGGCCAACGCTCAGCGCGATCCCGAGAATCCGATTATGCTCATCTCTGATGAGCCGTATCGCGAGATTGTCTATGGCGCCGAGGTGCCTTGGGTGCCTTCGATCTACGAGCACACCATCGTGTGCTACTCGTATTCCAAGTCGCTTTCGCTACCGGGCGAGCGCGTCGGGTGGATCCTGGTTCCCAATACGAATCCTCAGGCAGCTCGTCTAATGCCTGCCGTTGCCGGTGCCGCCCGTACGCTGGGCTTCGTGTGTGCACCGGCGCTCTTCCAGCGTGTAATCATCGACTGCATTGATGAACCGAGCGATGTCGAGGCCTATGCTCGCAACCGCACCGCGCTTACCGATGCACTAGCGGAGTACGGCTACACCTATGTTGAGCCGGATGGCGCGTTCTACCTATGGGTGAAAGCGCTGGAGTCCGATGCGAATGCGTTCTGTGGGCGCGCGAAGAAGCATGAGCTGCTCGCGGTGCCTTCGGATAGCTTTGGCATGCCGGGCTGGTTTCGCCTGGGCTACTGCGTGAGCTATGAGACAATCGTCAACTCTCTGCCTGCCTGGAAGCAGCTGGCCGACGAATATCGTCGAAAGTAAAGCGCTCTGCTTACAATGTTTTACGTGAAACGGGGTTTGGTTTTAAGCCAGACCCCGTTGTCTATGCCGTTGTGTGATTGGGATGAAGCAGTTTTACGACTGCCGAAAGCTATGCGTACAATGAATATACGCGACGGCCATACTGGACAAGGAGACCCGATGCCCTACCTTCTTTCTTGTGATATTCATACTCATACGATGTTCTCTGCGCATGCGTACTCAACCATCGAGGAGAACATCTATTGGGCGGCGGAGCGCGGCCTTCAGGTGCTCGGTTCCGCCGATCATTTAAGCTCGATGGTTACGCCTTGTCCCAATGACCTGCGCAGTTTCCAATTCTTTATTAACCAGGATATCTGGCCGCGCATTTGGAGCGGCGTGCTGGTGCTGCGTGGTGCCGAGGCTGATATCGTTTCGCTGGACGGCAGCTTGTTTGGCGAAGACATTCCCGTTTCGCTCGATATCGCCGGCGATTCGTATAGTCGTGAGCATTCGCTGTTCGATTTGGTGACGCGTAATTTGGATTATTTGGTGGCAAGCGTGCATAACCCGCAGTTTGCCGAAGGCGCGACGCTCGCCCAAACGACCCAGATGTACATCAATGCCCTGGAGCACCCCAAGGTGTTCATGCTTGGGCATGCGGGTCGTTCGGGCGTGCCGTTCGATATCGATGAGGTGCTGTTGGCGGCCAAGGCCAAGCACAAGATCATCGAGATCAACAACCATAGTCTTGAACACGGTGTCGACACTGAGCATTGGGCCGTATGCCGCAAGATCGCCGAGCGCTGCGCCGAGCTGGGCGTGGGTATTGGCGTGTCGACCGATGCCCACATTGGCATGGCCATTGGCAAGCTCGATCACGCACGCAAGATGCTCGACGAGATTCATTTCCCGCTGGACCTGATCGTGACGCGCGACCGCGAGACGCTGCTGCGCGAGATGGCGGCAGCCGGCGTGTGCGACCTGCGCAAAAGTATGTAACGGGGCATATATACCAACGAAGGGGGGCGGTCCAGACGGGCCACCCCCCCCTTTTTCTTGTACTGGTAGATTATCGGCGCTCGAGGACCGCTACGGTTTCGGTGTGGTCGGTATGGGGGAACATATCGACTGGCGTGATCTTGAGCAGGCGATAGCCTCCATCGAGGAGCTGGTGCAGGTCACGCTCCTGGGTCACGGGGTTGCAGCTGATATAGGTGATGCGGCGCGGCTTAAGCGCGCAGGCGGCTTCGAGAAACTCGGGGGTGGAGCCGGCGCGCGGCGGGTCGATGGAGAGGACGTCGACGCGCTCGTTGTTGTCGGCGGCATCCAGGATATAGTCGGTTGCATCGTCGGCCATAAACCAAGCGCTGCGGGTGAGGCCGTTGAGCTCGGCATTGCGGCGTGCGTCGGCAATGCCCGCCGGGTTGCGCTCCACACCGAGCAGCATGATTCCGATACCCTTGTTCTGGGCTTCTTTAGCTGCGCAAAGACCGATGGTGCCGCTGCCGCAGTAGGCATCCATAAGCACATCGTCCTGGCGCAGATCCATGCCATCGATAGCGAGCTGGTAGAGCAGCCCGGTCTGCTGCGGGTTGGTCTGGTAGAACGCGGTAGGGGAGATATCGAATTCGCAACCGAGCAGCTGGTCGCGCATGCACTCGGCGCCATAGACGATACGAGTCTCCTCACCCAAGATGGCGTTACCGGGGCGTCCGTTGATGTTTTGGGCAACGGTGACGATATGCGGATCGAGTGCGGCGACAGCCTCAAAGAACTCTTGCGCATGCGGCAAGTCGCGCTGAGCGGTCACGAGGGTGACCATAATCTGGTCGGTACGCCAACCGCAGCGAACGACGGCATAGCGGAGCAGCCCCAGATGCTTGTCCTCATTAAAGGCGGGAATATGCAGACGTTCGGCCTCGCGCGCGATGCCGTTGAGAATTTGACGAGCGCCCGGCGCCTCGACAGGACACTCGGGTACGGCAACGATCTTGTGCGTGCCGCGCTCAAAAAAGCCGCAGCGGACAGTGCCCTCCTTACCGGGAGCAAACGGAGTGGCAGCCTTATGACGAAAACCACGCGGCGCAGGATATTTACCCGGGTCGCCCAGGGTGACGCCCATACCGCGAATAGGATCAACGGCGATACCCTCACACTCGCAGAGCTCAGCAAACAGCTCCTCCATAGCAGCCTGCTTGGCCGCCAACTGCTTCTTATAAGGACGATTGAGTGCCGTACACCCACCACAAGCTTTCATGATCGAACAGGGAGACTTGGGGTCCACAGCCTTACGCGCAGACGAAACCCGATCTTTATGCGAGCGCTTGGAGCGAGTCTGAGATGCCTTATCCTCGTTCCGACGAGAGCCGGGACGCTTGGTCTTAGCCTTGCCCTTCGCATCCTGAGACGACTTGGATTTCTGAGAAGATTTTTTCTCCTCCGACCCCTCAGCCGCCTCAGTCAAAGCACGACGAGCCTTACGCTCCGCACGAGATTCTGCCATCAATAACTCCACTAATTCATGAATTAAAAGCTGCAAGCATTGTACCGTGCCAAGCCAGCGGGCGATATGCAAGCGCCCATTTCCTGTCAGTGATAGGCCCAACGACGTTTGCCCGGCGCGGGCGGGGAGCGGCGCGTAATTAAGTTTATCGCGAGTTCCGCACGCAAAGGAAAGCACTTAATGTGCTTTCCGTCTTGCGCAGGACTGTAGAGCAGGAAACTTAATTACGCGCCGCTCCCCGCCCGCGCCGGGCAACCCCAACCTTGTGCTCCATCAAGGTAAAGTGTATGATTCTGGACGTTACATGACTCACTTTACCTAACTAAAGTGCTATCGAGGGGGAATACCATGAATAGCGATATGTCTCGTCGTCAGTTTGTTGGTCTAGCCGGCTCGCTCGCCGCGGTGCTTGGCCTTGGTCTTGTCGGTTGCGGCGGTGGTGCTGGCAAGGGCTCCGCTGCTGGCTCTGCCGCGGCCAAGGATGTGAAGGGCGCCGCGGAGTCCAAGAAGCTCGTGGTGGGCTTTGATAAGTCCTATCCTCCGTACGGCTTTGTGGGCAACGATGGCGAGTACACCGGCTTTGATCTCGATCTGGCCAAGGCTGTTGCCGATAAGCAGGGCTGGGAGGTCAAATACGAGGCCATCGACTGGGACGCCAAGGATACGCTGCTCAACTCGGGTGCCATCAACTGCATCTGGAACGGCTTTACCATGGAGGGTCGCGAGGACGACTACACGTTCTCCGAGCCGTACATGCTCAACGAGCAGGTGCTCGTGGTCAAGAAGGATGCGGGCATCAAGAGCTGGGATGATCTTGCCGGCAAGACGGTGATCACCCAGACCGATTCCGCTGCTCAGGACGTGCTCGAGGGCGATCAGAAGGATCTGGCGGCGACGTTTGCCACGCTCGACACCATCGGCGAGTACAACACGGCCTTTATGCAGCTCGAGAGTGGTGCGGTCGACGCCGTGGCTTGCGACCTTTCGATTGCCCAGTATCAGCTTGCCGCCAAGCCCGATGCCTATACGCAGCTTGATAAGCCGCTGTCCAGCGAGCACTATGCCGTCGGCTTTAAGAAGGGCGACACCAAGTCGGCCGACGCCGTGACCGAGTCGCTCAAGGCGCTCTATGAGGACGGTACGGTCAAGGACCTGTGCGACAAGTATGCGAGCTACGGTCTATCCTTCGACAATTGGGTCTTGAAATAGCGGCTTTCCCAGGCATCCGATTTTGCCGTTCAAACCGTCGCTTGCGTACATTTAGTACGCGGCGCTCCTCTTTCACGGCAAACTCGGGCACCTGGAAAACCCGCTTTAGCATTGGGTTCGCTGTTCCGTTACTGTGAAAGAGAGCTTGGGTTGTCTATTCAGGTCATGATGCAGATGCTTGGCCAGGGATTCTTGGTCAGTTTGCAGCTGTTTGTGCTGACACTGCTGGGGTCGATTCCGCTGGGAATCCCCGTGGCGTTTATGCGCATGAGCAAAATTGCGCCGCTTCGCTGGATCGCGCGCATCTACATTTCGGTCATGCGCGGTACGCCGCTCATGTTGCAGATGTTTGCCATCTACTTTGCCCCGTACTACGTGTTTGGCATTTCACTCACGCCCGATTCCAAGTGGACGGCGTGCGTCGTGGCGTTCATCATCAACTACGCCGGTTACTTTGCCGAGATTTATCGTTCGGGCTTGCAGTCCATTCCGCGCGGTCAATACGAGGCAGCCGAGGTGCTGGGCTATTCGCGCATGCAGACGTTTCTGTATATCGTGATGCCGCAGGTCGCCAAGCGTATTCTGCCAGCGATGGGCAACGAGATCATCACGCTGGTCAAGGACACGTCGCTGGCGTTTGCCATTGGCGTGGGTGAGATGTTCTCGACCGCCAAGGCGCTGGTTGCCTCGCAGGTGAGCATGGTACCGTTTGCGATTGCGGCGTTGATCTACTGGGTCTTTAACTTTGTGGTCGAGATGCTGCTGGGCGCTGCCGAAAAGAAGCTGGACTATTATCATGACTAACTCAGTGATGAAAATCGAAAGCGCGCGTAAGGCGTTTGGCGGCAATGAGGTGCTCAAGGATATCTCACTCGAAGTCAAGCGCGGTGAGGTCGTGGCGATTATCGGGCCTTCGGGTGGCGGTAAGTCCACGCTGCTGCGCTGCGCTACGCTGCTCGAGACACTCGACGGTGGCTCGCTTTCGTTTGGCGACCTTGCGGTTGCGACGGATGTGGGATCGGGCGCGGTCTATGCGAAGGGAGATGTTCCCAAGCAGGCGCGCTCGCGATTCGGCCTGGTGTTCCAAAATTACAACCTGTTCCCGCACTATACCGTGATGAAAAACATCATCGACGCGCCGATACGCGTGCTTAAGCGTCCGCGCGAGCAGGCGGAAGCCCGCGCTCACGGGCTGATTGCGCAAATGGGGCTGACGGGCAACGAGAACAAGGTACCGTGTGAGCTTTCGGGCGGTCAGCAGCAGCGCGTGAGTATTGCCCGCGCCCTGGCGCTCGATCCGGAAATCTTGTTCTTTGATGAGCCGACCTCGGCGCTCGATCCAGAGCTGACGGCCGAGGTGCTGCGCGTCATCAAGGACCTGGCGGCGCAGAATATGACGATGGTAATCGTGACCCACGCAATGCAGTTTGCGCGCGATGTTGCCGACCGCGTGGTCTTTATGGACGGCGGTCGCATTGTCGAGGAGGGGCCTGCCGAGCAGGTTATCGACCATCCGCGCGAGCAGCGCACGCGTGAGTTCTTGAGCCGTATCGAGGGATAGACTTAGATATTTACTCAACTATTAATTGAGGCGAAGCCGCCACAGGCCTTACGGTCTGTGGCGGCTTTTTGTTTATATCGATGGGGTTTAATAATCGCCCTGCATGCCTGCCCCGTCCTCTCGCCGCCCGTATCCATACGTGCGCCGAAAGGTGTGCATGGACAGTCACCTGTGAGGGTAGGGTGGTGGCATAGGACATTTGGAGGGTGAGTCGGCTCGGCTGCCGACCATGCTGCTCCCGGGACGGCACCGACCGCGAACTCTCCCCGTTGGCGTCGCGCATTGCGCGCGGCCCTGCAAGGAGGTCATCATGGGTGCTCCCAAGACCGGCAATGTAAGGAACGTGGTGCTCGTAGGCCAAGGCGGGGTGGGCAAGACTTCACTCGCCGAGGCCATGCTCCACCTTTCCGGCAAGACCGCCCGCCTGGGCGGCCACGACGGCACCAAGCCCACGCTCGACTATGACCCCGAAGAGGTCAAGCGTTCGTTCTCCATCTCGACGACCATTGCGCCGATCGACTGGAAGGGCGCGCGCATCAACGTGCTCGATGCCCCGTGCTACCCCGATTTTATCGGCGACGCCTATGCCGCGATGAGCGTCTGCGAGACGGCTCTGTTTGTGGTCGACGCCGAGGCCGGCCCGCAGCCTACGACGGTTAAGCTCTGGTATGCCGCCGAGGACCTGCGTCTGGCGCGTGCGGTGTTCGTAAACCGCCTGTCGCGCTCCGAGGCCAGCTTTGCGACCACAATGGACCTGCTGCAGGAGCGCTTTGGTACGCGCCTGGGCGCCGTGACTCTTCCCTGGGGCGAGGGCGAGGACTTTGACGGCATCATCGACCTAGTGCGCATGAAGGCGCGCCACTGCAACGGCGCCGAGGCCGTTGAGTCGGAGATTCCCGAGGAGTATCGTGCCCAGGCCGAGGAGGCCCATGACCATCTGTGCGAGCTGGTGGCCGAGGCTGACGACGAGCTGATGATGAAATACCTGGAAGGCGAGGAGACGCTGACGCAGGAGGAGCTTGAAGGCCTGCTGTCTAAGGCGATCGCCGAGCGCATCTTTGTGCCGGTCTTTGCGGGCGATTGCATTAAGGAGCAGGGCGTCAACTCGCTGATGGACGACATCGCCACGTACTTCCCGGCGCCGACTGACTACGGCGAGATGCCGCTCATCGACGGCGATTCGCTCAAGATCTCGAGTGATGATGACCGCCCGGTGGCGTTTGTGTTTAAGACCCTGGCCGACCCGCAGCAGGGCCGCATCAGCTTTATCAAGGTGCTGACGGGTACGCTTGAGCCCGGCCTTGAGCTGATCAACGCGCGCACGCGCAAGGGCGAGCGTCTGGCTCACCTGTATGTGATGTGCGGTCGTGACATGACCGAGGTCGGCCACGCTTATGCCGGCGATATCATCGTGGCGCCCAAGCTGGCGGCCGAGACGGGTGACACGCTCTCCATTACCGGTAAGGTCGAGGCGGCGGCGTTTAAGTTCCCCAACTCGCAGTACCGCATTGCCATCGAGGCCGAGAACCGCGGCGACGAGGAGAAGCTCTATACGTTTATCGAGAAGGCGTGCAAGGCCGATCCGACCATGAGCATCGACCGCGACGAAGAGGCCGGCCAGACCATCATCTCGGCGGTGGGCGAGGCACAGGTTTCGGTGCTGCTCAATCGCCTTGAGGACCGCACCAAGGTTGCTGCCAAGAGCGTGCCGATCCGTATTCCGTATCGCGAGACCATCCGCCGCACGGCGAGCGCACAGGGCCGACACAAGAAGCAGACCGGTGGTGCCGGTCAGTATGGCGACTGCTGGCTGCGCGTGGAGCCGCTCATTGGGCCCGACGGCACGAGCGACGGCTATGAGTTTGTTGACGAGGTCGTGGGTGGCCGCATCCCGCGCTCGCTGATTCCCGCCGTGGACAAGGGCGTCCAGGAGACCATGAAGGACGGTATTATTGCCGGCTACCCGCTCACGGGCATTCGCGTCGCGGTGTACGACGGTTCGTATCACAGCGTCGACTCCAACGAGATGGCGTTCCGCGCGGCGGCTCGCATTGGCCTGCGCAAGGCATGTGCCGATGCCGATCCGGTGGTACTGGAGCCCATCGAGGAAATCACGGTGACGATCCCCGAGAGCTACGCCGGCGCCGTGATGGGCGACATCTCGGCCTCGCGCGGTCGCGTGACGGGCATGGAGACCGATGAGCGCGGTGACACCGTGGTCATCGCCCAGGCGCCGCTGGCCGAGCTGACGGATTATTCGACGCGCCTGCGCTCCATTACGCGCGGCACGGGCGACTTTACCATGAAGCCTGCAGGCTACGAGCAGGTGCCTTATGACGTTCAGGCCAACCTGGTCGAGCGCTATGAGGAGGGTCGCGCCAAGTAGCGTGTGATTTTGTCTGCAATGTAGGTGCTGACGAAAAGGCCGCCCTGGGTAACCGGGGCGGCCTTATTTGATCCCTTGGGGACGGAGGAAAACGGATCATTTTTTGGTTACGGGCGACGCGGTCGGCACTAGTCTCCGGATGCCTGGTTGCGGCCGGTGGCGTAGTCGATCTGCACATGCGGCTGCAGGTTGTAGCAATATACGTGGAAGCACAGCGTCTTGCCGTGGTCCTCGACCGATTGCGCCTCGAGGCGTACGCCACGGCAGACGAGCTCCTCTTCGTTGTACATGGGCGTGACGCGATAGAGCACGTGGTTGCCCGTGTCGCGGATATAGTCGAGGATTTGCTCCTCAAACGGCAACATGCCCGTCTCGTTGAGATAGCGTGTGCCGGTGAGCAGATTCTTGCGGTTGGCGTTTTCGCCGCAGAGCGACCAAGCGATAAGGTGGCAGCGGTTGTAGACGCTCTGACCCGGAATAAAGTCGTAGCGCTGCTGGTGCCATCCGGCGGGGTGGATGCGCGAGATGTCGCCGCGCTTGCCCTGACCGAGCGATTCGGGGCCCACACAGGCGAGCGCTTTGCGGGTGCGGCCCAGGCTGTCGAGTTTGGAGAACTTCTTAAAGCAGCCCTCTTCGGTGGCGCGCTCGTATTCATCGAGCGTGAACGACGGTGTGCCGAGCGGGTGCGTGCTGTCGGCGCGAAGGGCAACGTAGGGGTTGCCGGCGTAGTCGGGAATGCTGCTGAGATATACGCCGCGGGCGCGGTCGAGATCGGGGTTTTCGATCTCGTCGATGGGGGTGACGTTCGAAGAGACATCGTCAGCGGTGTCGGTCGTGGCGGATTCAGGGCCATCGCCGGAGTTCTGATCATCTTCGGAGTCCGTGGAGCTGGCTATTCCCGATTCGAGCCGGGCGACTAAGTCCGCTTCGTCGTCGGTGCGGTTGGGGCTCTCGCTTTGCTTCTCGGCCAGAGCCGCCGCCTGCTCATCGCTTTGCGGCGAGAGCAGCTTGGGCGCTCCGTCGAGCGACCCTGTGAACAGCGCAAACCCCAGCACCACGGCGGCGCCGATGGAAAGTACTTGCTTGTAGGCGGATTTGCGCGACATTGAGGCTCCTGGATGGACGGTTGGGAATCTACCAGTCTAGCAGGAGACGCCGCAGACAGTTTTGCCGAACAGATTCTTAAAGATTGGGGAGGCGCGCTATCGGTCCATTTGTCCCAGAAGGGACTGCGATGGTTGGGATGTGCGGGGCTATCCGACGTTTCCCAAGATAAAACCTACCAAAATAAACCAGTCCCTTTTTGGCAGGTCAGTTAACGCAGTTCAGGTTGAGCACGCGCGAGCGAGCAGGTTCCGGGTGCGGCAAGGTGACGTGAAACAAGCGGGCGCTGACCTTTTGGTCGCGCCCGTGCAGTTGAACGTCAGATTGCCGTGCCCGGGGCCTGCGCAGCGCCGAGCGGTTACGCCGTTTGTAAAACGGCGTAACTTAAAGATTCATGTTGCCGTGGATGTAGGGGGCGACCTCGGGGGAGATGTGTCCGCAGCCTAGGTTGCGCAGCGCGGACTCGATGGCGGCGGGCAGCGGGGTCTTTCCCTCGTCGTTGACCACGGTACCGCCGAGGGCGGCGATCTTGGCGACATCTGCCGGGGCGGCTTCGATATGCATGCAGCCGCCGACCAGGCGTGCGCGGACCTGCGCCAGGTCAAGATCGTGCAGATAATCCTCGCAGGCGCGGATTAAATCGACCTTCTCGCGCGTAAGCTCCTCGCCCGTGGGAATGCGCGTGGCCAAGCAGGCGCCTGCCGGCAGGTTCCAGACGGGGTAGCCCCATGCGCGCAGCAGCTCGCGCTCTTCGTCCTTGGTAAAGCCGACCTCCATAAGGGGTGAGCGTACACCGAGCTCTTCTGCCGCACGCATGCCGGGGCGGTAGTCGCCGCGATCGCTTGCATTGCTGCCATCGATGACGGTGGGAAAGCCTAGCGACTTGGCGTGGTTGACGATAGCGGTAAAGCCGGCGCGCTTGCAGTGGTAGCAGCGGTCGGCATCGTTGCAGGCTACCTGGGGGAGCTGCAGCTGATCGACCGAAAGATTGAGCACGGGGAGCATAAAATGCGGACCCTCATCGGTTTGTCCGTCAACGGACCGCTCAAACGAAGCCTGCTCGGGCGTGCCGATGAGCGGCGTGGTGAGATGGACGAGGAGGGTATTGGTAGGCATGATGCGGGCGCATACGGCGGCCAAAAAGCTGCTGTCAACGCCGCCGGAAAACCCGATAGCCACGCGCCCGTATGCCAAAAGCAGCTGTTCGAGCGCCGATAGCTTGTCTTGAAGCTCCTCTGCGGGTGCCATGGTGTCTAAAATCATGAAACGATCCTTATCGTTGAGTACTCGATCGAAAACTATAATCCTAATGCGTTACTTGCCATAAGACTTCTATCTATGTAACGAAAGTGCAATATGGTATATACGTTATATACAAGTTGCCAAATGCGGTAGAGTTGCGGCAATGCGACAGCGAGAGTCGATGGGGGACCGATATGATCAAGGCTGTTATTTTTGACATGGACGGAACGCTGGTCGACACCGAGCGTCTGGGCATCAAGGCATGGAAAGCGCCCGCCGCTGAGCTGGGTGTCGCGATTGATGACACGCTGATTCATCAGTTTATCGGTCGTACGCTGCCCGATGTCATGGACATCCTTGAGGCACATTACGGCAGTAGAGAAACCGCTGAGGCGATCTATCATCGTCACAAGGAGATTCGCGACGAGATGGTCAAGACCGACCTGGAGCTTAAGGCCGGCGCCGCCGAGTGCCTAGACGAGCTGCTGGCTGCGGGCTATCACGTGGGCCTTGCGACGTCATCGCGCCATGTCACGGCAGAACGCAACCTTAAGATGGTCGGCCTCTTTGACAAGTTTGAAACGGTGACCTGCGGCGATGACGTCGTGCACGGCAAGCCCGACCCCGAGATGTATCTGCTCGCCTGCGAGCGCGCGGGCTTTGCTCCCGAGGAATGTGCCGTGGTCGAGGACTCACGCAACGGCTGCGTCTCGGGCATCACGGCTGGCTGTCACGTCTTTGCCGTCCCCGATATCGTGCCGCTTCCGCAGGACGTGGTGGACGGCTGCGAGGCGGTGCTCGATACGCTATTCGATCTGACGGCGGCGGTCAAGGCCGTGCGCTAGACAATTGCGGCGTTGAAACGAGCAATTGCTCACGTTTGCACTTAAGCAAAAGAGGCCCGGCAATGGTCGGGCCTCTTTTGCTTAAGCGGCGACTTAGCATACTTGCGGTCGTGCTATAGATACGCACCGAGGTTGATGGCCGTGGCGTCGGTCTGGCTGCTTGCCTGGGTGCTGGCGCGTTCCAGCAGGAACGGACGTACCAGTTCTTGGCGGTTGATACCCTCGGCGGCGGTGACTGCGGTGACGGTGCGCGCTGCAGAGCCGACGCGGATATGCTTGGTCTTTGCCGGGGCCTTGTTCTCGATTTGCTCCATCAGCAGTTGGACACCCTTGCGGCCAATCTCGTAGCCCGGGGGCGCTACCGTAGTGAGCGGGACCGATCCGCTCCAAGCGAGCGGGTTGCCATCGCAACCTGCTACGCGTACTTGCCCGGGTACAGAGATGCCCTTGTCGACCAGCGCCGAGATAACGCCCGAGGCCAACACGTCGGTCAGGCCGACGACAAAATCGGGGCGTTCGTTCGCGGGGCGCTCGGCGATTTGGGCACCGATGCCGTAGCCGTCGGCAGCGGTATTCCATTCGCCGGCGTCGATGACTTCGATCTTGATATCGGGGTGCAGAGCGAGGGCCTTGTGAATGCCAAGCACGCGTAGGGTGAGCTGCATAAATGCTGCTCTACCCACAACGGTGATATGGCGTGCACCGCGGGCGATGGCAAGTTCGGCAATGATGCGACCCTGGGCCTCGTTGTCGGCCGCTACGTAGTAGCCGGGCTCGGAGCAATGGATGTCCAGATGGACGATCGGCACGGGCATCTTGGTCATGGCGGGGTGCCAGTCGGGGGATGCCATGGGCTGAACCATGACGCCGGACATTTGGGTGCCCATAAAGTAACGCAGGTAATGGTCCTCGAGAATATCGTCGTTATCGGCGTTGGCGATGAGCAGATCGTAGCCGTGCTTGCGTGCCTCGTTGTGGGCGCCGCTGGCGATTTGGAGCGAAAAGCCGTGATCGAGACGGGGGAGCACCAGGCCAAAGGACTTGGTGGCGCCGCCCGCGAGCTGACGGGCGCTTTGGTTGGGCAGGTAGCCAAGGCGATTGATGGTCTCGTTGATGAGCTTGAGGGTCTCGGGGCGCAGCTTTTCGGGGTGGTTGAGCGCGTTGGAAACCGTGCCCAGCGAAACCCCGGCCTCGCGCGCGACGTCACTGATCTTTACCTTTGCCATAGCGGCCCCTTTGATGCGTTTCAAGTACAAGCCAGATTGTAGCATCCCAAACCTACCAAAAAGGGATAGGTTTATTTTGGCAGGTTTTATCTGGGGAAACCCTTGATTATCAACTTCATCCGAACACTTCCCACATTCATCCGCACATGTGCGGATGAATGTGGGAACCCGATACCCTGAGGGCCGGGCCGGCCGGCCCCGGGAGATCGGAGGACGGCATGTCCGGA
>UQPF01000028.1 GCA_900542905.1 uncultured Collinsella sp.
GGCACTTGGAACGGGGGAAACGGCGGTCGACGAAACTGGAGAGGAGGTATTACGAGCTCCTGTGCGAATTGGAGAGAGCGCTCCCGCAAACTGCCTCTTGACAACTTATAGGAGCGTCGGTTTTGTTTTTGCAAATTCCGGGATGGTCGAAGGTGGCCGGTTGAACGTAGTAGATGGTCGCATTTCGTGGCAAACGGTCCGACCCAAGGCACAAGGCGGCCAACCTCGAATGGCCATTCTCGAAGTTGCGGTGGAATACGGACTGAATTGGCACCTTAAAGGCAAAAACACTCCGTATTTCACCGCAACTTATCGAGGGGATGGGTTTTAGAGGCGAGCGAGGTCGTAGGCTTGGGCGGCTGACTCACCGGCGAAGATGAGGTTGGTTGTGGCTTCCTGAGGATTGAGCGCCTGGTCGAGAGGCATGGGCTTGCGGCAGATCGGCAGTACCAAGTCGATACCTTGCTCATATACCGCGTTCAGGTTGTCAGCACGGCCGCCCACGACGGCGACCACCGGCTTGCCATATCGCCTGGCGCGGCGAGCCACACCCACCGGCGCCTTACCGGCGGCGGACTGCTCGTCCATATTGCCCTCGCCTGTTATGACCAGGTCGACATCGCGCACGCGCTCGTCAAACCCCACGAGATCGAGCACCGTCTCTACACCCGAGCGCAGCTCCGCACCGAGCGCCAGCAACGCGGCTCCCAAGCCACCGGCAGCGCCCGCGCCGGGCACGCCGAGCACCGAGCCAAATGTCCGTGCGCCCTCGGGTGTGCGCAACAACCCCTGGGCTCGCGCCTCGAAAATTGCCGCATCGAGCAGGCGACCGTAGCCGACCATCCAGCCGTCGTATCTGCGCAGCGCCTCGACATCATCCGCCGGCAGGCCCTTCTGCCCGCCAAACACCGCCAGTGCGCCTCGACGCCCCACGAGCGGATTCTCGACATCGGAAAGCACAACGATACGAGCATCATCCAAAGCCTGCAGCGCTGGCGCCAAATCAACGCTCGCCACCTGCTCAAGGCCGGCAAGACCGGGGGCGACATCGCATCCCTGATCATCGACCACACGCGCGCCCAGCGCCTGCAGCATGCCGGCGCCACCGTCGTTGGTGGCACTGCCGCCCAAGCCAATATAGATAGTCTTTACCCCGACACGAACTGCACGGAGCATCAGCTCGCCCACGCCATAGGTTGTAGCAGCCAGCGCCGCCGATTCCGTGCAAGGTGAGTACCCGACGCCTGCTGCTTCGGCCATCTCAATAACAACCGACTCGTGCTCGCCGTCCACTAACATCCGGGCAGGCACACCATCGCCAAAGGGTCCCGCAACCTCGCAGGTCACAATCTCACCGCCGCACGCGGCAACGGCATCGAGCGTCCCCTCACCGCCATCTGCCAGCGGCAAAGCGTTCAGCTCGGCATCGGGCCACACATGGCGCATGCCCTCGGCAACCGCTGCCTCCGCCTGCGCGCTCGAAACGCTGCCCTTAAAGGAGTCGATCGCCAGCAGCACACGGCGGGGCCGACGGCATACAGGACCAAAGTCAACCGCCGTGCCAGCATCCTCACCGGCACCTGCAAGCGCTGCGGCGTGAGCGGCGTGTGCTTCAAGATCGGCCCCACAACCGCAATCAGCGCCGCCCGCTCCGCGCAGACCGCCAAAATAGCTACTCAGCAGCTCGCGGCATTCATCCGCCAGTACGCCGGCGGTCACATTGAACCGATGATTCAGGCGCGAGTCGGCATTGAGGTCATACAGGGATCCCAGCGCGCCCGCCTTGGCATCAGCCGCGCCATACACGCAGCGCCCCACGCGCGCGTTAACCATAAGCCCCGCACACATGCAGCATGGCTCGAGCGTCACGTAGACCGTGCAATCGGAAAGGCGCCAACGACCGAGCGACCGAGAGGCAGCGCACAGGGCCGCGAACTCGGCATGAGCCGAAGGATCCTGGTCGAGCTCGCGCCGATTGTGCGCCCTCGCGACGATCTCGCCGTCGCGCACCACTACGGCTCCGATGGGCACCTCGCCCACCGTCGCGGCGGCGCGCGCCTCCGCCAACGCCTCGCGCATGAACTTCTCGTCGATTTCAGTGATCGTCATCGTTCGCCTTCCCTGTTGCAAATTCAAAACGATGCTATCATTACGACTCACGGAGAGATGGCAGAGCGGTTGAATGCGGCGGTCTTGAAAACCGTTGAGCGCGAGAGCGTTCCGGGGGTTCGAATCCCCCTCTCTCCGCCACTCCTAGTGATGCACCGGTGTCATGGTCCGCTCAAACAACGCATCGACCACGTCGGCTATCTCAGGTCGGCGCTCAAGATCGTGGCCCGATTCCCACCATATCGTGAAAAGTCGAATAATACCGCCGGCGACAAACTCAGACGTCGTCTCGAGTGACACGGGGGCCAGGGCATCCTCGGCAAGCACGTTCATCACACGCTCGCGGATGGAGCGGGCAATGCGGTCGCAAATAACGTTGGTCAACATGCCCGACATGCTGCTTGCCAAAATGTTATCCATGAGCCGCTCGTGCGCCAGAATCAAATCCATGGCATCGTCCAAAATCGCGTGCCGAAGCGCGCGCACGTCCTCGGCAGATACCGCGCCGGCCTCATCGGGCTGTTTTTGCGGCAAGCCCGACATGAGCTCATCGATATAAAAGGCAAAGTAATCGTTCTTGTCGCGAAAGTGCTTGTAGAACGTCGTGCGGCGAATCATGGCGCGGTCGCACAGCATGGCGACCGTCAGGTCCTCAAACCGATGCTCCTCGAGAAGCTCGGTAAAGGCATCGAACAGGGCGCGGTAGGTTTTCTTGATGCGAAGGTCCACTGGTATCGCCATCCTCAGGACAAAGACAACACTCGTCAATCTGTCGCATATCTTACACCTGTACCTCGCGCGCTTTGCCCCGGTGCCAACCCCGCCGAAAACACAACGCTTACCGGAAAGTTCGGCACGGTAAAACGTTGCGGGTATACTAGTAGCGTTATACCAACGGCAGCTGGCGCATGCCGCCGCGGCCATTCGAAACGGAGACATCATGATTACCGTCATCATCGGCATCGTTGTTGTCATTGTGATTGTCTGCGCCATCGCCGGCATCTACAACAACATGGTCACCAAGCGTAACCGCATCGATAACGCCTGGCAGAACATCGATACGCAGCTGCAACGCCGCAACGACCTGATCCCCAACCTGGTCGAGACCGTCAAGGGCTACGCCAAGCACGAGCAGGAGACGCTCTCCGCCGTGATCAGCGCGCGTAACACCGCCGTCAAGGCAACCACGCCCGAGGCCAAGATGGAAGCCGACAACGTGCTGACCGGTGCGCTGCGCCAGCTCTTCGCCGTGGCCGAGGCCTATCCCGACCTTAAGGCAAACACCAACTTTACGCAGCTGCAGGCATCACTCGAGGATACCGAGAACAAGATTAGCTATGCACGCCAGAGCTACAACGATTGCGTGCTCAGCTACAACAACGCCATTCAGACGTTCCCGGCTGTCATCTTTGCCGGCATCTTCCAGTTTAAGGAGCGCCAGGGCTTCGAGGCCGCCGAAGCAGCCCGTCAGGCCCCGACCGTCAAGTTCTAGTAGTTTGGCAGCGCATCCTTAATCGGCCAAATGCATAAACCGCCCCGTCGAATGCATACTTCGACGGGGCGGTTTCCTTTTTCGCGAAGGTCCCCCTCTAAGCGCCGTGCATTTTTAGGAGTATTCAACATAACCAAGAGCTTCGGGCGCCACGATAAATGCCAAAGACCGCGAATATCCCTGCAAATCAACCGCTGTCAGCCCATAACCCCGCCCATCATCCGTAGAAAACATCGAGAAATCCCGATTTTTTGCCCGAGGTCGGTATGCAGGGGCCTTCGATTGCAGAATACTCGCAAAAATGCACGTCGCCACCGCCCCCACATGGCGCGAAGCAAAACAAAAGGGCGACCTTCCTTTCCGGCGCACTCCGCAGGACGAAAGAACCCCCGCCGCACGTAGTGCGCAGCGGGGGTTCTTTCATGTCCGAGGACGCGCCGGAAAGGAAGGTCGCCCTCGGGCCGGACAGCTAAGACAGCTTACGCCACGGTGTAAACCCAGTTGTGCTTATCCTCGACAGCACCGGACTGGATACCAGTCAGGGTCTCGCGGAGCTTCTTCATCACAGGACCGATCTCGGTGTAGCCAGCCGGGAAGGTCACGGTCTCGTCGGCGCCGTAAACCTTGTTGTCGATCTCGCCAACCGGGGAGATAACGGCAGCGGTGCCGCACAGGCCGCACTCGACAAAGGTACCGGCCTTGACCTCGGCCCACTCGACGGGGCGCTGATCGACGGTCATACCCAGGTCCTGAGCAACCTGAACGAGCGAACGGCGGGTGATGGAAGGCAGAATGGAGTCGGTGTGGGACTGCGGAACGACGAGGGTGCCGTCCTCCTTCACGAACAGGACGTTAGCGCCACCGGTCTCCTCGACATAGGTGCGGGACTCGGAATCGAGATACAGGTTCTCGGCATAGCCCTCGCGGTGAGCCTCCATCGTGGGCTTGAGGGACATGGCGTAGTTCAGGCCGGCCTTGATGTTGCCGGTGCCATGCGGTGCGGCACGGTCATACTCGGAAACGCGCAGCTTGACGGGCTTGAGGCCACCCTTAAAGTACGGACCGACCGGGGTCACGAGAATGCGGAACGTGTACTCAGGAGCGGGAGCCACGCCGATCACGTCACCGGAGCCGATCATAAACGGACGCACGTACAGGGTCGCGCCGGAGCCGAAGGGCGGAACCCAGGCGGCGTTGGCAGAAACGACCTGCTTGACGGCCTCAACGAACTTGTCCTTGGGGAACGAGGGCATCTCGAGGCGCTGGGCAGAGTTATACATACGCTCAGCGTTCATGTCGGGACGGAAGCAGACGATGCTGCCGTCCTCGGCGGTGTAGGCCTTCAGGCCCTCAAAGACCTCCTGGCAGTAATGGAAGATACCGCCGCACTCGGAGACATGCAGGGTGTGGTCGGTGGTCAGGCCGCCCTCGTCCCACTCGCCATCCTTCCAATGAGCCTCGTAGCTGTAATCGGTCTTCATGTAGCCAAAGCCGAGGCTACCCCAATCGATATCCTTCTTCTCGACAGTCATATGTCGCTCCTTACATACACAGTTGCATACTCGCGAACCCGCACGCAAGGACCGAGGCCGACCGCGTCGCAACGTCGCACGCCCGGAGCGTAGAGCCGGACGGGACACGCGAGCAGCATCAAAGCCGATGGCACGTCGATTCGCATGCACGAGATTGTACTCCCCGCACGCGTCTGATAAAACGTTTTTCTTTAACTAACTAAAGTATTTTCATTTGACCGAAGCTAAAGAGGCCCGCCACCGTAAGCAGTGACGGGCCTCAACTGTACGGTCTGCGCGCTGGCTCGAGCTAGGCGTTCTATTTACCCAGCTTGGCCTTAACCAGACCGACCACGGTCGGGATGATCGACACGGCAACGATACCGATAATCAGCAGCTCAAAGTGCTCCTGCACAAAGGGAATGCCGCCAAAGAAGTAGCCCAGCAGCGTAAAGACCGTCGACCAGGTAATGCCGCCCAGCACGTTAAAGACGACAAAGTTGCGCCAGTGCATGCCGCCCATGCCAGCGATAAAGGGCACAAAGGTGCGGATAAACGGGAAGAAGCGACCCAGGAAGATGGCCAGGTGACCCCACTTGTCCAAGAAGTCCTCGGACTTTTTGATGCGCTCGGGCGTCATGGCCTTGACCTTGCCCGAAGCGATGATCTTGCGGCCAAAGAAGTGACCGATCATAAAGTTGCACTGATCGCCCAAAATGGCAGCGGCCCATGCGGTGGCCAGAAGCGCCACGATGTTAAAGCCGCCGTTGTGGGCAAAGAAACCCGAGGCGAACAGCAGCGAATCACCGGGAAGGAACGGGAAGAACACCACGCCCGTCTCGATAAAGATGATCAGGAACACGCAGCCGTAGGCCATAAGCGGGCCGGCGGCGATCCAGCTGGCGATCGCGGTGCGCGGGTCCTTAAGCAGCTCGGCAATAAAATTGATGAAACCCATGAAGTAAAACCTCTCAGTTGTGGGCGCGGATACGTCCAAGTTGACCAGTATACGGTTGCGGTGCCCCCTCGTGCGCAACCCCACAAAAGCATGACTCCATTACCAGCAAGTTTGCATAACTGACACTTGTAGCGCAAAGCCGCCAAGATTGTCCTTTTTAATCCCTAGCGAATCGCTATACTTTATTGAATCGCATTGCCATGGCGCTAAGGGAGGGCGGCCGGTGAGCTTTATCAA
The DNA here is from genome assembly GCA_900542905.1 of uncultured Collinsella sp. GTDB lineage: Bacteria > Actinomycetota > Coriobacteriia > Coriobacteriales > Coriobacteriaceae > Collinsella. The sequence goes on from UQPF01000028.1 coordinate 6,308, forward strand.
TACCATTCGCGAGGACATCAAGACCGTCCAGGCGCAGGACCCCGCCGCGCAAAACGGTCTGGTCATCTTTCTTTCCTATCCTGGCCTGCACGCCAAGTGGAACCACGTGCCCGAGCACTGGCTGTGGGAGCACGGTCATCGCTCGCTCGCCCGCGTGCTCTCGCAAATCACCCGCCACATCACCGGCGTCGAGATTCACCCTGCCGCGCAGATTGGCAAGCACTTCTTTATCGACCACGCCATGGGCGTCGTCATCGGCGAGACCACCATTGTGGGCGACAACTGTGTGCTCTACCAGGGCGTCACGCTCGGCGGCACCGGCAACGAGACCGGCAAGCGTCACCCCACCCTGGGCAACAATGTCACGGTGGGCACGGGCGCCAAGGTGCTCGGCAACATCCGCATCGGCAACAACGTCAAGATCGGCGGCAACTCGGTCGTCGTTAAGGACGTCCCCGACAACTGCACCGTCGTGGGCGTGCCGGGACGTATCATCAAGCGCAACGGTTGCCGTGTGTTCGAGGAGAGTTTCGACGCCAAGCAGCATCGCGAGTACATGCCCGATGACGCCGCCGAGCAGTCCGCCCTCAACCGCCAGGGCATCACCGAGAATGCCCGCCGCGTCAAGGAACTCGAGCGAGAGGTGGCCGAGCTCAAGGCCCTCGTCGCCAAGCTCGTGGACGAACGTTAGGAACGCAAGCGGCACAAAACGACATCGGCACCGACGCAAAAGGCGCGCCAGGGAATCAATCCCCGGCGCGCCATTCCTTTTGATGTGACATGCGGGACTGTCCCTTTGTCACATTATGCGAACTGACTCAGATAGAGGTCGGCGTAGGCACCCTCGGCAGCCAGCAGCTCCTTATGCGTACCCTGCTCGATAATGTTGCCGTGGTCCATGACCAGGATGAGGTCGGCATCGACGATCGTCGACAAACGGTGCGCGATCACAAAGCTCGTGCGCCCGCGCATAAGCGCGTCCATGGCACGGCCGATGGCAAGCTCGGTACGCGTGTCCACGCTTGAGGTCGCCTCGTCCAGGATGAGAATCGCCGGGTTGTTGAGCAGCACGCGTGCGATGGTCAGCAGCTGACGCTGGCCCTGGCTGATGCTTTCGGCATCGTTGGCCACGCGCGTGTCGTAGCCCTGCGGCATGGTGCGCACGAAGAAGTCGACCTGCGCGGCACGAGCGGCGGCCACAATTTCGTCGCGCGTTGCCTCGGGGCAGCCGTAGGCGATGTTTTCGGCAATCGTGCCATCGAATAGCCAGGCGTCTTGCAGCACCATGCCAAACTGCTGACGTAGCTCGCCGCGATCCATGCGGCTCGTATCCACGCCGTCGAGCGTAATACGCCCGCCGTCAATCTCGTAGAAGCGCATGAGCAGGTTGATGAGCGTCGTCTTGCCTGCGCCCGTGGTTCCCACCACCGCGATCTTCTGGCCCGGCTCGGCAGTAAACGACACGTCGCGCATAAGCGGCTTGTCGGGCGAATAACCAAAGCGCACATGCTCAAAGGAGACACGGCCCTCGACCTTGCCCGGCAGCTTGGCGGCCTCGTCCGGCAGCGGATCGGCCTCCATCTCGGGCTCATCGAGCAGGTCGAACACGCGCTCCGCACTCGCCAGCGCGCTCTGCAGCGAGTTGAAGGTAAACGACAGCTGCGTCATGGGCTCAGATGCCTCGTAGATAAACTGGAAGAACGCCTGGAACACGCCGACGGTCATGTGGCCGGCAACCAGCATACTGCAGCCCACAATCGCAATCACGATCTGTGCCAGGCGGCCGATAAAGCGCACCGCGGGGCCGACGGCGTTAATCATAAAGTCGGCCTTGGCACTCACGCGTGCCAGCTCGCCCGAGGCCTGGTGCACCTCGGCAGAACTTTGGCGCTCGCGGTTAAACGCGCGAATCACCAGACGGCCCGAGTAGCCTTCCTCGACCGCACTCGTAATCTTGGACACCCACTCCTGGCGCTCGCCCGTCACATCGTGTGTGCGGCGCGAGACGACCTTCGTCACCAGCAGCGACAGTGCCGTAAAGAACAGAAAGACGAGCGTAAGCTGCACGCTGAACACGAACATCACGCTCACAGCACCAACAACCGTGCCGATCGACACGAGCAGCTGCAGCAATCCGCGCTGCATGCTCTCGGACATCTTGTCCAGGTCGTTGGTCGCACGGCTGACGACCTCACCGGGACGATGCGCGTCAAAAAAGGCAAGCGGCAGACGGTTGAGCTTTTGTGCGATGCGGTTGCGTAGGCACAGGTTGAGGCGTTCGGCAACGCTCGACATCAAAAAGCTCTGGAGCGCGTAGAACGAGGCAGCGGCCGTCCAGATCATAAAGTAGATGAAGATGGTCCTGCCGCAGTTCTCCCAGGTGATGTTGAAGGTGGTGTCGTTGGCAAACGCCACCTGAATGTGGCTCCACAGCTCATCGATCACGCGGGCGCTATATGCCGGCGCAGCAGTGTTAAAGATGGCATAGAACACAATGCTCGCGAACACGATATAGAAGCGCCAATGGTCGCCGGCAGCCTCGCTCCACAGGCGGCGCACCGTCGCCCAGGTATCTCGAGGCGTCTCGTCCTCGTCTTCATCGTCCACGTCGCGCATACGCTCTGCCTCGGCGCGGGCGCGCTCGTCCTCGGCACGTTCGTTTTCCTCGTAGAGCGCTTGGCGGCGAGCCTCGCGCTCGGCTGCAGCCTTGGCGGCGTCATCCAGCTCGGGTGCCACGGCAGCCGTTTCCTCGACCAGTCCCGCGGCAGCGGCGTCATCAACGCCGCCCTGCTTCTTGAGCTCCTCGGTCATGCTACTCACCTCCCTTCATCTGCGATTCCGCGATGGCGCGGTACACCTCGCAGGTTTCCATAAGCTCGCTATGCGTGCCCAAGCCCACAACCTCGCCATCCTTGAGCACGACGATCTGGTCGGCGTGCAAGATCGTCGAGATGCGCTGCGCGATGATGAGCACCGCAGCGTCACGCGTCTCGTCTTGCAACGCATGACGCAGGGCGGCATCGGTCTTAAAGTCCAGGGCCGAAAAACTGTCATCGAAGATATATAGATCGGCATGCTTCATGAGCGCACGGGCGATTGCCAAACGCTGGCGCTGGCCGCCCGAAAAGTTCGTACCGCCCTGCGCCACCGGGGTATCGAGCCCCTGCGGTTGGTCGAGTACAAAGGTGCTCTGGGCAACCTCAAGCGCGTGAAGCATGTCGCCCTCGGTCGCGCCTTCGTTACCAAAGCGAAGGTTGCTCGCCACCGTGCCCGAGAACAGCCACGCCTTCTGCGGCACATAGGCAATGCGCCCGCGGATTTCGTCTTGCGTAAGCTCGCGCAGGTCCACACCATTCAGGCGAATGGAGCCCTTGGTGGCATCGTGGAAGCGCAGCAGAAGCTTTGCCACCGTCGATTTGCCCGAGCCTGTCGAGCCAACGATCGCAGTCGTCTGACCGCGACGGCAGGCAAAGCTCAGGTCGCACAGGGTGTCCTCGTCGGCATCGTCAAAGCGAAACGACATGTGGTCGAACACGGCCACCGCATCGGCTTCGTCTTGGGGCTCGCGCGCCCCGTCATCCAGCGTGCGCTCGCCATCGACGATGCTCGGCTCAATCTCCAACACCTGCTGCGCACGGTTCAGGCACGCGGCAGCACGCGGAAGCGTCAGCACCACCATCTGCGCCATCATCACAAAGAACAGGATCAGAATTGCATACTCCAGCACCGCCGAGATACTCGCAATCTGCATGGCGTGGGCGCCTACGCGGTTGCCGCCCACCCACAGCACCGCCACCTCGGCGATGTTCATCAAAAAGAAGCTGGAGCTGTCGAGGCCCACAAACAGGTGGTTGACTTTGATGGCGTTGGCGGCGTATTCGCTAAACACCTCGTCCAGGCGCCGCTCCTCGTGACGCTCCTTGTTAAACGCACGGATGACGCGCACGCCCACGATGTTTTCGCGCAGCACCACGTTCATGCGGTCGATAAAGCTCTGCAAGCGCATAAAGATCGGCGCGGCGTTAGCCACCGTAAAGACCGCCGCTACGAGCACGATCGCAACGACTACGCCCAGAAGCGTGCCCATGGCGGGATCGATAAACCAGGCGAAGATGATGCCCGCCACAGCCAAAAACGGCACGGGCAGCACCAGCTGAATCGTCTGCAGAATCGCCTGCTGAATCACGTTGATGTCGTTGAGCGAGCGCGTGATCATCGATCCGGTGCCAAAGCGCTCAAAATCGCTGGCCGCGAGCTCGAGCGATTTGTCGTACACGGCATTGCGGATATCGCAAGCCACGTTGGCGGCCAGGCGCGCCGAAAGATAGCAGCCCAGCACCGTGCCGCCGCTAGCCATGCTGGTCGCGATAAACATGTATAGGCCGTTGCGTAAAATGTAGTCGACATCGCCCGTGGTAATACCGGTGTTGACCATGTTCGCCAGCATCGTGGGAACCAACAGCGTACCGACGTTATCCACCAGCAGCACCAGCAGTGTCACTGCGACAAGCCCTCGATATGGCTTTAGAAACCTCATTAACAGTCGCACGACTCCCCCTCACGTCGATCTTGCATCTGGCTTGCGGCTGCCACCTGCTGTTTAAATGTCTCGCACTCGTCGCCGAGCACCTGAGAGAATTTGCCGATCAAGCGCATAATCTCGCGCTGCTCACATGGCTCAAGCGCGCCAAAGGCTCGCTGCTCGGCCTTGAGTGCCGGCAGCGCATAACGCTCGGCAAATCGCCTGCCCTCTTCGGTCAGGCTCACAACCTTGTTCTTACGACTGCCTTCGGCAAACCCCAACGTTGCGAAGCCCCGCGCCGTCAAGGTTTTAATTGCCGAGTTGATGGTCTGCTTGCTGTAGAACCATTCGCTTGTCAGACGGCTTACGGCAATACTGCCGCCCGCCGTGCTAGTGTCGACGAGCATCCAATAGGCGCAGTCCGAAAGGCCGCAGGCGCGCGAGAACTCCGAATAGATATGGTCGAGTCCATTGAGCAACCGATCGAAGTCGACCAGCGTAACCGCACTATTCATCTATCCCACCATTCAATTGTCCGATTTTTGACCAATTATGTGTCTCTAGATTAGTCCGAGTTTTGACTATCGTCAACAGGCTCTCCGCAAATGCGTGCATTTTTATGGCCTATCGGCAGAAAAAGACCGCCGGCGCGGGGGCGGCGCCAGCGGTCACGTGAAAATCGGGTTTTATTGCCTGTTAAGCGGCGACGGCCTCATAGACCGTAGCGCCCGAGAAGCTGTCATGCAGGCTCTTGCCGGCAATCCACGGCAGCTCGACGACCTCGCAGACCGTGTTGACCAACTCAGAACAGTCAGTAAAGTGGCCCTTGTCGTTGAGGGCCTCGCAATCCTGAACACGCCAATAGCCATCGGTGTGCGTGATGTAGTACTCGTGATCGTTGATCGACACGAAAGCGCGCGTCTTGGAACGCAGCAGCTTCAGAAATCCTTCGAAATCGGTCTCGACGACATCTCCAGCCTGGAACATGATGTTACCTCCTGGCCCGGCGCCACCACGGCGCATTGATAAACGTTGGTACTCCTTTAGTAAAACCTTTATCAGAGGTTATGCGTTCGTCATTTAGGCAAGTGGTAAAAAACCGCAGGGTAGACGGGATAAAACGTTTAACCATCCCATTTGTTTGTCACATTCTGAAGGTACTTTTATGCAAACCTACTTTCCCAATTGGAATCTATCCTTTTGGCCGGGCAATTGACCGTCTATCGTTTGAGCCCGACGGGTATGAACGGGGCATCTGCAACGCCACCGCAAGGAGACACCATGGAGACTATCGAAGCACTCATTCACCGCCGCAGCTGCCGCAACTACAGCGATCGTCCCGTCGAGGCTGAAAAGCTTGCACGTATTATCGAAGCCGGCCAATATGCACCGAGCGGCATGGGCCGCCAGCCGGTGACGTTTGTCGCCGTCACCGACCTCGCGACCGTCGAGCGTCTCTCGCAGCTCAACGCGCAAGTCATGGGCAGCAACAGCGACCCCTTCTATGGCGCCAAGACCGTTGTGGTGGTGCTGGTTGACCGCAGCGTGCCCACACATATGGAAGACGGCTCGCTCGCCATGGGCAACCTGCTCAACGCTGCCTATGCGCTGGGCGTTGATTCGTGCTGGATTCATCGCGCCCACGAGGTTTTCGATTCGCCCGAGGGCCTGGAGCTACTGGCCAGTTGGGGCCTGCCCGCCGACGGCAGCCTGCGCGGTGTCGGTAACTGCATTCTGGGCTATGCCGAGGACACGCTACCCGAGGCAAAGCCGCGCCGCGACAACGTGGTATACGTCAAGTAGCGCGGGAGTGTCCCAAACTGCCGGCAGAGACGATATGAGCAGGACATAAAAACATTGAGAGCCCCTGCTGCATGAAAGACCGCGGATTAGGCCGACAATGGTGAGTGTCTAATTCAGCCGCGGCGGCCACGCCGCATTCATGG
>UQPF01000029.1 GCA_900542905.1 uncultured Collinsella sp.
TCGGGCACTTGGAACGGGGGAAACGGCGGTCGACGAAACTGGAGAGGAGGTATTACGAGCTCCTGTGCGAATTGGAGAGAGCGCTCCCGCAAACTGCCTCTTGACAACTTATAGGAGCGTCGGTTTTCTTTTCGCATTTTTTGCCGTGGTTGAGGGCCACCGCCCAAACGTAGTAGATAGGCCCATTTCATGGCGAACGGGCCACACGGATGTCCTCGCGAGGCCAAAATGATCCGTTTCCCTCTGTCCACGGGAGATCAAGTGATGTTACGAATATGATGTCATTTCAAAACTATGCCGGTTTACTACGATAAAAACGAGATTCCCGACCACGCGTGATTTTTTCGCAAAACTACAAGCCGTCTACCTGCGGTTTTGATTTTGCCAAATGCGGTGTGGTTGGAGGTGGGCGATTTATCGTAGTAATCCGGCATAGTTTTGTTCGCGACGGCACAACCGCGCGTTTAAGCGCGGGGCCGGTGGGGCAAAATTGCCCCACCGGCCCCTATTCCAGTTCTATCCCAGCGTTACTCCGGCTTGGTTTCTACTGTGGGAGTCTTGTCCGCTGCGACTGGGGTGCGGGCGGTGTCCATAGTCAGGCAGTGCTTGGGGCAGCTCTCGATGCACTCACCGCACACCACGCAGGCATACGGGTCGATCGACCACGTTCCACCCTTGCGATCGACCGCGAGCGCGCCCGCCGGGCAGCGACGCGCGCACATGCCGCAGCAAATGCACACGTCCATGTCGTTAACGATATGTCCGCGCAAGCGCTCGGGTACCGCGAGCTTCTCCTGCGGATAGCACACCGTTACCGGCTGCTTGACCATAGAACCCAAGGCCGTCTTGGCAAATGTCAGTAAACTCATGCCGCGCCTACCTTTCCGTGCAGCTAATGCAGGGGTCGATGGTCAGGATAATCATGGGCACGTTGGCAAGGAGCACGCCCTGCAGCGCATGCGTCAGACCCGCCAGGTTTTGCGACGTCGGCGTTCGCACGCGAAAACGGTCCAGGTTCTTGGTGCCTCTGCCGCGCACATAGTAATACGCCTCGCCGCGCGGCTGCTCAATCACAACCTCGCCGCGCGCACCGTCGGCCGGCGTGAGCTTGGTGCGCCCGCCGATACCGTCGTGCGGAATCTTGCCCACAAGCTCCTTGATAATATCCATGGCCTGCGTGACCTCGGCACAACGCACCTGGCAGCGGGCATAGCAGTCGCCATCGCTAGCAACGATAGGCTCAAACGCGGCCAGATCAGCATAGGCGCCGTCGCCAAACATGCGCACGTCGTAATCCACGCCCGAGGCGCGACCGAACGGGCCGACCATCGACAGATCCAGCGCGTCCTTCTTGCTGATCACGCCCACGCCGTGCAGGCGCTCGCCGCAGCTATTGTCGTCCAAAAACGTATGCACCAGGGTCTCGTAGTCGGGACGCATGGCGTCGAGCGTCTGGACAATGCCCGCCAGCTCGGAGTCCTCGATATCGTGCTTAAGGCCGCCGATCTCGTTAATCGACAGAATCACGCGCCCGCCGCAAGTGCTCTCAAAAATCTTGAGTATCTGCTCGCGCAGGGTCCACGACCGATAGAACAGCGCCTCAAAACCAAAGGCGTCGGCGAGCAGGCCCAGCCACAGCAGGTGCGAGTGAATGCGCGAAAGCTCGTGCAAAATGGTACGGATATACTGCACGCGGCCAGGCACCTCGATGTCGAGCATGCGCTCGCAGGCGCTGGCATAGCCGCAGCTGTGGCCCACGGCGCAGATGCCGCAGATGCGCTCGGCGATGTAGCCAAACTGGTGCATGTCGCGCTTTTCGGTGAGCTTCTCGAGTCCGCGGTGCACAAAGCCGATCTGCGGAATTGCCTCGAAAACGCGGTCGTCCTCAATCACCAGGTCCAGATGAAGCGGCTCGGGCAGCACCGGGTGCTGCGGGCCAAACGGAATGACGGAGCGATGTGCCATGGGCCTTACGCCTCCTTTTTCTGCTTGTCGCGGGCGGCCTTGGCGGCAAGCGCCGCGCGGACCTTGGCTGCTTTCTCGGGATCCATGGCAGCGAGCTTTGCCTCCATCTCGGCAGCCTTGAGCGCGGCCTTCGCAGCAGCCTCATCGTGCTGAGCATCGGAGCCCGCGGCATCGCCGGCGCTCGCAGCGCCCTCCCCTGCAGCAGCCGCAGCAGCGGCGGCCTTTTCGGCAGCGGCCTTGCGCGCCTTGGCTTCGGCGGCGGCACGGACCTTCATGGCCTTCTCGCGCGCGGCCTTCACCTCGGGCGTGATAACGCTCATGGGCTCGGCAGTCGAAACCTGGTAGAAAAAGCCCTTAAAGTCGATCTGCATGTCGGTAATGGCAAGGCCAAACAGGTCGTGGGCCTCATTTTCAAACGGGAACACCGCGGGGTAATACGAGCTGATGGACGGAATCTCCTGGTACTGGTCGATGCCCTCAACCACCAGGTTCTCAATCGCATAGCTGCCGTCCTGCGCAATATGCTCCTGAGCAGCACGAACGTTGATAAACGTATAGACCAAGCGATACGAGCCGTCGTCGACGTTGCGTTCAGCGTGCATTTGCACAAAGCGCGCGCCGACGCCCTTGAGCGCCTGCACATGCGGCAACAGTTCATCGATCCCGACGGTGGTATAGATAGCCTTTTGCATTACTCGGCCTCCCTTGCAGCGGCGGGCGCACCGTCAGCCGTGCCTGCGTCGACACCGGCCCCGGCCTCAGCCGCAGCCACAAACCCATCCTCGCCCAGCTCAACGCCACCGTCCCAAGTAGTGGCACCGCCCACGGTAAGCGGGTCGCCGCCGGCGCGCATCACGGCCTCCTTCTGGTCCAGGATGCCGCACGCCTCCACGATGGCATCGATCACCGTCTCGGGGCGAATGGCACACCCGGGCGCGTACACGTCCACGGGAATCGCGCGGTCCACGCCGCCGATCACGTTATAGGCATCGCGGAATACGCCGCCCGAACACGCGCAGATACCGCACGCCACCACGCACTTGGGCTCGAGCATCTGGTTGTAAATCTGGCGCACGACGGGCAGGTTCTGGGCATTGACCGACCCCGTCACCAAAAAGATATCCGCATGCTTGGGGTTGCCGGTGTTGACCACGCCAAAGCGCTCCGCATCGAACAGCGGCGTGAGCGAGGCCAGCACCTCGATATCGCATCCGTTGCAGCTCGAACCGTCGTAATGAATAACCCACGGCGAGCGCGACATTTTATGATCCATGGATGCCGCCTCCTAAATAAACACGTCGACGAGGATGGGCATAAGGTTGAGCAGGCCAAACACCAGCGCCACGCCCCATCCGAGCCTAAAGCAGCTGCGCCAGGTGCTGCGTGCGAAGGTGTTGTCGATCAGGACCTCGACAAAATACGTCGCGGCCATCACGACCAGGGCTACGACCCAGCTCACGGGGTTGTCCCAAACAAAGAACATGCCCACCCACATCAAAAACAGCACGGTCTCGCACCAGTGCATAAGGGTCATCTTGGCCAGCGTGCCGCCGCTCATCTCGGTGGCGACGCCCTGGACGATCTCCTGATGCGCGTGATGCGAGTACGAAAGGTCAAACGGCGACTTGCGCAGCTTGATGGTAAGCACCGCGAACAGCGCCAGGAAAATGGGCGCGCTGTACACGATGATGGGGGATGACTGCCCCGTCACGGCGATGGAATCAAAGCTGTCGGTGGCAAGGTACAGGCCCACGCTCATCAGCAGAACGGCAGGCTCGTAACTCATAACCTGCAGCAGCTCGCGATCGGCGCCAACCTGGGCAAACGGGCTTTGCGTCGAGGCGGACGCCAGCACCACAAAGATCGCGGCGAGCGTCACCATAAAGGCGCACAGCAGCGTGTTGGAGCCCGACACAAAGATGCCGCCGCCCACCACGGTAAAGATGAGCGCGCACGCCATGTAGGTGTCGTCCATGGTGTTTACGCTGGCGGGGGCCTTGCGCAGGAGCTTGGCCACATCGTAGAAGGGTTGCAGCAGGCGCGGGCCCACGCGGCCCTGCATGCGAGCCGAAAGCTTACGGTCAAGGCCGTCGATCAGACCACCAACCAAAGGCGCCAGCAGAGCAAACACCACGGTACCAATAAAGATGCCCACGACACCCGAACCTTCAAAATACTTGCCGCGCAGCACCGAGGGCGCACTCATGGCAAGTCTCTCGGGCCCAATCCATGCGCAACACAGCAGCGCAAACAAGATAATGCTGCAGCACACGACGCTACCCGCGGGGCCAATACGCTTCTCGCCAAGGGCGTCCTCCGAGTACCAATTGCGCTTTTCGGCCTTTACCTCGTGTCCCATCGAGCCGCGGAAATGGCGATATTTGTCGGTTCCCACACCCGAAAGATATACGTTTACATGCGGTTTGTTGCTCACGCGGAATGAAGTCAGCAACACCACGGCAATAAAAGCCACGATAACCACCATCAGATACATGGCGTCCTTGCCAATAACGTACGGCACGCGGCCAAACACCATGGCCAAGTAAGGCGACACCAGACCGCTCGAGATAACCGGGAACGCCACGCAGCACAGAATAAGCAGCGCGGCGATGGTGTTGAGGGCCATCCATTCGGTCTTATGGACATTGACCTCAACGTTTTGAGCCGTGGGGTCGACGCCCGAAAGCTTGGCAAGCCACTTGCCCCAGAAGAAGAACGTCGCGGCCGAGCCAAAGGCAAGCACCATGATCATGAGCACGTTGCCGGTCTGCGCGAACGCCACCAGGGCGCCCCACTTGGACACGAGCATGCCAAACGGCGCCACAAACATGCCCATGATGCCCAGCATCATCAGGCGCGTCAGGTGCGGCATGCGGCTGAACATGCCGTCCATGTCCTCGATATCGCGGCTGCCGATATGATGCTCGGCCGTGCCCACGCACAGGAACAGCAGCGACTTGGCCACCGTGTGGAACAGGATCAGGAAGATGGCCGCCCATACGGCCTCGGGCGCGCCGACACCCAAGCAGGCACTAATGAGGCCCAAGTTGGAAATGGTGGAGTACGCGAGCACACGCTTGGCGTTGCTCTGCGAGATGGCCATGAGGGCAGCGAGCAAAAACGTGATGGCACCCACACTCGTGACCATAAAGCCGGTCACGGGATAGATGGCATAGAGCGGGCTCAGCTTGACCATCAGGAACACGCCGGCTTTGACCATGGTTGACGAGTGCAGCAGGGCGCTCGTGGGCGTGGGGGCAACCATGGCGCCAAGCAGCCAAGTGTGGAACGGCATCTGTGCGGCCTTGGTAAGGGCGGCGAGCGATAGCAAGATGACCGGCATCACCAGCAGCGCGGACTGCGCGGTGCCGGCGCCGGAAAGCTCGATCATGCCCGAGATGGTCAGCGGCATGCCGTTAACGTGCAGGTACATGAGTCCGACCAAAAACGCGATGCCGCCCAGCATGTTGAGGATGATCTGGGTGAAGGCGTTTTTGATGGCCTCGGGCGTGCGCGTGTAGCCAATCATAAGGAACGAGCACACGGTGGTGATTTCCCAGCCGCAGAACAGCCACTCAAGGTTGTCGCTCGTCACGATGACGAACATGGCCGAGAGGAACAGGAACATAAGCGCCAGGAACTGCGGGCGACGGTCGGGCGCGGTCTGCCCGCGCAGCGCAGCCTCGTGCTCGTCGTGGGCCTGGAAGTCCTTCATGTAGCCCAGGGCATACACGCAGATAAGGCTGCCGACGATACCGACGGCGAGGACCATGATCACGCTCATGTAGTCCAGGTAGAGCGGCGTCGCCGTGACGGCTTCGGCCGCGGGCAGCGTCATGGCCGCAAAGGCGAGCGAACCCACCAGCTGGACTATGCCGAGCACCGTGGTGAGCGCGTTCCTATATTTATACGCGTTGTACAGGATGACGGCGCACAGGATGACATCGATGGCGGAGCAGATGATCGAGAGCACATGCGAGGTGCCGGGGGCAACCTCAAAGCTCTGCGGACCCGTGCCAAAAAACATGACGGCGACTACAACTGTCACCGCCATAATAATGCCGGAACCTATGAGCCCCACCGCATCGCGGGCGCGGTCACCGCGCGCGAGCAGCATGCCCAGCGCCGGTACCAGCGGAAACAGGGTAAGGAAATACAGTAGCGTCATACCATCACTCCCCCATGCAAAAACGCTGCAATTGTTTAACGTTATAGCTCAATTGAGGAGCAGCGGCGGCAGGTTTTCGGTCAACTGGGGAGTTTTAGGCGTACGGGGTAAGGGCACGTCTGCTTTGGAGCAGAGAGGCGACGCTCCCCTATCGCAGCGACAGGCGCGCGGGCCACTGCGCGCGGTTTATTGGCCACTTTGGAGGATGTCCCGACAGGCTCGCGCCGGTCCAAAAAGTTGGCGCGGCAAGAAAAATGCGCCCCTGTGGGCGCACCATCCCGTTTGCTATTCCGCCTTTTTAACGCGCGGCTTGCGACCGCGCGGCTTATCGACCAGTGCGGACTCACCGCCCTCACGGTACTGACGGCACCAAGCCTTGACCGAAGACTCGCTGGGAATCTTGTGCTTGATCATGGCCTCGCGAACCGTCAAGCCGCTTTCCAGACGGTCCTTAACCACAGCGAGCTTTACGTCGTACGAATAGGTGTGATGATGCGAACCGGCATTGAGAACGGCGTCGGCACCGCCCACGGCATACGCGCGGGCCCACTGACGAGCCGTGGCCTGGGGAATGCCAAGCTCCGCGGCGAGGGCGCGATGGCCGACCCCCTCTTGGAGGATCTCGACGGCGCGCTGCCTAACCTCGGGCGCATGCGTGCGAGTCCTAGTTGCTTCCGACATACCTGCCACTTCTTAACCTTAACCGTTAATCTGCTTTCTTACGTGCAAGTTAGATAGTAGCATTTTACTGTTTGCTCAAAGCAGTTAATTAAAATAGACGCGGCGTTATCTGGGCATTCCTTGATTGGCAACTTCATCCGAACACTTCCCATATTCATCCGTACATGTACGGATGAATATGGGAATCCGATACTCTGAGGGCCGGACCGGCCGGCCCCGGGAGATCGGAGGACGGCATGTCCGGA
>UQPF01000030.1 GCA_900542905.1 uncultured Collinsella sp.
ATCTCCACCGTTCCTTCAACTGGGAAAACGGCGCCCCCGGACCCCAGGAGGGGCCGCGGGGGCGTTCAGCTAACTGCGGGAATGGCCTATTTGCTCAATGTGTTCGGCTGAGATCGGAAATCAACCTATCTGGGGAAACGCTGTTGCCAACGCGACCACCACGAAGGGGACAGGCACCTTTGTGGTGGTTTGGACCGGCTGGACGTGTGTGCATCGGGTGGTATCTAAGTTGAGATACCACATCTGGTATATCAGCTTGCGCCTGCGTGAGTACAATACTCGAACGTTATGCGTCTCAGCGCCCCTTGTGCGTGGACGTCTTGCAGTCACGCGAACGAAGGGATTTATCTTATGTGCGGAATCGTCGGCTACACCGGCTCTGATATTGCAAAGAACATCCTGGTCACGGGCCTCAAGCGTATGGAGTATCGCGGCTATGACTCCTCGGGCGTCGCGCTCGAGGTGGGCGAGGGCGCCGCGGCGCACCTCGACGTCATCCGCCGCGTGGGCAAGGTCGCGGGCCTAGAGAGCGAGCTTTCCAACATCGACAGCGACGCTACCTGCGGTATCGGCCACACCCGTTGGGCCACCCACGGCAAGCCCTCCGTCGTTAACGCTCACCCCCACACCAGCTGCGACGGTCGTATCGCCATCGTCCACAACGGCATCATCGAGAACTTCGCCGAGCTGCGCGAAGAGCTGGAGGGCCGCGGCCATCACTTTAAGAGCGAGACCGATACCGAGGTCTTCGCGCATCTGATCGAAGAGGCTTATGTCGAGACGCACGACCTGATGGCCTCCGTGCGCGAGGCTTGCACCCACGTGGTCGGTGCCTATGGTCTGGCCGCCGTGTGCGCTGACGAGCCCGGCGTGATCGCCGTGGCCCGCAAGGATTCCCCGATCGTAGTCGGCGTGGGCGAAACCGGTTCCTATGTTGCTTCCGACGTGATCGCGCTCATCGACGCCACCCGCGATGTCGTGGTGCTCGAGGACGGTCAGTTTGCCAAGCTTACGCCCGCAGGCGTCGAGTACACCGACGAGGCCGGCAACGTTATCGAGCCCAAGGTCACCCACATCGACTGGGACCTGGACATGGCAGAAAAGGGCGGTTATCCCGACTTTATGCTCAAGGAAATCCACGAGCAGCCTCGCGTTGTGCGCGATACCCTGGTGGGCCGCATGACCTCCGCCGGCGAGCTCGATATCGACGAGCTGGGCCTTTCGCTCGAGGAACTCAACGACATCGACCGTGTCTACGTGATCGCTTGCGGCACCAGCTACCACGCCGGACTCATTGCCAAGAATCTCATTGAGGGCTGGGCTCGCATCCCCACCGAGGTGGAGGCGGCCAGCGAGTTCCGCTATCGCAATCCCATCATCACGCCGACGACGCTTGTCGTTGCCGTGTCCCAGTCGGGCGAGACGGCCGACACCCTTGCCGCCATTCGCGACGCGCGCATCAAGGGTGCCAAGGTCTTCGGCATCACCAACGTGGTTGGTAGCCCCGTGGCGCGTGAGAGCGACGGCGTCATCTACACTAAGGCCAACAAGGAGATCGCGGTCGCCTCGACCAAGAGCTTCATCGGCCAGGTCGTGAGCCTTACGCTGCTGGCTTTGCTGTTGGCGCAGGTTAAGTACCGTCTGACCACCAAACAGGCGCGCATGCTGTTCCGCGAGCTTTCCGATACGGCCGAGCAGATCCAGTGGATTTTGGATACCCAGACCGAGGCCGTTCATGAGGCCGCCCTGCTGTGCAAGGACGCGCAGTCCGCGCTGTTCGTGGGTCGCGGCATGGGTGCCGCTATTTCCTACGAGGGTGCGCTCAAGCTCAAGGAGGTCAGCTACCTGCACGCCGAGGCCTACGCCGCCGGTGAGATGAAGCACGGCCCCATTGCCCTGATCGACCCGGGCTTCCCTGTCATCGCTGTGGCCACCAAGAGTGCCACCTACGACAAGACCGTGTCGAACCTTATGGAGTGCAAGGCACGCGGCGCCAAGGTCATCGTCGTTGCCACCGAGGGCGACGAGGAGATCAACAAGATCGCCGACTGCATCATCCGCGTGCCAGCAGTCCGCGACGTGTTCAGCCCCATCACGGCGAGCGTCCCGCTGCAGCTGCTCGCCCGCGAGGTCGCCATCCTGCGCGGCTGCGATGTCGATCAGCCCCGAAACCTCGCCAAGAGCGTGACCGTGGAATAGTTGGTTCCGCCGTTCTAGCGACTAAGGCCCGGCTCCGCATCAAGACGGAGCCGGGCCTTTTCTGCATTTGCCCAGATAAAACCTGCCAAAATGAACCTGTCCCTTTTTGGCAGGTTAGCGGAGCTTGCTGGTCTCGAAGTACTCGGGGAACTGGTCCAGAACCTCGGTCTGGTTGCGGAACATCATGTGCAGGTGCTTGCTGACCAAAAAGCTCGCTTCGATGGGGTCGCGACCGGCGATGGCGCGGCGAATCTGCTTGTGCTCGTTCACGATGTCCTGATTGTCGAGAACCTGCGTGGCGGCGCGCAGCCAGCGGAAGCGCTCCAGGTCGGCATTGGTCTCTTCGAGCCACGACCACACGGTGCTGCGACATGCGATGCTAAAAATCATGTGATGCATGAGGTTGTCGCTCAAAAAGAAGCCGATGCGATCCTCTTCGGCCATGGCCTTTTCCTGCAGCGCGATGGCGCGGTCGAGCTGCTCGATGCCGGCCGACGTGGCGCGCGCACAGCACTCCACGATCACCTGCTTTTCCAGATGTTCGCGGATGTAGCAGGCACTCTCGGCAAGGGTGAGGTTGATGGGTGAGACGTAGGTGCCGCTCTGGGGCACGGTGCGCACCAGGCCTTCCTGCGCCAAGCGAACCAAAGCCTCGCGCACGGGCGTGCGACCCATATCCAGGTCGTCGCAAAGTTGCTTGACGCCCAGCTTTTCGCCCGGCTTGTAGTCCAGGTAGACGATTTTGCGTCGAATGGTGTGATAGGACTGGTCCTGTAGGCTCGTTTCCTGCTCGCCGACGTGCATCGATTCTTCCATAGCGCCTCGCAACTGTTCTATCAAACTCATATGTCAGTTGTTAATTATGCCGCGAATCAGCTCTCCGCGGTGGGTAATTCGGCTGTTGCCTGAGAACTATCGCGGCATCTTAGTCTGTGTTTGCGCAAGGCTGTGCTCAATGTTGCCGTATCATAAGCCGTCGCAAACGTGAAATAGAAAGAAGGAATCCCATATGCAACTGGCAAATATCGTACGCGAGCGCTGGAAAGGCGTCTTGTTCTGCCTGATCATCGCCATTCCCGCGACGTTGCTCGGCAAACAGGTTGAGGTGGTCGGCGGTCCGGTATTCGCCATCCTCTTTGGCATGGTCCTGGCGCTCGTCTTTCCCAAGAATCGTCGCGAACAGCTCGCCGCCGGCGTCACCTATACGTCCAAAAAAGTCTTGCAGTACGCGGTTATCCTGCTTGGCTTTGGCATGAACCTCTCCCAGATTCTGTCCAAGGGCGCCCAGTCGCTGCCGATTATCGTGGCGACAATCTCGACCTCGCTTGTCATCGCCTTTGTGCTCTGCCGCGTTATGAACGTGCCGGGCAAGATCGCGACGCTTGTGGGTGTGGGTTCGTCGATTTGCGGCGGTTCTGCCATCGCTGCGACCGCACCCGTCATCGATGCCGACGATCGCGAGATTGCCCAGGCTATTTCGGTCATCTTCCTGTTTAACGTTATCGCGGCGCTCGTGTTTCCGACGCTCGGCGGCATGCTCGGGCTGACCAACGAGGGCTTCGGCCTGTTTGCCGGTACCGCCATCAACGACACCTCGTCCGTAACGGCTGCGGCGAGCGCCTGGGACAGCATGCACCCCGGCGCCAATGTGCTCGAGAGCGCCACAGTGGTCAAGCTCACCAGGACGCTGGCCATTATTCCCATCACGTTGGTTCTCGCATGCTGGCAGATGCATCTGGCGCGCAAGGCCGGCGGTGACGCCAAAAGCACGTTCTCGCTTAAACGCGCGTTTCCCATGTTCGTGCTGTTCTTTGTGCTGGCGAGCGTGATCACCACGGTGCTTCAGCTTCCCGCGTCCTTTACGGCGCCCATCAAGGAGCTGTCGAAATTCTTTATTGTGATGGCCATGGCGGCTATTGGCTTTAATACCGATATCGTCGAGCTGGTCAAAAAGGGCGGCAAGCCCATCGCATTGGGCTTTTGCTGCTGGATTGGCATTGCGTGCATGAGTTTGGGAATGCAACACGTGCTGGGAATCTGGTAGAGAAGTAGCTTGTTTGCGTGCTGGTTGCTGGTGAGCGCAAGCCTGCGGTGGAGCGATAGGAGCTCTTGCGGGTATGGCTTGTCCGCAGGTTTATAAGTCCCGAAGAGCTCTTATCGCCCCGCCAGGATGGCGATGCGGGGCAACATCTATACTCGCAGGACGGCGCTTTCTGCCCTATAGTGTTTGGTGAGCAATATCGTTCAATTTTGAAACACTCGGTCGTATGACCGTCGGCGGTTGCACGTCGCCGCGGACAGGGGCAAATCATGGATAGCGATGCCAAGCTGAACATCTTGACTGGGGCCCTGGCTGCTGCCGGGGCCTCGGCATTGGCAATCGATGCGCGTGGGGGCGTCGCGATCTCGACCATGAATGACGCGGCGCTTGAGCGGGATGTGGCGGCTTTTGTTGCCGAGCGCCTCGACCGTATAGGAGACGGCGCGCGTCTGGTTATGGGGCGTGCGGGTACGCGCCTGAGCCTGACCGTTCGCCCCACCGACAAAGAGGGCGGGGGCCTTTGGGTCGTCGTGGTCCGCGAGGTGCGCGGCGCCGCGGCGCATGCGGGCATCGAGTGGCTCAACGCCGACGAAGTTGAGGCCCGCTACGAATCGAGTGCGTACGGCATCGTTGAGGGTGCCGCTGCGGTGGCTGCACCGGTTGCCGAGAGCTACGCGCGCGGTGTGCCCCTTATGCTCGAGGGTGAGCTGGGAGCGGGTCAGGTTGAGATCGCCAAGCGCCTCTATCTGGACGGTCCTTTTGCCGATCAGCCCTTTGTTTCCGTCGCGCTCGATGAACTCACCGATCGCGGTTGGCGCCATGTGCTCAAAAGCTCCGAATCGCCGCTGTTCCAAACGGGGCTGACACTTTGCATTGAGGGCTGGAATGCGGTTGGCCCCCAGCGCCTCCGCGAGCTGGTCTCCACGATGGCCGACACCGCGTTGGCGACGCGCTGTCATGTGGTGCTGACGGCGAATGACATGCCGGGCGGCAGCGAAAGTGATCAAGCCGCCTTTGTGACCGAGCGCTTCGCCTGTGCGGTGAGCGTGGCGCCGGCAATCGCCGAGCAGGGAGCCGCGTCGACGAAGGTCGCGCGCTATTTGGAATATCTCGCTGATGCATTTGGGACGGCAGCGCCCACGCTGTCTGCCGCGGCGACGAAGACGCTCGATGCTTACCGCTGGCCGCGCAATTATCTGCAGCTCCGCGAGGTCTCGGAACGACTGTATATATTGGTGGGGGCGGGCACGGTGGACCGCGCTGTGGCGGAGGAAGTGCTCGCCCAAGAGGACGTGATTAAGACCGCAACCTTTGGCGCCCCGACACTCGAAAGCGACCTGTATATCCTGCGACCGCTGGCCGATACCGAGCGAGATATCGCGCATCTGGTTGTAGACCATCTCCACGGCAACCGAACCCGTGCGGCGGAGGTGCTGGGCATAAGCCGTACAACGCTGTGGCACTTGCTGAAGGACGATAACCGTTGAGCGAGGCGCCCGTGACCGCGCGCGACGCGTGTGCTACAGTCCAAAGCGTTATTGTTTCGATTTGGTTACGGCGTGCGAGGGCATATGGCTGAGACTTCAAAACCGAGCCGCAGAAGGCGGAGTGCCGCGCCGGTCAACCGACGCACGACATCGGTGACGTGGGGTAAACACGCCTCGGGGTTTGATGGCTCGTTCAAGCGCACTAAATACGGCTATCCTTCGGCAAGCGCCCGCTTGGCAATGCAGGCAGAGTCCTCACTGTGGGGCCGCAAACGCGTGGTGGGCTCAAAGCTCAAGCACGACGGAACGCTCGGTTATATTAGCCGCGGGGCGGCTCGCCGCAGCGGACTCAATCCGGCTGGTTGGCACCGTTATGTTCCGATCGCGGTCGTCGTTGCAGTGATCGTCATCGCACTCGCTGCGCTTGGCTACGCCGGCGGTGGCGCCAACTTGGACGCAGTGTTTAAATCGCCCGAGCTCGCGCATGCAGGCACAGAAGTTGTCGAGGGCGCGCAGACCCAGACAGGCGTCGCGCCCCAGCGCGGCATCGTCGCGGCGGCCTCCACCATCGCCGATGCGCAAAAGGACGAGGACGAACAAGGCGACGGTGCCGAAACGACTCACACGAACGAAACGACGACAACTCAAATATCAACATAGCTTGCCGGCAGAAGGGGACGTTCCTTTTAATATGAGCAGGACATTGTCAAGAGGCAAAATCGGGCCTGGCCCCAACGATATGGGGTCAGGCCCTCTCCCTATATCAACCCCTCCGCGGCGACCTCGGCGTGTCTTTCCGA
>UQPF01000031.1 GCA_900542905.1 uncultured Collinsella sp.
CCGGACATGCCGTCCTCCGATCTCCCGGGGCCGGCCGGCCCGGCCCTCAGGGTATCGGGTTCCCACATTCATCCGCACATGTGCGGATGAATGTGGGAAGTGTTCGGATGAAGTTGATAATCAAGGACCTGATTAGAAGATCCAACGCCATAGAAGTGCTCAAGGACAACAAGCGCCTCATGCGCCACAAACGTCTCGACCACATGCGGCGACTCCTCATAGCACCATTGCGTCAATGGTCCCTCACTCGTCTGCCGAACCACCAAGCCACCCATACCCGACGGCTCGCACGTTACCAGCAGGTGCTCCCCGCCCTCATCACTCTGGAACAACACAACCCGCTCGTCGAACAGCTCCATCACATCCCCTTTCTCTTGCTCTTAGTTAGCAAAAGCATAGCAGGTAAATGCATGTATACAGAACGTTTGTTCGTGTGTTTTCTATCGAGCTGTCCGCACTGCATGGTATGGACCTGCGCACGAAATAGGGCGCCCCCGAAGGAGCGCCCTTGCATATCCCCTATGCAGCCAAGTTACGCGACCGGCTCGATCTTCTCGAGACCGCCCATGTAAGGACGCAGAACCTCGGGGATCGTGATGGTGCCGTCGGCGTTCTGGTAGTTCTCCAGAATGGCAGCCATGGTACGACCAGCCGGCAGGCCGGAACCGTTAAGGGTGTGCAGGTAACGCGAGCCCTTGAAGTTCTCGGGGTCGCGGTACTTGATGTTGGCGCGGCGGGCCTGGAAGTCGCCGCAGTTGGAGCAGGAGCTGATCTCCTTGTAGGCGTTGTAGCTCGGCAGCCAGACCTCGACGTCGTAGGTCTGACGGGCAGAGAAGCCCAAGTCGCCGGTGCACAGGCTAATCACGCGATACGGAAGGCCCAGCTGCTGCAGCAGATACTCGGCCTCGGCGGTCATGCTCTCGAGCTCCTCGTCGGACTCCTCCGGCTTAGCGAACTTGACCATCTCGACCTTGTCGAACTCGTGCTGACGGATGATGCCGCGGGTATCGCGACCGGCGGAACCGGCCTCCTCGCGGAAGCAGGGGGTGAAGGCGGTGTAGCGACGCGGCAGAGTGTCGGCATCGAGGACCTCGCCGGCGTGCAGGTTGGTAAGCACGACCTCGGCGGTGGGGATCAGGAAGTTGTCGCCCGAGACGTGATAGGCGTCGTCCTCGAACTTGGGCAGCTGACCCGTGCCAAACATGGTCTGACGCTTGACGACGATGGGCGGCCACCACTCCTTAAAGCCACGGCTGGTGTGCGTATCGAGGAAGAAGTTGATGAGGGCGCGCTCCAGGCGGGCGCCAGCGCCACCGAGAACGGTAAAACGGCTGCCGGAGAGTTTGTTGCCGCGCTCGAAGTCGAGGATGTCCAGATCGGTGCCCAGATCCCAATGCGGCTTAAAGTCGAAGTCGAACTCGCGCGGGGTGCCCCAACGACGGCGCTCAATATTCTCGTCCTCGTCCTTGCCGTACGGCGTGGCCTCGCAAGGAATGTTGGGCAGGTGAGCCATGAAGTCGTACTGCTCCTGCTCGAGAGCAGTACGGCGCTCGGCCAGACCGTCAATCTTCTCGTTGACGGCGCGCACGGCCTCCTTGGCGGCCTCGGCCTCGTCCTTCTTGCCCTCCTTCATCAGGGCGCCGATCTTCTTGGACTCGGCATTGCGCGTAGCCTGGAGCTCCTCGACCTCGGTGATGACGGCACGGCGCTCGTCGTCGAGCTCAAAGAACTTCTCGCGATCCCAAGACGTCTGGCGGTTAGCCATGGCGACATCGATGGCATCGGGGTTCTCGCGAACAAACTTGATATCAAGCATTAGATCCTCCGGCGATATACATTCCATTTAGGTTGCAACCTTGTACATGTATGGGCAAGTATATACTTATGAGCGTTTACGACCCAACTCAACTACGCAAGAAGGCACCCAATGGACGCAGTTTTTTCCTTTTTGTTTGGCACCCGCACCGGTTTTGCCATCCTTTTCGCCGGCGGCATCCTGTTATTTGCGATTCTTGCCTTTGTAATGGAGAAGCGTACCCATAAGATGTACGTCGACCGCGGACCCAAGTCCGAGGATGAGGAAGACAGCTTCTGGGACTAACCTGCCAAAAAGGGACAGGTTTATTTTGGTCTGTTTTATCTGGGCAAACGCAAGCGCCCCGCAACTGGAATTGAGCCAGTTGCGGGGCGCTTTTCGCTAAAAGGACAAAACCGCAGAAAATACCTGCCAAAAATAAGAGCCTTCGTGAGTTCGTGTGGGTAGTCCCTACGCCTCGCGCCCCGGCAGGGCCGGCTTCAGGTCCGAGCACCTGAGCATCACGAGGGCGATCAGGTTGTCGATGTTGCGGAAGCCGTAGCCCTGCC